>NZ_JBARWZ010000175.1:0-18946 GCF_049647105.1 Actinophytocola sp.
GCGAGTTGGGGTTTGGGGACCCGCGAGTCCACGGTTGGGGACCTGCGAGTTGGGGTTTGGGGACCCGCGAGTCCACGGTTGGGGACCTGCGAGTTGGGGCTTCGGAACCCGCGAGTTGACGGTTCACCTCAGACACCGATAGACGCCAGCCGTCAGGAGTCCCGAACGGCAAACTCAGCGGTCCCGAACCGAAGACTCGCGGGTTCTGAACCGTGGACTCGCGGGTTCCGAACCGAAGACTCGCGGGGTCTGAACTGTGGACTCGCGGGGTCTGGGTTTGGTTGGGGGGTTACTCCGAGGCGGGGCCGGTGAAGTTCGCGCGTCGCTTGTTGCGGATGGCGTCGACGCCCTCGTGGACGTCCGGGCCCGCGAAGCCCATGAACTCCAGGCCGAGCGACGTGTCGAAGATGGGGCCCGCCTGCCGCAGCCAGTTGTTCAGCGCGTACTTCGTCCACCGGATCGCCGACTGGGATCCGTGCGCCAGCCGCGTGGCCACCTTGCGGGCGCGGTCGTGCAGCTCGTCCTGCGGCACGCACAGCGACACCAGCCCGATCCGCTCCGCCTCCTCGCCGGACACCGGTTCGCAGGTCAGGAGGTGGTACTTGGCCTTCGCCATGCCGCACAGCAGCGGCCACACGATCGCCGCGTGGTCACCGGCCGCGACGCCGAGCCGGGTGTGCCCGTCCATGATCCGCGCGTCGGGCGCCGCGATCGACACGTCCGCCAGCAGGCCGACCACGAGACCGGCGCCGACCGCCGGACCCTCGATGGCGGACACGATCGGCTTCGAGCAGTTGATCACGTTGTAGACGAGGTCGCGGGCCTCGCGCAGCACGCGGATGCGGACTTCGAAGTCGTTCGCCATGTCGCTGACCAGGTCGAGGTCGCCGCCGGAGGAGAACACCCCGCCCTCGCCGCGGATGATCGCGACGCGCACGTCATGGTCGCGGTCGATGGCCTGCCAGACCTCGGCCAGCTCGCGGTGGCCCTCGTGGCCGACGGCGTTGAGCCTGCCGGGCGCGGACATGGAGACCTCGAGCACGCCGTCGCCGAGATCGGCGAACCGCAGTGTCGGGAACTGTGTGGAGTAGTCATGCACTCCACATGCCTACTCGATCGCACCGCCGAGGAGCCAGTAACCCGAGAAGTACACGTCCTTCTTGTCGAGCCCGCGCTCCCGCACGAGGTGCCGCCGCAGCGCCACCACGGCGCCCGACTCGCCCGCCACCCACGCGTACGGGCGGCCCGAGGGGAACTCCGTCCGCGTGATCGCGTCCAGCAGCGCACCGCCGCCAGCCGGCGCGCCGCCCCGCGACAGCCACGTCACGTGCACCCTGGCCGCGCAGTCCAGCGGCCGCATCTCGCGCGGCGAGGAGACCTCCAGGAACACCATCGCGTGCCGGTCGTCCGGCATGGCGGACAGGATCCCGGCGATCGCGGGCAGCGCCGTCTCGTCACCCGCCAGCAGCGTCCAGTCGGTGTCGGCGCCGGGCTTGTACTCGTAGCCCGTGATCGGCGTGTGCCGCGCGTCCGGCGCGAGGATCGCGATCCGGTCACCCGGCTTGGCGCCGCCCGCCCAGCGCGACGCGGGTCCGAGGTCGCCGTGCAGGACGAAGTCCACGTCCAGCTCGCGCTGCCCGGTGCGGAACCCGCTGATCGTGAACGTGCGGATCGGCGGCCGGAGGTCGTCGGGCATCGCGCGGAACTCACCGAACCAGCCCGGGCCCGCCGGCACGATGGGTTCGGTCTGGCCGTCGAGCGGGAAGAACAGCTTGATCCGCTGGTCGTGGCCCGCGCTGGCGCACCGGGCCAGGTCGGGGCCGCCGAACGTGACCCGCAGCATTCGCGGGCTGATCCGCTCGGATCGGACGACCTCGACGCGGAACAGCGTGTACGGCTGGACCGCCGCCTCGGTGGTCGTCATCGGGCACTGACCAGCTGCGCCGGGATCTGCGTGAGGATCGAGTCGAGGATCTGGCCCGCCCGCACCGCGGTGGCCGACAGCAGCGACGACGAGATGCCGTGTGTGTGCTCGGTGCTGCCCTGCAGGTAGAGCCCGGCCCGCAGCTCGTCGTCGGTGTGCACGCGGTAGTCGCGGGCGACGTCGGGACGGCCCGCGTCGTCGCGGTGGCAGAGCGCGGAGAGATCGCCGAGCAGCCCGAGCGGGTCGTTGGGCCGGTAGCCGGTGGCGTACACGATGACGTCGCAGTCCAGCACGGTCTTCTCATGCGTGGTCAGCGACTCGACCGTGGCGCGCACGCCATCGCCGGTCTCGACCGTCTCCGCCACCCTGGACACGTTGAACAGCCGCAGCCGCTGTGTGCCGAGCACCTTCTCCTGGTAGGTCCGCCGGTACAGCTCCTCGATCAGGTCGGTGTCGACGACCGAGTAGTTCGTGTTGGCGTGGTAGTCCATGATCAGCTGCTTGACCTCTGGCGACGCCTCGTAGAAGTGGTCGACGGCGGCCGGGTCGAACACGCGGTTGGCGAACGGGCTGTCATCCGACGGGCTGTAGCCGTAGCGGGAGAACACTCCGCACACCTCGGCCTGCGGGAAGGTGTCGTGCAGGTACTTGGTGACCTCGGCCGCGCTCTGGCCCGCGCCGACCACCGCGAACCGGACCGGCGCCGGGTACGCGGTGGAGCGCCGCAGCAGCTCGACGCGGTCGAGCAGATCCCTGTTGTGCCACACGCGTTCCGACATCGTCACGCCGTCGGGCAGGTACGGGGTGAGGCCCATGCCGAACACGAGGTTGCGGGCGCGGATCGTGGTCGTGGTGCCGTCGGCGCGCCGGGCGGTGATGTCGAGCAACTCGACCGTGCCGCCGTCGGACACCGGGGTGACCTCGACGACCTCGTGGCCGTAGCGCACCTCGTCGGCGAAGCGGGCCGCCGCCCATGCCAGGTAGTCGTGGAACTCGATGCGCAGCGGGAACAACGACTTCTGGTTGATGAAGTCGACGAGCCGGTCCTCGCTGTGCAGGTAGGAGAGGAAGCTGAAGTCGCTGGTCGGGTTCCGCAGCGTGACGAGGTCCTTGAGGAACGAGACCTGCATCGTGGCGTCGTCGATGAGCATGCCGCGGTGCCAGCCGAAGCGGGGTTGCCGCTCGAGGAACAGGCTCCGCACGGGGTGGGCGTCATGCCGGGCGTTGTGTTCGGTCGCCGCGATCGCGAGGGCGAGGTTGGCGGGACCGAAGCCGATGCCGACCACGTCGTAGAAGTCGGGCTGCTCGGCGAGTTCCTCTGGCATTACCGTCCTCTCCTCGACTTGAAGGTAAGGCTAACCTAACGCGACCGGCTAAAGATAGCCTCGCTTAACTAGACGGATATCACCAAGGACGGGGAGTAGTCATGCGCGTGGCGCTGTTCGGTTACCAGACCTGGGGACACCGCACCCTGGAGGCGCTGCTCGGGTCCGAGCACGAGGTGGTGCTGGCCGTGACGCACCCGGCGAGTGACCATGCGTACGAGTCGATCTGGAGCGACTCGGTCGCCGACCTCGCCGCGGCGCACGACGTTCCGGTCGTGATGCGCAACCGGCCGGACGAGGAGGTCGTGCGTGCGTTGAAGGAGACCGAGCCGGACATCATCGTCGCGAACAACTGGCGCACGTGGCTCCCGCCGCACATCTTCAACGCACCCCCGCGCGGGACGCTCAACGTGCACGACTCGCTCCTGCCCGCGTACGCGGGTTTCGCGCCGGTGATCTGGGCACTCATCAACGGCGAGTCCGAGGTCGGCGTGACCGCGCACATGATGAACGACGACCTCGACGCGGGCGACATCGTGCTGCAGCGGTCGGTGCCGGTCGGCCCTTCGGACACCGCGACCGACCTGTTCCACAAGACGGTGGACCTGATCGCGCCGATCGTGGTGGACGGCCTGGCCCGCATCGCTCGCGGCGACACGGACTTCACGAAGCAGGACCCGTCGAAGGCATCCTTCTTCCACAAGCGGTCCATTGAGGACAGTCGTATCGACTGGACGTGGACGGCGGAGGAGCTGGAGCGGTTCGTGCGTGCGCAGTCCGACCCGTACCCGAACGCCTTCACCTACCACGGTTCGACCCGGCTGAGGGTCCTGTCGGCCGCGGTGTCGACCGGCCGGTACGGCGGCACCCCGGGCCGGATCTTCATCAAGGAAGGCGACGGCGTGGTGATCGTCGCGGGCGCCGACGCGCGCTACGGCCGTAACCACGGGCTCGTGCTGCGCACCCTCCGCCTCGAAGACGGCACGGAACTCGCGGCCACGGAGTACTTCCGCACGATGGGCGGCTACCTGCGCGGATTCCCGCAGGGCTGAGCGGGCCGGTCACTCCCACCGGACGACACCACTTGATCACGGAAAGTGAAAGCCGGCACTCTCGGTAACACTTTCGCGGGCGACGCCGAAAAGCCAAGTACTGCGCGCTTTCGCGCCCACATTTCTGGTGTCTGGGAGTGACATGGCTATCCGGTGGGTCGTCGGCGTCCTCGCCGTCGCCGCTTTCATCGTCGGTCTTGTCCTGCAACTGCTCGCGCTGATGATCGGCGGTGTCGTCGGCCTGCTCGCCGCCCTTGTGGTGCGCTCCGGCCGCAACCCGCTCGCCGAGAGCTACCGCGACATCCGCGACCCCCGGATGCCATGAAGGGCACCCTCAGGACGTTGACCGTCCCGAGGGTGCCCTTCAGTGCGTGAGGCGTCAGCCCGCCATCGCGGAGATCAGCTCACCGTTGCCGGTGTCGCCGGAGAGCTCCCAGAAGAACGCGCCGCCGAGGCCCTGCTGGGCGGCGTAGTCCATCTTGCCGCCGATCGTGGCCGGGGTGTCGTAGCTCCACCACTGCCCGTTGCAGAACGCGTACGCCGTGCCCGCCACGGATCCCGTTGCGGGGCAACTGTTCTTGAGCACCTTGTAGTCCTCGATGCCCGGCTCGTACGAGCCCTGCGCCGGTCCGGTCGCCGCGCCACCCGGCGCGCTCTGGGTGACCCCGGTCCAACCGCGGCCGTAGAACCCGATGCCCAGCAACAGCTTCGAGGACGGAACACCCTTGCTCTTGAGTTTCTGAATCGCCGCGTCGGAGTTGAAGCCCGCCGCCGGGATGCCGTCGTAGCTGGTCAGCGGCGAGTGCGGGGCCGTGGGACCGTCCGCGTCGAACGCGCCGAAGTAGTCGTAGGTCATGACGTTGTACCAGTCGACGTGCGCCGCGGCGCCGCCGTAGTCGGCCGCGTCGATCTTGCCGCCGTCCGAGCCGTCGGCCGTGATCGCGGCCGTGACCAGGTTGCCGGAGCCGAACTTGGCCCGCATCGCGCCCATCACGTTCTTGAAGGACGCGAACCCACTGGTGTCGCACTGCAGACCACAGGCGTTCGGGTACTCCCAGTCGATGTCGATGCCGTCGAACACGTCGGCCCAGCGCGGGTCCTCGACGAGGTTGTAGCACGACTCCGCGAACGCGGCCGGGTTCTGCGCGGCCTGGCCGAAGCCCCCCGACCAGGACCAGCCGCCGAACGACCACAGCACCTTCAGCCCGGGGTGCATGGCCTTCAGCTTGCGCAGCTGGTTGAAGTTGCCGCGCAGCGCGCCCGCGTCCCAGGTGTCGGACGTACCGTCCACACTGGACGCCGCGTCGTAGAACTTGTCGTAGTCGGCGTACGCGTCACCGATGGCGCACTGGCCGTTCGTGACGTTACCGAACGCGTAGTTGATGTGGGTCAGCTTGTCCGCCGAGCCCGAGGTCTCGATGTTCTTGACGTGGTAGTTGCGCTGGTAGACGCCCCACTGCACGAAGTAACCGAGGTTGACCCCTCCCGCCGCCACCGACGCGGCGGGCGTGGATTCCTCGGAACCTTGTGCGGGGGCGGCCACCAGGCCGAGCGTGGTGGCCACCAGGGCCAGTAGGGCGGGCAGACGCCATCGTTTGCGGGACATCGTTCTCCTCGTGGATGCAGGGGGTCCAGCGCATGAACGGAGATCCACTGTCCACTATGTGGTCTAGACCACGTCCCGTCAAGTGGTACGGACCAATTGGCAACTGTCAGGCCGCCACGCGCTCCGCGACGAACACGAACTCGCGTCCTGGCCGGTCAGGGGCCTCCCGCACGTCCAGCACGCGGAAACCGCAGGCGACCAGGCTCTCCGCCACCTCGTCGCGGTCGCGGAACCGGAGCGTCGAGTCCGAGGTGAGGATCGCGCCGTCGGCGAGGAACCGGTAGGTGAAGCGGAAGGAGACGAACGGGAGCTTCACCTCGATGGCCTCCATGTGCTGCTCCACCGTGCCGACCCCCGGCACGTCGACGGTCCGGCCGGTGTCGGCGGCCCAGTCCTCCCAGGCCCTTCGTTCCGGGCGCCTGGTCTCGAACACGAGACAGCCGCCGGGTCGCAGCGCGGCATGGATGCCGAGGAGAGTCCGCGACCAGTCGTCGCCGGTGAGGAAAACCTGTGCCACGTTGCCCGCCATCACCGCGAGATCGGCGCCGAGTGCGGGCACCGCGGTGGCGTCCCCGTGCATCCAGGTGATCCGCCCGCTTCGATCCTTGGCACGCGCGACGTCGAGTGAGGCCTCGGCCGGGTCGACGCCAACCACCGTGCGACCGCTCTCGGCCAGCACGATCGCCAGGCTGCCCGTCCCGCAGCCGACATCGAGCACCCGTTCCGCGCCCAGTTCGTCGGCGATGGCGAGATAGGCAGGCAGATCGCCGCGGTCTCCCTCCAGCGCGTCGTAGACGGGCGTAAGGCGACGGTCGGCATAGATTGCGTCAGCCATCACCGAACCATAGCCACGTTCGTGCGTGGCCTTGGGCACGTCCGTGGCTCGGAAGTGAACCGAGATTTGTTAAGTTCGGTTAGCTAACGAGGAGGTGGCCATGGCGGAGGACCGGCACGCGTGGGTCGAGCCCGGGGCGTACGAGGTGGTCCCCGGCGTGCACCGCATCCCACTGCCCCTGCCCACCGACGGGCTGCGTGCGGTGAACGTCTACGCGATCGAGTCCGGGGACGGTCTGGTCCTCATCGACTCCGGGTGGGCGCTCGAGGTCGCGGAGCGGCAGCTTGAGGAGGCGCTCGGCACGCTCGGCTATGAGTTCGGCGACATCCAGCGGTTCCTCGTCACGCACGTGCACCGCGATCACTACACGCTCGGTGTCGCGCTCCGCAGGATCTACGGCAGCAAGATCGCGCTCGGGATCGGGGAGCAGCCGTCGCTGGAGCGGATCATGGCCCGGCGCCTCGACGGGCAGATCGGTGAGATGGTCCGCTGGGGCGCGTCGCCACTGATGACGGAGTGGCAGGAGTCGTTCGTCAAGCAGGACGAGCGGGAGGCGCCCGCTCGCTACGAGGAGCCGGACGAGTGGCTCGACGGCACCACCAAGATCGACCTCGGTGACCGCACGCTCGTGGCTCTTCCCACGCCCGGTCACACCCAGGGGCACGTCGTCTTCGCCGACGAGCAGGCCGGCGTGCTGTTCGCGGGCGACCATGTGCTGCCGCACATCACACCGTCGATCGGGTTCCAGCCCGCGCCCGCGAAGTTGCCGCTCGGCGACTACCTCGACAGCCTGCGCCTCGTGCGGTCCTACCCGGACCTGCGGCTACTGCCCGCGCACGGGCCCGTCACACCCAGCGTGCACACGCGGGTGGACGAGCTACTGGCACATCACGAGGACCGGCTCGCCGAAACGCTCGCGGCGGTGCGCGACGGGGCGGGCACCGCGTTCGACGCGGCGCAGCGGCTGGGGTGGACCCGTCGGCACCGCCGGTACGACGAACTCGACCTGTTCAACAAGACGCTCGCGGCGGGGGAAACCGCGGCACACCTCGATGTGCTGGTCGTGCGGGGCGAACTTCAGTCATCCACAGTGGATGGAGTGGTCGAGTACTCGATCACTCCGCCGGGACCTTGATGGCCCCGTTCTCGTCCAGCGTGTCGAGACCCAGCATCGCGAGCAGGTTCGCGCAGTCCTGTGCGTCGGACGCGTGACCGGCAACCGTGAGTGCCGCCTTGCGGTTCTGAATGGCGTAGTGGACTCTCTCGCTCGCCCGCGCTTCGGCGAAGCGGCCTTGCTCAAGCGTCGGGCTGGCGTGTCGTGCCCAGGTCATGCGAAGCCTTTCTGCCTGCATACCGCGAGTGGCGTCGAAGGCCACCTACGGCAGCGCCATCGCTGATCGTGTCACTCGGTAATCGGGGGTCCAAACGTCACGATCGGCCGGGGAAGCCTCCCGGCGAAGGGCATCCTGACACCAGTTGAGGGCTTCACACCACCCCTGTACTGGCATGACCGACGGTAACACATAAGCGGAAAAGGCCCCTTATCGCCAGGTGAACGTGGCTTTATAGTTTTACACCCTCAGGTTATTCCCAGCTTTCACGGTTATTGGGATGAGGTACGTTCCGGATTCGGACGATCACCCGGTGTGGCAGGTTCACGTCGTCATCACATTGGGGGACACTCCTGTAACGTCACTCTCAGTATTCGGATTCGCTGGCAGAGAGAAGATTTCTCGCCTTTTCCGCGGCACGGGCCGCGACCGCGGCGAGTTCGCCGGCGTCGATGCCCGGCGCCGGCGGTACCACGAGTCTTCGCGGCGGTCCCGTCACCCGCGGCAGTGGCGGCAGCGGTTGTGGATCCCGCACGGGCGCGGGCGCGGGGCGCGTGCGTGCCGCGGCCCTGCGGCGCAGCTCATCGGTCAGATCGTCCTGGCCGAGGCCGCGCAACAGCAGCAGCACGAACGGGTCCGCGTCGAGCAGCCACGCGGCCTGGAAACACAACGCGGCCGCATGCGTGCACGGCAGTTCGAAGCCCTCGCAGTCACATTCCGGTTGCAGGTCGCCGATTCCGGGCAGCATGGGGACGTCCGCGTCCGCCGCGGCCTCGACGAGATCCTGTGGCATGTCCCGGTCGAGCAGCGCGGCGAGATGGCCGGCCTTGTCGGCGACCTCGTCGAGGAACCGCCGCCACTGCGCGTCGGACAGCCGGTCGACGAGCACGACGGTGTGGTAAACCTCACCATCGTCGCTCGTCACCTGTGCGGCGATGCGGCCCGCGCTGACCGTGATCGGCCCGACGAGGCCCGCGTAGGCGAACTTGCGGCCGCGTTTGAGCTGCGCGAGGTCGAGGGAGGTGTCCTCCATCGCCCGCAACCACGCGTTGCCCCACCATGTCCGCGCGAACCGGCCGGGTTTCCTCGCGGTGACCGGAAAAGCGGGAAAGCCGATGCCCGCCGGCGTCGTCACGGTGCCTCCCTGAGTGCCACCAGCTCGGCAAGCTGCGCGTCGGACAGTTCGGTCAGTTCCGCGCCGTCCTGCTTGCCCAGTACGGCATCGGCGAGTTCTTTCTTGGCCGCCAGCATGGTGGCGATGCGGTCCTCGAGCGTCCCTTCCGCGATGAGCCGGTGCACCTGGACGGGCCGGTCCTGCCCGATGCGGTACGCCCGGTCGGTGGCCTGCGCCTCGACCGCCGGGTTCCACCAGCGGTCGTAGTGCACGACGTGATCGGCACGCGTGAGGTTCAGCCCGGTGCCCGCCGCCTTGAGCGACAGCAGGAACACCGGCGGCTCCTCGCTTTCCTGGAACAGCCGCACCAGCTCGTCCCGCTGCCGCACCGGGGTGCCGCCGTGCAGGAGCTGTGTCGGCACGCCGCGTTCGCCGAGGTGCCGCGCCAGCAACCTGGCCATCGTGACGTACTGCGTGAACACCAGCAGCCCGCCGCCTTCCGCGCGGATCGTGTCGACCAGCTCGTCCAGCAGCTCCAGCTTCCCGGACCGGCCGGACAGGCGGGCGTCCTGCTCGCCGAGGTACTGGGCCGGGTGGTTGCACACCTGCTTGAGCGCGGTGAGCAGCTTGAGCACGAGCCCTTTCCGTTGCATGCCGGTGCTTTCGCTGATCCGCGCCATGGTCTCGCGCACCACCGCCTCGTACAGCCCGGCCTGCTCACGGGTCAGCGCGACGGGCCGGTCCGTCTCCGTCTTCGGTGGCAGCTCCGGCGCGATGCCGGGGTCGGACTTGCGGCGCCGCAACAGAAACGGCGTGATCAGCCGCGACAACGTACGCGCGGCGGCCGGGTCGCCCGACTCGACCGGCTGCGCCCACCGCGTCCGGAACTCGCCGAGCGAACCGAGGAGGCCAGGGGTGGTCCAGTCGAGGATCGCCCACAGCTCCGACAGGTTGTTCTCGACCGGCGTGCCGGTGAGCGCGACCCGTGCGTTCGCGGGGATGCGCCGCAACGCTCGCGCGGTGTCCGACCGCGGGTTCTTCACGTGCTGCGCCTCGTCCGCCACCACGAGATCCCAGTCCATTGTGGACAACGAGTCGGCGTCCACGCGCATCGTGCCGTACGTGGTGAGGACGAACCCGTTGGTATCCATGATGGATCGCCCACCGCCGTGGTACCGGTGCACCTCGGCGCCGGGCGCGAACCGGCGGATCTCCCGCTCCCAGTTGCCGAGCAGCGACGCCGGGCACACCACGAGCGTCGGCCCGGCGGCGCGGTGACAGTGCAGCGCGATCAGCGTGATCGTCTTGCCGAGACCCATGTCGTCGGCGAGGCAGCCGCCGAGGCCAAGTTCGGTCATCCGCGCGAGCCACCGCAGCCCGCGCAGCTGGTAGTCCCGCAGTGTCGCGGTCAGCGCCGAGGGCTGGTCCACGGTTTCCGTGGTGGACAACCGATCCCGCAGCAGCTCGAGTGGCCTGCTCGGCGCGACCGGCACCCATTCGCCGTCGACGTGCGCCTTCCCGGTGAGCGCGGCGCCGAGCGCCTCGACCGCGGTGAGTGGCTTCAGCACCCGCTCCCGCGCCACGCGGGCGAGGTCGGGGGCGACGAGCGTCCACCGGTCCCGCAGCCGCACGACCGGCCGGTGTGCCTCGGCGAGCAGGTCCATCTCGGCCTCGGACAGCGGTTCGCCGCCGACCGCGACCTGCCACGAGAAGTCCAGCACGCCCTCGAAGAACGACGGCAGCTCGTGCCCGCCGACCACCGCGGCCGCCGTCACGTCCCGGTCCACGTCCCTCGGCCAGTGCACGGGCACACCGGCGGCGGTGAGCGCCTGCTCCCCGGCGGTGAGCAGGTCCCGCACCTCGTCGTCGGACAGGTCCAGCCGCTCCGGCACGGCCAGCTCCAGCAACCGGGCGAGCGGCGCCCACACCTGTGCGGCGTGCCGTACCTCGATCATGGCGTCCAGCCGCTCCTGGTGACCGAACACGTCACCCGCCCAGACCGCGGCCGCGTCCGCGACCAGCCCCGGCTCGGTCATGCTGTGCACCTGGAGCACGGCGGTGAACACGTCATCGCTCATCTCGACCCGCAGCGACACCCGCGCCACCCGGTCGTGCTCCGCCGCGATCGCCGCCGCCCAGTCCCGCAGCCCGGGCACGTGGTGCGGGACCGGGTCGGCGAACGGGGTGGTGGCGCCGGGTTCGCGGGCCAGCCGGTCGGCGACCGAGTCGAGCTGCTCCCGGGTGATCCCGAGCACGCGCATCCGGTCCACATCGGACGGATCGAGCGGTCCGACCCGCCACGCGGCGTACCCGTCCTCGGTCACGGCCGGCAGCAGCCTGCCGCGTGCCACGAGGTGCAGCGCGAGCAACTCGGCCTCGGTCATCGATCTCCTATCGGGAGAGGCGCTGGAAGCGGCGGACGGACAACGGGGCGAAGATCGCGATCAGGGCCACCGGCCACACGACCGCCATCAGCAGCGCGTGCTCGGCGACCCACGAGTCGGCGCCCCAGGACGGGTTGCCGAACAGTTCGCGAGTTGCCGCGACCGTGGAGGACAACGGGTTCCACTCCGCGATCGTTCCCAGCCAGCCCGGCATGGTGCCCGGCGCCACGAACGTGTTGGACAGGAACGTGACCGGCCACACCAGGATCTGCACCATCACTACGCTCTCCGGGCCCTTGATCACCAGGCCGAGGAAGATGCCCACCCACAGCAGCGCGAACCGCAGCAGGAGCAGCAGCCCGACCGCGGCGAGCACCTCGGCGGGCCCGGTGTGCGCCTGCCAGCCCATCAGCAGCCCGGCGCCCATGATCACGGCCAGGCCGAGCACCGAGTTGAGCATGTCCGCGCCCGCCCGGCCGCTCACCACCGAGGACGGTGCGATCGGCATCGAGCGGAACCGGTCGGTGACGCCCTTCTGCGCGTCCGTGCTGACCGCGATCATCGTGGCTTCCAGCCCGAACGCCATGGTCATGGCGAACATGCCGGGCATGACGAACTCGCGGTAGCCGGCGGCGCCGCCCGGCACGGTCATCGCGCCGCCGAACAGGTAGCCGAACATCAGGACCATCAGCACCGGGAACAGCAGCCCGATGATCACCGGGCCCGGGTCGCGGGTCCAGTGCAGAATGTCCCGGCGAGTGATCGTCCACCCGTCGGCGAAGGCGTACCTCACGCCGCCACCCCCTCGGCTGCGTGGCGAGGGAACGCTCCGCAGGCTCCGCCTGAGTGTCGATGGTTCGCTCCGCAGGCTCCGCCTGAGTGTCGATGGTTCGCTCCGCAAGCTCCGCTCACGCCGCCACCCCCTTCTTGTCACCGGTCAGGTGCAGGAACACCTCATCGAGTGTGGGCCTGCGCAGTGCCACGTCCTCGACGGCGAGCCCTGCCGCCCGCAGTGCGTGCACCGCGTCGCCCAGCGCGGCCAGCGGCTCGGTCACGGGTGCGCTGACCAGCCGGTTGTCGAGGTCGGTCTCCGGTTCCTTACCCGCCACCCGCTCGACGATCCTGGCGGCGTCGGCCAGCTCGGCGACGTCGTGCAGCACCACGTCGAGGCGGTCGCCGCCCAGCCGTGCCTTGAGCGTGGCCGGACTGCCCTCGGCGATCACCCGTCCGTGGTCGACGACCGAGATCACGCTCGCGAGCTGGTCCGCCTCGTCGAGGTACTGCGTGGTCAGCAGCACCGTCGTGCCCTCGCGGACCAGCGCGCGGACCGCCTCCCACACCTCGTTGCGGCCACGCGGGTCCAGGCCGGCGGTCGGTTCGTCGAGGAACAGGACGCGGGGCGCCAGGATGAGGCTCGCGGCGAGATCGAGGCGCCGCCGCATGCCGCCAGAGAACTGCCTGACGGCTTTCTTACCGGTGTCCGCGAGGTCGAACCGGTCGAGCAGCTCGGTCGCGCGGGCCCGGGCCGCCTGGGTGTTCAGGTGGTAGAGGCGGCCGAACAGCTCGAGGTTCTGCCGCGCGGACAGGACCTCGTCGACCGCGGCGTGCTGGCCGACCAGCCCGATGTGCGCGCGCACCTGGTCGGGCCGGGTCATGACGTCGAAACCGGCCACCTCGGCCCGGCCGGCGTCGAGTTTCAGCAGCGTGGTGAGGATGCGGACGGCGGTGGTCTTGCCTGCCCCGTTCGGGCCGAGCACCCCGTGGACGGTGCCGGCCGCGACGGTCAGGTCGACGCCGTCGAGCGCGGTCTTGTCGCCGAACCGCTTGTGCAGTCCCTCGGCGACGATGGTCGGGCTCACCTGTCATCTCCTTGTCGTACGCTGTACGAAGTACGAACGAACGCTACCGTACATCGTACGGAGATTCTAGGATGTTGCGGCGATGGCGAAAAACAACGACGAGACCAGGCACTACGGCGGCCGGGGCGACCCGGTGCGCAGCATGGAGCTGCTGTGGGGGAGCGGGCCCGCGCCCAGGTCCCGCGGCCCGAAACAGGCGCTGACCGTGGACCGGATCGTGCAGGCGGGTATCGAGATCGCCGACGCGGAGGGCCTGGCCGCGGTGTCCATGCGCCGCGTCGCCGACCGCCTCGGCGTCGGCGCCATGTCCCTCTATACCTACGTGCCGTCCAAGGCCGAGCTGATCGACGTGATGTTCGACCGCGCGATCGGCTCCGCCGCGCACGCCGAGGTGGACGGCGGCTGGCGCGAGAAGCTGACCGCCGTGGCCCGGTCGGCGTGGGACCTCTACCGGCGCCACCCGTGGCTGCTGCAGGTCATGGCCATGTCCCGGCCGCCACTCGGCCCGAACAGCATCGCCGACTACGACCACCAGCTGCGTGCCGTCGACGGCATCGGCCTGACCGAGCTGGAGATGGACTCGGTGGTCAGCATGGTCGCCGTCTACGTCCAGGGCACCGCCCGCGCGGCCGCGGAGGCAGCGTCATCGGCGCGCGACACAGGCCAGACCGACGACGAGTGGTGGTCGGTCTACGCCCCACTACTGGAAAAGGTCTTCGACCCGAAAAAGTACCCGGTAGCAGCCCGCGTAGGCGCCGTAGCAGGCGAGACCTACCAGTCCGCCTACGACGCGACCCACGGCTTCGAATTCGGCCTGGCCCGCATCCTGGACGGCATATCAACCCTAATCAACACCCGCCACTAACCCACAACCCCACGCCCCAAACCCCGCGAGTCCACGCCCCAAAACCCGCGAGTCCACGGTTCGGAACCCGCGAGTCCACGGTTCAGGACCCGCGAGTTGGCCGTTCGGGACTCGTGAGTTGGTGGTTCGGGAGTCGCCGGTACCCGCGAACTGCGGACTCCGCGGTCGCGAACGGCAGACTCGCGGGTCCCCAACCGCGAACTCGCGGGTTCCGAACCGTGGACTCGCGGGTTCTGGACCGTGGACTCGCGAGGGGTGGTGGGGGTGTGGGGACGTTCGGCCTTTCGGCTGATTGTCTGTTTGTCCGATTGGTGTGACTCTCCGTCAATGAACTCGTCGACGGCGACGACGGTCTTCTTGCCCGTCGCGCTCGGGATCGTCATGTTGGGGCTGGGCCTGTCGCTCACCGTCGCCGACTTCACCCGGGTTGTGCGGTACCCGAAGGCCACGATTGTGGCGCTGGCCTGCCAGATCCTCATCCTGCCCTTGGTGTGTCTCGGGCTGGTGCTGCTCTTCGACCTCGATCCCGTGCTGGCCGTCGGCATGATGCTGCTCGCGGCCGCACCCGGCGGGACCACGGCGAACCTGTTCAGCCATCTCGCGCGCGGCGATGTCGCGCTCAACGTCACGCTCACGGCCATCAACTCGGTGCTCGCCGTCGTGACGCTGCCGATCGTGGTCAACCTGGCGCTCTCCGGGTTCCTCGATGGCGACGACTCGATCGGGCTCCAGCCGGCCAAGATGCTGCAGGTGTTCGCGATCGTGCTCGTGCCGGTCGCGATCGGGATGGTGATCCGCAACAAGGCACCGGAGTTCACGGAACGTATGCGCGGGCCGGTCAAGATTGCCTCGATCGTGGTGCTCGTCGCGGTGATCGTCGTCGCCGTGTGGCAGGAGCGGGAGAACGTGCTCGGATACCTCCGGGACGTCGGGCTCGTCGCGATCCTGCTGTGCGTGCTCAGCCTCACGATCGGGTACTTCGTGCCCCGCCTGGCGAAGATCGAGCGGCGGCAGTCCATCGCGGCCGCGTTCGAGATCGGCTTGCACAACTCGACGCTGGCCATCACGATCGCGCTGTCCCCGTCGCTGCTGAACAGCGCGGAGATGGCGGTCCCGGCGGCGGTCTACGGCATCCTCATGTTCATCCCGGCGGGTGTGCTCGCCGCCCTGTTCGCCCGTGACCGGGAACCCGCACCGATCCAGTAGGCGGTAAAGGTCACACCCTGCTGTGCGACTCGCGGCCCGATCGGAAATACTGGCGAGTAACAAGCAAGACTGACACCCTTGCAAGCCTTACCAGTCATGTCGCCGGATGCGGGAGAGCTCGTGGTCGTTCGACTTATTCTCGGACTGCTGATCACCGTCGTGGTGCTCGGCGTAGCGGGCCGGCGCGCGAAGTACCTCTACGACCTGATCAAGTCGGGTCAGCCGGTCGACCGCTTCGACCACCTCGGCAGCCGCCTGTTCGCGCAGGTCAAAGAGGTCTTCGGGCAGCGGAAGCTGCTGAAGTGGTCCATCCCCGGCGCGGCGCACGCGTTCACGTTCTGGGGCTTCGTCATCCTCGCCTCGGTCTACCTCGAGGCTTACGGCGTCCTCTTCGACCACGACTTCCACATCCCACTGATCGGCCGCTGGTCCGTGCTCGGCTTCGTACAGGACTTCATCGCCGTCATGGTCGTGGTGTCGCTCGTCGCGTTCGCGGTCATCCGCATGCGCAACGACCCGGAGCGCGAGCAGCGCAAGTCCCGTTTCTACGGCTCGCACACGTCCGGCGCATGGCTGATCCTGTTCATGATCTTCAACGTCATCTGGACGATGTTCCTGTTCCGCGGCGCGGCCGCGGCGCTGGGCTACTTCCCGTACGACTCCGGCGCGTGGGTGTCGCTCGGTGTCGGCGAGCTGTTCGAGGGCATGAACCACACGGCGCTGGAATGGGTCGAGTCCATCGGCCTGCTGCTGCACATCGGCGTGATGCTCTCGTTCACGATCATCATCCTGAACAGCAAGCACCTGCACGTGTTCATCGCACCGATCAACGTCTCCACCAAGCGCCTCCCGGACGGCCTCGGCCCACTGCTGCCGATGGAGTCCGGCGGCCAGCCGATCGACTTCGAGGATCCCGGCGAGGACGACGTCTTCGGTCGCGGCAAGATCGAGGACTTCACGTGGAAGGGCATGCTCGACTTCGCCACGTGCACCGAGTGCGGGCGCTGCCAGAGCCAGTGCCCAGCGTGGAACACGGGCAAGCCGCTGTCGCCGAAGCTCGTGATCATGGACCTGCGCGACCACCTGTTCGCGAAGGCGCCGTACCTGATCGGCGGGCAGGAGATGCCCGACCACAGCGGAGTCGACGTGCTCGCACTGGCCGAGGCCAGCAAGGGCAACGGCCACCACGCGGTGCCGGAGTCCGGCTTCGCGCGCGTCCCCGGCTCCGGTCCCGAGCAGGCGGCGCGCCCGCTCGTCGGGTCTGCCGAGGTCGGCGGCGTCATCGACCCTGACGTGCTGTGGTCCTGCACGACCTGCGGCGCGTGCGTCGAGCAGTGCCCGGTGGACATCGAGCACGTCGACCACATCGTCGACATGCGCCGCTACCAGGTCATGATCGAGTCGGACTTCCCGTCCGAGCTGGGCACCCTGTTCCGCAACCTGGAGAACAAGGGCAACCCGTGGGGCCAGAACAACTCCGCGCGCATGGACTGGGCGAAGGACCTGCCGTTCGAGGTGCCCATCTACGACGGTGAGCTGGCGCCGGACGTCGAGTACCTGTACTGGATCGGCTGCGCGGGTTCGTTCGATGACCAGGCCAAGAAGACCGTGCGGGCCACCGCCGAGTTGCTGCACATCGCGGGCGTCAAGTTCGTGGTGCTGGGCAACGAGGAGTCCTGCACCGGTGACCCGGCGCGGCGCGCTGGCAACGAGTTCCTGTTCCAGATGATGGCGCAGCAGACCGCGGAGATGCTGAACACCGTGTTCGAGGGCCGCGAGCCGGAGAAGCGGAAGATCATCACCACCTGCCCGCACTGCATGAACACGCTCGCCCGTGAGTACCCACAGCTCGAGGGCATGATCCCGACGTTCGAGGGCACGAACGGGCACTGGGAGGTCATGCACCACACGCAGGTGCTGAACCGGCTCGTCCGCGACAAGAAGCTGACCCCGGTCAAGCCCCCGGAGGGCAGCACGCCGGTCACCTACCACGACCCCTGCTACCTGGGCCGCCACAACAAGGTCTACGAGGCGCCGCGCGAGCTGGTCGGCGCGACCGGCATGGAGCTCACCGAGATGCCGCGTCACGCGGACCGCTCGCTGTGCTGCGGTGCGGGTGGTGCGCGGATGTGGATGGAGGAGAACCTCGGCAAGCGCATCAACCTGGAGCGCGTCGACGAGGCACTGGACACGAACGCCAAGGAGGTCGTCACGGGCTGCCCGTTCTGCCGCGTGATGATCACCGACGGCCTCGTCCAGCGCCAGAGCGAGGACAAGGGCACCGACGTACAGGTCCGGGACGTGTCGCAGATGCTCCTGGAGTCGGTGAAGCGAGGCCAGCCCACCCAGTAGCCGGCGAGGGCCGCTCTAGCTGGATTCGTCCCGGGCTCGGTCCGGATCACTGACACTGGGCTGGTGATCACCGGAGGAAAGCCCGCTGGACGGGTGCGACTTGACCGGGTGGTGATCAGGTTCGCCGGGGACTCGGGTGACGGGATGCAGCTCACCGGTGACCGCTTCACCTCCGAGGCCGCCGCGTTCGGCAACGACCTTGCCACGCTGCCCAACTTCCCCGCCGAGATCCGCGCGCCGGCGGGGACGCTGCCCGGCGTGTCGTCGTTCCAGCTGCACTTCGCGGACTACGACATCCTGACGCCGGGCGACCGGCCGGACGTGCTCGTCGCGATGAACCCGGCCGCGCTCAAGGCCAACATCACGGATGTGCCGCCGGGCGGGACGCTGCTCGTCAACACCGACGAGTTCGTCAAGCGCAACCTCGGCAAGGTCGGCTACGACGCGAACCCGCTCGAGGACGGTTCGCTCGCCGCCTACCACGTGCTGCCCGTCGCGATGGCCACGCTCACCCAGGGTGCGCTCAACGGCACCGGTCTGTCCAAAAAGGACGCTGAGCGGTGCAAGAACATGTTCGCGCTCGGGCTGTTGTCGTGGATGTACGGCAGGCCCACGGAGGGCACGGAACGGTTCCTGCGTGAGAAGTTCGCCCGCAAGCCTGACATCGCCGAGGCCAACGTGCTGGCGTTCCGGGCGGGCTGGAACTACGGCGAGACCACCGAGGCGTTCGCCACCACCTACGAGGTCGCGCCCGCCACGTTCCCGCCGGGGGAGTACCGCCAGATCACCGGCAACCTGGCGCTGGCGTACGGGATCGTCGCGGCGGGCCAGTGCTCGCGACTGCCGGTGTTCCTGGGCAGCTATCCGATCACGCCGGCCTCGGACATCCTGCATGAGCTGTCCAAGCACAAGAACTTCAACGTCACCACGATGCAGGCCGAGGACGAGATCGCGGGCGTCGGCGCCGCGCTCGGCGCGTCGTACGGTGGCGCGCTCGGGGTGACCACCACGTCCGGGCCTGGTGTCGCGCTCAAGGCGGAGACGATCGGTCTCGCGGTCATGCAGGAGCTGCCGCTTCTGGTGATCGACGTGC
>NZ_JBARWZ010000176.1:0-9077 GCF_049647105.1 Actinophytocola sp.
CGACCCCGATGGGGTCGGTGGACCACCCGTTCAACCCGCTCTCGCTCGCGATCGGCGCTGAAGCCACGTTCGTGGCGCGGACACTGGACAACGACCGGGCGCAGCTGACCTCCATCCTGACCGCCGCAGCCCAGCACCGCGGGTCGGCACTCGTGGAGATCTACCAGAACTGCCCCATCTTCAACGACGGCGCCTTCGACGTACTCAAAGAACCCGGCGAAAAAGAACAACGCCTCATCCCACTCGAAGACGGCAAGCCGATCCGGTTCGGGCCGGACCGTGAGCACGCCGTGCTGCGCAACGACCGTGGTGGCCTGGAGGTCGGACCGTACGACGAGGACCGGGTGGTCGTGCACGACTCGACGATCGACGACCCGTCCTACGCGTTCGCGCTGTCGCGGCTCTCGACACAGGACCTGTCCCACACGGTCACCGGGATCTACCGCAATGTCGACCGGCCGTCGTATGACGACCAGGCGCGCGCGCAGGTGCGGGCCGCGACCGAGGTGAAACCGGCCGACCTGCGGTCACTCCTCCTCGGCAATGACACCTGGACTGTCGGCTGAGCAACACAGCCACCTCGGGCCGCGCGTCCCCGACTCCCACTCCCGGTACGCGTGCACGAGCAACGCGTGGAACCGCCGTCGTGCGGCCGGGCCCGCGTCGACGGTGACGATCGCCGGCCTGAGGCTGCGTGGTACGCCCTGATGTGTCATCTCGGCCTCCTTCACGCGATGTCGTCAGGATGCGAGCCGGGCCTTGAGCCTTGATCGCACCGGGGTCGAGCCCGGTTGCGGCGGGGCCGGGTGTCGAGCCTCCTTCGATCCTCCCTCCAGTGACGGTGAGGAAACTCACAGAAAAGCCCTGCCGCTGGAGCTGTCGGAGGGAGCGGAACCATGGCGGAACTGAAGATCTGGACGACACGCCAGAGGCTCAAGGTCGCCGCCCCGCCGAAGCGCGTGTACGAGCTGGTCGCCGACATCCATGGCTGGCCATCGGTCTTCGACTCGGTGACCGTGGTCGAGCCACTCGGCTACGACCGGGCCTGCGAGCGGTTCCGGATCGTCGAGCGCACGGGGAACACCTGGGTTTCGGTGCGTGAGGCGAACCCGAAGCGGCTGCAGGTGCGGTACCGGCGGACCGACCCCCCTGCGCCGCTCGTGTCGATGGCCGGTCTGTGGCGGGTCGAGGCGAAGGCTGTCGGCGTGGTGGTGGCGCTCGACCACTACTTCCGCGTGGCGGACGACAGCCAGGAGACCGCGGCCGTGGCCGCACAGCAGATCGTCGCCATCGGCACGGTGATGCTCGGCTCGCTGCGGCGGACCTCGGAGCTCGGTGGTGTGGCTGACCTGTGGGCCCCGGAAAGGAAGGCCTCGTGATGACCTCGTTCGCAGATCTGCCGATCGGCTCCGCCGACGTGCTCCCCAGCCTTGCCGCTGCGGCGTGGCCCGACCGCGCCGCGCTGCGCACCACGAGCCGCACGGTGACGTTCGCGGAGCTGGACCGTGCCGTGTCCCGGCTCGCGTTCGGCCTGCGCCAACGGCTCGGCGGCGACGGACTGACCGTGGCCGTTGCCGCGCTGCCCGGCACCGACTTCCCGACCGCGTTCTACGCGATCGTCCGCAGCGGCAACGTCGCGGCGCCGGTCGCCCCGGACATGCCCTCGGACGAGTTCGCCGACTTCCTCGCGGTGACCAGGGCGCGCGCGGTGGTCCTCGGCCGTGCGATGTACGAGCGGGTCCGCCAGGTACTGCCACCGTCGCTGGAGCTGGTGCTGTTGCTGGACGCGCCGGCCGAGCCCGGTGTCCTCACGTGCGCGGAGCTGGCGACCGGCGGCGCGCTGCTGGTGGAACCACGCGACCGCGACGAACGCGAACCGGCGGCGATCCTGTCCGGCCTGCTGACCCATCAGGAGCTGAAGTCAAGAGCGGCGACGGTAAACCTGACGGCGAACGCGGTGGTCCTGACCACCACACCCACCTACGACCCGATCACCCTGAGCGCAGCCCTGCTATCAGGCGCCACCCAAGTCCTCTCCCGCCACGAAAACCACCCCACCCACCACCCAGCAACCCACGTACAAACAAACACCGGCCCAAAAGCCGCCTAACCCCGCGAGTCCACGCTTCAGAACCCGCGAGTCCACGGTTCAGAACCCGCGAGTCCACGGTTCGGGACCCGCGAGTCTTGGGTTCAGGACCCACGAGTTGGTGGTTCGGTGAACAACGCGGGTGTCGCGAAACGCCAACTCAGCGGTCCCGAACCGTAGACTCGCGGGTTCCGAACGGCCGACTCGCGGGTTCTGAACCGTGGACTCGCGGGTTTTTAGGGTTGGAGGATGGTTTCGTTTGGGGTTTCTGCGAAGAGGGTGTTGATTTCTGTTGCGTACTTTTTGGCGATTGGTTTGCGGCGGAGTTTCATGGTTGGGGTCAGTTCGTCGCCGCCCGGCTCCCACGTTGACGGGAGCAGTCGCAGGCGCTTCACCTGTTCCACCCTTGCCAGCTTCTCGTTGCCTTCCTTGACACCTGCCAGCACCGCTGCGCGGAGTTCCGGGTGCGCCACCAGTTCCTCCTGCGACGCGCCGCCGAACCCGTGCTGCGCGGCGAACGCCGCCGCCGCGTCCGGGTCCAGCACCGCGATCGCCGCGATGTAGGGCCGGTCGTCTCCGATCGCGACCACCTGGCCGACCAGCGACGTCGCCGCCTTGATGGCGTTCTCGATGTTCGAAGGGGACATGTTCTTCCCCGAGGCGTTGATGATCAGTTCCTTCTTGCGGTCGACGATCCTGACGTACCCGTCGGCGTCGACCTCCGCGATGTCACCGGTGTGCAGCCACCCGTCGGCGTCGATGGTCTCCGCCGTCTTCTCCGGGTCGTTGCGGTAGCCCCGCATGATCGTCGGGCCCTTGGTGAGCAGCTCGCCGTCCTCGGCGATCTTGATCTCCATGTCCTTCACCGCGCGCCCGACCGTGCCGAGCTTCGTCGCCCCCGGCGAGTTCGCGGTGGTGGCGCCGCCGGTCTCGGACATGCCCCACACCTCGTACACCGGGATCCCGAGGCCCCAGAAGAACTCCAGGATGTCCGCCGAGATCGCCGACGCCCCCGACGCCGGGCCGGTGACCACGTCCAGCCCCAGCTTGTCGCGCAGCTTCGCCAGCACGAGCTTGTCCGCGATCCGGTGCTGCGCGGCGAGCACCGGCGGTAGCGGGCGCCCGGCGAGCTTGTGCCTGGCCGCCCTGAGACCGGTCTCGATGGCCCACGTCGCGATCCGCCGCTTGGCGCCGCTCGGCTCGGCCGCGAGCCCGACGTCGATGGCCGCCTTCAGCTTCTGCCACACCCTCGGCACGGCGAAGAACGAGTGCGGTCGCACGTCCTGCAGTGCCTCGGCGAGCTTGGTCAGGTCCGCGACGCAGGTGACCTGGATGCCGAACAGGATCGCGAAGTACTGCGCGGTCACGCGGTCCGCGATGTGCGCGGCGGGCAGGTAGGACAGCACCCGGTCACCCGGGTTCGCGTTGAACAGGATCCGCACCGCGTCCGCCTCGGCGATCACGTTCGCGTGCGTCAGCTCGACGCCCTTCGGCGGACCGGTGGTGCCGGAGGTGTAGATGATCGTCGACAGGTCGCTCGCCTCGACGGCCTGCCACGCGGCGTCGAAGTCGAAGTCCGGGTCGCCCTTGGCCTCCAGGTCGGCGAGCGTCAGCACACCGTCCACATCGGACACGTCGTCCACGCTCACGATGTGCTCGACCGCGCCACCCGCGTCCCGGACGCGGGGGAGGAACCGCTCGTCGCAGAACACAACCTTGTTGCCCGCGTTGCCGAACAGGTACGCGATCTGCTCGGGCGTCGAGGTGTTGTAGATCGAGAACGGGGCGGCGCCGAGGTGTAGCGCCGCCGCGTCGACGAGGTGGAACTCAGGGCGGTTGGCGAGCATAAGCCCGACCGTGTCGCCGCGCTTGACGCCAAGGGCCGCGAGCCCGGCGGCGAGCTTGCGCACCCGCTTGTCCCACTCGCGCCAGGTGATCTCCGTGGCGCCACCGGGCGTGCGGATGATGACCTCGTCGGGTGTTTTCCTCACGAACTCCTGGAAGGACGCGCACAGTGTGCGGTGCAAGGGGGTCTTCTCGTTCATTAACCACGCTCCGATGCGCCGGGTCGGCCCCCGATCAGGGCGTGATCCTAAGCACCAGCGAGGTGTCACGTCCACGCCGAACCGGGCATTGACGACAAACGGAGACTAGCCCGCTTCCCCGAACCGAGGAGTGTCGGCCGCGTTCCGGCCCAATGGTTGCGAACGGTTATGAGCGATGACTGACTGTCATCACTCGCTACTTCTCCAGCCAGGGCAGGTGGTCCGGCAGGTCGTCCGGGACCTTTCCGGTCCACTGTGGATCGCGGCGCTGCAGGAACGACATGATGCCCTCGACGGTGTCCGGGTTCGCCGCGCTGCCCGCGATCAGCCGGGAGTCCAGCCGCTGCACGGGGAACGGCGAATCGGCCTGCGCGGCCCGGTACAGCATCTGCCGGATCACCGCCACGGACACCGGCGCGGTGGTCCTGATCAGCTCGCGGGCCAGCTCGTAGGCCTTGTCCAGCACCTCGTCCGGCTCGTGCAGCGCGTGCACCATCCCCGCGGCGAGTGCCTCCTGCGCGTCGAACACGCGGCCGCTCACCATCCAGTCCATGGCCCGCCCCAGCCCGACGAGCCTGGGCAGGAACCACGTCGAGGCGCCTTCCGGGTACAGCCCGCGCCGCGAGAACACGAACCCGAAGCGGGCGTCCGTGGCGGCGAGCCGGAAGTCGGCAGGCAGGATGATCGTCGAGCCCGCGCCGACGGCCGCGCCCCGGATGGCCGCGATGACCGGCTTGTTCATCGCGAAGATCCGCATCGAGCACCGGCCGGCAGGCTCGTCCCAGGTCTCCGCGTTGTCGGCGGACAGGTCCAGGCCACCCGCCGACAGGTCGGCGCCGACGCAGAAGTCCTTACCAGCACCCGTCAGCACCGCCACGCGCACGGCCTGGTCGCGGTCGGCCTCGTCGAACGCCACCGCCAGCTCGTCCGCCATTGTGACGGTGTAGCCGTTGCGGGCTTCCGGCCGGTTCAGCGTCACGGTCGCGATGCCGTCGGACACCGCGTAGCTCACGTGTTCCACGCCGATCACGCTAGCGCCATCACGAGCAGATCCCGGCATGACGCACGAAGATCGGCCTCACCGGCGCCGACGCGGGTCAGCTGGTGCAGCACGAGGCCGTCGAGGAAGGCCACCAGGGCGCGGCCGCGCCGCTCCGGCTCGCTCGCCCCGGCCGCCGCGATCGTCTTCTCGGCCATCAGCCGGAACATCGACCCGTACTCGAGCATCTTCGCCGCCAGCTCGGGCCGCCGGGTCGACTCCAGCGTCAGCTCGTAGCGGGCGAGCGTGCGTTCGCGGCCCTCGGTCAGCCACGCCTGCACGACTCCGGTCAGCAGGTCGGCCAGCGTCTCCAGGTCGACCTTGCCGCCCTGGTCGGGCATGTCGCCGACGTCGAGCGTGTCCAGCTCGGCCATCCGCGCGAGCGCCGCGAACATCAGCGCCTCCCGCGTGCGGAAGTAGTACGAGGTGGAGCCCTCGGCGAGCGCGGCCGTGCGGTCCACGGCGCGGTGGGTGAACCCGCGCATGCCCTCACGCGCGATCGTCGCGATCGCTGCGTCGGCTATCACGGTTCGCCTGTCTGTCACACCGTCACTCTACGGATGTAGAGTCCTCTACATCCGTAGAGGAGGGGTGGCATGGAAGCGATAGTGGCAGGCGGGGGCATCGGCGGACTGGCCGTTGCGGCCGGGTTGAGCAGGCGTGGCTGGGACGTGACCGTGCTGGAGCGGACCGGGGAGTTCGACGTCGTCGGGTCCGCGATCTCGTTGTGGCCCAACGCTTTCCGGGCGCTGGAGGCGGTCGGCGCGACAGTCGGTGGCGAACGGCTCGGTGCCGAGGGTGGGCTGCGGGACTGGCGCGGCCGGTGGATCGTGCGCATGGACGACGACGAGGTCGCGACCGGTCACACGGCGAAGGCGGTGGTCACGCACCGGCACGATCTGCGGACGGCGCTGCTGGCGCAGGTGCCCGCGCACTGCCGGCTCGCCGGTGTCCTGGTCACGGGCGCGCGGGTCGAGGGGTCCCGCGCGGTCGTCGAGCACGACGGCGGCGAACTGTCGGCGGACCTGCTGATCGGCGCGGACGGGGTCAACAGCGCGGTCCGGCGGGCACTGTGGCCGGACGCGGCGCCCGCGCGGTACTCGAAGCACACGGCGTGGCGGATGATCCTGCCGCGCCCGGAGACCCTGATGGACGCCGGCGTCGAGATCTGGGCCGAGACGTGGGGCCCCGGCGCGGTGTTCGGCATGTTCCCGATGGGCGGCGACCGCGTGTACTGCTACGGCACGGGAGCCGTCCCGGCCGGGCAGCGCGGCGTCGACGGCGAACTGGCCGAACTGCGCCGCCGGTTCGAGGACTGGTGCGAGCCGATCCCGACCGTCCTGGCGGCGGCGACCGAGGAGCGGGTGCTGCGCAACGATATCTACTACCTGCCACGGCTGCCGACCTACGTGCACGGCCCGGTCGCGCTGCTGGGCGACGCGGCACACGCGATGACGCCGAACCTGGGGCAGGGCGGCTGCCAGGCGCTCGAGGACGCGGCGACGTTGTCCGTGGCGGTGGAGACGCAGCCCGACCTGGCCACCGCGCTGCGCCGCTATGACGAGCTGCGCAGGCCGAGGACGCAGGCGCTGGGGCGGAAGGCGTTGCTGAGCCGGGACCTGTCGCACCTGTCATGGGGGCCAGCGCGTGCGGCGCGGAACGCGGTGCTGCGGACGTTGCCGAGGTCGGTGTTCGTCAGGTCGCTGGCACAGCCGTTCAGCTGGCGGCCGGAGGACGGGCTGGTCCGCACGTAACACCGATCGCACCGCCGATGTGGTCGGCTACGCGGCGTGGACGTGCTCGATGATCAGGCCGCTGTGGTGCTCGTGACGGGTGTGGTCGCCCTCGTGGTGGTCATCTTCAACGAGGCGTGGCGGCCTGCCCGCAACCTGATCACGATCGTGCACGAGGCGGGGCACGCGCTGGTGGCGGTGCTGGTCGGGCGGCGGCTGTCCGGGATCCGGCTGCACTCGGACACGTCCGGGCTCACGCTCACCAGGGGCAGGCCGTACGGGCCGGGGATGGTGTCGACGGCGCTCGCCGGGTACGTCGCGCCGTCGCTGCTCGGGCTGGTGTTCGCGGCGCTCGTCGGGGCGGGCCAGACCGCGGCGGTGCTGGTGGTCTGCGGGGTGCTGCTGCTCGGCGTGCTGGTGATGGTGCGGAACGTGTACGGGTTCTTCTCCGTGCTGCTGACCGGCGCCGTGCTGTTCGGAGTGGCCTGGTGGACCAGCCCGGTGGTGCAGGGGGCGTTCGCGTACCTGATCACGTGGTTCCTCCTTCTGGGTGGTGTTCGTCCGGTCGGCGAGTTGCAGGGCAAGCGCCGCCGCGGGCGGGCGCGGGACTCGGACGCCGACCAGCTCGCACGGCTGACCGGGACGCCGGGGCTGTTGTGGGTCGGCATGTTCTTTTTCGTCAACCTGGGGGCGCTGGCACTCGCGGCAATGTGGTTGCTGGGGTGAGGCAGACTTGGGACATGACTGTGGTGTCCGAGTCCGTTTCGTCCGCTGTCGCGTCGTGTGCGCTCGCCGCCTACCGGGCTGCCCCGGCGCTGGCGGCGGCGCCCGACTCGGCGATCGACGGCGCGCTCGCGGCGATGGCGTCGCGCCTGCGGTCCTCGGTCGACGCGCTGATGGCGGCCAACGAGGCGGACGTGTCGGCGGCGGAGTCGGCCGGGATGAGCGCGGGCCTGCTCGACCGGCTGCGCCTGTCGCCGGAGCGGCTGGCGTCGATGGCGTCGGCGCTGGAGCTGCTCGCGTCCACGCCGCACCCGCCGCGGTCGACGTTCGTCCGTGACCTGCCGGACGGGCTCAAGCTGTACGAACGCCGCCGTCCGGTCGGCGTCATCGGCGCGAACTACGAGGCCCGCCCGAACGTGACCGTCGACGTCGCGTCGCAGCTGGTGAAGTCCCGCAACGCCGGTGTCCTCCGCACGGGTGGCGCGGCGCTCGGCTCGGCCACCGCGCTGCTGGAGTCGGTCGTGGCCCCCGCCCTGTCGGAGGTGTCCCTCGATCCGGCCGCGATCCAGTTGGTCCCGACCCCGGACCGCGCGGCGGCGGCCGCGCTGGTGTCGCAGCCCGCGCATATTCCGCTCGTGATCCTGCGGGGGAGCGGCGACACGACCCGCACGCTTGGCGAGGAGGCCGCGCGCCACGGCGTGCGCACGCTGGCCCACGCCGACGGCGGCGGCGTGCTGTACGTGGACGTCGACGCGGACGTCGAGCGCGCGTTGTCGCTGGTCCGCGGCAGTGTCGATCGGCTGGGTGTGTGCAACCGGCTGAACCTGCTGCTGATCCACGCGTCGCTGTACG
Organism: Actinophytocola sp.; assembly: GCF_049647105.1. GTDB lineage: Bacteria > Actinomycetota > Actinomycetes > Mycobacteriales > Pseudonocardiaceae > Actinophytocola. The sequence goes on from NZ_JBARWZ010000176.1 coordinate 8,482, forward strand.
AGTCGCTGCTGCCGCGCGTCGAGTCGCTGCTGGCGGAACTGAGGATCGCCGTCTCGCTACCGCCCCACAACCACCCGATCGGGTACGAATGGGCGCTGGACTCGGACCGCGAGGCGACGGTGACCGTGCTGCCGGTGTCGTCGGCCCTGCGGGCCGCGGCGGTCGCGAACACGGAGACCTCGGGCCTGGCCGCGTCGATCGTCACCACGTCGGAGACCACGGCGACGGCGTTCATGGACGCCTACACGGGCACGGGCGTCTTCTGGAACGCGACGACCCGCCTGCTCGACGGCTTCAAGCTCCTGGCCGTCCCGGAAACCGGCATCAACATCGACAAGGTCCCCGGCCCCCGAGGCCCGGTCACCTACCCAGACCTCTGCCTGCGCCAGTACGCAATCCTCCCAGCCTGACCCCCAAACCCCCGCGAGTCCACGTTTCAGAACCCGCGAGTCTGCCGTTCAGAACCCGCGAGTCTTCGGTTAGAGACCCGCGAGTCTGTCGTTCGGGACCGCCGAGTTGGCGGTTCGTGGTGTGATCCCCGCGTCGCGAATCGCCAACTCGCTGGTTCCCAACCGCAAACTCATCGGTCCCGAACC
>NZ_JBARWZ010000177.1:0-7519 GCF_049647105.1 Actinophytocola sp.
CGGGTTCTGAACGGTGGACTCGCGGGTTCTGAACGGTGGACTCGCGGGTTCTGAACGGTGGACTCGCGGGTTCTGAACGGTGGACTCGCGGGTTTGGACCGTGGACTCGTGGGTTTCCTTGTTGTCAGTCTGGGACGCCGCGGCTCACCAGTTGTGCGGCGATGATGTTGCGCTGGATCTCGTTCGTGCCCTCGCCCACGATCATCAGCGGGGCGTCGCGGAAGTAGCGCTCCACGTCGAACTCCGTCGAGTAGCCGTAGCCGCCGTGGATGCGGACCGCGTCGAGTGCGATCTCCATCGCCGTCTCCGACGCGAACAGCTTTGCCATGCCCGCTTCCATGTCGGCGCGTTCACCCGCGTCGACGCGGGAGGCGGCCAGCAGCACCAGCTGCCGTGCCGCCGTGTACTTCGTCGCCATGTCGGCGAGGTAGTTGCCGATCGACTGGTGCTGCCAGATCGGCTTGCCGAACGCCTCCCGTTCCTGCGCGTACCGCAGCGCGTCGTCGAGGGCCGCACGCGCCACGCCCAGCGCCCGCGACGCCACCTGGATGCGGCCCGTCTCCAGGCCCGTCATCATCTGGGCGAAACCCGCGCCCTCCACGCCGCCCAGCAACGCCGACGCGGGTGCATGGTGGTCCACGAAGGACAACTCGCAGCTCTCCACGCCTTTGTAGCCCAGCTTCGGCAGGTCACGGGACACCGTGAGGCCCTCGCCGTGTTCCACCAGCAGGATGCTCATGCCAGCGTGCTTCGGGGTCGCATGCGGATCGGTCTTGCACAGCAACGCGATCAGACCGGAGCGGCGGGAGTTCGTGATCCACGTCTTCGTGCCGTCGACGACGTAACCGTCGCCGGTGCGCCGCGCCACCGTGGTCATCGCCTGCAGGTCGGAGCCGCCGCCCGGTTCGGTGAGGGCCATGGTCGCGCGCACCTCGCCGGTCGCCATGCGGGGCAGGTAGCGCTGCTTCTGTTCCTCCGTGCCGAACCTGGTGATCAGCTTCGCGACGACCGTGTGGCCGCCCATCGCGCCCGCGAGGCTCATCCAGCCGCGCGCGAGCTGCTCGGTGACCTGCACGTAGCACGGCATGGACACCGCGACGTCCCCGTACGGCGCCGGGATCGCGAGCCCGAAGACGCCCAGCTCCTTCATCTGCTCGATCAGCCGCTCGGGGTAGGTGTTCGCATGCTCCAAATCGCGCACCACCGGGCGCACCTCGCGGTCGACGAACTCGCGCACGGTGTCGACGATGGCCTGTTCTTCTTCGCTCAGCATGGTGTCCCCTGGATCGGTGTCAAGGCAGCCTACGGTGACTTTGGCCGGATTATTGGGAGGGCAGATGGAGGTCGTGGACGGGCCGTGGTTCGACGAGCTGTCGGTCGGTGACCGGTTCGACGGCGCGCCATCGGTGACGCTCACCAGCGGGCACGCCGCGGTGCACCAGGCCGTGCTCGGCGACCGGCTGCGGCTGCCGCTCGACGACGTGCTGGCGCGTGCGGTCACCGGGTCGGCGCCGCTGGCGCACCCCGCGCTCGTGTGGGACGTCGCGATCGGACAGTCGACGGTGGTGACGAGGCAGGTGCTGGCGAACCTGTTCTACCGGGGGCTAGCGTTCCGCCGGTTCCCGGTCATCGGCGACACGCTGCGGACGGTGACGGAGGTCGTCGGCCTGCGGGAGAACTCCCGCAAACCCGGGCGCGCGCCGACCGGGCTCGCCGCGCTGCGGATCACGACCGTCGACCAGGAAGACCGGCCGGTGCTGGACTTCTGGCGGTGCGCGATGCTGCCGCCCCGGTCGCCCGTACCGACCGGGCACGCCGACGACCTGTCGACGGTCGGTGCGGCCGTCGAGCCGACCGTGCCGGACTGGGACCTCGCCGCCTTCCGCGCTCGCGTGCCGGGGGAGCACGCCGACGCGATGGCCGTCGGGCGGCGGTGGCGGGTGCCGGGCGGCGACGTCGTGTCGAACGCCCCGGAGCTGGCGCGGCTGACGGTCAACATCGCCACCACGCACCACACGGGTGACCCCCGGCTGGTTTACGGCGGCCACACGATCGGTGTCGCGCTCGCACAGGTGTGCCGGGCGATCCCGAACATCGTGACGGTCGTGGCGTGGGAGAGCTGCGACCATCTCGGGCCCGTGCACGATGGTGACACGCTGACCAGCGAGGTCGAGGTGCTCGCGGTGGCGGGGCACCTGGTGACGCTGCGGTCCGTGGTGGCGGGCGTCCTGGATTGGCGGTTCACGGTGGTGATGGCGTGATCGCGGCCGGACTTGCGCCTAATACCCCCTAGGGGTATACAGGTCGTATGTCCGCACCTCAGCATGGCGCCACCTGGTCGGCCGCGGTGTCCGCGACGCTCCACTGCCTGACCGGCTGCGCCATCGGCGAGGTGCTCGGCATGGTCATCGGCACGGCGTTCGGCTGGTCCAACGCGCCGACGATCGTGATCTCGATCCTGCTCGCGTTCGTGTTCGGCTACGCGCTGACGATGCGGGGCGTGCTGCGGGCCGGTGTGAGCTTCCGTGCCGCGGTGCGGGTCGCGCTGGCCGCGGACACGGTGTCGATCCTCGTGATGGAACTCGTCGACAACGCGGTGCTGGTCGTCGTGCCCGGCGCCCTGGACGCGGGGCTCGCGTCGTGGCTGTTCTGGTTGTCGCTGGCGTTCGCGCTGGCCGTCGCGTTCGTGGTCACCGTCCCGGTGAACAAGTGGATGATCGGCCGCGGCCGGGGCCACGCGGTCGTGCACGAGTACCACCACTGATGCCGATGTCGAGAACGTGGCGCCCGCTCCGTCCCAGGGCACAGTGGCCACGACGGGCCGCCAGAACAACAGTGGAGGATGACCGTGCGACCGAGCGAGCTCGCCGAGGTGCTGAACCGGCCGCTCAGCCAGGAACTCCTGGCCCGCGACCTGACCCGCCTGGCCTACGTCGCCAAGGACGGCACGCCTCGCAACGTCCCGATCGCGTTCACCTGGAACGGCTCGGAGATCGTCATGTGCACGACGAAGAACGCGCCGAAGCTGCCGAGCCTGCGCGAGAACCCGGCGGTGGCACTGACGATCGACACCGAGGTGCACCCGCCCAAGATCCTGCTCATCCGCGGCCGTGCCGAGCTGGACGTCGTCGACGACATCCCGGACGAGTACGTCCAGATGAACGGCAGCTACGAGATGACGCCCGAGCAGCGGGTCGAGTGGGAGGCGGAGGTGCGCTCGCTCTACGACGGCATGGTCCGGATCGTCGTGACCCCGACGTGGGCGAAGCTGATCGACTTCGAGACGACGCTGCCGAGCGCGATCGAGGAACTGATCCAGCGGCGGGCCGCGAGTGCCTGAGCGAAACTCGCAGGAAGAACTTTCCGGCGGGATGTCGAGAACCCGCTCACCGCTCCGTCCCCGCATCGAACACGGCCACCATGGCCGTACCGCACCAAGGAGAACATGATGGCCAAGTACCTGCTGCTCAAGCACTACCGCGGCGCACCGGCCTCGGTCAACGACGTGCCGATGGACCAGTGGACGCCGGAGGAGGTTTCGGCCCACGTGCAGTTCATGGACGACTTCGCCGCCCGGCTCGAAACCACCGGCGAGTACGTCGACAGTCAGGCGCTCTCCCCGGCGGGCACGTTCGTCCGCTACGACGGCGAGGGGCGGCCGCCGGTCACCGACGGCCCGTTCGCGGAGACCAAGGACCTGATCGCAGGCTGGATGGTGATCGACGTCGAGACCCACGAGCGGGCGCTCGAATTGGCAGGCGAGCTGTCCTCGGCGCCCGGCGCCGGTGGGAAGCCGATCCACGAGTGGCTCGAGGTGCGCCCGTTCTACGGCGTTCACCCGACCATCACGGAGTGACATTCGGTGGACGATGCCCTTCTGCGGACCCTTACCCCCACTGTGATCGGGATCCTCGTCCGTCGCGGAGCTGACTTCGCGGCGGCCGAGGATGCCGTGCAGGAAGCCCTGGTCGAGGCCGTCGGCAGGTGGCCGGACGACCCGCCCCGGGACCCCAAGGGCTGGCTGATCACCGTGGCCTGGCGCAAGTTCCTCGACGCCGCGCGCGCCGAGGACTCCCGGCGGCACCGCGAGGAACGCGTCGAGGACGAGCCGGTGCCGGAGCCGGGTGCGGCGGTGGACGACACGCTCCAGCTGTACTTCCTGTGCGCGCACCCGTCCCTCACGCCGGCCTCGGCGGTCGCGCTCACGCTGCGCGCGGTCGGCGGCCTGACCACGCGTCAGATCGCGCGGGCCTACCTCGTGCCGGAGGCGACCATGGCCCAGCGGATCAGCAGGGCCAAGCGGACGGTCTCGGGTGTCCGGTTCGACCAGCCCGGTGACGTCGCCACGGTGCTGCGCGTGCTCTACCTGGTGTTCAACGAGGGCTACTCCGGCGACGTCGACCTCGCCGCCGAGGCGATCCGGCTCACTCGCCAGCTGGCGGTCAGGTCCAAGCACGAGGAGGTCGCGGGCCTGCTCGCGCTCATGTTGCTGCACCACGCCCGGCGCGCGGCACGGACCGGCCCCGGCGGCAGACTCGTGCCCCTCGGCGAGCAGGACCGCGGCCGGTGGAACACCCGCCTGATCGCCGAGGGCGTCGACGTGCTCCAGGCCGCGCTCGCCCGCGACCGGCTGGGGGAGTTCCAGGCACAGGCCGCCATCGCCGCGCTCCATGCCGACGCCCAGACCGCCGAGGAGACCGACTGGGTGCAGATCGTCGAGTGGTACGACGAACTGGTGCGTCTCACCGACAACCCGGTGGCCCGCCTCAACCGGGCGGTCGCGGTCGGCGAGGCCGACGGCCCCCGGGCCGGCCTGGCCGCGCTGGCGGAGCTCGACCCCGCCCTGCCCCGCCACACCGCCGTCGCGGCGTACCTGCACGAACGTGACGGTGACCTGGTGACCGCGGCGCGGCTCTACGCCGAGGCCGCCCGATTGGCGTTCAGCCTCCCCGAACGTGAACACCTCACCCGGCAGGCCGCACGGCTCAACGCCCGGCTGCGTGGCTGAGCGATCCCAGCGCCGGGCTCCGGGCCGGTTTTTCTGGTTCCCGGAGCCCGACGGTCATGGTCGAATCAGCAACCGCACTTGCCTCCGCAGCAGTCGCTGCTACCGCAACCACCGCACCCGCAGCCACATCCGTCCACCAGCATGCCGACCTCCTGACTGGGAACTCTCCGCGCACGGAATGGTACGCGTGGTGGCCGACCGCGAACATCGCGCGCGGGCAGGATGCGAGATTTGTACGGGTCTTGTACGTGTCCCTGGTGGGCTGGGAGTTCCCTGTAGTTCCGCGAAGCGAGGTCATATGTCACTCCGCACGATCGGCGCGTTCATCGCCGCCGCCGCGGCGACGCTCACGCTGGCCGCCCCGGCCGGCGCGGACGTCGATGTCCAGGCGGTCAACCTGCGTACCCCGTTCGACTGCGGTCAAGTGTGGAACGCCAACACCCGCACCAACCACAACCCACAGCTGTCCGTGGACTTCCAGCGCAGTGGCGCGCTCGGCAAGAACGTGCGCTCCAGCGCGGGTGGTGTCGTCGAGACCAGGGCGGACCTGGGCAACGACAGCTACGGCAAGTACCTCATCGTGCGGCACTCCGGCGGCTGGAAGACCCTGTACGCCCACCTCAACTCGTTCAACGTGTCGGTCGGGCAGAGCGTCAACACCGGCACGATCATCGGCAAGGTCGGCAGCACCGGCGGTTCGACCGGCCCGCACCTGCACTACGAGCAGCGCCTCAACGGTGTCGTGCAGCGGGTAGTGCTGAACGGTGTGCACGTCGCGTACTACGGCAACACCAGCATCACCAGCTCGACCGGTTGCTAGTCCGCCTCCCCGGAATTTAAAAGTGTTGGTTTCGACCCAGCGCAGGCGCCGGACATCGAGGTGGTTGGTGGCTGGGTGCCGTCACGTTCCCCTGAGGTCACTGTTGGTCAGGTCCAGACCCTCGCGCAAAGATCCATTGGACAGGCCCTAGCGCGGGCCGGTGAGTGACACGCGGATCGCCTGGGCGCGGTCCGCGTGTCGCCGCGCCGCCGCCCGGTCGCCCTTGGTCTCGTGCAGGCGGGCGAGCAGCTCCGCGACGTCCGCCTCGGACCGGCGGTCGCCGTTGCGGTGGTGCAGGTGGAGCGCGATCGCCAGCAGGCGGTCCGCGTCCGCCAGGTCGCCACCGGCGAGGCACAGCTCACCGAGGCTCTGGTTGGTGTAGCCGACGCAGTGTTCGTCGTCGAGCTCGCGGAAGATCGCCAGCGAGCGCGCGAGGTGTTCGCGGGCGGCCGCCAGGTCGCCGCGTTGCCGGTGCAGTGCGGCGATCCGTTTCAGCGCGTGGGCCTCGCGGTGCCGGTCACCGATGGTGGCGCACAGTTCGTACGCGTCGGTGAACCAGCGGCCCGCCGCCGCGAGGCAGCCAAGCGCGAGCCACACCGAACCCGCCGCGAGCCGGGCCACCGCCTCGCCGTGCCGGTCGCCTGCCCGCGCGAACAACTCGAGCGCGGCGTGGCAGTGGTCCAGCGCCTGCTCGTGCTCGCCGAGCACCCGCAGTACCGTGCCAAGCCCTGCCAGGGCGACCGCGGCGCCCTGGGCGTCGCCGACCTGCGCGAACAGCTCGTGCGCCGCGGTGAACGCGGACCGGGCATCGTCGTACGCGTCGCGGTACAGCGCGACCTGCCCCAGGTTGCGCTGCACGATCGCCTCGCCGCGCCGGTCCCCCGCGCGGCGGGCCGCCGCGAGCGCGATCGTGTGCGTGCGCTGCCAGTCGTCCTGGTTTCCGCGCAGGTCGAAGTGCGGTGCGAGCGTCACCGCGAGCCGCCACGCGAGGTCGTCGGCGCCCCACGCCTCGGCGAGCGACACCATCGCGACGCACGCGTGCCGCTCGGCGTCGAACCACGCGGCCGGATCCGCCATGGGTGGCGCCTTCTCCTCCGGGAGCACGCCGAAGTACGGCATCGCGGCCGCGGCCGAGGACGCCCGCGCGAGGTACCCGTCCAGCACAGCCACCACTGCCGTCCTGTCCCTTTCGGACAGTTCGGCGGCGTAGCAGCGCAGCAGGTCGTGCAGGCGGTACCGGGGCGCGCCGGTGACGTCGGAACCCACCAGCTCGACGAGGTGGTTGTCCACCAGCAGGTCCAGCACGTGGTCGGCGGAATCCTGGTCCAGCAGCGCGCCGACCACCCAGCCCGGCCAGCGCACCGGCCCGAGCAGCCCGAGCAACCGGAACGCACGCGCCGCGCCGGGTGGCAGGGAGGCGTAGGTGAGGCCGACGCTCGCGCGGACCGCGAGGTCGCCGACGGCCAGCTCGTCGAGGCGGCGGCGCTCGTCGCGCAACCGGTCGGCGAGCGTGCGCAGTGTCCACCCGCGCCGGTGCGCGAGGCGGGTGCCCGCGACCCGGATCGCGAGCGGCAGGTGACCGCAGAACCGCAGGATGTCCGCCGCGCTGTCCGGTTCCGCGCGGGTGCGGGCGGCACCGACGATGCCGTCGAGCAGCCGCGCGGCCTCGGCGTCGGGCAGCACGTCCAGCT
>NZ_JBARWZ010000178.1:0-17720 GCF_049647105.1 Actinophytocola sp.
GCCGAAGCCCGCGGCGCCCGTTCGCGCGTGTGGTTACAGCTCGACGTTCGACGTCGGGTTGTTCGAGGAGACCAGTGCCGCGAGGCGGTCGCCGATCGCGAAGGTGTTGCCCGGTGACGGGTGGTCGCGTGTCGCGAGGTCGAAGGCCACCGACGCCTCGATCCTGCGCGCCGCCTCGCGCTCGCCGAGGTGGTCGAGCAGCAACGCGACCGACAGCACCGCCGCGGTCGGGTCGGCGACGCCCTGGCCCGCGATGTCCGGCGCGCTGCCGTGCACCGGCTCGAACATCGACGGGTTGCGGCGCGTGATGTCGATGTTGCCGCTCGCCGCGAGCCCGATGCCGCCGGTCACCGCGGCGACCAGGTCGGTGAGGATGTCGCCGAACAGGTTGTCGGTGACGATCACGTCGAAGCGGCCCGGGTCGGTCACCATGTGAATGGTCGCCGCGTCGACGTGCTGGTACGCGACCGTGACGTCAGGGTGCTGCAGCGACACCTCCTCGACCACCCGTGACCACAACGAACCGGCGTGGGTCAGCACGTTCGTCTTGTGCACCAGCGTGAGGTGCTTGCGCGGCCGGGCCACGGCACGCGCGAACGCGTCCCGCACCACCCGCTCGACGCCGTACGAGGTGTTGACGCTGACCTCGGTCGCGATCTCGTGCGGGGTGTCCTTGCGCAGCAGACCACCGTTGCCCGCGTACAGACCCTCCGTGCCTTCCCGGATCACGATCATGTCGATCTCACCCGGGTTGGCGAGCGGGCTCTGCACACCCGGGTACAGGCGCGCCGGACGCAGGTTCACGTGGTGGTCCAGCTCGAACCGCAGGCGCAGCAACAGGCCCCGCTCGAGGATGCCGCTCGGCACCGACGGGTCACCGACCGCGCCGAGCAGGATCGCGTCTTGCTGGCGCAGTTCGCCGAGCACCGACTCCGGGAGCAGCTCGCCGGTTGAGTGCCATCTGGTGGCACCAAGGTCGTACTTGGTGACCTCGACGTCAGGCACTACCTCGTTGAGCACCTTGAGCGCCTCGGCGATCACTTCCGGCCCGATCCCATCGCCTGGGATCACCGCGAGCCGCATGCATACCTCCCGGAGTATCGGGCTGTGACAGATTCGTGAAGGTTACCGGGAAGACGTCGGATCACCGGTGCTGGCCACCCAACCAGGTGATGTCGCACCCCGGAGATCAGCCGAAATCGATCGTGCGGACGATCGTGGCGCGCACCGTCGCGCCGATGGACTCCAGCACAGAGGGGTCGACGGGGCGGTCGACACGCAGAATCATGACCGCGTCCTCACCACCACTCGTCTGGCTGATCTGCGCGGCCTCGATGTTGATGCCGACCTTGCCGAGCAGCGTGCCGACCACACCCATGACACCGGGCCGGTCCTCGTACTCCAGCAGCAGGTTCACGCCCTCGGCACGCAGGTCGAACGACCGGCCGTGCACCTCGACGACCTTCTCCACCTCGGCGATGCCGCTGATCGTGCCGCTGACGGTGAGCGCGTCGCCGTCGGAGTAGACGGCGCGGAGCGTGACGAGGCTGCGGTGGTTGGGGCTCTCCGCCTCCTTCTCCAGCGTGACGGCGACGCCCAGCTCCTCGGCGATGCGGGTCGCGTTGACGAACGTGACCTGGTCCTCGACCACGCCGGAGAACACACCGCGCAGTGCCGCGAGCGACAGCACCGACACGTCCTCGTTCGAGAGCTCGCCACGCACCTCGATCGCCACCGACGACGGCGGCGTCGACGAGAACGCCGACAGCACCAGGCCCAGCTTCTGGGTGAGCGAAAGGTAGGGCCGGACCTCCTCGCCGACGGCACCGCCGGACGCGACGTTCACCGCGTCGGGCACGAAGTCGCCGCGCAGCGCGAGCAGCACCGACCGGGCCACGTCCGTGCCGGCCCGGTCCTGCGCCTCGGACGTCGAGGCGCCGAGGTGCGGTGTGACCACCACGTTCGGGAGCCCGAACAGCGGGCTGTCGGTGGTCGGCTCGGAGCTGAACACGTCCACACCCGCGCCGCCGATGCGGCCCTCCCGCGCGGCGTCGGCGAGCGCCTGCTCGTCGATCAGCCCACCACGCGCGGCGTTGACGATGATCGCCCCCGGCTTGACCTTGGCGAGCTGGTCGGCACCGATCAGGCCCTTGGTCTCTGGCGTCTTCGGCAGGTGGATGGAGATGAAGTCCGCGCGGGCGAGCAGCTCGTCGAGCGTGACCAGCTCGACCCCCAGCTGCCCGGCGCGGGCGGCGGACGCGTACGGATCGAAGGCGATCAGCTCGGTGCCGAACGCGGCGAGCCGCTGCGCGAACAGCTGCCCGATCTTGCCGAGGCCCACGACGCCGACGGTCTTGCCGTTGATCTCGACGCCGGAGAACTTGCTGCGCTTCCACTCGTGGGCCTGCAGCGTGGCGTGCGCGGCCGGGACCTGGCGGGCGGTGGCCAGCAGCAACGCGACCGCGTGCTCCGCGGCGGAGACGATGTTCGAGGTCGGCGCGTTGACGACGAGCACACCGCGCGTCGTGGCCGAGGGCACCTCGACGTTGTCGAGCCCGACACCAGCACGGGCGACGACCTTCAGCCTGGTGGTGGCGGCGAAGACCTCGGCGTCCACCTTCGTGGCGGAGCGGACCATGAGCGCGTCGGCACCTGCGACGGCTTCGAGGAGCGCAGGCCGGTCGGTGCCGTCGACGTGTCGGACTTCGACCTCGTCTCCGAACACGTCGAGTACCGAGGGCGCCAGCTTCTCGGCGATGAGGACAACGGGGCGAGGCTGCTGGGTCACGACGTGGGCTCCAGGATTGCGCGGCTGTTAGGGGCGCGGTTACAGCGCTGTAACCAACCGAGGGCAGTCTAGGAGGTTCGCTGAATCGTTTCTCCACCTGGTGAGCCAGGTGACAGCGCGGACAGAGCCGAATTCACTCGAACGGGGTGGATTCGTGTGGTGTGTCCGGGTCTCGTTCCAGGATGTGGGCTTTCCTGGATTTACCAGGGTTCGTCGAACTCGCCCGCTTTGGCGCCTTCCACGAAGGCGTCCCACTCCGACTCGGTGAACACCAGGACCGTGTCGTTCGGGCCGGTGAACTTCGAATTGCGCATGGCGATGTAGGTCTTGCCGTCGACGTGGGGGACGAAGGCGATCTCCACGTACTCGCCGCCCGGGTCCGCGTCCGGTTCGGCGGCTCGTTGCCACTCGGCCATGGTCAGGTCGAGTTTGCCCCGCACGTGTGCCTTGTCGTCGAAGATGGGGGCCGACTCGCGCGTGGCCGATTCGTCACTCATGGCGACCAAAGTACCCGGTGGCCACCACCAGGGCGGCCACCGGGAACCTCATCAAGCCGTTTCGGTGATCGGGCGGTCGACCCACGACATGAGGCCGCGCAGCTTCTTGCCGACCTCCTCGATCGGGTGCTGCTCGCCCTGCTCGACCAGTTTCCGGAAGTTGGGCCTGCCCGCCTCGTCCTCGCCCACCCATTCCTTCGCGAAGGTGCCGTCCTGGATCTCGCCCAGGATCTTCCTCATCTCCTCGCGCGTCGAGTCCGTGATGACCCTGGGACCTCGGGTCAGGTCGCCGAACTCGGCGGTGTCGGAGATGGAGTAGCGCATGCGAGCGATGCCGCCCTCGTACATGAGGTCGACGATCAGCTTCAGCTCGTGCAGGCACTCGAAGTAGGCGACCTCGGGGGTGTAGCCGGCGTTGACCAGCGTCTCGAAGCCGGCCTGGACCAGCGCCGTGGTGCCACCGCACAGCACGACCTGCTCGCCGAAGAGATCGGTCTCGGTCTCCTCCTTGAACGTCGTCTTGATGACGCCTGCGCGGGAACCGCCGATGCCCTTCGCGTAGGCCAGGGCCAGCGCCTGGGCCGAACCGGACGCGTCCTGCTCGACCGCGATCAGGCAGGGCACGCCCTTGCCGTCCACGAACTGGCGGCGCACGAGGTGGCCGGGGCCCTTCGGTGCGACCATCGCGACGTCCACATTGGACGGCGGGGTGATCAGGCCGTAGCGGATGTTGAAGCCGTGCCCGAAGAACAGCGCGTCGCCGTCCTTGAGGTTCGGGGCGATCTCCTCGGCGTAGATGCTCCGCTGCTTGGTGTCCGGAGCCAGGATCATGATCACGTCGGCCCACGCGGCGGCCTCGGCGACCGTCTGGACGGTCAGGCCCTCCTCCTCGGCCTTGGCCCGCGACTTCGAGCCATCGTGCAGCCCGATCCGGACCTCGACACCCGAGTCGCGCAGGGACAGCGCGTGCGCGTGGCCCTGGCTGCCGTAGCCGACGACGGCTACCCGCCGGTTCTGGATGATGGACAGGTCCGCGTCGTCGTCGTAGAAGATCTCGACAGCCATGCTGGTGTGTACTTCCTTCCTCAAAGAATCACAGAAAAACTAGCGAACGCCGGTGGCGGTGATGGAGCGCGGGCCACGGCCGATCGCGACCCGGCCGGACTGCACCATCTCCCGCACCCCGTAGGGCTCGAGCATCCGCAGGAGCGCCTCGATCTTGTCCTCTGTGCCGGTCGCCTCGACCGTCAGCGCCTCAGGGGACACGTCGACCACCTTGGCGCGGAACAACTGCACCGTCTCCAGCACCTGCGTGCGCACCGTGGCGTCCGCGCGGACCTTCACCAGCAGCAACTCACGCTGCACCGACACCTGGGGGTCGAGTTCGACGATCTTGATGACGTTCACGAGCTTGTTGAGCTGTTTGGTCACCTGTTCGAGTGGTAGCTCGTCCACCGCGACGACGATGGTCATGCGGGAGACGTCGGCGTGCTCGGTGGGGCCCACCGCGAGCGACTCGATGTTGAAGCCACGCCGGGAGAACAGGCCCGCGACACGCGCGAGGACACCCGGCTTGTTCTCGACGAGAACCGAAAGAGTATGCGTGCTCATCTGATCATCAGTCCTCGTCGAACAGCGGGCGGATGCCACGCGCTGCCATGATCTCGTCGTTGCCGGTGCCCGCGGCGACCATCGGCCATACCTGTGCGTCCTTGCCGACCACGAAGTCGACGACCACGGGGCGGTCGTTGATCTCCATCGCGCGCTGGATCACCGAATCGACGTCCTCTTTGGACTCACAGCGTAGCCCTGCGCAGCCGAGCGCCTCCGCGAGCAGGGTGAAGTCCGGGATGCGGTGCTTGTGCGTGCCGAGGTCGGTCTGCGAGTAACGCTCCGAGTAGAAGAGGTTCTGCCACTGCCGCACCATGCCAAGGTTGCCGTTGTTGATCACGGCCACCTTGATCGGCGCACCCTCGATCGCGCAGGTCGCGAGCTCCTGGTTGGTCATCTGGAAGCAGCCGTCGCCGTCGATGGCCCAGACCACCTTGTCCGGCATGCCGAACTTGGCGCCCATGGCAGCGGGCACCGCGTACCCCATGGTCCCGAGGCCGCCGGAGTTGAGCCAGGTGGCGGGGTTCTCGTACTTGATGAACTGCGCCGCCCACATCTGGTGCTGGCCGACGCCAGCCGTGTAGATGGCCTCGGGGCCGGCGATCCTGCCGATGCGTTCGATGACGTACTGCGGGGACAGCGCGCCGTCGTCCGGCCAGTCGTAGCCGAGCGGGAACGTGTCCCGCCACGAGTCGAGCTGCTGCCACCACTTGGCGAGGTCGGCCTGCTGCCCGCCGTCGGCCAGCTCCGTGCGCACCGCGGCGATCAGCTCGGCGATGATCTCCTTGCAGTCACCCACGATGGGCACGTCCGCGCGGCGGTTCTTGGAGATCTCCGCCGGGTCGATGTCGGCGTGCACGATCTGCGCGTCCGGCGCGAACGTCGAGAGCTGGCCCGTCACCCGGTCGTCGAACCGGGCGCCCAGCGCGATGAGCAGGTCGGACCGCTGCATGGCGGCCACCGCGGCGACCGCGCCGTGCATGCCGGGCATGCCGAGGTGCTGGCGGTGCGAGTCGGGGAACGCGCCCTTGGCCATCAGCGTCGTGACCACGGGGATGCCGGTCAGCTCGGCCAGCTCGGCCAGCTCCGCCGACGCCTGCGCCTTCAGCACGCCGCCGCCGACGTAGAACACCGGCCGCTTCGCCGCGGTGATCAGCTTCGCCGCCTCACGCACCTGCTTGCCGTGCGGCCGTGTCGTCGGCTTGTAGCCGGGCAGCCGCATCTCGGGCGGCCAGGAGAACGAGGTCATCTCCTGCAGCACGTCCTTGGGGATGTCCACGAGCACCGGGCCGGGCCGGCCGGTGCTCGCGATGTGGAACGCCTCCGCGATCGTCCTCGGGATGTCCACGGGTTCGGTCACGAGGAAGTTGTGCTTGGTGACGGGCAGCGTGATGCCGCAGATGTCCGCTTCCTGGAACGCGTCGGTGCCGATGAGGGCCCTGGTCTGCTGGCCGGTGATCGCGACGATCGGGACGGAGTCCATGTTCGCGTCGGCAAGCGGCGTGACGAGGTTCGTGGCGCCGGGACCCGACGTGGCCATGCACACACCGACCTTGCCGGTGGCCTGCGCGTACCCGGTGGCGGCGTGGCCCGCGCCCTGCTCGTGCCGGACGAGGACGTGCCGGACCTTCGTCGAGTCCAGCAGCGGGTCGTAGGCGGGCAGGATGGTGCCCCCCGGAATGCCGAACACCACCTCGACGCCTACCGCCTCGAGCGACCGGACAAGCGACTGGGCGCCCGTCACGCGGACCGGGGTGCCGGTCGGCGGGGCTGGTTTGGGTCGGGGGCCCGCGGGACGGGGCCCGGGGGTGGCGGCGGCCTGGGTGGGCCGCTGTGTCGCGCTGGTCATCGGCTTCAGCCTCTTGTCGGGGTTTCTACCAGGCTCTCAGAGGTGCCTCACACACGAAAAAACCCCCGTCGACCACGATGGGTCGTACGAGGGTCGCGCGTTCGACGCAGCTGGCTTCCTCAGCGTCGAACGCGCTGAGGAAGTACGAGACCGGTCTTCTGGGGCACGCTGGAGACGTTAGTGCGGTCGGCCTAGGGCGTCAACTCTGCGGGATCGTGATCTCGGATGGTGGACCCGCACCGGTCCCGGCGCAGGCGACCCGGCGTGGCACCATGTAACCGTGACCGTTCCCCAGCTGCCGTCACGGCTCGTGTTCAAGATCCCGTCCACGGCCGTGCTGGGTGCGCTGCTGTTCGCCATTACCGCCACCCCGTTCGCGTGGGCCGCGCCCGGTCTGTACGTCATCTACGTGATCCCGGTCGTCGCCATCGCGTGGATCCTGCGCGTCCGCACCGTCGCGGACGGCACCCGGCTCGTGGCGCGGACCCTGTTCGGCAGGCACGTGCTGCCGTGGTCGGACGTGCGTGCGCTGAAGGTGTCCGAACGGTCCTGGGTACGTGCCGTCGACGAGGCAGGGAAAGAACTCCCGCTGCCCAACGTGCGCACCCGCCACCTCCCCGCCCTTTCGCTGATCAGCGGCGGGCGGCTGGACGATCCCACCGAGGCCCCGGCGCGGGCTCCCCAGGAGTCCGGGAACGACGAGCCCCGGGAAGAAGCCAAGGCTGAATAGAAGTTGGAGGAGCCGTGCCTGAGCTCCGTTCCCGCGTCACCACCCACGGCCGCAACGCGGCAGGCGCCAGGGCGCTGTGGCGTGCCACCGGCATGACCGACAGTGACTTCGGTAAGCCGATCGTGGCCATCGCGAACTCGTACACGCAGTTCGTGCCCGGCCACGTGCACCTGCGCGACCTCGGCGACATCGTGGCCGAGGCGGTGGGGGCGGCGGGTGGCACCGCACGCGAGTTCCACACGATCGCGGTCGACGACGGCATCGCCATGGGCCACGGCGGGATGCTGTACTCCCTGCCCTCCCGGGAGATCATCGCGGACGCGGTCGAGTACATGGTCAACGGCCACGCCGCGGACGCGCTCGTGTGCATCTCCAACTGCGACAAGATCACGCCGGGCATGCTGAACGCGGCCATGCGGCTGAACATCCCGACGGTGTTCGTGTCGGGCGGGCCGATGGAGGCGGGCAAGGCGGTCGTCGTCGACGGCGTCGCGCACCCCTCCTCCGACCTGATCACCGCGATCTCGGCGTCGGCGAACGACAGGGTCGACGAGCTCGGCCTGGCCGCTGTCGAGCAGTCAGCGTGCCCGACCTGCGGGTCGTGCTCCGGCATGTTCACCGCCAACTCCATGAACTGCCTGACCGAGGCGCTGGGGCTCGCGCTGCCGGGCAACGGGTCGACGCTGGCCACGCACGAGTCGCGCCGCGCGCTGTTCGAGCGGGCCGGGACGACGGTGATGGCGCTGGCGAAGCGGTACTACGGCGAGGACGACCACTCGGTGCTGCCGCGCTCGATCGCGACGCGCGCGGCGTTCGAGAACGCGATGGCGCTCGACATGGCGATGGGCGGGTCCACCAACACGGTGCTGCACATCCTCGCCGCCGCCCGCGAGGGCGAGATCGACTTCACGCTCGCCGACATCGACGCGATCTCCCGGCGCGTGCCGTGCCTGTCGAAGGTGTCGCCGAACTCGGACTACCACATGGAGGACGTGCACCGGGCGGGCGGAATCCCGGCGATCCTCGGTGAGCTGTGGCGGGGCGGGAAGCTGAACGAGGGCGTGCACACGATCCACTCGCCGTCCATGTCCCAGTGGCTGGGTGAGTGGGACATCCGCGCGGAGTCGCCGTCCGAGGAGGCCGTCGAGCTGTACCACGCGGCGCCGGGCGGGGTGCGCACCACGAAGGCGTTCTCCACGGCGAACCGCTGGAAGTCGCTGGACACGGACGCGGCCGGTGGTTGCATCCGGGACGTCGAGCACGCCTACACGGTCGAGGGCGGCCTCGCGGTGCTGCGCGGCAACCTGGCCGAGGACGGCGCGATCATCAAGGCCGCCGGGATCGACGAGGAGCTGTTCCGGTTCGAGGGACCCGCGCGGGTCGTCGAGAGCCAGGAGCAGGCGGTGTCGGCGATCCTGGGCAAGCAGATCCAGCCCGGCGAGGTCCTGGTCGTGCGGTACGAGGGTCCCGCGGGCGGGCCGGGCATGCAGGAGATGCTGCACCCGACCGCGTTCCTGAAGGGCGCCGGTCTCGGCAAGAAGTGCGCGCTGATCACCGACGGACGGTTCTCCGGCGGGTCGTCCGGCCTCTCGGTGGGCCACATCTCGCCGGAGGCGGCGGGCGGCGGCACGATCGGCCTGGTCGAGAACGGCGACCGCATCCTGATCGACGTGCACGAGCGGCGCCTCGAACTGCTGGTCGACCCCCAGCTCCTGGCCGACCGCCGCGCGAAGATGGAGTCGAGCGAGCGGCCATGGCAGCCCGTCGACCGGCAGCGACCGGTCACCGCGGCACTGCGCGCCTACGCCCGACTGACGACGGACGCCTCCCAGGGCGCCGTCCGCGACGTCAACCGCTGAGGCCTCCGGCCCCCGGATTCGACGCTACGGCACACCACCGACACTTCGGCGCCCCGAGGACGCAAGCCCGCCACAAGCACAAAGGGGCTCCCTGCCATCCCGGAGACCGCCCACATGACGGGCGTCAGCGGTGGCACTTCCGGTGGCCGGGTGCAAGCGCCTCGGTGCGTATCTCACGATGCGGATGGCAGTGGACCACCTCGTGGACACATGGCACTCTGAGGTCATGTCCGCTGTTACCGAACTTCTCCTCGTGGCACGTCGCCACGTGGACTTCGTTCGGGTTTCCAGCGCGATGTGCCGGCGGTAACCCGCCGCCGCGTTTGCTATTCGTACGCCGGTGCTCGGGTGCGCCGGCGTCTTCCCGAGCGTCGGTGCGCATGAGCGCCCAGACCCTCGGAGGTCGGACGAGTGTCGTCAACTCCCACCACGAAACGCCAGAAGCGCGGTGAGGGGCAGTGGGCGCTCGGTTATCGCGAGCCGCTGAACCCCAACGAGCGCAGCAAGAAGGACGACAACCCGCTCAACGTCCGCGCTCGCATCGAGAACATCTACGCCCACACCGGGTTCGCCGGCATCGACCCCGCCGACCTGCGCGGCCGGTTCCGCTGGTTCGGCCTCTACACCCAGCGCAAGCCCGGCATCGACGGCGGCCGCACGGCCACGCTCGAGCCGGAGGAGCTGGACGACGAGTTCTTCATGCTGCGCGTCCGCATCGACGGCGGTGCGGTCACGACCGACCAGCTGCGGGTCATCGGTGAGGTGTCGCGGGACTACGCACGGGACACCGCCGACATCACCGACCGGCAGAACATCCAGTACCACTGGATCCGCGTCGAGGACATGCCGGTGATCTGGCAGAAGCTGGAGGACGCGGGCCTCACCACCATGGAGGCGTGCGGCGACAGCCCCCGCGTGATCCTCGGCTCACCCGTCGCGGGCATCGCCAAGGACGAGGTGATCGACGGCACACCCGCGATCGACGAGATCAAGCGCCGCTACATCGGCGACAAGGCGTTCGCCAACCTGCCGCGCAAGTTCAAGACGGCGATCTCCGGCCTGCCTGACGTGGCGCACGAGGTGCACGACATCGCGTTCGTCGGCGTCCACCACCCCGAGCACGGCCCCGGCTTCGACCTGTGGGTCGGCGGTGGCCTGTCCACCAACCCGATGATCGGCCAGCGGCTCGGCACGTGGATCCCGCTCGACGACGTGCCGGACGTGTGGGCGGGTGTGATCAGCATCTTCCGCGACTACGGCTACCGGCGCCTGCGCCACCGCGCCCGCATCAAGTTCCTCGTCAAGGACTGGGGCGCCGCGAAGTTCCGTGAGGTGCTGGAGACCGAGTACCTGAAGCGGCAGCTGCACGACGGACCCGCACCCGAGGTGCCGGAGATCCCCCACGACCACATCGGCGTGCACCAGCAGAAGGACGGCGACTTCTACCTCGGTGCGGCACCCATCGCGGGCCGGGTGTCCGGCAGCACGCTCCTCGCGGTCGCCGCCGCCGCGGAGAAGGCCGGCTCGCACCGCGTGCGGTTCACGCCGCTGCAGAAGCTGATCGTGCTCGACGTCGCGCGCTCCGATGTGGACGGACTGAAGACCGCACTCGCCGGGCTGGGCCTGCAGACCGACCCATCGCCGTGGCGGCGCGGCGTGATGGCGTGCACCGGCCTCGAGTTCTGCAAGCTCGCGATCGTCGAGACCAAGGCCCGCGCGGTGGACCTGGTGAGCAGGCTGGAGGACCGGCTCAAGGACATCACCGCCGACGTGACCACGCCGATCAGCGTGCACATCAACGGCTGCCCCAACTCCTGCGCCCGCATCCAGACCGCGGACATCGGGTTGAAGGGCCAGATCGTCGCCGACGACGACGGCAACCAGGTCGAGGGCTTCCAGGTGCACCTCGGCGGCGGGCTCGGCCTCGACGCCGGGTTCGGCCGCAAGCTGCGCGGCCACAAGGTGACCGCCGACGAACTGTCGGACTACGTGGAGCGCGTCGTGCGCAACTACGTTGCCGACCGCAAACCGGACGAGCGCTTCCCCCAGTGGGTCGCGCGGGCCGACGATGCGGACCTGAAATGACCGAACGAGCGACTCCCTTCTACTGCCCCTACTGCGGCGACGAGGACCTGCGCCCGCAGGAGGAACCCCACGCGGCGTGGCTGTGCACCGGTTGCCGCCGCGTGTTCACCGTCAAGTTCGTGGGACTCAACCTTGCGAAGGAAGAGGTGACCCGGTGACCACCACGACCGACTTCAAGAAGGTCGCGGAGCAGGCACAGGAGGAACTCGCCGACGCGACCGCGGCGGAGGCCCTCGCGTGGACCGCGAAGACGTTCGGCGACGACTTCATCGTCGCGTCGAACATGCAGGACGCGGTGCTCATCGACCTGGCGGTCAAGGCGAAACCGGACAGCCTCGAGACCATCGACGTGCTGTTCCTGGAGACCGGCTACCACTTCGCCGAGACCATCGGCACCCGCGACGCGGTCGAGCTGACCTATCCGGCGGTCCGGATCGTCAACGCGGAGGCCGGGCAGCCGGTCGCCGACCAGGAGGCCGAGTTCGGGCTGCTGAACAAGACCGACCCGGCCCAGTGCTGCTTCCTGCGCAAGGTGGTGCCGCTGCGGAACACCCTCGCCAAATACCACGCGTGGGTCACCGGCGTGCGCCGCGTCGACGCGCCGACCCGCGCGGACACGCCGATCGTGCAGTGGGACGACCGCAACGGGCTCGTGAAGATCAACCCGATCGCGGCGTGGACCGACGACGAGTTCAACGGCTACATCGCCGCCAACGGCATCCTCGAGAACCCGCTCGTGAGCGAGGGTTACCTGTCGATCGGCTGCGCGCCGTGCACCGCGAAACCGCTGCCGGGCCAGGATGCCCGCAGCGGCCGCTGGGCAGGTCTCGCCAAGACCGAGTGCGGGCTGCACGGATGAACGAGACACTGACGCCGACGGTCGAGTCCCTTGATGCGCTTGGGCGCCTCGAGTCCGAGGCGATCCACATCATGCGCGAGGTCGCGGGTGAGTTCGACCGGCCGGTGATCCTGTTCTCCGGCGGCAAGGACTCCACGCTGCTGCTGCACCTCGCGGTCAAGGCGTTCTGGCCGGCGCCGGTGCCGTTCCCGCTGCTGCACGTGGACACCGGCCACAACTTCGGCGAGGTCATCGACTTCCGCGACCGCGTGGTCGAGCGGTACGGCCTTCGCCTTGTGGTCGCGAAGGTGCAGGACTGGATCGACGACGGCAGGCTAACCGAACGGCCCGACGGCACCCGCAACCCGCTGCAGACCGTGCCGCTGCTGGACAGCATCACGGAGAACAAGTTCGACGCGGTGTTCGGCGGTGGGCGCCGCGACGAGGAGCGGGCCCGCGCGAAGGAGCGGATCTTCAGCCTCCGCAACGCGTTCGGCCAGTGGGAGCCGCGCAGGCAGCGCCCAGAGCTGTGGAACCTGTACAACGGACGGCACCGGCCCGGCGAGCACGTCCGGGTGTTCCCGCTGTCGAACTGGACCGAGCTGGACGTGTGGCGCTACATCCAGCGGGAGAACATCGAGCTGCCGTCGATCTACTACGCCCACGAGCGCGAGGTCTACCAGCGCGACGGCATGTGGCTCGCCGAGGGCCCGTGGGGCGGCCCGCGTGCCGGGGAGACCATGGTGCGCAAGACGATCCGCTACCGCACGGTCGGCGACGGCTCGTGCACCGGCGCCGTCGAGTCGGTGGCCACCACCCTCGACGAGGTGATCGCCGAGGTGGGGGCGAGCAGGCTCACCGAACGCGGCGCGACCCGCGCCGACGACCGCCTTTCCGAGGCCGCCATGGAAGACCGCAAGCGGGAAGGCTACTTCTGATGAGCGACCTTTTGCGGCTCGCCACTGCCGGGAGCGTCGACGACGGCAAGTCCACGCTTGTCGGCCGCCTGCTCTACGACACCAAGTCCGTGCTGGCCGACACCCTCGAGGCGGTGCACCGCGCGAGTGTCGACAAGGGACTGTCCACACCGGACTTGTCGCTGCTGGTGGACGGCCTGCGTTCCGAGCGTGAGCAGGGCATCACGATCGACGTGGCGTACCGCTACTTCGCCACCGACAAGCGGACGTTCGTGCTCGCCGACACCCCCGGCCACGTCCAGTACACCCGCAACACGGTCACCGGTGCGTCCACCGCCGAGCTCGCGATCCTGCTCGTCGACGCGCGCAAGGGCGTGCTCGAGCAGACCCGCCGCCACGCGGCGGTACTCGCCCTGCTCGGCGTGCCCCGGCTCGTGCTGGCGGTCAACAAGATCGACCTCGTGGACTACGACGAGGGCACGTTCCAGATGATCGCCAAGGAGTTCACGGCACACGCGACGTCGCTCGGCTACCCAACCGGGGCGGTACTGGCGATCCCGGTGTCCGCACTGCGCGGCGACAACGTGGTCGAGCACTCGCCGCACACGCCGTGGTACGCGGGCCCGACGCTGCTGGACCACCTGGAGACGGTGCCGGTCGAGCCGGACCCGCACGAGGCGCCGTTCCGCTTCCCCGTGCAGTACGTGATCCGGCCGCGCACCCAGGAACACCCCGACTACCGGGGCTACGCGGGTCAGGTCGCGGCCGGCACGGTCCGCCCCGGTGACGAGGTCGTCGTGCTCCCCTCGGGAGTGCGGACCACGGTCGTGCGCGTCGACACCCCGGACGGCGAACTCCCGGAGGCGGTCGCCGGCCGTTCGGTGACGCTGCTGCTCGCCGACGACCTCGACATCTCGCGCGGCGACGTGATCGCGGCCGCGGCGAACGCACCCGAGCTGACCGACGAGCTGTCGGCGACGCTCGCGTGGCTCGCGGACAAACCGTTGCAGCCCAATGCGAGGGTCCTTGTCAAGTCCGGTGCCAGGACTGTCCAGGCTGTGGTCACCGAGTTGCGCACACGCTTCGACGAGCAGAAGCTGTCGACCCACGACCATCCGGAAACGTTGACACTGAACGAGATCGGCCAGGTAACGCTGCACACCGCAGAGCCGCTGCCGGTCGACCACTACTCCAGCCGCGGCCGGACCGGCGCCTTCCTGGTGATCGACCCGGCCGACGGCACCACGCTCGCAGCGGGATTGGTCGGGGCCCCGCTTCCCTTACTCGACAAGAACTAGAAAGGCCCGAACCTGTGCGAACCCGGACTCGGCTTCTCACCGCAACGATCGCCGTGCTGTCACTGCTGGCCACCGCGTGTTCGCGCGCGGACGAAGGCGGCGGCGACGACAACGACGCCGCGGCACAGGACAAGGGGGCGGCGGCGGAGCTGCGGCTCGGCTACTTCCCGAACGTCACGCACGCACCCGCGCTGATCGGCCTGGAGAAGGGCCTGTTCGAGAAGGAGCTGGGTGACACCAAGCTGACCCGCCAGGAGTTCAACGCGGGCCCGAACGAGGTGTCCGCGCTGCTCGGCGGTTCGCTCGACATCGGGTTCATCGGGTCGGGGCCCGCGATCAACGCCTACGCGAAGTCCAAAGGCGAGGCCGTGCGGCTCATCTCCGGCGTCACCTCAGGCGGCGCGCAGCTCGTGGTGGCGCCGGGCATCACCAAGCCCGAGGACCTCGCTGGCAAGACCGTGGTGACCCCCCAGCTCGGCAACACGCAGGACGTGGCGCTCAAGAAGTGGCTGGCGGACAACGACCTGACCGGCAAGGTCGAGGTCACGAACATGGAGAACGCGCAGACGCTCGACGCGTTCCGCGGCGGACAGGTGCAGGCCGCGTGGCTGCCGGAGCCGTGGTCGTCGCGGCTGGTGCTGGACGCGGGCGCGACCGTGCTGCTGGACGAGAAGGAGCTGTGGCCGGACGGCCGGTTCCCGACCACCGTCGTGATCGTGCGGACCCAGTTCCTCAACGAGCACCCCGAGACCGTGCGCGCGTTCCTGCGCGGGCTGGTCTCCTCGATCGACTTCGCCAACGAGAACGAGGCGGACGCGCAGACCGCGGTCAACACGCAGCTCGAGGCGCTGACCGGCAAGGCGCTCAAGCCCGAGGTGATCGAGCGGGCCTGGTCGAACATCTCGCTCACGTTCGACCCGATCGCCGGTCAGTTCAAGCAGCTCGCGCAGGACCAGGTCACCGCGGGCATCGCGGAGCAGGCGCCCGACGTGGCCGGTTTCGCGGACCTGACCGAGCTGAACGCAGCGCTCAAGGAAGCAGGCAAGCCCGCGGTCGACGCGGGTGGCCTGGACAAGAAGTAGTAGGAGAGGCGAAACACCATGACCGCGATGCTCGATCTGGGTGTGCGGACCGGCCACGCTGTGCGCCTTTCCGGTGTTGGCAAGACGTTCGGGCAGGGCAAGCGTGCCGTCACCGCGCTCGACGGCGTGGACCTCGAGGTCGCGCCCGGCGAGTTCGTGTGCCTGCTCGGCGCGTCCGGGTGCGGCAAGACGACCGTGCTGAACCTGGTGGCGAGCCTGGACGCGCCGACGGCGGGGACGATCGAGCTGAACACCTCGCGGCCCGCGGTCATGTTCCAGGAGGCCGCGCTGATGCCGTGGCTGACCGCCTCCCGCAACGTGGAGCTGCCGCTGCGGCTCGCCGGCGTGAAGCGTGCCGACCGGCGCGCCCGCGCCGGCGAGCTGCTGGACCTCGTACGCCTGGCCGGGGTCGGCGACAAGCGGCCGCACGAGCTGTCCGGCGGCATGCGCCAGCGTGTGGCGCTGGCGCGTGCGCTGGCGTCCGCTGTTGACGGTGACGAGAACTCGTTGCTGCTCATGGACGAGCCGTTCTCCGCGCTCGACGCCATCACCCGGGACGTGCTCCAGTCCGAGCTGCTGCGGATCTGGCGCGCCACCGAGACCGCGGTCCTGTTCGTCACCCACGACGTGCGCGAGGCGGTACGGCTCGGGCAGCGCGTGGTGCTGCTGTCGTCGCGACCTGGGCGCGTCGTGCAGGAGTGGCACGTGAACGACCTGAACCCGGCCGCGCAGGCAACGGTCGTCGACGAGATCAACAGCCGCCTGCACGAGGTGATCAGCAGCCATGCCTGAGGGCACCGCCCCCGGCACCGACGTCGACACCGTCGACGAGGACACCGCGACCGTCGGGGCAGGCCTCGACGCGCTCGACACCCCCACGGCGGCGGACACCCGCGGCCGCACCCGCCGGATCCTCGGCCAGGTGCTGCCACCGGTGGTCGCGCTGGTCGCGGTCATCGCGATCTGGCAGGTGCTGTGGGCGGCCGCGTTCTGGCCGGAGTACCAGCTCCCCGCACCCGCGGACGTAGGCGCGCAGATCTGGGACCGCGTGCTGAACGGGGAGATCTTCGGGTTCCTGTGGATTTCCGTGCACCGCGCGGTGATCGGGTTCCTGGTCGCGGTCGTCGCCGCCATCCCGCTCGGGTTGCTGATCGCGAACTTCTCACTGGTGCGGCGCGCGATCGGGCCGATCGTGTCCGGCCTGCAGAGCCTGCCGTCGGTGGCGTGGGTGCCGGCGGCGGTGCTGTGGTTCGGGCTGACCGACGCGTCGATCTACTTCGTGGTGCTGCTGGGCGCGGTCCCGTCGATCGCGAACGGGCTCGTGTCCGGCATGGACCAGATCCCGCCGATCCTCCCCCGCGTCGGCAAGGTGCTCGGCGCGGGCCGTCTGGCGTCGGCACGGCACATCCTGCTGCCCGCGGCACTGCCCGGTTTCCTCGGCGGGCTCAAGCAGGGCTGGGCGTTCTCGTGGCGGTCGCTGATGGCCGCGGAGCTGATCGCGACCTCCCCGCAGCTCGGTGTCGGGCTCGGGCAGTTCCTGCACAACGGGATGTCGCTGTCGGACATGTCGATGGTGATGGCCGCGATCACGCTGATCCTGTTCGTCGGCATCGGCATCGAGCTGCTGGTGTTCCGCCCGCTCGAGCGGTCCGTGCTGCGGGCCCGCGGCCTGACCGGGGCCTACTAGATGGCGCCGCCGCTCGTCGCCGTCGCGCACGGCAGCCGCGACCCGCGGTCCGCCGCGACGATCGCCGCGCTGCTGGACGTGCTGCGCGACGCCGAACCCGGTCTCGATGTCCGCGCCGCGTTCCTCGACCTGTCCGCGCCTCGGTTGCCGGACGTGCTCTCCGCGCTCGCGGCGCAGGGGCACCGCGACGCGGTGATCGTGCCGCTGCTGCTCGGGTCCGCGTTCCACGCGCGGGTCGACCTGCCCGCGCTGGTCGCGGAGGCGCACGCCCGGTTCCCCCGGCTGTCGGTGTCGGTTTCGGACGTGCTCGGCCCGGACGACCGGCTCCCCGAGCTGGCCCTTCGCCGCCTGACCGAGGCGGGCGCGCGGCTGTCCGACCCGTCGCTCGGCATCGTGCTGGCCGGCGCGGGGTCCTCGCACGCACCGGCGAACGCGGCCGTGGCACGGGTGGCCGCGTCGTGGGCCCGCCGGTTCCCGGT
>NZ_JBARWZ010000179.1:0-28365 GCF_049647105.1 Actinophytocola sp.
TCCTCCCGCAAACCGTCACCCACCCCCAACCCGAACGCACCCCCACCCCATCAACACCCCACACAAAACCCCGCGAGTCCACGGTTGGGAACCCGCGAGTCCACGGTTGAGAACCCGCGAGTCCACGGTTGAGGACCCGCGAGTCCACGGTTCGGGACCGCCGAACTGACGGTTCGCGCACATCGGGCTTGAGGCGAACCGCCGACGCAGCGGTCACGAAACGCCAACTCACAGGTCCCGAACCGAAGACTCGCGAGTTCCCAACCGTGGACTCGCGGGTTCCCAACCGTGGACTCGCGGGTCCTGAACCGTGGACTCGCGGGTTCTGGATCGTGGACTCGCGGGTTTCGCTGGGGGCGGGCTTGTGGGGGTTATGGCACTGGTGTGGTTAGTGTGCCGTTGGTTGTGAACTGGCGTAGGTTTTGGAATGCCAGGGCGCTCATTGCTTCTCGGGTCTCCGTCGTGGCGCTGGCGATGTGTGGCAGCAGCACGACGTTGTCCAGTCCCAGCAACGGTTGCGGCACGTTCGGCTCGTCGATGAACACGTCCAGCGCCGCACCGGCGATGCCGCCGTGCACCAGCGCGGCGACGAGCGCGGGTTCGTCGACGACGCTGCCGCGTGCGATGTTCACGAGGTAGCCCGCCGGGCCGAGCGCGGCCAGCACGTCCGCCGACACGAGTCCCGCGGTCGCCGGGCCACCCGACGTCGCCACCACCAGCACCTCGACCGCGGCCGCCAGCGCGGCCGGTGAGTCGTGGTAGGTGTACGGCACGCCGGGCACCCGGTGGCGCGAGTGGTAGCTCAACGACGCGTCGAAGCCGGTCAGCCGGTGGGCGATGGCGCGGCCGATGCGACCGAGGCCGAGGATGCCGACGTCGCGGCCGGAGACCTTGGTGGTGAGGGGGAACTGCCCGCGCCGCCATTCGCCGCGGCGGACGAACCGGTCCGATGCGGTGAGCCCGCGCAGCACGTCGATCATGCCGCCGACGGCGAGGTCGGCGACGCAGTCGGTCAGCACGTCGGGGGTATTGCTGACCACGATGCCACGCGACCGGGCGTACCCGACGTCGGTGGTCTCGTAGCCCACGCCGAAGTGGACGATCGCGCGCAGCGACGGCAGCGCGTCGATCTGGGCGTTCGTCACCCCGAACCGGGACGTCGTGATCGCGGCGACCACGTCGTCGGACGGCTCGTCCACGATCTGGTAGTTCGCCAGCAACCGCTCGTCCAGCGAGGGCGGCAGCGGGCACACCCGCAGCACGGTCACACGGTCTCCAACGCCGGTCGTTTCGGGTCGAACCGCCAGCCTGGCACCAGGTACCGCATGGCGACGGCGTCGTCCCGCGCGCCGAGCGCCTCCTTCTGGTACAGCTCGTGCGCGGCCGCCACCTGCTCGAGGTCGAGCGTCACACCGAGACCCGGCGCGTCGGGCACCGCGAGATGGCCATCGGTCAACGGGATCGGCGCGGTGGTGAGCCGCTGGCCGTCCTGCCAGATCCAGTGCGTGTCGATGGCGGTGATCTCGCCCGGCGCGGCCGCGGCGACGTGGGTGAACATCGCGAGCGACACGTCGAAGTGGTTGTTCGAGTGCGAACCCCACGTCAGGCCCCACGACTCGCACAACTGCGCCACCCGCACGGAGCCCCGCATGGTCCAGAAGTGCGGGTCGGCGAGCGGGATGTCGACGGCGGACTGCCGCACGGCATGGCCAAGCTGCCGCCAGTCGGTGGCCACCATGTTGGTCGCGGTCCGCAGACCGGTGGCGCGGCGGAACTCGGCGAGGGTCTCCCGCCCGGAGTAACCGTTCTCCGCACCACACGGGTCTTCCGCGTAGGCGAGCACATCACGCAGCGCACGGCCGTGGGTCACGGCGTCGTCGAGCAGCCAGCCGCCGTTCGGGTCGAGCGTCAGGTCGGCATCGGGGAAGCTCGCGGCGAGCGCCCGCATCACCTCGACCTCCTGCGCACCGGGCAGCACCCCGCCCTTGAGCTTGAAGTCGGTGAACCCGTAGCGGGCCCGCGCGGCCCGCGCCTGCGCGACGATCCCCTCGGGCCCGAGGGCCTCCCGGTCACGCACCCCGAACCAGTCGTCGCCCATGCCTGCCCGGTAACCAAGGTCGGTCTTCGTGCGGTCGCCGACGAAGAACAGGTACCCCAGCGCCCGCACCCGGTCGCGCTGCTGCCCGTCGCCCAGCAGCGCGGCCACCGGCACCTCGAGGTACTGGCCGAGCAGGTCCAGCAGCGCGGCCTCGATGGCCGTGCGGACGTGGACGGTGACCCGCAGGTCGAACGTCTGCTGCCCGCGCCCGGCCGCGTCCCGCGCCCCGAACCGCCGCGCCACCGAGGAAAGCACCGCGTTGTGGTCGCCGAGCCGCGCGCCGACGACGAGGTCGCGGGCCTCGGTGAGTGTGTCGGTGATCGCGGGCCCGCCGGGCACCTCGCCGACGCCGGTCCTGCCGTCGGTGTCGGTGAGCACCAGCAGGTTGCG
Source organism: Actinophytocola sp. (assembly GCF_049647105.1). Taxonomy (GTDB): domain Bacteria; phylum Actinomycetota; class Actinomycetes; order Mycobacteriales; family Pseudonocardiaceae; genus Actinophytocola. The sequence continues at coordinate 2,489 of NZ_JBARWZ010000179.1, forward strand.
GGTGAAGAACGGGCCGTGCGCGCCGCTCAGGTTGAGCAGCATGCTGTCCCGGCCTGCGACCGGGACGACCCGGAACCCACTGACGGCAGGTGGGGTCACTCCGCTGTCCCGTCCCGCAGCCTCGGCACACCGAGCGGGTTGTCCTCGCGCAGCTCGTCGGGCAGCAACGCGTCCGGCACGTTCTGGTACGACACCGGCCGCAGCCACCGCTCGATCGCGAGCGTGCCGACCGAGGTGGTGGCCGGGTTGGACGTGGCGGGGAACGGGCCGCCGTGGACGACCGCGTGCCCGACCTCGACGCCGGTGGGCCAGCCGCCGAACAGCACGCGGCCTGCCAGCAGCTCCAGGCGTGGCAGCAGTGCGGCGGCGGTCTCCTGGTCACTGCCCGCGGCGTGCACGGTCGCGGTGAGCTGGCCATCGAGGGTGTCGAGGATCCGCTCCAGCTGCGCGAGGTCGGCCACCCGCACGACCAGCGACGCGGCGCCGAACACCTCGTCCTGCAGCGCGTGGTCGGCGAGGAACGTGTCGCCGTCGGTGGCGAACAGCCGCGCCTGCCCGCAGGCGCGGATCGTGGCGTCGACGGCACCCTCAGCCACCTCGGTGACACCGGCGGCGCCCGCCAGCCGATCCACTCCGTCCACATAGGACTGCTGGATGTTCGTGTTCAGCATGGCCGCGCCCGGTGCGGCGGCCACCGCGGCACCCGCGGCGGTGATGAAGTCGTCCGCGTCGCCGAGCGCGAACACCAGACCGGGGTTGGTGCACAGCTGCCCCGCGGACGTGGTCAGCGAGGTGACGAACTCGGTGCCGAGCGCGGCACCGGACTCGGCGAGCACGCCGGGCAGCAGGATCACCGGGTTCACCGACGACATCTCGGCGTACACCGGGATCGGCACCGGCCGGGACGCCGAGGCCGCGACCAGCGCGAGCCCGCCGGACCGGGAGCCGGTGAACCCGACCGCCGCGATCCTGGGGTGCTTGACCAGCGCGGTGCCCAGGGTCCGGCCGTCGCCGAACAGCAGCGAGAACGTGCCCTCCGGCAGCCCGTGCTCGGCCACCGCGGCCTGGATCGCCCTGCCAACCAGCTCGGACGTGCCGGGATGCGCGCTGTGCGCCTTCACGACCACCGGTGCGCCAGCGGCCAGCGCGGACGCCGTGTCGCCACCCGCCACCGAGAACGCGAGCGGGAAGTTGCTGGCCGAGAACACCGCGACTGGGCCGAGCGGGACCTTGCGCTGGCGCAGGTCAGGCTTGGGCAGCGGGGTGCGGTCTGGGTCCGGGGTGTCGAGACGCGCGCCGAGCCAGCGGCCGTCGGCCACCACCGACGCGAACAGCCGCAGCTGGTTGCAGGTGCGGGCCAGCTCGCCTCGCACCCGGGGGCCGGGGATGCCGGTCTCGGCGACCACTCGGTCGACGAGGGTGTCGCCGAGCGCGTCGATGTTGTCGGCGACCGTGGTCATGAACGCCGAGCGGCTCTTCAGTGAGGTGGCGCGGTACGCCGGGAACGCCTGCCAGGCCAGGGCGACAGCACGGTCCACGTCGGCCGGGTCGCCGAGCCCGTAGGATGGTTCGAGCGCTTCGCCGGTCGCCGGGTTCACGCCCCGGACCTCACCCGCGCTCCCCCGCACGTCGTCGGCGCCGATCAGCATCGAACCGGTCAGGGCCACTGTCATGAAAACTCCACCTTCTCAACGAGGGTCTTCAGCTCATCGAACTCGTCGGCCGTCAGGTCCGACAACGGGGGCCGCACCGGGCCCGCGTCGCGGCCGACGGCACGCAGCCCGGCTTTCACGATCGATACGGCGTACCCGGCCCGCCGGTCGCGAATCTCGATGTAGGGCAGTACGAACTCGTCCAGCTTGCGGTACACGGCCGCCGCGTCGCGGGCCCGCACGGCGGCGTAGAAGTCCAGTGCCCACCTCGGCGCGAAGTTGTAGATCGCCGACGAGTAGGTGGTGACACCCATCTCCAGGTACGGCAGCGCGTAGGTCTCGGCGGTCGGCAGGCCGCCGATCGACAGCAGCCGCTCCCCCAGCCGCGCGTGCACGCGAGTCATCAGGTCGACGTTGCCGACGCCGTCCTTGAAGCCGATCAGGTTCGGGCAGGCGTCGGCCAGCCGCGCGGTGGTGTCGTAGGTGAGCTTGCCGTTGGCGCGGTGGTAGACGATCACGCCGAGCGATGTCGCCGCGCACACCGCCTTGACGTGCTCGAACAGGCCTTCCTGCGGCGCCTCGGTGAGGTAGGGCGGCAGCAGGAGCAGCCCGGAGGCACCGGCGGCCTCGGCGTCGCGGGCCATGCCGGCGGCCTGCGACGTGCCGTACCCGGCCGGCGCGAGCACGGGGGTGTCGCCTGCCGCCGCGACCGCGGCCCGGACCACGGCGGCCACCTCGTCCGGGGTCAGCGAGAAGAACTCGCCGGTACCGCCCGCCGCGAACAGGCCGGCCGCCGGGAACGACGACTGCCACGCCACGTGCTCGCGGTAGGCGTCCTCGTCGAACGCGAGGTCCGCCGTGGCGTGCGTGACGGGGAACGACAGCAACCCGGTGCCAAGTGTGTCGCGCAGGGATTCCGGACTCAGCGTCATGCTCCGAGCGTATGACCAGATGCGATACCTGTCTAAGTCCAAGAGCGCATCTTGCGATACCTTTCCGACATGTCCTTCACCCTCGAGCAACTACGCGGGTTCGTCGCGGTGGCCGAGGAGGGCAACTTCGGCCGCGCCGCCGCGCGCCTGCGCATCACCCAGCCGCCACTGTCGCGGCAGGTGCAGAAGCTCGAGCGGGCACTCGAGGTGGAACTGCTGGTCAGGACGCCACGCGCGGTGCTGCTCACCCCGGCGGGCGAGGCATTCCTGCCCGAGGCGAGGCGCATGCTGAGCCTCGCGGCCGCCGCGCCGATCACCGCACGCAACGCCGCCCGCGGCACCTCGGGCACGCTGCGGATCGGGTTCACCGCGATCTCCGCGCTCACCGTGCTCGGCACGTGGATCCGCACGATCGCCCAGCACCTGCCGTCCGTTGAGCTGACGCTCACCGAGATGGTGTCCCGCGACCAGATCGACGCCCTGCTCGCGGGGGACATCCACGTCGGTCTCGCCCGCGGCGTGCCCGCGTCGGAGGTCCTGGAGACCAGACGCGTGCACGCCGAGAGCCTGATCCTCGCCTGCCCGCGCGGCCACGCACTCGCCGAGCTTGGCCGGCCGCCGTCGCTGGTCGACATCAGCAGCCACGACGTCGTCAACTACGCCCCCGTCGCCGCCCGCTACCTGCAGGAACTCGTCATCAGCTGCTTCCACGGCGCGGGTGTGGAACCCCGCTACGTCCAGCAGGTCGGGCAGGTACACAGCCTGCTCGCGCTCGTCGACGCGGGCGTCGGGGTCGGCCTCGTGCCCCGCTCGGCGGCCCGCCTCCGGCTGCCCAACCTCGCCTTCACCGAGATCGCCGGCCTGCGACCGGACATCGTCGAAACCCACTGCGTCTGGCGATCGGCCCACAACAATCCGGCGCTGGAGTCGCTCCTGCGGCTCACCGAGCCAGCCCCGTGACCATCTACAGGTGAAGACCGAACACGCATCTCTAGACACGCGGACTGTGCCGAAGGGGCGGCCCTTCATGGCATTGGGGCGCTTGTCGAGGGTGTGAGCACGAGCCTGCCGAACACCTCGCCGGCCGCCATCTTCTGGTGGGCCAGCACGGCCTGTTCCAAGGGCAGCACCTCGTCCACCACGACGCGCAGTTCTCCGCGCTCCGCGACGGCGAACAGCTCGGCGGTCACCGCGCGCCGGTCGGACTCGGGCACGGTGTCCGCGCTGAAGGTCGCGAACGACATCGACTTCCGGAACGCCGCGAACATCGCCTCGGCGAAGTCCGGGGGCGGGTGACCCGCGACCGCGCCGACCGCGACCATGCGACCGTTCGGGTTGAGCCTCGCGAAGAACGACGGCAGGTCCGCACCGGCCACGACGTCGATGATGACGTCGTAGCCCGCGAGACCTTCCTCGCCCGTGCGGTCCAGCACGTGGGTGGCGCCGAGCTCGCGCAGGCGATCGCCGCGCCACGCCGACGATGTCGTGACCGCCACCGCACTGGCGCCACCACGGACCGCGAGCTGGACGGTCATGATCCCGATGCCGCCTGCCGCGCCGCGCACCAGCACCGACTCGCCGGCAGTGAAGCAGGCATGGCGAAGGCCGAAGTGTGCCACCACGCCGGAACTGCCGAGCGTCACCGCGTCGACGGCCGACATGGTCGCGGGCAGGGGCACGAGCGACACGGCCGGAGCGATCGCCTGCTCGGCGTAGCCGCCGCCCAGACCGGCGAACGCCCACACGCGCTAACCCAGCCATGACGTGTCGACGCCGTCGCCCGTCGCGGCCACGGTGCCCGCGATCTCGCCGCCGAGGACGTGGCCTTCCCGGAAACCGTAGGCGGAGAGCACACCACTTCGGATCATGGCGTCGACGCCGCCGACGCCGATCGCCTCGGTGGTGATCAGCACCTGGCCCTCGGCTGGGCCAGGGTCCGGCAGGTCGACGACCGCGAGGCCCTCGGGACCGCCGAACGCTTGTATCGCAACGGCTCTCATGCCCGCCGACGCTAACGGACGCCCCCGTCCGGTTAGCTAAAGTGAGAGCGGTGACCGACCGATTGCCTCACACCCTGCGTTCCGACGCCCAGGACAACCGCGAACGCATCCTCGACGCGGCCCGCGCGGTGTTCGCCGCCGACGGTCTGCACGCGCCGATGCGGGAGATCGCCCGCAGGGCCGGGGTCGGCCCCGCCACCCTGTACCGCCGCTTCCCGACCAAGGAAATGCTGGTCACCGAGGCCTTCATGGACCAGATGTACGCGTGCCACGCCATCGTCGACGAGGGGCTCGCCGACCTGGATCCGTGGCGCGGCTTCTGCCTCGTGATCGAGAAGACCTGTGCACTGCACGCACGCAACCACGGCTTCACCTCGGCCTTCATGACGGCCTACCCCCACGCGATGGACTTCGCCGCGGCCCGCGAGTACACGCTGACCGCGATCGCCGCCCTGGCCCGCCGCGCCAAGGACACCGGCCGGCTGCGCCCCGACTTCGTCGTGGACGACCTGATCCTCATGCTCATGGCCAACGGCGGCATCCACGCCACCTCACCTGCCGCCAGGGTCGCGGCCTCGCAGCGCTTCGCCGCGCTCGCGATCCAGGCGTTCCGTGCCTCCTCGGACGCCTCGCCGCTGCCGCCGGTGCCCCGGCTGGCACCCGCGGTGTTGCTACCCGACACGGCCCAGCGGCCGAACCGGGTGCGGTGACGTCACTTCTTGCGGCGTCGGCTCGGTCCCGCCGCGAGTTCGCGGGCCCGGTCGCCCAGCGCCTCCACCTTGGGCCCCAGGCCCGGCTCCACCTCGCCGTCGGTGAGGCCCGAGGCCAGCTCCGCGTAGTCCGCGGCCAGCTGCCGGTACTCGCGCCGGAAGTCGCTGTCCGCACGTGGGTACCGGCCGTCGAGGTCGATGATCTGCTTGGCCAGCACGGCCGCCTTCGCGTTCAGGGAGCCGAGGGCGTCCCGCGCCGTGTCCCGTTCCGCGCGGTGACCGGCGGCTTGCCTGCCCGCGCGGCGGCCGGCGACGTACATCGTGACCGCGCCGCCGAGCACCGCGACGATCGCGGCCACCGCCACCAGGTACCTGGGCAGCGACGGGCTGATCGTCCTGGCCCCGTCCGGCACGGCACCGGCCTTGACCAGGCCGTCGTAGTTGACCGAGATCACCTTCAACGCCTCGAGCGGCCGGTCGTGGAACTGGTCGGCTCCGCCGGGGATCTGCGTCTCGGCGACGAACGCCTTGCCGAAGTTCTCGTCGTCATCGCCGGGGAACTGCGCACAGCCGTAGTGCTCGAACTCGTCATCCCCCGGACTGAGCAACAGCACGAGTGTCCCGTCGGCGGCACCGCTGGTGTCGTCACACGCCTCGCCGAGATCGGCACCACGCGGGAGGAACACCACCACCAGCCGACGGTTGCCGATGATCTTCTCGGCGGCGGCCTTGTCCACGTCGAGACCGGGCGCGACGTACACCGACGACGAGCGCACCTCCTTGGCGATGGGCCCGTCGAAGATCCCGGCGGTCCAGGTGGCCCAGCCGGCGAGCACGAGCAACGCGACCGCGGCGAGCCCGAACGGAGTGCCGAGGAACCTCGTCACGCGGCTCATGCGACACCACCCGCGAGGTAGTTGACCGGCCGGTAGTCGGCACGGCCGAGCTCCCGCGCCGCGGTGTCCAGTTCGGACTCCGCGCCGTCGAGCAGCCGCCGGACGTGCCTGCCGGGCAGGTTGTCGACCACCGACGCCCGTGCCTCCTCCAGTTTCGTGATCGCACGGACGAGCGCGGGATCGTGGGACAGCCCCGACATCTCGATGGCGAGCGTGGTGAGACCGGCGAGGCGGGCGGGTGCGGCGCGCGGCGGCCCACCGCGCGGACCGACGACCGAACGCACGGACAGCCCGAGGAACACGAGCACGCAGAACGCGAACAACCACGGCAGCGCGGGCAACGCGACCCGCAGCGGGTCGAACGGCTGATAGGGCAGCGGCCGGTCGAACAACCCGGCGTACCGGACGTCGGTGACCTTGTCGAGGTACACGCCGAGCGCGTTGGCCTGCGGATAGGCGTACGCGGCGAGCCGCTCCCCGAACCGGCTGTAGACACCGGCGGCGACGACCTCGGAGAACGACTCCGCGTCGGGACCGTGGTACTCGGCCCAGCTGCCGTACATGACGACGATCGGCGTGTCCGGGAACTCCCCGGCCAGCGCGGCGCCGTACTCGGGCACCGGCTGGCCGAACGGCTGCTGCGGGAACGCCGCGATCAGCGGCGACCTGTCCGGGAAGGCGGTGTCCGCCCGGTCCGGGATGGACTCGAGCGTGGCGCCCTGCGCGAGGTGGAGGCGGTCGGCACGCAGGTCGGCGACCACGGGTGCCAGCTCGGCGGCGGTCGGCGCGCGCCAGCGCAACAGGTCGATGTCGGGTGGTGTCCCGTCCTGGTCCCGTTCGCTGGCGATCAGGGCGATCAGGGGGCCGGTGACGTCGCCGGTGGCGAACTGCGCGCGCCAGCCCGCGTTGTCATCGGCGACGCCGCTGTACAGCGTGCCGCCGGTCTTGGTGCCGACGATCCGGATCGTGGCGTTCTCGACCTCGCGGAGCCGGTCCTGCTGCTGTTTGGTCAGGCCAGGCGGGGTGACGAGGATGCGGATGTCGGCGTCGCCGATCGCGTCGGTCACCAGCTTCTCGTCCCAGTGGGCGATCGAGCCGGGCAGCCGCACGACGCGGTCCCGTTCGAGCATGCCGGTCAGCTCGGCCACCGACGGCAGGTCGGTGTCGGTCAGCTCCCCCGCCGAGCCCTCGGTGACGGCGGCCTTGCCGGACGGTGACTGGGCGTAGCTGACGTCCACGGTCTGCCGCTGCGCGAACAGGAACACCACGATCATGACCACGGCGGCGGCGAGGAACGCCCACCGCAGCCGGTGCAGCCGCTGGATCACGCTCGTCATCGGGCGGCCTCCCGCCACAGCCGGTCGGCCCGTTCCGCGCAATCGACGGCTTCCTCGGCGGCGGCCACCCCACCCCCGGTCGCGGCGAGTAGTTCGGCACGCACGAACAGTTCTTCGGCCGCCGGCACGTCGCCGGGTGCCGCGTCACGGCTGACGGCGGCACCGGCGATGGCGGCCCGTGCGGTCGACCACGCGGTGCGCCGCAGCAGTGACCGCGACCGCGCCCTGGGCAGGTAGACGGCGCCGTACCCGGCCACCACGAGCAGCACCCCGCCCACTGTCCATAACCAGATCACGTGCGCGATTGTGCATGACGACGGTCAGTGTCCCGCATGGACCACGTCGGTGAGGATGCAACGGTCAGCACCACGTCCGATGTGGACGACCGTTCGTCCGGCCCGGACTCACCGCCCTCGGGAGACCGTGATGTTCACCACCGTGGCGGCGTCGGGTCGAAGTCCGGGTGGGTGCGGCGGTAGTAGCCGGTGTCGTCGCGCTCGGTGATGCCGCACGCGAGGTACTGCTCGTGGAGCCGGGCGAGGGCGTCCCGGTCGAGCTCGACGCCGAGGCCGGGCCCGGTCGGCACGGGCACGGCACCGTTCTCGAACCGCAGCGCACCGGGCACGACCACGTCGTCCTCGGCGGCCTTCCACGGCCAGTGCGTGTCACAGGCGTAGGTGAGGTTGGGGGTCGCGGCGGCGAGGTGGGTCATGGCGGCGAGGCTGATGCCGAGGTGCGAGTTGGAGTGCATCGACAGCGACAGCCCGAACGTGTCGCACGTGCTCGCGAGTGACTGGGAGCGGCGCAGGCCACCCCAGAAGTGGTGGTCGGAGAGGATCACCCGCACGGCGCCCTCCTCGACCGCGGGCCGCAGGTGGTCGAACGCGACGACGCACATGTTGGTGGCGAGCGGCATCGGCGACTCGCGGGCGACACTGGCCATGCCGGAGATGCCGGTGGTCGGGTCCTCCAGGTACTCGAGCGCGCCGTCCAGCTCCCGGGCGACCGTGATCGAGGTGCGCACGCTCCATGCGGCGTTCGGGTCGAGCCGCAGTGGGTGGCCGGGGAACTCCCTGGCCAGGACCTGGACCGCGGCGATCTCCTCCTCGGGCGGGAACACGCCGCCCTTGACCTTGATCGCGGTGAACCCGTACTCGCCGACCATCCGCCGGGCCTGGGCGACGAGCTGGTCCGGGTCGAGCGCGGCGCCCCACTCGTCGGGTTCCGCGCCGGGATGGCCCGCCCACTTGTAGAAGAGGTAGGCGCTGTAGTCGACGCGGTCGCGGACGGCGCCGCCGAGCAGGTCGCTCACCGGCCTGCCGATCACCTTGCCCTGGATGTCGAGGCAGGCCACCTCGAACGGTGACAGCACACGGTCGGCGGTGCTGCTGCCGGTGACCATGCCGCTCATGCCGTGGCCGCCCGCCCCGCTGTCGCCACTGCTCGCGAGGCTCTCGCGGACCCGGCGGGCGATCTCCTGGGTGTGCCAGACGTCGGCGCCGGTCAGCCCGGCCGCCGCGGTCCGCAGGCGGGCGAGGTGCTGGGCGTCGCCGTAGCTCTCGCCAAGGCCGGAGACCCCGGAGTCGGTCACGACCTCGACGATGGCCCGCAGTGCGTACGGCGCGTGCACGCCGACCGTGGTGAGCAGCGGCGGATCCCGGAACGCGACCGGCGTGATGTGCACGTCCTGAACTCGATGCACTAGTCCTCCCCGGAATTTCACAGTGTTGGTCCCGACCCGGCGCATCCTCGGACCGCAGTGGTTGGTGGCTGGGTGCCTTCACGTTCCCCTGAGGTCTCTGTTGGTCAGGCCCAGACCCTCGCATAAAGATCCATCGGACAGGCATGAGCCTCCTCGCGGTCAGTGTTCGCCAAGGTGGTCCAGTTCGACCGCCATGGCTTCCTGCTCGATCTGGTCGCGGGCTCGCTTCAGCGTGGTGACGATGTCGTTCTCGCGCGCCGGGGTCAGCCGCGCGAGGGGCACGGAGCAACTGATCGCGTCGCCCGCCGCTTCCGAGTAGCGGAGCGGGACGGCGAAGCACCGCACGCCCTCGGTGTTCTCCTCGCGGTCGACCGAGTGGCCATCCTCGCGGGCCCTGGCGAGGTCGGCGGTCAGCGCGGCGCGGTCGGTGATCGTGTGCTCGGTGAGCGGCGTCAGCTCGGCGGGGAGGTGCTCGTGCAGGTCCGCACCGTCGAGCTCGGCGAGCAGCGCCTTGCCCAGCGCGGTCGAGTAGGCGGGCAGCCTGCGCCCGACGCGGCTGTGCGCACGCAGGTACTGGCCGGACTCGCGGGTCACCAGGTACACCACGTCCACCCGGAGAGCCTGCCGAGGTGGAAGGTCTCGTCGAGCTGCTCCCCCAGCCGGTCCAGCGCGGACTTCGCGATCCGCACGTAGGGATCGGTGTCGAGATAGGTGGTGCCCGCGAGCAGCGCGCGGATGCCGATCCCGTACAGCGTGCCGGACGCGTCGGTGCGCACCCAGCCGTACTTCGTCAGCGTGCGGAGAACCGCGTAGCAACTGCTGCGCGGCATGCCGAGCGCCTCGCTCAGCTCACGAAGGCGGGCAGGCCGGTTGCGACGGGCGGCCAGCAGCTCCAGCAGCTCCAGCGTGCGCGCCGCGGACTTGACCTCCCGCACGCCGCCTGCCCGCACCCCGGTCTCGTCCGGTGCAGCCATCGACCCCTCCCAGCGGAGACCTCCACCTGTGAGGCCACGCTACTTGGTCGGCGGCGCGGCCGACCGGCCCGACCGATCCGCCTGCCGCGTGGCGACTGCCGATCCGCGCTGCGCCGAACGGAAGCACCTGCCCGCGCGAGTTGCCTACCAGGACGCCGAATGGTCATGTCCGCGCGCACGAGCCATTACGATCGGTTTCCGAACGGTAAATGCTAACGTGCCTATGCTTACCCGATCCGAACCGATACACAAACTCACGACAAATTTTCTTGCCAATCACGTATGGGACTCGGACAGATATCCGTCCCATAACTCCCCTTGTTCCCGATAGTTCGCTCCTGTTGTCTGCGACGGCCGCGAATACGGATCAGAGGAGCATCGGGTTGCTGGAGGTCGACTTACTCGGACCGGTCGAGGTCCGAGTGTCCGGCGTGGACGTCGCACTGTCTCCCTTGGAGCGCAACCTGTTGACGTTGCTCGCCCTCACGCAGGGCATCGCGCTCTCGACCGAACGGATCATCGACCAACTGTGGGGCGATCGACTCCCGGCCTCCCCACGCTCACGGGTGCAAGGGCTGATCTCGTCGCTGCGCAGGAAAATCGGCGACGTCCTGGTCACCCGTCACCCGGGTTATCTGCTGGACCGCACACAGCTGGAAGTCGACGTCGAGAAATGTGAAAGATTCGCATTTCAGGCATCCACGGCCGGCAGTACGAACGAGGCGGCGGAACTGCTGCGGCGCGCGCTCGCGGTGTGGCGCGGCGAGCCGCTCGACGGGGTCACCGCACCAGGCGCGGACGCCGACCGCACCCGGTTCGCGGAGCTGCGCGTCGGGCTGCTCGAGGCCCGCTTCGACGCCGAGCTGGAGCTCGGACGGCACATCGACGTGGTCGCCGAGCTGGCGGCCGCGGTCGCCGAGCACCCGCTGCGGGAACGGCTCGCGGGCCAGCACATGACCGCCCTGTACCGGGCGAGCCGCCGGGCCGACGCGCTCCACGCCTACCAGGCGCTGCGGGAACGGCTCGCCGACGAGCTGGGCAGCGACCCCTGCCACGACCTGCGGGCACTGCACGCGTCGATCCTGCGTGGCGGGGATGCCGCGCCGGCGCGGGAGGGCACCGACCCGGCGCCAGGCGGGCGCAAGGCGCGGCGCCGCAAGCACGCACCCGCGCAGCTGCCGCCGGGCGTCGGGCACTTCACCGGCCGCGACGCCGAGCTGCGCGCACTGACCGAGGCCATCGCCGAGCAGGCCGACGAGCCACGGGTGGCGGTGGTCACCTCGGCCGCCGGGCTCGGCAAGACCGCGCTCGTCGTGCGCTGGGCACATTCGGTCGCCGACCGGTTCCCCGACGGTCAGGTGTTCCTCGACCTGCGTGGCCACGACTCCCGGCAGGCGCTGTCGCCGGAGGCCGCGCTCACCGGTGTGCTCGCCGCGCTCGGCACCAGCCAGAAGAAGATGCCGACGGCACTGCCCGACCTGCTCGCCGCCTACCGCACCGTGCTCAACGGCAGGCGGGTGCTGATCGTCGCCGACAACGCGGGTTCCGTCACGCAGGTCGCGGCGCTCGTGCCACCAACCTCGGGCAGCCAGCTGGTCGTGACCGGGCGGCGGCGCCTGCCTGGGCTGTCCACACAGCACGCCGTGCGGGAGCTGACCGTCGAGCCGCTCCCCCGCGACGCGGCCCGTGACCTGCTGCGGCGGATCCTCGGCCAGGACCGGCTCCGAGACCCGGCACTCGACGACGTGCTGCGCTGGTGCGGCGGCTGGCCGCTCGCGCTGCGGCACGTGGCCGCGAAGCTCGCGGCCAGGCCCGGCCAGCCCGTCGCGTCGTTCCTGGAGGAGCTGCACGCGGTGACTGGGCTGGTGGTCGACGGCGACACCCGAAGTGTCCACAGTGTACTGACCGACACACTGCGGTGCGTCAGCCCGGCCGCGGCGCGGCTGTTCGGCCGGCTGCGCCGGGTCAGCGACGGGGTGACGCTCGCGATGGCCGCCGCCACCGCCGACGCGCCCGCCCACGAGGCCCGTGTCCTGCTCGACGAGCTGGTCGCCACGCACCTGCTGGTCGAGGACCGGTCCGGCTGGTTCCGCTGCCACGACGTGGTGCGCCGGTTCGCGACCGAGCCCATGCCCGACGTCCGCGAGCTCATCACCGGCCCGGCGCGGCGTCCTGTGGTGGATTCCCAGCGGATCTGAAGCGCGTTCGCAGCGGGCGCGGCCAGCATTCCGCGCATGACCACGACCGCGACAACGACTGAGGCTGCCGAGATCCGCGCGAGCGCGCTGTACGACGCCGACCGCGCGTGCCACGCGCTCGGCATCCGCCTCGACGACGTCGCACCCGGCCGCGCGACGGTGCGGATGACGGTGGCCGCCACGATGGTCAACGGGCTGGGCACCGGCCACGGCGGCTACCTGTTCCTGCTCGCGGACGCGGCGTTCTCGTTCGCGTGCAACACCTATGAGCCGGTCGCGGTCGCGCAGGGCGCGCAGGTGACCTTCCTCCAGCCGGTCGCCGAGGGCGACGAACTGGTGGCCGAGGCCACCGAGCGGACGCGGCGCGGTCTGTCCGGCATCTACGACGTCACCATCCACCGGGACGGCGACGTGGTCGCCGAGTTCCGCGGCCACAGCGTCCTGCTGCCCGGCAGGACCAGGCCGGCAGGCAAGGAGATCGCATGACCGCCGTGAGCGAGCGGCCCGCCGACGTCCACAGTGGACAATCCGGGCTGCGCACCATGTACTGGGTGTTCCCCGACCGGGAGTCCACCCGCAGGCGTGCGATGTGGGGGGCAGCGTTCTGGGACGCCTACGCCTCGGTCGCCGAGGAGCTCGGCATGCGCTGGGTACCCACGCCACCCGACGCGATCGCCGTCGACGGCAGCGATCTCGCCGATCCCAAGGTCTACGTGCACGGTGAGCTCGCCACCCCGGCGGACTCGCTGTTCGTGACCGTGCCCTACACGCTGCCGTACCAGTCCGCCGACGTCTTCGGCCAGTTCGCGATCTACGCGGTACTCGAGCAGTGCGGCTTCTACCTGCCAGCGCCGCCGAAGTGGGCCGCGATGAACAACGACAAGCTCGCGACCGTGCTGTTCCTGCGGGACTCGCCGGTGCCGCCGATCCCGAGCGTGCGCATCGCCACCGGCCCCGACCTCGGCTCCCGGCTCTACGAGCCCGCGCTCGCCGGCGTCACCTACCCCGCGATCCTCAAGCCGGTCGGCTGGTGCTCCGGCTGGGGCGTCTGCCTCGCCCGCACCGAGGAGGACCTGCGCAACCTGCTGAGCCTCGCGCAGGGCGGCGACACTCCCGTTGTCGTGCAGCCCTACCTCGGCGAGAACCTCGTCGACTACCGCGTGGCCGTCGTCGACGGCCTGCCGCACACCGTGGTGCGCCGCACCCCCAAGGCGGGGTCGCTGACCGCGAACTACGGCACCGGCAACTATGCGTTCGGGACGCTGCCCGATGAACTGACCGGTGCGGTCGCGCACTTCGCCGAGCGCATGCCGGTGCCCTACTTCTGCATCGACTTCCTGTTCGACGGCGAACGGTACTGGTTCTCCGAGATCGAGCTTGACGGCGCGATCGCCTGCCCCGACCCGTCGGATCCCGAGGCCGTGCGCGGACAACGGGAAATCGTCGCGGCGCGGTTTCGCGCCTACCGGACGGCACACGCCGCACACCTGCTGGAGGTCAGCGCCTGATGTCCGAGCACTACACCACTCTGTCCACTGTGGACGGCGAGCACCTGGCGACGGTGCGGCGGCTGCTCGCCGACGTCCGGTCGGTGCCTGCGCTCAGTGAGCGCTACGCCCACCTCGACACGATCACCGACGTGGCCGACCTCGCGAAGGTGCCGGTCATGCTGAAGGACGACCTGCAGGCCGCGCTGAGACACCTGAAGCCACGGGCGACCACGGGCACCACGTGGGTGTTCCAGAGCGGTGGCAGCACCGGCTCCCCCATGGTCGGCTACGCGCCGACCGGCCTGTACATGCGGGAGGTGCACGAGCACTGGGGCGCGCTCGACGCGGACGACGTGGTCGTGAACGCGTGGAGCGCTGGCAAGATGTGGGGCGCGCACTACCTGGTCAACGAGCTGGTCGACCTGGCGGGCTGCGTCGCGATGTCGCTCGGCGCCATCATGAAGGAGGAGTACAGCGCCTGGTTCGACTTCTTCGCCGAGCGCGGGGTGACCGCGATCGGCGGCACGCCGAGCGTGCTGCGGCTGCTGTTCGCGCACGCCCGCGAGCACGGCCACCGGCTGCCGTCGCTGCGCAAGGTGCTGTTCCTCGGCGAGGCGTGGGACTCCCGTCTCGACGAGGACATCGCCGAGGTGGCGCAGGACGCGCGGCGGTGGGGCATGTTCGGCAGCACCGAGACGTGGGTGATGGCCACCAACACGCCGGACTGCGCGGCCGACGTCTGGCACCTGATGCCATCGCAGCTGGTGCACTTCGGCGAGGACGAGCTGATGGACTTCACGTCGCTCAAGCCCGACGGCCTCAACCCGGTGCTGCGGTACCGCACCGGCGACGCGGGCCGGGTCGTGCCGTGCCCGTGCGGCACGGACGGCCTCCAGGTGCTCGGCCGCCGCGACGGGCTCGTGAAGTTCCGAGGCCACCTCGTGAACGTGGCCGACCTGATCGCGCAGGTGTCCGATGTGGACGGTGTGCAGCGGGCACAGCTGGTCGTGCACACCTACGCCGACCGCGGTGCGGTGCTCGAGGTGCTGCTGCTGGCCGCACGCGACATGGCCGATGTCGCTGACCGGGTACGGGAGCACATCGTGGCGTCCGCGTTCGGGCCGAGCATCGTGTTCCAGCGGGTGCCGGAGTCGCTGCGGGTCACCGTCGCCGACGCGTTGATCAGCAACGACCGGACCGGCAAGACCGCGAACCTCGTGACGCGGCAGCACTCGTGAGCGGATCGAACCAACCGGCGACGGGCGAGCGCGCGCCGTCGCTCGGCAGGCAGTTCAACCTCCTGTGGGCCGGGCAGTCGGTGTCCAACATCGGCGACCGGATCACGCTGCTGGTCATCCCCACGCTGATGATCTTCGCGCTGGACGCGTCCGCGTTCGAGGTCGGGCTCGTCAGCATGGCGCAGTACCTGGCGATTCCGGTGCTCGCGCTGGTCGCGGGCGGGCTGGTCGACCGGTGGGACCTGCGAGCGCTGCTGATCACGTGCGACCTGGTCCGGTTCGGCGCGATCGCGCTGGTGCCGGTGGCGTACTGGGCGGGGTTCCTGACGATCCCCCTGCTGTTCTGCTGTGTGGTGGTGGTGAGCGCGTCGACCGTGTTCTTCACGACCGGCTACATCCCGGCCGTCACCGCGATCGTGCCGAAGGCCGATCTCGTGCGGGCCAACTCGCGGCTGGAGGCGAGCAGGACCACCGCGGAGCTGGGGGGCCCCGCGCTCGCCGGCTGGCTGTACAACGCGTTCGGCGCGGCGTCGTTGCTGGTGGACGCGGCGACGTACCTGTTCTCGGCGGCGTGCCTGAAGGTGATGCGGCCGTGCGGCGGCCGGGGCGGCAGCGGCGCGACGCTGTGGTCGCGGCTCGCGGTCGGGATCCGGGCGAACCTGCGGCACCCGGTGCTGCGCAAGTCGACCGCGGGCACGCTGCTCGCGAACATCGGCGGCCCGATCTTCGTGACGCAGCTGCCGGTGCTGGCCTACCAGGGACTGCACCTGTCGGCGGGCACGTACGGCACGGTCATGTCGGTGGCGGCGGTCGGGTCGGTCGTCGGCGCGGTGCTCGCGCCGAGGGTCAGCAGGCGGTTCGGCACCGGCCGCGTCCTGGCGTGGGCGATGGTGCTGCACTCGGCGTCCGGGCTCGGGGTACTGTTCACGACCTCGGCTCCCGCCCCGGTGGTACTGGCACTGACGATGGCGTCGTACGGGTGGTTCTTCGCCTGGTACAACATCTGCAGCTCGGCCGTGCGCCAGGAGCACATGCCGGTCGCGGACCAGGCGGTGATCACCGGGGCGTACCGGACGGTCACGTGGGGCGTCATCCCGGTCAGCGTCTTCGTCGGCGGCGCCGTCGTGTCGCTGCTGGCGCGGAGCATGGACATCAGGACCGCGGCCACCGTCACGATGGTGTGCGCCACGGTCATCGGCATCAGCTCGTACATCCCGCTGCGGTCGATGCAGTCGTTGTTGGAGCGGTCACGGACAGAGGAGTTGGTGGCATGACGCGGGTCGTCCTGGTCACGGGCGCGTCGTCGGGCATCGGCCTCGCGACGGCGATCGCCGCGGCGAAGGCGGGTTTCACGACGGTGGGCACGGTCCGCTCCGGCGGCGCGAAGCTGCTCGCCGCCGCGGCCGCGGCCAGGGTCTCGATCGACGTGCGGCAGCTGGAGCTGACGTCACAGACGTCCATCGAGTCCTGTGTGGACGATGTGGTGCACACACACGGCCGCCTCGACGCGCTGGTGAACAACGCGGGCATCGCGAACTCGAGCCCGACACTCGAACTGTCCACGATGGACCTGCTGCGCAGGCAGCTGGAGGTGAACTTCTTCGGCGTGGTCGCGACCAGCAGGGCCGCCATGCCCCACCTGCGCTCCACCCGGGGGCGGCTCCTGACGGTGAGCAGCGTGCGCGGCGTGCTGGGCCAGCCGTTCAACGAGGCGTACTCGGCGGCGAAGTTCGCGGTGGAGGGCTTCATGGAGGCGCTCGCCCCGGTGGCCGCGTCGGTGGGCGTTACGGTGTCGCTGATCGAACCGGCGGCGGTGCTCGACACGTCGTTCGTGGCCAGCTCCACGCTGGACCCGGCCCAGGTGCTGGCGTCGTCCGGCCCGTACGAGGCGGCCTTCCGCGCGTACCGGTCGTGGGTCGCCTCCGGCGCGGTCGAGGGCGCGCAGACGTCCTCGGAGGTGGCGTCGGTCATCGTGGAAGCACTGAACTGCGAGGACCCCGCACTCCGCATCCCGACCAGCGACTACGCCCGCGGGTACCTGTCACGCAAGCTGCGCGACCCGTCTGGCCGCGACCTGCTGGCCATGACCCGCGGCTGGATCACCCCGGCGGAACCCGCACTGCGCTGACCCGTGGATCTTTGTGCGAGGGTCTGGGCCTGACCAACAGAGACCTCAGGGGAACGTGACGGCACCCAGCCACCAACCACCCACGATCCGAGGATGCGCTGGGTCGAGACCAACGCTGTTAAATCCGGGGAGGCGGACTAGTGTCTCGGCCCAGGAAGGCCAGCAGGTGGGCCAGTGGGGTGGCCTCCCCCGACACCTTGACCGGCGGCTGGAAGCCCGCGCCGGGTCGGCGACGGCGTTCGCCGTCCGGGACGTCGCGGTCCGCGATCTCCTGGGCGGCCGCCACCAGGTCGTCCTCCAGTGCGACCGTCCTGCCGAGCGACGCGGCCACGTCCCACGTGTGCACGACGTAGTCGAGCAGGTGGAACCCGATCGCCTGCGTGGCGGGGAAGCGGAACGTCTCGTTGATGTTCGGCAGCCAGAACTCCGGTGCCGGGTCCGCGAACGCCGTGACCACCTCGTCGGCCGACATCGCGTAGTCGCGGCGCGGGTCGTCGCTGAACGGGCGGTCGGTCCACGCGTCGCGGGAGGTCGTCTCGCCGAGGGCGGCGGCCGCGAAGCCGCGGTTCTCGGTGGTCATGTGGGTCAGCAGGTCGCGGATCGTCCAGTCGGCGCACGGTGTGGGGGCATCCCACTGGTCGTCGCCGATCAGTGAAACAACCACCACGCTGTGCCGCATCGCGCGGCCGTGCAGTTCCAGCACCGGGGCATCCTCCGTCATGACGGCAGCCGCCCTCGAACGTTCGGGGGCGGCTGCCGTCTCGCTCGTGTCAGGCGAACATACCCGTGTGCCTGGTCCTCAGCTCACGCTTGAGCACCTTGCCGGTCGGGCCGAGCGGAAAGTCCTCGGCCGCCCGCGCGATCCGCACCGCCGCGAGCTGCGCCAACCCGGTCTCGGCCAGCTCCTTGTTCGCCCGCTCGAGGATTGCCTCCTCGGTCCACGACGCCGCGTCCTCCTGCAGCCGCACCACCGCGACCGGCACCAGCGCGGCCCCGCCCGGCACGCCGATCACCGAGCAGTCCTGCACGATCTCGTCGCAGTCGGCGAGCAGCACCTCCTCGATCGGCAGGCTGTACACCGGGCCCGCGGCGGTGTCGATCACGTCGACCGTGCGGTCGAGGTGGTAGAAGCTGCCCTCGGCGTCTCGGCTGGCGACGTCACCGGTCAGCCAGAAACCGTTGAGCTCGAACGACCTGGTCAGCCGCTCGTTGTTCCAGTAGCCCGGGGTCCGCGACGGCGTCTTCACCCCGAGCAGCCCGACGGTCCCGTCCGGCACCTCGTTGCCGTCGTCGTCGAGCACCGCGGCCTGGTGCACCACCTCGAGCGGTTTGCCGACGCACCGGTCGGCTCGCGCCGACTCCGGTGTCGTGACCTGCCCGAACAGCGCCATGCCCATCTCGGAGCTGCCCAGCCCGTCGATGAACTGCGAACCCGCCAACGCCCCGTCGGCGGCCGCGTCCGATGGCAGCAGCCACGGCTTGATCAGGCCGGCGGGCCGCTCACCCAGCCGCACCAGCTTGCGGATGTGGCCGTGGTGCGCGGAGTCGCCCGTGTTGAACCACGAGTGCACCTTCGCGGCACCGGCCGTCGGCGGCTCACCGGTCGCCAGCTCCACGAACGTGCGCGGGAACGACGCGACCATCGTCGGCTGGAACGCCTCCATCACCGGCTCCACCCCGGCACGGCGCCAGTCCGCCATCACGACCACCGGCAGTCCAAGCAGGATCGCCGTGAGGAAGTAGCTCAGCCCACCCGCGTGTGTGTGCGGCATCAGCGACATCAGCTTGTCGTAGGGCTCCGAGGGGAACCGGACCATGCGCGGCTGCTTGCCGTCCCAGAACTGCCGGTGCGCCAGCATCGTCGACTTCGGCGTGCCCGTGGTGCCCGACGAGTGGATCAGCGCGACCACGTCGTCGGCCTGGTGCCGGTACGGGTACTCGGCAGGCAGCTCTACACCGGACACGTCGCCTGCCTCCACCTCCGCGGCCAGCGCGACGAACCTCGGGCGCCGCGCGAGACCCGACCGGTACGCGGACGCGAGGCGGGTGGTGTCGTCGGCGATGACGCCGACGACGCCGACGTGGTCGAGGTAGCGGACCATCACGTCCGGCCGCATCGCGTCGTTGACCAGCGTCGGGACCGCGCCGAGCGAGTTGAGCGCGAGGAAGTGCAGCAGCGGCGGCAGGCCCTCGGCGATGACGACCGCGACCGGCTCACCGGGCCGGACCCCGTTGGCCCAGTACCACTTCGCGTACCGCTCACGGATCGCCGCGAGGTCGACGAGGCTGTGCCCGCGCAGCACGACCTCGCCGCGGTGGTCGCGGTTGTGGCTGAACACGAACGGCACGTCCCGGTTCGGGTTCGCGGCCAGCGCGTAGTCCAGGAAGTTGCCCGCACCCAGGTCGGGCTCGGTCATGAACTTCTCCCGTACCGCAAGGGGAGCGATCGAGGTCTGACTCATCGGAGGGTGCTCCATTCGTTCGTGACTTCCGCGATGATCTCGGTGGCGGCCCGGTGCCCCGAACGGATCGCGCCTTCCATGAGCCCGAAGAACTCGGTGCTCGTCTCGGTGCCCGCCCAGTGGATCCGGCCGTGCGGGGTGGTGAGGTGCTGCCCGAGCCGCTGCCAGTCCCCCGGCCCGAACAACGCGGCGTAGCAGCCCTTGCTGTACGGCTCACTGGTCCAGTCGGTGACGTGCACGGCGACCGGCTCTGGCAGCATCGGGAAGATCCGCCCCGCCTGTGCGACGGCTTCCTCCCGCTGCTCCGCCTCGGTGAGCGCGCCGTACCGGTGCGCCTCCGCACCGGTGACGAACCCGGTCAGCACCCCGGCGCCACCCCAGGCCGGCGAGTCGTCCACAGTGGACAACAGTGGCCCTTCTGCGTTGACCGACCAGCCGGACAGCCCGTGGTCGCGCCAGATCGGCTGCGGGTAGACGAGGTTGACCTTCACCGTGCAGCCACGCCCGGTGTCGTCCCCGGCCCGCCGGTGCGGCAGCCCCGGGATGTCGATGCGGTCGGCGAGCAGCGGCGGCACCGCCACCACGACGGCGTCGGCCCGGTGCCCGTCCTGTCCGGTGTGGACGGTGACACCGGCGTGGTCGCTCACCACGCCGAGCACCTCGGTGCCCAGCCGCACGTCCAGGCCCGCTGCGAGCTGTTCGCACAGCTGGTGCGCGCCGCCGTCGACACGGTCCTGCTGCGCACCGCCCTCGAACGCGTTGAGGTAGCGGGTGCCGCCGCCGGACCGGAGATAGAACGCGACGTGCAGCATCGACACCGAAGCGGGGTCGGCCGCCATCATCTCGCCGAGGAACAGCGGGAAGAACAGCCGCGCGTCGGGGTGCCGCAGGTGCTCACTGGCCCACACCTGCGCCGTCAGCGTGTCGAGCCGGGCCGCGTCCGGGGTCTGCCACGGGGCCACCGGGTCGACGGCCGCGGTCAGCTCGTCGAGCAGGTCGAACATCTCGCCGAGCGCGACCGCGGACAGCGGCGGGAACCGCCCGTGCCGGGTCTCCCCGTCCTTCCCCAGCAGAAAGCGGCTGTCGCCGGTCATCGTGGTCGGGGTGGTCTTGAGCCCCAGCCGCGTGATCTGCTCGTGCAGCGCGGTGTGCCGGTCACCCAGGTAGGCGGCGCCCGCGTCGACCCACCGGCCCGGCGCGACCTCGACGCCGTGCGTCCGCCCGCCCACCCGGTCGCGGGCTTCGAACACCGTGACGTCCGCGCCGTGCGCCACCAGGTCCTCGGCGGCGGTCAGCCCCGCGAGCCCGGCACCCACGATCAGGACCTTCACGGCGACACGCTCGCGATCCTCTTCGCCAGCGCGTCCGGGGTCGGCGCGGCCACGAAGTCGTCGAACGTCAGCTCGACCCCGTGGGTGCGGGCGACCGCGCTCAGCACCCGCGTGGCGAGCAGCGAGTCGCCGCCGAGCGCGAAGAAGTCCGAGTCCCCGTTGATGGCGGCATCGACGCCACCGGTCTCCAGCACACGGCGGAAGATGTCCTGCACACTCATCGCTTTCCTTCCATGACAAGGGATCCGGCCGCGTGTGTGCCGGCCCGGTCGACCTTCCCGCTCGCCGTGCGCACCAGCTCCGGCACGACCGTGAGCCTGCTGGGCACGAGGTGGCCCGGTACCCGCGTGCGCAGCTCGGTGAGGATCGACGCGGGCTCGACATCGCCGTCCCGCACGACGACGTACGCGGCGAGGGACGTGTGGTTCGCGGTCCGCACCCCGGCCACCGCCGCCTCGACGACATCGGGGTGCCGCACCAGGTGCGCCTCGACCTCGGCCGGGTCGACGCGGATGCCGCGGATCTTGACCTCGCCGTCGAGCCTGCCCTCGTGCACGAGCATCCCGTCGGGGCGGCGGCTGACCCGGTCACCGGTGCGGAACACCCGCGTGCCCGCCCGCTCGGTGAACCGCTCCCCGGTCTTGTCCGGCAGGCCGAGGTAGCCGATGGCGAGCGCCGGGCCGCCGATCAGCAGCTCCCCGTCGTCGACGTACTCGACGACATGCGGCAGCGGATACCCGATCGGCACCCTCTCGTACGGCATGGCCAGCTCGCACGCGTGCGTGATCAGCGTGGTCTCGGTGCAGCCGTACGTGTTGAGCAGCCGTGCCTCCGTACCGAGCACAAGCCAGTCGGCGAGGCGCTCCGGCCGGACGGCCTCACCGCCGGTGATCACCAGGCGCACGCAGGCGGGCAGGTCCTCGGCACCCTCGGTGAGGTGGTGCACCAGCTCGTGCCAGAACGCGGTCGGCAGGTCCAGGACCGTGACCTGTTCACGCTCGACCACACGCAGGAACCGCGCGAACGAGCCGGTGTGCGCGTCGGCGTCGAGCACCAGCGTCGCGCCCGAGGTGAGCGCGGGCAGAATCTCCTCGAAACAGGTGTCCCAGTTCAGCGACGCGAACTGCAGGACCCGGTCGGCGGACGTGATGCCGAACAGGTCGCGGAGCGCGGCGGTGACGGTCGCGATCGCCCGCACCGGCGTCGCCACGGGTTTCGGCGCTCCGGTGGACCCCGACGTGAACAGCACGTACGCGGGCACCGGACCGTCGGGCACGCGGTCGCACACGGCCCGCATCGCGGCAAGGCGCTCGGCCGGGAACGCCGGGTCGAGCGGGCAGTAGGCACCACCCGCGAGCCACACCCCGAGCAGGGTGGCGATCGTGTCCGGGGTCCTGGTCGCTGGCACGCCGACGATGCCAGGCCGGTCCCCGAGCGCCGCCGCGACCGCCCGTGCCCGCGCGCGCAGCTCCCCGTAGGTGATCGACTGGCCGTCATGCACCAGCGCAGGCCGGTCGGGCGCCCGCGCGGCCACGGCCAAGAACTCGTCGACTGGACTCGGTTCCCGCATGGTCGCCGAGTCTCACGGCGCCGCCTGCAATTTCACTGCGAATCGACTGCGAATCGCATGTCCGGGCCCGCCGCCTGGACGGGACACTAGGCTGCCGACATGCCCAAGACCAGCGCCGCGCTCCTCCTGTACCGCCGTGGCACGGACGGGCTCGAGGTGCTGATCGCGCACATGGGCGGCCCGTTCTGGGCCCGCAAGGACGCGGGCGCGTGGTCCATCCCCAAGGGCGAGTACACCGACGGCGAGGAGCCCCTGGCCGCCGCGCGCCGCGAGTTCGCCGAGGAGATGGGGTCACCGCCGCCCGGCGGTGAGCCGGTCCCGCTCGGCACCGTGAAGCAGTCCGGCGGCAAGACCGTCACGACGTTCGCCGTCCATGGCGACTTCGACCTCGACGGATTCGCCAGCAACACGTTCGAGCTGGAATGGCCACGTGGCTCCGGGCGTGTGCAGGAGTTCCCCGAGGTCGACCGCGCCGCGTGGGTGTCCGTCGCCGTCGCGCGGGAGAAGCTGGTCAAGGGGCAGGTGCCGGTGCTGGACGCCCTGGCAGAACACCTCGGAAGCGACACGTGAAGCATCCGGCACGGGCGGGGTGAGACCGGCCGGGCTACGACCTCAGCCAGTGGGAACGCTGCGGCTCCGGCGCCGGCACCGGCTCGGTCGCGTGACAGCCCGACACCGCGTACCGGCGCACCCCGGCGACCACGAGCGGATCGAGGTCCAGCGCCCGCTCCAGCTCGGCACGGGAGGTCGCCGCGAAGATCGTCAGGTTGTCCTCGGGCACCCGGCCCGGCAGCACCCAACCGCGTTCCCGCTGGTCAAGGCACCACAGCAGGTGTTCATCGATCAGGCCGCGGTTGGCAGGGGCGTCCCACCGGAAGTCACCCCGGTTATGGCCCAACGCGACGTATAACCGCTCCGGATCTTCGGGACTCACACCATAGATAGTGCACCACCCGGTGGCGGGCCTGCCGGGACCTCCGGGATTACTCCAGTCCAGTGCGAGCCACCAGGGGGTGACCGATGGCCGGGTGATCGCATCGTGACGTCGGGCTGAGTAGTCGTACGGATTCGGCGGCGGCCCGCTGTTGCTGTACTGGGTACATGGCTGACCAGATATCGGCGTCGCTCCCCCGATTGGCAGACGCGCTGCTGGAAGTAGGCACCCGGCTGGGTGAGATCGGCGCGGAGCTCCACGCCCTGCGATCGGTACCACCGGAGGTGGCCGCCGACCACGTCGGCACGCCGGGTGCGAGCGGCTTCGCCGCATCTACTCCCGGCGCCGGGACGAACCCGGCCGCCACCGGCCAAGGCGCCGCGGCAAACACGCCGTCGGCGACCGGGACCGACGCGCCCACCTCGACAGCGCCAGCTTCCCCCGCACCCGGCTCCACGACGTCCGGGCCAACCACGGCCACCCCCACGCCCTCCGGACACAGCCCCACGGCAACCGGGCCCACCCCGGCCTATCCCGGGCACTCCGCGCCCCACCCAGCGGCCTCCGGGCCCCCGACACCCCGGTACGCAGCATCCGGATACGCGCCGCCCGGATACGCCGCACCCGGGTATGCCGCGTTCGGACCTGCCCCGTCCTGGCACGCCGCGCCCGGCTCGTTCCGGTCGGGCCCCGGTGCTCCGCCGCCACCTCAGGCCCAGTGGCGGCCGCCGGAGCCGCCAGGACCGACGCTCTGGGAGCGCCTCAGCCGGGACGGCGCGGGGAGCCGCATCCTCGCCTGGGCGGGTGGCGTGGTCACCCTCGCGGGCGTGGTGCTCCTCCTGGTCCTCGCGATCCAGCGCGGCTACCTCGGGCCGGTCCCCCGCGTGCTCCTCGGCGCGGGCCTTGGTCTCGCGCTCGCCGGGATCGGCGCCTGGCTGCACCGCAGCCCGACCGCCCGCACCGGCGCCTACGCGCTCGCCGCGACCGGCATCGCCGTGCTGTACCTCGACGTCGTCGCCGCCACCTCGCTCTACCACTTCCTGCCCGTCTGGGGTGGGCTGGTCGCCGGGCTGGCGGTCACCGCGGGCGGGGTCGCCGTCGCGGGCCGGTGGGGTTCGCAACTGCTCGCCGTGTTCGTCGTCGTGTGCTGTGCCGTGTCCGCGCCCGTGATCACCGGCGGGTTCGACACGTTGCTGCTGAGTTTCCTGCTCGTGCTGCTGGTTGGCACGACACCGGTACAGCTCGCCAAGCGGTGGGGCGGGCTCCTGCTCGCCGCGGGGCTGCCGCCGGTCGTCGCGTGTGTGATCAACATCGGGCTCGCGAACGCGCTGGGCGGCGACGCGGCGATCACGGCCGTGCTCGCCGGCGTCACCAGCGGTGTCGTCATCCTCCTCGCGACGGCCACCGCCCTGCGCAGGCACGGTGACGACTTCGCGCTCGTCATGCTGTTCGTCGGACCGGTGCCCGGGATGCTCGCCGCGCTGCTGTTCCCCCGCCTCGGCGCGGCGATCCTGCCCGCCGCGGTCGGCACGCTCCTTCTCGGTGTCTGGGTGCTGGGCCTGCGCACGTCCCTGCCCCGCGTGTTCGCACAGTCGGCCGGTGGCATGGGCGCGCTCGCGTTCCTCCAGGCCACCGCCACCGCCTTCGACGGGGACGCACGCGCCATCGCGTTCCTCGCCGAGGCACTGATCATCGCGGTGCTCGCCGTGCGCATCCGGCTCGCCGTCGCGCTGGTACCCGCCGCCGTGTTCGGGTTCATCGGGCTCGTCCTCGCGCTGGCCTACTCCGCACGGCCCGACATGGTCACCCAGCCGCCGAGGTGGCCGCTCGGCACAAGCCAGATAGTCGCGCTGGGACTGACCGGGATCGTGCTCGCCGCGACCGCGATCGTCCTGTGCTGGGCCGCTTTCCGGCTCGAGGTGCTCGCCAGGGAGGAGTACGCGCCGCACGGCTGGATCTCCGCCGGGGTACTCGCGCTGTACGGCTCCACCGCGGCGCTGCTCGCCGTCGGCCTGCTGATCTCCCCCGACCGCAACGGGTTCCTGCTCGGGCACGTGCTCGTCACAGTGTCGTGGACCGTCAGCGCGCTGGTCCTGCTGCTGCGTGGCATCGACTCGGTGCCGATGCGCGTCGCGGGCCTGTCGCTGGTGGTCGCGGCGCTGGCCAAGCTCGTCCTCTTCGATCTGTCCTCTTTGGATGGCATGGCCAGGGTGGCGGCGTTCCTCGTCGCCGGCCTGGTGCTGCTCGCGGCGGGCGCGCGGTACGCCAAGCTCGTGGCGGCCCGCGCCCGGCCGTAAACCCGGCAGGTGCGGGGTCGCTCGGC
>NZ_JBARWZ010000180.1:0-4979 GCF_049647105.1 Actinophytocola sp.
GGACTCGCCGTCCCGAACACCTCAGCACCCAGATGACGAGCCACCTGAACCGCCGCCATCCCCACACCACCCGCAGCGGCATGCACAAGAATGTGCTCGCCAGCCCGCACCCCCGCCAAATCAACCAAGGCGTAATAAGCGGTCAGGAACGCCATCGGCACCGACGCCGCCTCAGCAAACGACCAGTCCGCGGGCACCGGCGCCACCAACCGCCGATCCGCCACCGCACACGACCCAAACCCACCCGACACCAAACCAAACACCCGATCACCCGGCACCAAGTCAGCCACCTCGGCACCGACCTCGACCACCACACCCGCAGCCTCAGAACCCATCTCCGCGACCTCGGGGTAAGTACCCAAAGCAATCAACACATCACGGAAGTTCAAGCCCGCCGCACGCACCTCAAGCCGAACCTCCCGCGGCCCAAGCACGAACGGCTCCACCGGAACCAAGGCGAGATCGTCCAGGGAACCAGCCACGACCGCACCCAACCGCCAGTCCGGCACCTCCGGCAACCGCAACGCACCAGACCGCACCAAACGCGGCACCAACGCCACCCCGCCACGAACCGCGACCTGAGGCTCATCACAACCAGCCCACACAACCTCGGCATCCGTATCCACCAACACAAACCGACCCGGATGCTCCGACTGCGCCGACCGCACCACACCCCACCCACCGGCGGCGGCGGGGTCGACGGACTCGGCTGTCACAGCGACGGCGTCTCGGGTCACCAGCACGAGTGGGGTGTCCGTGTCGGACGCCAGCCGCTCCCGCACGATCGCCAGCGCACGGTTCGCGACCTCGCGCGGGCTGCCCTCGGTCAGGTGCACGACGTCGCCGGTCACGGGTTCGGTGGGCGCCTGCACCCATTGGACGATGAAGAGGGCGTCGTCGACCGGACGCGCGTGACCCGCGGCGACGGGCCGCAACGTCAGGGAGTCGACGGTGATCACGGGAGCGCCTGCGCCGTCGGTCGCGGTCACGGCGACGGAGTCCGTGCCGACCGGGGTGAGCCGCACCCGCAGCGCGGCGGCCCTGGTGGCGTGCAGGGCCACACCGGACCAGGAGAACGGTAGCCGGGCCGCGCCGGTGGCCAGGTCGGTGGCGGCGAGGGCGTGCAGCGCGGCGTCCAGCAGGGCCGGGTGTAAACCGAAACCGGCCGCCTGAGCGACATCGGGCAACACCACCTCGGCGAGAACATCGCCCCCGTGCCGCCAAACCGACCGCACACCACGGAACCCGGGGCCGTAGCGCAGACCCACGTCGGCGAGGCCATCGTAGAGGCCGTCGAGCGGGACCGGTTGGGCGTCGGCGGGCGGCCACGCGTTGTCGTCCCTGCCCGGGAGTGGCGTTTGGGGGGCGAGGACACCGCTGGCGTGGCGGGTCCAGTCGGCGGTGTCGCCGGGGCGGGCATAGACGGCGACGTCGCGGCCGGTGACGAGCACCTGCACGTCGACGGCGCGGTGGGCGGGCAGTGTCAGCGGCACTTCCAGGGTCAGTTCGTCGACGGCAGGGTGGCCGGTCTGGTCGCCCGCGTGCCGGACCATCTCGACGAGCGCGGTGCCGGGCACGATGACCTCGTCGAGCACCACGTGGTCGGCGAGCCACGGCTGCGCCGACACCGACAACCGCCCGGTGAGGATGATCCCGTCCCCGGTGGCGAGGGGGACGGCCGCACCGAGGAGGGGTTCCTGGACGGCGGCCCAGTACCGCTCGTGCTGGAACGCGTAGGTCGGCACGTCCACGACCCGGGCGTCCCAGGTCCCGTAGACGGCACCCCAGTCGACGTCGACACCCCACGTCCAGACCGCACCCAACGCGGCGAACACCGTGCCCGCCTCGTCCCGGCCGCGCCGCAACACGGGGACGGCGCCGTCGACGTGCGCGGACAGCACCGGATCCGGCCCCAGCTCCAGGAACGACGTCACCCCCTGCTCCCGCAGCGCGGCGATCCCGTCAGCGAACCGCACCGTGTCCCGCACCTGCCGCACCCAGTACGCCGGATCGGTCACCGCACCCGGCAACGGAATCCCAGGTTCGTGATACGTCAAGGATTCCGCGACGGTGGCGAACTCCGCCAGCATCGGCTCCATCAACCGCGAATGGAACGCATGCGACACCACAAGCCGCTTCACCCGACGACCCTCAGCACGCCACCGCTCCTCCAGAGCGGAAATCTCCTCCTCGGTCCCCGACACCACAAGCGAAGTCGGACCGTTCACCGCCGCGACATCGACACCAGCCGGAACGTCCTCTTCGGACACCTCGGCCGCCAGCATCGCCCCACCAGACGGCAACCCAGCCATCAAACGACCACGAGCCGCCACCAACCTGCAAGCATCATCCAAAGACAACACCCCAGCCACATGCGCGGCCGAAACCTCACCAATCGAATGCCCCAGCAAGTAATCCGGCCGCACACCCCACGACTCCAGCAACCGGAACAACGCAACCTCAAGCGCAAAGATGGCAGCCTGCGCACCATCAGTCCGACGCAACAACACCTCGTCCTCGACCGGGATACTCCCCAACCGCGAACACACTTCATCCCACGCGGCAGCGAACACCGGGAACGACTCGTAGAGTTCCCGACCCATCCCGAGTCGCTGAGAACCCTGACCGGTGAACAAGAACGCCACACCGCCGTCGGACACCGACCCCGTGACCGTGACCTCGCCGACGAGTACGGCCCGGTGTGCCCATCGCGCACGGGTCGTCGCCAGGGAGAAGCCGACGTCCACGCGCCGCGGGTCGGCCGTGGCCAGGAACTCGCGTACCCGCTCGATCTGGTCGCCGACCGCGTTCGCGGTGTGCGCGGATACCGGCAGCGGAACGTCCACCCGGTCTCGGCCGGACGCTGTCGTTTCGGCGGCGGGTGACTGCTCGATGATCACGTGCGCGTTGGTGCCGCTCATGCCGAACGACGACACCCCCGCCCGCCTGCTCCGGTCAGCAGGCCAGTCGCGGGCCTCGGCGAGCAACGCGACCGCGCCCGCCGACCAGTCCACGTGCGGTGACGGCGTTTCGGCCCGCAGCGACGCGGGCAGCGTGCCCGTCCTCATGGCCATGACCATCTTGATCACACTGGCGACACCGGCCGCGGCCTGGGTGTGCCCGATGTTGGACTTCACCGACCCCAGCCAGAGCGGCACGTCCCGGTCCTGCCCGTAGGTGGCGAGGATCGCCTGCGCCTCGATCGGGTCGCCGAGCCGGGTCCCGGTGCCGTGTGCCTCGACCACGTCGACGTCGGCCGCCTCGAGTCCGGCGCTGGCGAGCGCGGACCGGATCACGCGCTGCTGCGACGGCCCGTTCGGCGCGGTCAACCCGTTCGACGCACCGTCCTGGTTGACGGCGGATCCCCGCACGACGGCGAGCACCTGATGCCCGTTGCGTACCGCGTCCGACAGCCGCTCGACCAGCAGCACACCGACGCCTTCGGACCAGGCGGTCCCGTCGGCCTCAGCGGAGAACGGCTTGCACCGCCCGTCCGCGGCCAGTCCGCGCTGGCGGCTGAACTCGATGAACGCACCCGGTGTGGCCATCACCGTGACACCGCCCGCGACGGCCAGCGAGCATTCACCGGCCCGCAGAGCCTGTGCGGCCAGGTGCAGGGCGACCAGCGACGACGAGCACGCGGTGTCCACGGTGACCGCTGGGCCCTCCAGCCCGAACGCGTAGGAGATGCGCCCGGACATGACGCTTGCCGCGGCGCCGGTGCTGACGTGTCCTTCGAGTGCTTCGGCGTTGAGCAGGGTCAGCCTGGTGTAGTCCTGTCCGTTGGTACCGGCGAAAACCCCCGTGCGGCTACCCCGGAGCGATCGCGGATCAATCCCCGCCCGCTCGAACACCTCCCACGTGGCCTCCAGCAACAACCGCTGCTGCGGATCCATCGCCAACGCTTCACGCGGCGAAACCCCGAACAACCCGGCATCAAACCCGGCAGCACCGGACAGGAACCCGCCGACGCGAACAGAGGAAGTACCAGTGGCATCAGGATCGTCGGCGAACAACGCGTCGAGATCCCAGCCACGATCGGTCGGGAACGGCCCCATCACCTCGCCGCCCGCCGACACCAACTCCCACAACGCTTCTGGCGAGTCGACCCCACCGGGGAAACGGCAACTCATGCCCACGATGGCGATCGGCTCGTCGTCCACCGGCCCCGCAACGACCACAGCGGTGTCCTCGGCACCGCCGAACAGCCGGGTGACGAGGTGGTCGACCAGCGCGGACGCGTTCGGGTAGTCGAACACCAGGCTTGCGGGCAACGCGAGCCCGGTCACCGCGACGAGACGATCCCGCAACTCCACCGCCGTCAGCGAATCAAACCCGAGATCACGGAACGACCGGTCGACCTCGACAGCACCCGGGTCGTCGTGGCCGAGGACGGCGGCGACCTCGGTGTGCACGGTGTCGGCGATGGCGCGGCGACGCGCGTCGCCGGTGAGTCCGGTCCACCCGCCGACGCGCTCGTCAACGGGTTCCGGCCCGGCGGGCGTGAGGTGGGTGAGCAGCGGGCTGGGCCTGCCGGTGGTGAACGCGGCAGCAAACCGCTCCCAATCAACATCAGCCACCGTCACACACGTCTCACCACCATCGACAGCGGCCGCCAACGCGGACACCGCCAACGCCGGACTCATCGCATTCAAGCCACGACCACGGAAGTACTCCGCCGCACCATCGGCGTCACCGAGCATCCCGGCACCAGCCCACGGCCCGAACGCCACCGACGTCGCCACCAACCCACGACGACGCCGATCCTCGGCAAGCGCGTCCAGATAAGCATTCGCCGCCGAATACGCCCCCTGCCCACCACTACCCCAAACACCGGCAATGGAGGAGAACAACACAAACGCCTCAACATCCGGCAACAACTCATCCAGATACCGCGCCCCCAACACCTTCGCCGCCACAGCCTCCGCGAACCCGGCCCCAGAAAGCTCCACAACCGCACCCGGCCGATCAACACCAGC
>NZ_JBARWZ010000181.1:0-18430 GCF_049647105.1 Actinophytocola sp.
CGATGTCGCGTTCGGACCGGCCGAGCCCGAAGCCGACCTCGACATCAACCTCACCGCCGCCACGGTCTTCCTACAGCCCAGCCGAATCGACTACACCGTCACCGCCACCAACGACGGACCCGACGCACTCACCTCAGCCACCGTCGTGACCGCCGTACCGTCCAGCACCAGCAGCGTCACCAACCTCGGCCCATGCAGCTACAACAACACCCTCAAACAGGTCAGCTGCCCCGTCGGCGCACTCGCCAACAACAGCTCCACCAACTTCACCTTCCGCGCCACCATCTCCGGACTCACCATCGGCCTACCGCTCAACGCCGCCGCCCAACGCACCGCCAGCACCCCCGACGACCCCAACCCCGCCAACGACACCGACACCGCCAACTGCCTCGTCATCACCGGCCTGGTCATCCTCTGCTGATCCCCACCAACAACCCACACGGCACGACAAACGCCACCCGGCGTTTGCCGTGCCGCTCCGGAAGACCTCCGGGGACGGTGCGGATCGTGATGGCACCGAACCCGGAGGTCCTCCTCGCGACCGGTTGCCGCGGGTGCCTGGGTCAGGACAGTGTCCATCTCTGGTTGGCGCCGCCGCTACCGGTCCAGATGATCAGCTGGGTGCCGTCGGTGCTGCTGCCGCCGGTGGCGTCGAAGCACTTGCCGTTGTTGCGGATGGTGCCGTCGGGGTTGAAGGAGATCCAGTCGTTGTTGTCGATGTCGCCGATCCGCGCGCCTGCCTCCGCGCCCGCCTGCGACACGACCCGGATGCCCGACGAGTTCGTGTAGTACTCGCCCTGCTTGTGCTTGGGCTGCAACAACACCTGCGTACGACCGGTCAGCGCGGGCACCCCGGAGGCCCCCGGTCGGTGTAGGTGGCGTCGGCGACGTAGAACAGGTTCGCCTCGGCGCCGTGGCCGCCGTCGTTCTGGATCGGGATCGTGCCGGAGCAGCCGGGGATCTGGTTGATCGGGTGCCCGTGGGGTCGTGGCCGAGCGCGGACTGGGTGACCACCCGCGCGCAGTCGATCGTGCCGTCCTCCTGGTCGGTGACGGTGAGCGAGTACGGGACCGTGTCGCCGAAGTCGAACATGCCGCCGTGCACCGGGCCGGTGAACCGGACGGTCGGTTCGGTGTTGCCGGAGGTGACCGCCACGTTGGCGACGCCCGTCTTGCCGGTCGGGTCGGTCACCGTGAGCTGGGCGTTGAACTGGCCCCTGGCGGTGTAGGTGTGGGCCGGGTTCGCCGCGGTCGACGTGCCGCCGTCGCCGAAGGTCCACCGGTAGGTCAGCGCGCCGCCTTCCGGATCACTCGACCCGGCGCTGGAGAACTGCACGGACAACGGTGACGAGCCGGACGACGGGGTGGCCGTCGCGCGGGCCACCGGGCTGCGTTCGCCGCCGCTGTAGTCGATGCGGTAGAGCCCGGAGTCGGGGTTGTCCCGGCCGAAGCCCGATCCCCACTCCAGCAGGTACATCGCGCCGTCCGGGCCGAACTTTCATGTCCATGGGGGACTTGAAGGTCAGCGACGACAGGAAGTTGTTGATTTTCAGCAGGTTCCCGGACGAGTCGAGCCGGAACTCGTACATCTTGTTGCGGGCCCACTCGCCGAAGAACGGCGTCTGGTCGAAGTAGGCTGGGAGCTTCGTCGGCGACGGGTTGTTGGCGTCGTAACGGTAGATCGGGAACGCCATCGGGGCCTCGCCGCCGTCACCGAGTTCGGGGAACGGGGTGCCGATCGACCCGTTGCCGTACCAGACGTTCGCCGCGCGCGCGGCGGGCAGGTTCACCAGGCCGGTGTTGTTGGGCGAGTTGTTCACCGGGGCGCCGCAGTTGAACTTCGGTCCGGACGTGCCGGTGGCGGAGTTGTAGTCGTTGAACGGGACGTTGTTGGCCACGCAGAAGGGCCAGCCGTAGTTGCCTGGTGAGCTGATCGTGCTCCACTCCACCAGGCCCGCTGGCCCTCGGTTGGCGTTGTCGGAGCCTGCGTCCGGGCCGTAGTCGGCGAGGTAGATGACCCCGGTGACCGGGTGCACGCTGAACCGGAACGGGTTGCGGAAGCCCATCGCGTAGATCTCGGCAAACGCTTGACGGACCCGGGTCGAGGCATCCGTCATTGGATGGCCGCTGAACTATCTCCCAACGTCCCAGGGGTCGATACCCCAACAGCAGCAGGCTGGGCGGCCGATTGCCCTGCCACGCGCACTAATCTGTCCAGTCTCGGACGAAACTTTGCTCCGTTTCAGCGAACTTTTGTTCTTGCCGTTCAAAAGTCGCTATCTTGTGAAGGCTCCCCTCAGTATCGGTCCAGACATCGAGGTCTGAAAGGCATGACGCGACATGCTGAGATCCCTTCCGCGTTCTGAACCGTCCGGGTTCGGCGCCTCGTCGCCGCCACGCGACGTCCTCTCGCATCCCCCCGGAACCCCGCACCTCCGGGACTGGCACACCGGCGCGAACCAGAAACGGACCCTGCCATGACCCCAGCCCCCGCTACCCCCATGACATCGACGTGGCTCCGGCCACGGTCCGCCGTCCTCGCGCTGGTCATCGCGGTGTCGGTGATACTCGCGCTCGCCCCTGGGCGGTCCTCGGCAGCCCACGGGGTCGCCGAGGAGCCCGGTTACACCTCACTGTTCGACGGCGCCAGCACCGCCGGGTGGAGCCAGGCCGGTCCTGGCGGGTTCACCCTGGCGAACGGCACGCTCACCTCGTTCGGTGGGCTCGGCATGCTCTGGTACTCGGCGAAGGAGTTCCGCTCCTACTCGCTGAAGCTGGACTGGCGGCTCGCGGGCGACGACAACTCCGGCGTGTTCATCGGGTTTCCGCCGAGCAGCGACCCGTGGTCCGCGGTGGACAACGGCTACGAGATCCAGATCGACGCCACCGACGCCGCGGACCGGACCACCGGTGCGGTGTACGGGTTCAGGTCGGCGGACCTCGCGGCGAGGGACGCCGCACTCCTCCCGCCCGGCCAGTGGAACACCTACGAGCTGCTCGTCGAAGGCGAACGGCTCCAGCTGTTCCTGAACGGTGTGAAGATCAACGACTTCACGAACACGGTGCCGAACCGCAGCCTGGCGCAGGGGCACATCGGTCTCCAGAACCACGGTGACGGTGACGACGCGTCGTTCCGCGACATCCGGATCAAGGAACTCACCAGCACCGTGCGCACCGGTGAGATCAGGGGCATCGGCGGCAAGTGCGTCGACGTGAGCAACTCCGGTACCGAGGACGGCACGAAGATCCAGCTCTGGACGTGCAACGGAACCGGCGCCCAGCGGTGGACCCTGCCGGGTGACAACACCATCCGCGCGCTGGGCAAGTGCCTCGACGTGCGCAGCAGCGGCACCGCCAACGGCACCATCACCTGGCTGTGGACCTGCAACGGTTCCGGCGCGCAGCAGTGGGTGGCACAAGCCGACGGCACACTGCGCAACCCGCCGTCCGGACGCTGCCTGGACGCCGCGGGCGCCGGCAGTGCCGACGGCACGCAACTGCACATCTGGGACTGCCTCGCCGCGGCCAACCAGAAGTGGACGCTGCCCTGACCCGACGGTGACCGCCGCGCCAACGGACGTGGCGGGCGCACCAAGACACACCCTGCATGTCCACTTCGGACGGAGTGGTCGAGCCGACCCATGCCGTCCGAGCAGTCCCGCGAGGAGAAAACCGTGCGATCTCCGTTCCACCACCGAATCAGACCACCTGCCAGCAGAAGGACGTTCGTCGCGGCCACCGCGCTGTTCGTGGCCATGGCGGGTCTGCTCGTCGCGCCGTCACAGGCCGCCGCGATACCACCTCAGCAGCCGGGGGTGACCCTGCGCGTCTTCGATGTGCAGACCGCGCTGAGCAGGCTCTGCAACCTCAAACCGGCGCAGACGCCCAACGTCGACAAGCTGATGCCGACGATCAACTGGACCGCCACGACCGACTTCGGCCTCGGCGACCAGTTCGTCTCCGAGGTCACCGGCTACGTCAACATCACGACGGCAGGCACCTACAACTTCCGCCTCATCAGTGACGACGGCTCCCGGCTGTGGCTCGACAACGCCATCGTGATCGACCACGACGGGTTGCACGGCGCGACCCCCAAGGACGGCTCGGTCGCGCTGAGCACCGGCCCCCACGCCCTGCGCATCGAGCACTTCGACAACGCGGTGGACCAGCAGATCACGCTCCAGTGGCAGCCACCTGGCACGTCGGGCTTCACCCTGGTGCCGAACTCCGCGCTGAGCACGGACGCGGACGTGGTGCGGGTGACCGCACCGGGCCGCAAGGAGTGCGAGGGTGGCGCCGACTCACCAGGCGACGGTCTCCCGCTCACCGCCGTCCACCCGAACTACACGCTGACCAACCTGCGCCCCAACGGTTTCCAGCCGCAGGTGACCGGCATGGACTGGCTGCCGGACGGCAGGATGGCCATCGCGACGTGGGGCGGCTCGCTCAACACGCTCGGCGAGGTGTACCTGATGAGCGGGGTCACCGGTAACACGAGCCCCGGCCAGGTGCAGGCGAAGAAGATCGCGAGCAACCTCCGGGAGCCGATGGGGATCAAGTACGTCGAGGGCAAGCTCTACGTCTCGGAGAAACACCGGCTCACCGAGCTGAACGACACCAACGGCGACGAGGTCACCGACAACTACCGCACGGTGGCCACCTGGCCGTTCGGCTCGAACTTCCACGAGTTCGCGTTCGGCATGCTCTACCAGGACGGCTTCTTCTACCTGAACCTGTCGGTCGCCATCAACTACGGCGGCGCCACCACCGACCCGCAGCCCGCACCCAACCGCGGCACCACCATCAAGGTCAACAGGGCGACCGGCGCGGTGTCCTATGTGGCCGGTGGCCTGCGTACCCCGCACGGCATCGGCTGGGGCCCGGAGGGCGGGATCTTCGTCACCGACAACCAGGGTGGCTGGCTGCCGGTGTCGAAGCTGGTGCACGTCAAACAGAACCGGTTCTTCAACCACCGCATGAACCCGGCGGGACCGTTCGACGCGAACCCCGTCACCCAACCCGTGCTGTGGCTGCCGCAGAACGAGATCGCGAACTCGCCGAGCAACCCGGTGCAGCTCACGCAGGGGCAGTTCGCCGGTCAGCTCGTCTACGGTGACGTCACCTACGGTGGTCTGCAACGTGTCTTCCTCGAGAAGGTCAACGGCGAGTACCAGGGCGCGGTGTTCCGCATGACTCAGGGACTCGAGTCCGGGGTCAACCGCATCACGCTCGGCCCCGACGGCGCGATCTACACCGGCGGCATCCACGGCGGTGGCAACTGGGGTCAGGAGGGCAAACTCGCCTACGGACTCCAGAAGATCGCCCCCACCGGCACGAATGCCTTCGACATCCTCGCGATGCGGTCCGTACAGGGCGGGTTCGAGGTGGAGTACACCCAGCCGCTGTCGGCGAGCACGGCGCAGAACCTGGCGACGAAGTACCGGGCCGCGCAGTGGCGGTACGTGCCGACCGCGGCGTACGGCGGCCCGAAGGTCGACGAGCAGCAGCTGACGGTGTCGTCGGCCACCCTGTCCGCCGACCGGAAGAAGGTCACGCTCGCCATCCCCGGTCTGCTGCCGGGCCGCGTGGTGCACCTGCGGTCCCCACGTCCGTTCTCGGCCGAGAACGGACAGTCGCTGTGGAGCACCGAAGCCTGGTACACGCTCAACGCGATGGTCGGGTCGAGCGTCAAGACCGGCCCGGTGACCAGCGCGGCGTCCAGCAAGTGCCTCGACATCAGCAACGGCGGCACCGCCGACGGCACGAAGGTCCAGCTCTGGACGTGCAACGGCAGCGCGGCACAACAGTGGACAACCAGCGGCGACGGGACTCTCCGCGCGCTGGGCAAGTGCCTTGACGTGAACAACAGCGGCACCGCCAACGGCACCGTGACACAACTGTGGACCTGCAACGGAACAGGTGCGCAGGTGTGGACCCCCGGGTCGAACGGCTCGCTGGTCAACCCACAGTCGGGCCGGTGCCTCGACGTGTCGGGCGCCGGCACGGCCGACGGCACCCAGATCCACATCTGGGACTGCAACGGCGCGGTCAACCAACGCTGGACGTTGCCAGCGTAAGTGATCGCCGTGGCTACCGGCCATCGACATCGAACGCCCGGTAGCCACGGCGTTGCCCTGTTCCCCCGTTCTCCGCACCAGCCGGTGGCTTCGCCGATGACGCGGTGGAGCTGTTCAGCGACATCGGTCCGGATGGCCATGAGCGCCGGCAGGTTGAGTGCTTCAGAGACGGTCGTCTCGGCTGGATCGACGAGGAGAAACGAGGTGGGCGGGACCGGATTGGGCGAAGTACCCATCGATGGACGAGATCGACGCACTGCATCGACCGTCACCGCGGCACAGTTCACCGATTGTGAAAACCTGCTCCGCTAGCCACGGAACTGATCGGCGTGCCTCGAAAAGGTGTGCCGACACCCCCGATAGTGTGATAACCGACAGTTACGACAGGGTGGCTGGCAGTTCGGGTCGAGCAGTTGGAGGTCAGGAGTGCTGCACTACCACAACGACGTCCGTGGGACTGGCCGGATCTACGTCGGCTACATCGGCAAGCACCTGCGTAACTCACAAACCAACTGACCCGGCGTCGTGATCGGCGGGGTGCGGCACGGGCTGCACGGCGCGCACGCCGTCGCGGCCGGCGTCCTTGGTGACGAACAGCGCGACGTCGGCCCCGTGCAGCAACTCGTTGAGGTCGGTGCCGTTGTCCGGGAGCGCCGCGACACCGATCGACACACTCAGGCGCAGCTCGGGGTAGGTCGCGCCGGTGAGGGCATCCTGGACTCGCACCGCGCGCACCCGCTCGCACACCCGTTTCGCGGTCTCGATGCTGCCCGCGTGATCGGTGCCGACCAGCAGGACGACGAACTCCTCACCACCGAACCGCCCCACCAGGTCCGTGTTGCGCACAACGCCCCGGAGCGCGTCGGCGACCGCACGCAGTGCCCTGTCGCCGACGAGGTGGCCGTAGCGGTCGTTCACGCCCTTGAAGTGGTCGATATCGACCATGAGAACACCCAGCCCGGTGCCGTGCCGCTTCGCCAGCTCGACCTCTCTGGACGCCAGGCTCTGCCAGGTTCCCGCTTTGAGCAGATCGGTCTTGTCGTCGATCGACGCCTCGTGCTCGAGCTGGCGAACGAGGACGCTCCGGTGCAGCACGTAGAGCGGCAGGGGCATGAGGGCGACCGCCCACGGATAGAAGGCCAGCACCAGCACGACGAGCGCGCCGAGCGTCAGGGTGGCGTACTCGATGGCGTTCTCGCTCCAGCTACCGACGAGCCTGCCGATCGACCGGTCCGACCGCAGCAGGGAGATCGCCCCACCGACCAGGATGGTGTTCACCACCCAGTAGGTGACGATCACCAGCACGATGGCCAGGAGCCCGGCCGGACCACCGACGTCGGTGGGCAAGCTGCCAGGCAGCCACGCGTTGAGCAGGAACGCGGCGTGGCAGGACAGCACGACCGCGCACACGCTGAACACCACCCGGAACGGATGCATCCCGGTGATCTCCCGCCAGCTCCGCCGCCACAGGTGGACGTACAGGATGACCGCCGTCGCGGCGGCGAGCGCGGGCGAGGTGACCAGCGCGGCGGAGAACGTCCACACCGAACTCATGTTCACGTGCGGGGCGTCCGAGAAACGGCGCCGCATCCGCTCGACGCGCTTGGTCACCTCCGCCACCAGAATCCCCATGCCGACGATGACCGCGAAGTTCCTCGCCGCCTCGGCGGTGGCCGGGTAGCGCACCGCGAGAACACCGGTCGCCACCGCCGCGGCGATTTCCACTCCGACCAGGAATGCGCGCGGCCGGGTCGGCAGGGTCCGGACCCGCCTCGGACCCCGTTGTGACCTACGGCGCCGGGTTCGGCCTTCACCTGGGACCGGGTGTTGTGTTGCACTGGTCCACGGCGAATTCGCGTCTCCACCTGATCCCTGGTCGCCCGCCACCTTCTCGAGTCCGGGATCGGGCTCGCGGTCCGTACCTGGAGAGGGGGTGCCCGACGTGGCCAACAAGGACCTTTGATGAGCAGATTTCGCATCCGGCTCGTTCCCGGCGCTCGTCTGCCGGGAACGAGTCACCCACACCGTCGCGCCGACCATGGTGGCCAGCACGATCGCGAGCATCCCGGCCAGCGCCACCGCGCGATAAGCGTCGAACGCCTCAGCGACGAGACCACCACCCAGGATGGCCAGACCCTGCGACGAGTACAGCGTGGTCGACAACCGTCCCATCACCCCGCCACGGCGGGCGTCAGGCACCCGCTGGACGACCAACTCCTGGATCTGCACGATCAACACCGTCGAGAACGCCCCGGACACCGCCCACAACACCGCGGACAGCACCAGACCTGGCGCCAGGACGCAGACGACCAACGGCGCCCCGGCAGCGATCGAGAGCCAGGTAGCGGCCGCGAACGAGGTCGGCATCCGCAGTCGCGGCGCGAGCCAGCCGCCGAGCACACTGCCGACCGGGTCAGCGGCCATCAGCACACCCACACCAACGGTCAACAGACCGAGCTGGTCCGCGTAGGGCGCGGCGAGCCCTTCCGGGACCACGTACAGCCCGATCAGGCTCGCGAAGGCGAAGACCGGCCACACCGACCGCACCCGACCGGACGGTGTCAGATCCGGCTCGTCAGCACCCTGAGCGGCAGCCGGGCGTTCCCGGACTCCCGTCAACACCAGCA
Organism: Actinophytocola sp.; assembly: GCF_049647105.1. Lineage (GTDB taxonomy): Bacteria > Actinomycetota > Actinomycetes > Mycobacteriales > Pseudonocardiaceae > Actinophytocola. The sequence goes on from NZ_JBARWZ010000181.1 coordinate 8,704, forward strand.
CCGCGCTGACCACGAAGGTGGCCGCGTTCAGCAGCAACGCGAGGTGTGGTTCGAGCACGGTCATGAGCACGCCACCAGCACCGAACGCGACGAGCTGCGCGGTCTGCGCGGTGACCTGCCGCAACGACAACCCGGCACGGTATAGCGGCTTGTCGACCAGGATCTGCGGGAGCACCGCGAGCTGGGCGGCCTTGAACGGCGCCGCGACAGCGCTGAGCACCGCCACCAGCCCCCACAACACCGGCAGCGAGATACCGGGGACCGCCATCGCACCGGCGAGCACGGCCCGGACAACGTCGGTGACCACCATGACCCGGCGACGAGGGAAGCGGTCGGCCAGCCCGGACAGCAGCAGCCCACCGAGAATCGCGGGCACGAACGTCAACGCGTAGGTCAACGCCGTGAGCGCCGCCGACGAGGTCCGCGCGTACACGAGCACGGCCAGCGCCACTCGCGCCAACTGGTCACCCGCCACCGACGCCAGCTCAGCGCCCCACAGATACCGGAACTCCCGGACGCGCAACGGCGACACGAGCCCGATCTTGGTCTCCCCAGCCATAACTCCCCCACGCCCGCACACAACGACGTCGATCGCCGCGAGGCCCCCACCTCGGTAATCGACGTTAGGTGTTTCACGTGAGGTCTTGGACCCGTAAGAGCAAGGTGTACCCGAACGGTCGAGAGCACATTACTGTCAGTAATTGTTCAGCCAGCTGGCCGCACACCGCGTTCCAGGGCCGCGCCTGCGCCGAGGCAACACACCCTGGAGAGTCGTCAGCGAACATCCCATCGCAGCTCTATCCGCTCGGGGCCGCGGGCGAAGATGCCGGTGTAGCTAGGTCGAAAGTCCGGTTGGTATCGGAGGTTGGGCAGTCTTGACAGTATGTCCTTCATGCCGGTTTCCACCTCCGTTCTGGCGAGAAGTGCGCCGACGCAGAAGTGACGTCCGCCGCCGAACATCAGGTGATCCGCGGCGCCGCCGAAAGCGCGGCCGACATCGAGGTCAGCACGTCGGATGTCGAAGGTGTCCGGGTCCTGGAACCGGGCAGGGTCCCGGCCGGTGGCGCCGATCAAGGGGAATACCTTGGTATCGGCCGGAACTGTCACACCGGAGAGTGTGACAGCCTCGGTAGTCTCCCTGGTGAGGATATGTAGCACCGGGCTGAAGCGGAGGCTCTCGGCGAGCGCGAACTTGATCAGTTCTGGGTCAGCCGTGACAGCTGCCAACTGATCGGGGTTGTCGAGTAGGTTGCAGATGAGGAGGTCCAGCGCCTTTTCCGTTGTCTCGCCGCCGCCGGTGAGCAACAATGCACTGAATGACTTGATCTCCGCGTCCGTCATCCGGACACCGTCCACCGTGGCGGTACAGAGGGTGGAGATCAGGTCCTCGGTCGGGACGTGACGGCGCTGATCGATGAGGTCCCCGAAGTAGTCGAACAGCTGGTCTCGCGCACTCAACCCGGCGGCGGCGATATCTGGGTCGTTGGCAAAATTCCCGAAAAACGCCACATAGCGGCGATACCATCCCTGAAAACGCTCCCAGTCATTCAATGGCAGCCCAAGGATATGGCTGATGACGCCTACCGGGAGCCGCCGGTCGAAGAGGTCCGAGAGGTCGCCGCTTCCGCTTTCGGCGAAGCCGTCGATCAGCCGGGACGACATCTCGGCCACGGACTGGGTGGCCACCTCGGCCAGGCCGTGGCCGTGAAAGAACCGCGAGATGATGCGACGGTGGGCGACGTGCTCGGCACCGTCCATCTCGAGCAGGGTGCGGCCGATGACCGCACCGAACTGGTCGGCCCAGCCTCTGCTGGAAAAGACCTCCGAGTCCTTGAGGATCCGCTCGACATCCGCGTACCGGCCGACCAGGAAGCCACCCAGCCGCTCATCCCACAACACTGGGTGATGATCCCGAAATATCTGATAGGAGGGGTAGGGATTGTCATTGAATTCCGGCGACATGATGTCAGGTACCGAAGGAGTTGTCATGGTTCCGTCCTAAGAGCGATAGATTTCAGAGTGGGATGTTGTCATGCTTTCTGATCGACAACTCCCGTTGTTTGCCGACGAGCATCCGAAGTGACCGGCGCACATGGTCACGAGTGGACGAAGGCGCGATGACCGAGTCGATGTAGCCGCGCTCGGCGGCGACCTGGGGCACGCAGACCGTGTCCTCGTAGGCGCGGCGAAGGCGTGCCAGAAGAGTGCCGGTGTCCTGACCGGCCGCGGTCGCCGCATCGAGGGTCTGCCGGTGGATGATCTCTACGGCACTGTCCGGGCTCGCGACCGCGATCCGTGCCCCGGGCCAGGCGAGGTTGACGTCGGCTCCGAGGTGTTTGGAACCCATCGCCTCATAACCGACGCCATACGCCTTGCCGATGATCACCGTTACCAGCGGTACTGTGGCTTCGGCGTAGGCGTAGAGGAGCTTCCCGCCCCGCCGGGCGGCGCCATTCCACTCCTGGCCGACGCCGGGCAGGAAGCCGGGTACGTCAACCAGGGACAGCACAGGCAGGTCGAAGGCGTCGCAGGTCCTGACGAACCTGGCGGCCTTGTCACTGCCGTCGACGTCGATCCAGCCGGCCGTCCGGTTCGGCTGGTTGGCCACGACTCCCACCGAACGGCCGTCGACACGGCCGAAGCCGACGAGAATGTTCGGTGCGAACAGCGGCTGAATCTCAAGGAACTCGTCATGGTCCAGGATCAACCCGATGACCTTGTGCATGTCGTAGGGTTCGCTGGTCAGCGCGTTCAGTTCTTGATCCATCGCGGTTCCTCCCGCCCGCGCCGGACCACTGCCGGGCGGGTCCTTGATACGTCTCGGCGCGGGCTTGCTGTTCGCCGGGAGGAAGGACAACAGCCGTCTGACGTAACGGATCGCGCTCCGTTCGTCGTGGGCGATGTGGTGGGCGTTTCCAGACTTGGTGTTGTGGACGCGTGCCCCGCCGAGCTCCTCGAGCCCGATGTCTTCACCCGACACGCTCTTGACCACGAGCGGGCCGGTGATGAACATGTGCGATGTGCGGTCCACCATGATGACGAAGTCCGTGAGAGCCGGCGAGTAGGTGGCCCCACCCGCACAGGGACCCATGATCAGTGATATTTGCGGGACCATGCCGGACAGCCGCACATTGCGGAGAAAAACCTCGCCGTACCACCGCTGCGCCACGACGCCTTCCTGGATGCGACCGCCCGCGCTGTCATTGACTCCGACGATTGGGCTACGGATCTCGGCGGCCAGGTCCATGATCTTGACGATCTTCTCGCCGACCACCTCGCCCAGTGTTCCGCCGAACACCGAGAAGTCCTGAGCGAAGACGCATACCGTGCGGCCATCGACTTCTCCGTAGCCGGTCACGACAGCATCGCCGACGGGCCGCTTTTCGTTGTTCCCACCGAGGTTCGAGCGGTGCCGCACGAGCGCCCCCACCTCGACGAAGGAGCCCGGATCCATGAGCAGGTCAATGCGCTCACGGGGCGTCTTCCTGATCACTCGGTATGAAGCCACGTTCAGCACCTACCTCTCGGAGACATCGCTCGGACTTGCGGGCCAGTACCGCTTTCGCTGGAACGCGTAGGTCGGCAGGTGGACCCGAAGCGGGTTGGCATCCGCGAAGACCGCGTGCCAGTCGGCCGCTACGCCGCACGTGTACAGCGCGGCCAACGTCTTCATGAAGACGTCTGACGTGAGGGGCTCGCCGGGACCGTCCGGCATCAGCTCGACTGCCGAGCCGTCCACGGAGGCGGGCTCATCGAGCCGGTGTACGGCGATCGTCCCACCACCTCCGAACGCCACGACGGTGCTGACGCCGTGTGCCCGCAGGACATCGAGGTCAGGTCTCGGTCGGGCCAGCCCGAGCAGATCCCGCAAGTCGCTCGTATCGGAAAGCTCCTGAGCATGCACCCGGCGGCCACTCGTCGCATAGATGGGTGTCTCGACGATCCCGCTGGCCGTCGGCAGACTTCCGATGCCCGACCCGGCCGCCAAGGCGTGACAGGCAGCTGTCACGGTGCTCGCCGGGACAGCTCCCGCGACGCCGGCCGCGACCAGCAGACCCAGCGACTCACCCATGACGCAGTCAGGTCTCACGCCCCAGCACCCCAGCAGCCCGGCAAGCGCTGCCTGGAGCTGAAACCCGGTGACCGAGCGGGAAGGGGACGGATGCCGCGGGACGACGGCTCCGGGCTCAATGTCGACAGTGAACGAGGAGAGTCTCCTCGCCGCTCCAGCGTCGATCTCGATCCACCGCGTGCTTCCGGCGCAGAACAGGAAGGCGAGCCTGCCCTCCACTGCCGTGCCCTCGATCACCGTCTCAGACTGATCGCCGCTCTCCATGGCGGCCAGCCCGAGGAGGAAGGCGCCGCGGTGCCGTGCTGTGACCACGCCACGGTACGGAAAGGCGGCCCGGGTCGTCGCGAGTGCGTAGGCCGTCCCCACGATGTCGAGCTCGGGGTCGGCGCCGACGTGCGCTCGTAGCCTGCCTGCCTGCTCTCGCAGTCCAGCAGCGGTCTTGGCCGACAGCAGCCACGGGATGTCGAGCCCGGTCATCCAGTCGGTGTCGCCCAAGGGTTTTGCCGCCGGACGCGCGCCATGGTGAGTAGAGGCGGGTGCCTGCTCGAGTATCAGGTGGCCGTTGGTTCCGCTGACCCCGTATGAGTTCACCGCCACACGCCGGGGGTGACCGGTCACCGGCCATCGTTCCGTGCCGGTCAACAGCCGTGCCGCGCCGGCGGACCAGTCGACCTGCGCCGAGGGCGGGTCGGCATGCAGGGTTTTGGGCAGCAACCCATGTCGCATGGCCAACACCATCTTGATGACCCCGGCCAGGCATGCGGCGGCTTGACTGTGGCCGATGTTCGACTTGATCGAGCCCAGCCAGACGGGTCGATCATCCGGACGGTTCCGGCCGTATGTCGCCAGTATTGCTTCGGCCTCTATCGCATCACCGAAGGACGTGCCCGTACCATGCGCCTCGACGGCATCGATCTGGTCGGCGCGCAGGCGAGCGTTGGACAGCGCCTGCTCGATCACGCGCTGTTGGGCATGCCCCAGCGGTGTCTCGAAACCGCTCTTCGCGCCGTCCTGGTTGACGGCACTTCCTCGCACGACGGCCAGTATCTGATGGTTGTTCGCGCGGGCGTGGCTCAGTCGCTCCAGGAGTACCACGGCGACACCCTCAGAGAACCCGATCCCGTCCGCGGCGGCGGCGAAGGCCTTGCTTCGCCCGTCGGGCGCTATCAAGCCGGGGAAGGGATATCGACTGAACTCGACGAAGGCACCCGGATGGGGCATGATCGTCGCGCCGCTGACCAGCGCCAGCGAGCACTCGCCCGATCGCAGGGCCTGACAGGCCAGGTGCAGGGCCACCAACGACGACGAGCACCCCGTGTCGAGGGTGACGGCGGGGCCCTCGAACCCGAAGGTGCGCGCTACCCGTCCAGCGGCGAGATTGTTGGCGTTGCCGAGGTAGCGATCCCCTTCGGTCTCTGGGGAGTCGTAGAAGTAGGTGCCGTAGTTGTAGTAGAGATAGGCAATTCCCGTGAAGACGCCGGTTCCGCTTCCCCGTAGCGACGAGGGGTCGATGCCAGCCCTTTCCAGCACCGTCCACGACACTTCCAGGAGCAGTCGCTGCTGCGGATCGAGGACCAGCGCCTGAGCGGGGCTGATGCCGAAGAACTGCGCGTCGAAATCGGCCGCCCCCTCGACGAAGGCCCCCGCTCGCACGAAGCTTTTTCCCTGGCTTCCGGGGAATGGGGCGTACATCGCCTCGACGTCCCATCCCCGGTCGGTGGGAAACGCCGTGACCGCGTCCTCTCCGGTCACGACCAGATCCCATAGCTGGTCCGGCGAACCGACGCCGCCGCCAAACCGGCAGTCCATGCCGACGATGACGATGGGTTCGGTGGACGCGGCGGCCAACTCGACGTTGACCTGCCTGAGCCGTTCGCTCTCCTTCAAGGCAGCGCGCAGCGCTTCCACCAGTCGTTCAGGTGTTGTCATGATGGTTTCCTACAGTGGGAGGCGGCCTCGAGAGCTCGGTGGCCTTCAGGGCCATGTTCACGAGGTCTTCGGCATCCATGTCGTCGATCGAAGCCTGAACGCCGCTTTGGTCTACTGTGGACTCTTTGTCGTCGTGGCCGGACGGAGCACCTTGGGTCCCGGCGGGGACCCGGCCGCCGATCCCCGATCGCAGGTAGCCCGCGAGTGAGTCCGCGCTGGCTTGCGCCAAGAACAGGCTGATGGGTATCCGCAGCCCCGTCGACTCGCCCAGCCGGTTTCTGAGCCGGACGGATGCCATCGAGTCAAGGCCCAACTCGGTGAACGCCGTTGTCGGTGACACCGTTTCGGCGGAGCCGAGACCGAGGACGGCGGCTGCCTGCGTGCGCACGAGCTCCAGGAGCAGATCGTGTTGGTCCGGTACCGCGAGTGTGGCCAACTTCTGAACCAACAAGTGCGGTGCGGGTGTGGTCTTGTCTGCCGCGACGGCAACGTCCGCAATGGCCTCGCGGACCTCGGGAAGGTCACTGGACAGGCTGACTGGGCGGGTGCCACCGGCACGCGTGAATCGTCCCCAGTCGATGTCACTGAGCAAGCCGCCGGTACCACCGTGGTCGAGTTCGCGTCGCAGCGCGAGGGTCGCCAGCCGTGGCGACATGGGATTGATTCCCAGCTGACTGATCCGTCCCTCGGCCGCCGCTGTGCCTGCCATTCCTTCGCCGGCCCACGCACCCCACGCCACTGATGTCGCCACAAGCCCGTTGGCCCCGCGGTGCCGCGCCAGCGAATCCAGGAAGGCGTTCGCCGCGGCGTAGGCGGCCTGTCCGAGGTTGCCCAGCGTGCCCGCTGCCGAGGAGAACAGCACGAACGCCGAGAGATCCCTGTCGCGGGTGAGGTCGTCGAGGTTCAGTGCCCCGTGCACCTTCGGACGGAAGACGGCGGCACACCGTTGCGCGGTCAGCGTGTCGATCACACCATCGTCGAGCACCCCGGCCGCGTGCACGACCGCGGTCAGCGGCGGGTCGTCGCAGGCCTCGGCCAGCAGCCGCGCGAGCGCTGCCCTGTCGGCGATGTCGCACGCGTGAACCCGCACATCGGCGCCCAGGTCACGCAGCTCGTTCGTCAGGTCGCCTGCCCCCGGGGCGGCCGGTCCTCGGCGACTGGTCAGCACGATGCGTGTCGCCCCTTCGCGGGCCAGCCAGCGGGCGATCTCCGCACCGACGCCGCCCGTCCCACCTGTGACCAGGACCGTCCCTTCCGGATGCCATTGCCGCTGGACGTCACCGAGGGGCGCTCGCACAAGTCTGGGGACGAGGACCCCGGTGGGACGGATCGCGAACTCGGTCTCCCCACCTGGTGCCGCGATCGCGCTGACGAGATGGCCGAGCGTCCGTTCGCCGACGTCTGCCGGCAGGTCAACGAGCCCACCCCAGGTCTGGGGTTGTTCCAGCGCTGCCACCCGGCCGAATCCCCACAGCAATGCCTGCAATGGGTCGTTCGGCTGTGCGGATCCGTCCACGGATACGGCGCCACGGGTAACGCACCACAGTGGCGCCTCGACGCCGACGGCGATGAGCGCCTGAACCAGAGTCAGCGTTCTGGCGAAGCCCACCGGTGTCTGCTCGGATACTGATGCGGTCCGTTCGTCGAGCGCGAGAAGCGAGAGTACGCCGGAGACGTGGGATCCACCGTCGCCCATGCCGCCCGCCGTGTCGCGGAGCCGCTGGATCAAGGCGGCCCGATCGTCGCCGGTGACCGGGATCATGATCACATTCGCGCCGCGGGTGCGCAGTTCGTTGCGGCAGGCGGACACGACGTCATCGGCGGCGGCACCCTCGGACGCGACGAGCAGCCAGGTCCCGGCCAGGTCCGTGCGCCGCGGCCGGGGGATCGCGTTCCACACCACCTGGTATCTCCACGAATCGACCACCTCGAGGTCGAGCTGCTCGCGCTGCCATGTGGACAGTTTCGGTATCGCGTCCCGGAAGGGCCGATCGACGTCTATGCCTGTCATGGTCGTCAGGGCGGCTGTGTCGTGGCGGTCGAGCGCCTCCCAGAAGCGGGCACCGCTTCGGTCGGCGTCGTGGCCGGTGGGGCTGTGACTGGTCAGCCAGTAGCGTTGGTGTTGGAAGGCGTAGGTGGGCAGGTCCATCCGGTTCGGGTGGTGTTCGGCGTGGACGGCATGCCAGTCCGGGCCGTTGCCGTGGACATGCAGCTGTGCCAGTGCGGTGGCCAGGGCTTGTGGCTCGTCATGGTGGCGGCCGCGCAGGGTGGGTACCACCGCGATCTTGTCGGCCCGGCCGGATTCGGACACACAGTCGGTGATCATCGCCGAGAGCGCCGCATCGGGCCCCAGTTCCAGAAAACAGGTGACATCCTGCTCCGTCACAGCGGCACCGATCGCGTCGTGGAACCGGACCGGCCGATGCACCTGCCGCACCCAATGATCCGGTGTGCACAGTTGCTCAGCACTGGCCAGTGTCCCGCTGACCGTGGAGATCATCGGAATTTTCGGTGCGGTGAAGGACAACCCGGCAACAACCTGGCCGAACTCCTCAAGCATCGGCGCCATCCGCGGCGAATGGAAGGCATGACTGACCCGGAGTCGGCTGCTCCGATAGCCGTGTTCGCGTAGTTGGGTAGCGACCCGCAGTACCGCATCCTCATCCCCCGAGATCACTACCGAGGCCGGTCCGTTGACCGCGGCGATCCCAACCCGATCGGCGCGGTCAGCCAGGAACGGCCACACCTCCGCCTCCTCGGCACGCACCGCCACCATCGCCCCACCCGACGGCAACGCCTGCATCAACCGAGCCCGCGCCGCCACCAACACCGCCGCATCCGACAGTGACAACACACCCGCCGCGTGCGCCGCAGCCACCTCCCCCACCGAATGACCAACCACCAACCCCGGCCGTACCCCCCATTGACCCAACAGCCGGAACAACGCCACCTCGAGCACAAACAACGCAGGCTGAGCAAACCCCGTCCGATCCAGTACATCCACCCCGCCAGCCGACCCGAACATCACCTCCCGCACCGAGAAACCCACCAACGGATCCACCACCGCACACACCTCATCCACCACGCCCGCAAATCCCCCCAACCCACTCCCCATCCCGCACCACTGACTCCCCTGACCAGCGAACACAAATCCCAACCCACCAACACCGGCCGCGGATCCGCGGACCAGTCCGGGAGCTTCGCCGTCCTCGGCGAGCGCCACGAGGCCCGCCCGGAAATCGCGCCGGCCCGAACCGACGATGGCCGCACGATGCGCGAATGCCGTGCGAGTGGTGGCCAACTGCTGTCCGACGTCCTCGGGCGCGTAGTCCGGGTGATCGTCAAGGAAGGCCGCAAGGCGGGTCGCCTGCGCCCGAAGGGCCGCCTGGGTCTTTCCCGAGAGCAGCCATGGCATGCACCTGGCCGCGCCGTGCCGGTGGGCGACAGTGTCCGGAGCAGTCGAGAGTCGGTCGTCCGGTGGGGCTTGTTCGAGGATGAGATGCGCGTTGGTGCCACTGATCCCGAACGCCGACACCCCAGCCCGGCGCGGCCTGTCAACTTCGGGCCACTCCCTCTGCTCGGCCAGCAACCGCACCCCGCCACCAGACCAATCCACAAACGGACTCGGATGCTCGGCATACAACGACCTCGGCAACACCCCATGCCACAACGCCAACACCATCTTCATCACACCCGCCACCCCAGCAGCCGCCTGCGCATGACCAA
>NZ_JBARWZ010000182.1:0-2159 GCF_049647105.1 Actinophytocola sp.
GTCCTGCCGTGGCTGGTGTCCGGCGCGTCCACGGCCGGGCTGCGCGGCCAGGCGCGGCGGCTGGCGCCCGCGTTGTCCGGCGGGCACCCCGACCTCGACCTCGCCCGCTCGCTGGCCACCACCCGCACCCCGCTCGACCACCGCGCCGTCGTTCTCGCCGCCGACCGGGCGCAGGCGATGACCGGCCTGGCCGCGCTGGCGGCGGGTGAGGAGTCCGGCGCGGTCGTCACCGGGACCGTGAGCGGTGGGGGAGTGGCGTTCCTGTTCACCGGTCAGGGCGCGCAGCGTGCCGGGATGGGTGCGGGACTGCGTCGTGACTTCCCGGTCTTCGCCGGGGTCTTCGACGACCTCCTCGCCCGGCTCGGCGGTGTCCCGCTGGACGACGCCGACGCGCTCGACCAGACCCGCAACGCTCAGGCAGGGCTGTTCGCGCTGGAGGTGGCGCTGTTCCGGTTGCTGGAGTCGTGGGGGGTCACCCCGGACTTCCTGTTGGGGCACTCCATCGGCGAGGTCGCCGCTGCGCATGTTGCGGGTGTGTTGTCCATTGAGGACGCGTGTTCGTTGGTCGCCGCTCGGGGCAGGTTGATGCAGGGTTTGCCTTCTGGTGGGGCGATGCTGGCGGCTGAGGTGTCCGAAGTGGACGTTCCGGCTGGTGTTGATGTGGCGGCGGTGAATGGTCCTGGTTCTGTTGTGGTGTCTGGTGCCGAGGAGGAGATCGCGGCGTTGGAGTCGCGGTGGCGGGGTGCGGGTCGGCGGGTGAAGCGGCTTGCGGTGTCGCACGCGTTTCACTCGCGGCTGATGGAACCGATGCTCGCCGAGTTCGCCGACGTGGCGCGCTCGCTGACCTACCACGCCCCGCGCATCCCCGTCATCCCCGCCGCGGACGGGGACGACGTCACCGACCCCGGTTACTGGGTGCGGCAGATCCGTGGCACCGTCCGGTTCGCGGACGGCGTGCGGCTGCTGCGCGAGCGGCACGTCACGACCTTCGCCGAGATCGGGCCGGACGCGGTCCTCGCCACCCACCTCGACAGCGCCGTGCCGCTGCTGCGCGCCGGTCGCGACGAGACCGCTTCGGCACTGCGCGCCCTGTCCGAGCTGCACGTCAGTGGCGTGGACGTCGACTGGACCGCCGTCTTCGACCACTGGGGCGGCGGCGAGGTCGACCTGCCGACCTACGCGTTCCAGCGCATCCGCCACTGGCCTGCCCGCGCCACCCCACCCGCCGCCGACTGGCACTACCGCACGCGCTGGACTCCGGTGACCACCACCGAAGCCCAACTCGCCGGAACCTGGTGGATCGTCGAACCCCCCGGTGCCGACGACATGGCCGCCGCCTGCGCCGACGCCGTCACCCGGCACGGCGGCACCGCCGTCAGGATCACCGGCCTCGACGGCCTCGCCGACCGGACCGGCCGCCCCGACGGCGTGCTTTCCCTGCTGGCGCTGGACGACCGGCCGCACCCCGGCCACCCGCTGCTCACCAGGGGCCTCGCCGACTCGCTGGCCGTGCTCCGGACCGTCAGCGCCCCGTTGTGGGTCGCCACCGCCGACACCCCCGGCGACCCGACCGCCATGGCCGTCGCCGCACTCGGCCGCGTCGCCGCGCTGGAGCACCCCGACCGCTGGGGTGGGGTCGTCGCCCTGCACGGCATCCCCGATCCGGCCGCGCTCGCCGCCGTCCTCGCCGGCGATGAGGACCAGGTCGCGATCCGTCCGGAAGGGACGGTCGCGCGCAGGCTCGTCCGCGCCGACGGCACCGGGCAGGGCGGCGACTGGCGCCCGCACGGCACCGTCCTGGTCACCGGCGGCACCGGCGCGCTCGGCAGGCACACCGCGCGCTGGCTCGCCCGCCATGGCGCCGACCACGTGCTCCTGGTCAGCCGGGCCGGGGACGAGGCGCCCGGCGCCGCCGACCTCGTCGCCGAACTCAACGCCCTCGGCGCCAAGGCCACCGTCGCCGCCTGCGACGTCGCCGACGCCGATGCCCTGCGTGCCCTGCTCGCCGCCGTCCCCGCCGAGCACCCGCTCACCGCCGTCGTGCACGCCGCCGGGATCGGCGACCTCACCCCGCTGGCGGGCACCGGCGCCGACCGGCTCGCCACCGTGCTGGCCGCGAAGGCCGATGGCGCCCGCAACCTCGACGCGCTGTGCGGCGA
>NZ_JBARWZ010000183.1:0-36125 GCF_049647105.1 Actinophytocola sp.
CGGGGGGGCGCGCGGCGCCCCCCCCCCCACCCCGCCCGCTCACCGGCAGAACGGCTCGGCACCCGCCGAGGACCGGATGCCGCCGACGAGCATCTTCTGGAAGTGCGCGGCACCCTCCGCCGTCGGCTGGGCGGCGAACGCGGCGCCACCCAGTTCTTCGAAGGGCTGTTCGACGTGCGTCTCGCACCGGGCGAGTCGTACCAGCACACGTTCAGGAAGAAGGGCGAGTACTTCTTCAACGACCCGCACAGCCCCCGCTCCACCGGCAAGATCGAGGTCTACTGACTCAACCGGCCCGCCGCCCTCACCGGCGGCGGGCCACCGGTCACTTCCCTCCGCGACCAGCACGGCGTATAAGTAACTATCTAGTTCGTTCGCGTTGGTCCCGGATGGAAGTGACCGGTCTCGTCGAGGAGAGCCCATGGCATCAGCGCGCAACGGAAACGGGTTCCTGGTCGGCCTGATCGGCTCGGGTGTCGGCACGTCGCTCACGCCACCCATGCACGAACGCGAGGCGGACGCACTGGGCATCCGCTACCTCTACCGCGTGCTCGACCTCGACGACCTCGGTGTCCCGGCACCCGCCGTCGGCAAGCTGGTGGCGGCCGCCCGGCTCGCGGGCTACGACGGCCTCAACGTCACCCACCCCGTCAAGCAACTCGTGCTCGACCACCTCGACGAGCTGTCCCCCGGCGCGGCGGCGGTCGGCGCCGTGAACACGATCTCGTTCCGCGATGGCGTGGCCGTCGGCCACAACACCGACGTGACCGGGTTCTCCCGCGCACTGACCACCGGCCTGCCGGGAGCGGCGCTGGACACGGTGGTGCTCCTCGGCGCGGGTGGCGCGGGCGCCGCGCTCGGGCACGCGCTGCTGTCCCTCGGGGTGCGCGAGCTGCGGGTGGCCGACCTCGACCCGGCGCGCGCGCAGGGGCTGGCGGCCCGCCTCGGCGACCGGGCCACCGCGAGTCCGCACGGCGATCCCGGCCTGCTCGACGGTGCGGACGGACTCGTCCACGCCACCCCCACCGGCATGGTGGGGCACCCCGGGCTCCCGTTGCCCGCCGAGCTGCTGTCGCAGGACCTGTGGGTCGTCGACATCGTGTACCGGCCACTGGAGACCGAGCTGCTCGCCGCCGCCCGCGACCGAGGCTGCCGGGTGCTCGACGGTGGCCGTATGGCCGTGTTCCAGGCCGTCGACACGTTCCGGATCATCACCGGCCGCGAACCGGACGCGGACCGGATGCACCACCACTTCGACTCGATCGCAAGGGGGTAACAGATGCTCACCGCACAACGGGAAGCGCCGAGCGTGGATGCCGGCCGCACCGCGGCGGCGGACCTCACCATCGCGACGGTCTGCCTGTCCGGCACCCTCGAGGACAAGCTCGCGGCGGCCTCCGCCGCGGGCTTCGACGGCGTCGCGCTCGTACAGGACGACCTCGTCGCGTCGCCGCTGTCACCGGAGCAGGTACGCCAGCGGTGCACCGACCTCGGGCTCAGAATCGACCACTACCAACCGTTCCACGACTTCGAGGCGGTCCCGCCGGACGTCCTCCGCGCGGGCCTGCGGCGCGCGGAGCGCAAGTTCGAGCTGATGACCAGGCTCGGCGTCACCACGTTGGTGGTCTGCTCGACGCTGTCGGCCGACGCCGTCGACGACGACGAGCTCGCGGCCGAGCAGCTGGCCATCCTCGCCGGACGCGCGGCGGACCACGGGCTGCGGATCGCGTACGAGCCGCTGGCGTGGGGCCGGTTCGTCAACACGGTCGAGCGCGCGTGGCGGGTGGTGCGCTGGGCTGGCCACCCCGCGCTCGGGCTGTGCCTGGACAGCTTCCACGTGCTCGCGAAGACCCGCGACCTCACCGGCCTCCGGATCATCCCCGGTGACAAGGTGTTCGCACTGCAGCTGGCCGACGCGCCACCCCGGCACATGGACCTCGCGCAGTGGAGCACGCACCACCGGCTCCTGCCCGGCCAGGGCACGTTCGACCTCACCGGTTTCGCCGCCACCGTGCTCGCCACCGGCTACCCGGGCCCGCTGACGCTCGACGTGTCCAACGACGTGCTCCGGCAGGTCGACCCCCGGCGCACGGCGATCGACGCGATGCGCTCGCTCATCAGCGTGCGGGACGGGCTCGTGCCGCGAGCCACCGCACCCGCGCTCACCGGTCACGCGTTCACGGAGCTGGCGGTCGACGAGACGTCCGGGCCCGTGCTGGCCCGCACGCTCGCCGCGCTCGGCTTCACCAACACCGGCAGGCACCGGTCCAAGCCCGTGCAACTGTGGCAGCAGGGCACCGCACGGGTGCTGCTGAACTCGACCCCGCGTGCCACCTCGACGCCCGGCACCTCGGAGATCACCGCGCTCGCGTTCGAGAGCCCCGATCCCTCGGCTTCGGCGCGGCGGGCGGAACGGCACCTCGCGCCGGTGCTCCCCCGGTCCCGGCAGCCACAGGAGGCCGACCTCCCTTCGGTGTCCACACCGGACGGCAGGACGGTCTTCTTCTGCCACACCGGCGACGAGCGGGACGACTGGCTCGCGGACTTCACCCCGACGGGCGCGGCCGCTGGCGACCTGCTGACCGCCGTCGACCACATCTCGCTGACCGAGCCGTTCGACGACTTCGACCAGTCCACGCTGTTCTACCGCACCGTGCTCGGCCTCGGCGCCCAGACGGCGACGGAGTTCGCGGCGCCGTTCGGGCTGATCAGGAGCAGGGCGGCGACCGACCCACACCACCGCGTGCGGATCACGCTCAACGCCGCGCTGTACCGGCGGGGCCAGTGGGCGCCGGCCGTGCCGGAGCCGCAGCACATCGCGTTCCGTACCGACGACGCGATCGCGGCGGCGAAGGCGGTGCGGGCACTGGGCGCCCCGCTGCTGGCGATCCCGGAGAACTACTACGACGACCTGGACGCCCGGCTCGACCTGCCGCCGGAGGTGCTGGCCGACCTGCGGGCGAACTCGGTCCTGTACGACCGTGACGAGCACGGCGAGTACTTCCACTTCTGCACGGAGATGCTCGGGTCCCGCGTGTTCTTCGAGGTCGTGCAACGCGTCGGCGGCTACAACGGGTACGGGGACGCGGGCGCGACACCGGTACGCATGACCGCGCACCGGCAGCGCAGGATGGTCGCGACCACGGTGATCTCCCGGCCGCCGACGCCAAGGGAGGACCAGCCCGCCAACGCGTACTCCGTCGCGCACCTTTCCGCACTGACCCTGTCCCCACCGGAACTCGTGTCGGCCGCCGCCGACGCGGGCTACGACCACGTCGGCATCCGCCTCACCAGGGTGACCCCCGACGAGCCGCACTACCCGGTCGCCACCGATCCCGCACTGCTGCGGGAAACCAAGGCCCGCCTCGCCGACACCGGCGTCCGGGTCCTCGACATCGAGCTCGCCAGGATCGGCCCCCACGACGACCCAAGAACCTTCCAGCGCTACCTGGACACCGGCGCGGAACTGGGCGCCCGGCACGTGATCGCGCAACTGCCCGACGCCAACCGGGACCGCAAGACCGAGCACTTCGCAGTGCTGTGCGACATGGCCAAGCCGCTGGGCCTCACCATGGACCTGGAGTTTCCCTCCTGGACCGAGACGCCCAACCTCGCCGAGGCCACGGACGTGCTCCGCGCCGTGAACCGCACCAACGCGGGCATCCTCATCGACCTGCTCCACTTCGCCCGCTCGCACTCCAGCATCGAGGACCTGCGCGCACTCCCCCGCGAGTGGTTCCACTTCGCCCACGTCTGCGACGCCCCGGCCCGGATCCCCAGCACCGTGGAGGGACTGATCCACACCGCCCGCTACGAACGCCTCTTCCCCGGTGAGGGCGGCATCGACGTCCACGGCATCCTCGCCGCCCTCCCGCCCGGAATCCCCTACGCGCTCGAGGTTCCCCGCGCCAGCATGACCGCACAGGTCGGCGAACAGGAATGCCTGCGCCGCGCACTGGCCGCCACCCGCGCACACCTCGCCAACGCTCCGGTGCACTGACACCGGCGAATCTCTGCGTACTGATCGTCCCAGTGATGGCCGGACCTACTGTGGATGTGGGCGTCCGATTGGGGGTGTCACGGGCGATCGAGGCGTCTTTACCTTTGGTATACCGGGTCGAGGGCCCCGGTCCATCAAAGGAGATTGCACTATGCGGACACGATCCCTGCTCGTGCGCCTGACGGTGGTGGCCGCCACCGCGGTCGCCGGGTTCAGCCTGCCGACCACGGCAGGCGCTGCGACGGCCGACGATGTCACCCCGTTCATCGTCGGTGGCGGCAACGCGACCGAGACCTACTCGTTCATGGCTTCCCTGCAGAGCAGTTCCGGCAGCCACTCCTGCGGCGGCTCGCTGATCAAGGCCAACTGGGTGGTCACCGCGAAGCACTGCGGCACCCCGTACCAGGTCCGCGTCGGCACCACCAACCGGACAAGTGGCGGCACCGTCGCCCGGGTGTCCAGGCGGGTCGCGCACCCGACCGCCGACCTGGCGCTGCTGCAGCTGTCGACCTCGGTCAGCCAGGCGCCGGTCGCCATCGCGACGTCGTCCGGGGCGGTCGGCACCACGACCCGGATCATGGGGTGGGGCCAGACCTGCGCGACGCCGGGCTGCGGTTCCGCACCGATCACCCTGCAGGAGCTGAACACCTCGATCGTCAGTGACGGCGAATGCGCTGGCATCCAGGCAGCCAGCGAGATCTGCACCGACAACCCCGGCAACACCCGTGGCGCCTGCTACGGCGACTCCGGCGGCCCCGAGGCCAAACGGGTCGGCGGCGTCTGGCAGCTGATCGGCGCCACCAGCCGCTCCGGCGGCGGCTCCACGTGCGCCCGCGAACCGTCGATCTACGTTGACGTGTCGTACTTCCGGAGCTGGATCTCCCAGAACACCGGCGGGCTGTAGTCATACCGGCCGCGGCGCGCCCACCGTGGGCGCGCCGCGGTCCTTCCCGGTCGTCATCAGGATCCGGCGCGCCCGGCGCACAGACCCAGCACACCGCGTTCGTTCCGTCCCGGCGCGTGCCCCGGGGTACCGTTTGTCCATGGTGTCGCAATGAGCAGATCCGGTGTGGTGCAGCGCGAAGTCACGAAGAGCGCGCCCTTCCAGTTGGTGGTACGGCTCGGCTTGGTGGCCTACGGGGTCGTCCACCTGCTCGTCGCATGGCTGGTGTTGCAGGTCGCGGTCGGTGACCTCGACGGCGGCGGGGTGGGCAAGGCGGACAAGACCGGTGCGCTCCAGTCGATCGCGTCGAACACCGGCGGCACCATCCTGCTGTGGCTGATCGCGGTGGGGCTGGGGGTGAGCGCGCTCTGGCAGCTGCTCGAGGCGTTCACCGGTGACCGGACGAGCCTGCGCCTGATGCACGTCGGCGAGGCGGTCCTGTTCGGGTACCTGGCGTTCATCGCGGGCAAGCTCGCGGTGGGCTCCCCGGCGTCGTCCACCGACAAGGCGCAGCTCGGCCTCATCGGCAAGCTGCTCGCCCAGTCCTGGGGCAAGCCGGTGGTCATCGCGATCGGTGTCGCGATCGTGGCCGCCGGGCTGTTCGTCATCCACCACGGCGTCACCAAGCGCTTCGCGCAGGAACACAACCTCGCCCCGGCGAGCAGGCCGACGCGGACCGCCGTGGTGAAACTGGGCCAGGTCGGCTACGCCGCGCTCGGCGCCGTGTACGGCATCGCCGGTGCGCTGGTGGTGGTCGCCGCGGTGCAGAGCCAGCCCGCGAAGGCGACCGGCCTCGACGTCGCGCTGAAGACACTCGCCGCCCAGCCCTTCGGCACGTTCCTCCTGGTGGTGATCGCCATCGGGCTGGCGGCCTTCGCCGTGTTCACGTTCTTCGACGCCCGCTACCGGCGGGTCGGCTGATCCTCCACTGAGGACTCACTTGACGCGGGGTAGTCGCGCGCGCACCTGGCGTGCTTCTGTCGGTGACCGGTGCCACACTGGCCGGTGTGTCGGGGAGGCATGACTCAGGGAGGTTGAGATGACCAGCGTTCGCGTGCTCGTCGGTACTCGCAAGGGTGCCTTCGTACTGACCTCGGACGGCACCCGCACGGACTGGACGGTGAGCGGGCCGCACTTCGGTGGCTGGGAGGTCTACCACGTCGCGGGCTCGCCCGTGGAGTCCGACCGGTTGTGGGCGTCGCAGACGTCGGCGTGGTTCGGACAGGTCATTCAGCGCTCGGACGACGGCGGGCAGTCGTGGCGGCCGGTGGGCAAGGAGTTCCGCTACGACGGCGACCCGGGCACCCACCAGTACTACGACGGCACCCAGGTGCCGTGGGAGTTCAAGCGCGTGTGGCACCTGGAGCCGTCGCTGTCGGACCCCGACCTGGTGTACGCGGGCATCGAGGACGCCGGGCTCTTCCACACGACCGACGGCGGGCACAGCTGGCACGAGCTGCCCGGCCTGCGCGCGCACGGCACCGGCCCGTCGTGGGGCCCGGGTGCAGGCGGATTGTGCCTGCACACGATCCTGCAACACCCCACGGACCAGCAGCGGCTGTTCATCGCGATCTCGGCGGCGGGCGCGTTCCGCACCGACGACGGCGCCAAGACGTGGACCGCGATCAACCGCGGCCTGGTCTCCGACGGCATCCCCGACCCGGATGCCGAGGTCGGCCACTGTGTGCACCGGATCACCATGCACCCCTCGCGGCCGGACACGCTGTTCATGCAGAAACACTGGGACGTCATGCGGTCCGACGACGCCGGGGAGAACTGGCGGGAGATCAGCGGTGACCTCCCGAGCGACTTCGGGTTCCCGATCGCGGTGCACGCCGACGAGCCGGACACCGTCTACGTTGTGCCGATCACCAGCGACTCCGAGCACTATCCGCCGGAGGGCCGGTTGCGCGTGTACCGCTCGCGGACGGGCGGCGACGAGTGGGAGCCGCTGACGACGGGCCTTCCGCAGGAACACTGCTACGTCAACGTCCTGCGCGACGCCATGGCCGTCGACTCCCTGGACACCTGCGGCATCTACTTCGGCACCTCCGGCGGCCAGGTCTACTGCTCGCCCGACGCCGGTGACACGTGGTCGCCGATCGTGAGCCACCTGCCGCCGGTGCTGTCCGTGGAGGTGCAGACGTTGTGAGTGTCCGTGTCAAGCTGCCCACCCATCTGCGCAGGCTGGCGGGCGTCGACGGCGAGGTGTGCATCGACGTCGCAGAGGAGGTCACCACGGAGGCGGTACTCGCCGCGCTGGAGGCGCGCTATCCCGTGCTGCGGGGCACCATCCGCGACGTGGCGACCGGCCGCAGGCGCGCTTTCGTCCGCTACTTCGCGTGTGAGGAGGACCTCTCCCACGATCCGCCGGGTAAACCGCTGCCCACCCGCGTGGCGGACGGCTCGGAACCGTTCCTGGTGGTGGGTTCGATGGCAGGAGGCTGACCGGTCGTCACCGCCCGCATCCGCGCGGCACGCGGGCCCGCCCCGCCGCCGATCGTGATCCGGCCCGCCGTGACCATCGCGGTACAGCCCTGGCTAAAGTGACCGTCGGCAGTGAAACGTCCCGCCACAGCAACGGCGGAGCAGCGCGATCAGCTATTTCCGCGCGCACGGTGTTCAGCAGCGAAGCGTCGGCGCCCCACCCACATCCTTCAACGAACTTCGACGCGTGGAAGGGGACATCGAGGTGCCGCAGATGCCGCCCAGCCAAGAGGACTGGACCCGCGACAGAGACCGCTTTCAGGCCGATGCCCGAAGTGCGGTCGCCGTCGGCCGCGAACCGTCGCGGGACCACGGGGCACCGCTGGGACCACTGGCCCAGCAGTTCGCCACCCTGACCTACTCGCTGTTGGACGCGACCACCACCGGGGAGGTGCTGCAGCAGATCGTCGACGCGGCACTCCAGGTGGTGCCCGGCGCCGACCTGGTCAGCATCACACTGCGCTCCTCGGACGGTGTCTTCCACACCCCCATCCAGACCGACCGCGTCGCCGCCGAACTGGACCAGCTGCAGTACGAGCTGAAGGAGGGACCGTGCCTGGACGCCGCCGATCCCGCCGGGCCCGCCGTCGCGGCCAGTGACAACCTCGGCGCGGACCGGTCCTGGCCGAGGTTCGGGCCCGCCGCCGCCGCACGCGGCATGGGCGCGGTCCTGTCCACGGCGTTGCTGCCCGACGCGCGGGCGCCGCGGTTGTCCGGGGCGCTCAACATCTACTCCTGCCAACCGGGTGGTCTGCGGGACGCCGACCAGGCCCTGGCGCTCCTGCTGGCGACACACGCCTCCCTCGCGCTGGCCCACACCAAGGAGGTGACGCAGGAGCGGCTGCACAACGCGCAACTGCGGCGGGCGATCGACTCCCGCGACGTCATCGGGCAGGCCAAGGGCATTCTCATGAGCCGCCGAGGCTCGACCGCGGACGAGGCGTTCGACCTGCTCAGACGCACGTCGCAAAACCTCAACGTCAAACTCGTCCAGCTCGCCGAGATCCTCGTGAACAACCACGCGGAACTCGATCTCCCAGAGCCCGGCAACTCAGGAGCCCGGTGACCGGACCGGAACGACAGCGGCGGCGCGGCATGGCGGCGGCCCCGCCGGCTGTTGGTCTCAACCGGCGGGGCCTGACTGGCTCGAACATTCCCGCGGGAACCACTTCGTCCAGCTAGCGTGGCCATTACCCCGATCGAGCCCGTCGACACCTGCTGTCCAGTAATCGGGCACATCCGTGACTCTTGATCGAGAAAGCCACCTCCGTCCCACGTCAACACGGTTGCCGACGCACCCGTTTGGGTATGAACCGATTGCGTCAAGCAGTCGGCGCGGTTCCACCCAAACGGGTCAGAGGGACGGCGGCGACATGGAACTTGACTTCGACGACAGCGCGGTACGTGATCTGGAGCGCTACGTTCGGCTGGTCACCGAGGCACTGGAGCTACGCGGGGAAAGCTCGTATGTCCACGCAGGGGACCCCGCCAACGCCTACATCGCCCTGGATGGCCGGCTTCACCACTTCCCCGACAGCGACGTGGCACTCCTGTGGGACGAGCAGCACGGGTGGTCGGCTGCGATCGAGACCCCCGGCTCCTCGGACCTGCTGATCGTCACCCACCTCGGCGGTGACGTCCAGCCGTCGCCTCGGACGGTGGCGACGTGGGCAGGACGGCTCTTCAGCGACGGCGGTGCCACCCTCGGTGCCCAGTGCCCCACCGCGGAGGCGAGGACCTGACCGTGCCGGTCACACCAGGTGTCTCGGCACGGTGACATCCCAGTTTCGTGAGCGGACCCGGATCGCGCCCTCGAAGGCGTCGAGCCGGGCGTGCACGTGGAACTCGGTCGGTGTACAGGTCATCACCTGGCGGGTCTCGACGCGGGTGTGCCAGTCACCCCGGGAGAAGGTCATGGCCCATTCGGTCTGGCCGCGTACGGAGGCGAAGTCGTCGGCGGTCCAGCTGTACCGCTCGTGGACCCGTTTGCCGATCTCGACGCCGGTGTCCTCGTACCGCACGGTGCCGGTGTCCTTGACCACGTCGAGCGCGGAATCGTAGTTGATCATGTCGCGCGAGACGTCCCAGCGGTACTCGCCAGGGCTGCGCACGGTGGTGGCCAGCGGTGCGGCACCCTCCGGCTCGTCGAAGGGGCGCAACGTGACCTCGTCGGGCACGGCGGTGGGCCGGACCGGCAGCACGAGGGAGCTGCCCTCGGTGTGCACCGAGATGCGGACCGGTTCCGGCGGCGGCCATGCCAGCGGCCAGTACGAAGTGGACAGTGAGAGCCGGATGCGGTGACCGGCCGGGAACGCCTGTGCCACACCGTTGAGCGGGATCTCCACCTGGTAGCGGCGGCCCGGCACGAGCGGCTCCGGCTCTTCGTGGGAGTCGCGGTGGGCGAGGTTGAGCAGTCCGTAGGTGACCCGCGTGACCCTGCCGTCCTCCGCGACGTCGGACAGCCGTGCCGCCACCATCGCGCTGGGCCGGTTCGCCGACACGTCGAGCCGCACCACGGGCGCGCCGAGGATCTCGCACGGCTCGGTGAGCACATCGGTCTCGAACACGAGCGAACCGCCGTCCTCCTCGCGCTGGTCGTAGGGCAGGTCCGGCGGCGCGTTGTAGGAGCACCACTTCCCGGCGAACTGCCCGACCGACAGCGGCGACTCGACGGACAGCACCTCGTCGCCCGACTGCGCGTCACGCGGCGCGATCCGGTGCGGGGCAAGGGGATGCACGTCGGATCGGATGTTCGGCGACGGCCACGCCTGCTCGCCGACCCAGCGCCCCGGCCGTTCCTCGTACGCCGTGGACGGCGGCACGCTGTCCTGCATCCACACACGCAGCACCGGCTCGTCCGCCACTTCGTCCACCGCGTCGTCCCGCGTGTCACGCAGCCAGTGGTCGAACCAGCGGACCACCTCCTGCAGGTAGCCGATCGCCGGGCCCGGCACCCCCAGGTGCGGGTACTTGTGCGACCACGGGCCGATCAACCCCTTGCGTGGCACGTCGAGACCTGCCATCAGCCGCAGCACCGCGTTGGAGTAGCCGTCGGCCCACCCGCACGACGCGAACACCGGCACCTGGATCGCCGAGTAGTCCTCGCACACCGAGGCGTGCCGCCAGTAGTCGTCCCGGCTCTGGTGGTTCAGCCACTCCACCACCCACGGGCGGGCCGCGTCCAGCCGCTCCAGCCACATCCGCCGCCAGCGGTCCCCGGTCAGCGCGGGATCGGGCGGGCAGGCGCTGTAGGCGAACATCGTGCCGGACTCGGCGAGGTTGTCCGACAGCAGGCAGCCACGCATGTAGTGCATGTCGTCGGCGAAGCGGTCGTCGGTGAACGACGCGATGCAGATGGCGCCGAGGCTCGGCGGCCGTCGAGCGGCCACCTGCAGTGCCGCGAAGCCACCCCACGAGATGCCCATCATCCCGGTGCGCCCGTCACACCACGGCTGGTCGGCGAGCCATGCCAGCACGTCCTCGGCGTCGCGCTGCTCCTGCTCGAGGTACTCGTCGACGAGCACGCCGTCGGACTCCCCGCTCCCCCGGATGTCCACCCGCACGCACGCGAAGCCGTGACCGGCGAGGTAGGGGTGCGCGATCGAGTCGCGTACCGAGGTGAGATCCCGCTTGCGGTACGGGATGTACTCGAGGATCGCGGGCACGGGTGTGTCGTCGGAACTCAGCGGCCGCCAGATCCGCGCGGACAGCCGGGAACCGTCGGCCACCGGGATCCAGACGTGCTCTTCTTCCTTGATGTCGTAGGGCAGCGAGGTGACGACCCGCATACTCAGCTCTTCCCTTCCTCGTCCGCGAACTCGAACCGCAACGCCTCGACACACCGGTCGTACTTGGCCGACAACCCGGCCTCGTCGTCCGCGCCGATCACGATCTCGGCGAGGCCGTAGCTGTAGCTGTCGGCGTGGAGCCCTTCGGACAGGCGGCCGCCGTCAGGTGCCTTGCGGTAGATCCGTACCCCGTCGATGGCACTTTCCAACATCGCGATCTCGTCCTCGGAGGGCCCGCGCAGGAGCACGCCGTCGGTGAAGCGGCGCAGATACCACCGCGCGGAGATCGCGTACTTGCCCGTGCCGCGCGGGCCGGGGTCCTCGCCGAGCGCGACCTTGACCATGTAGTTGTGGTTCGGGTGACCGTCGACGTCCTCGAACAGTTCGGCGTGTGCCTGCGAGTGCCGCGGGTTGATCTCCAGCAGGTTCACCTCGCCGGTCGCCGGGTCGCAGAAGTACTCGATGCTGAACGTGGTGTTGTCGAGACCGATCCGCTCGATGACCCGTCGCGACACCTCCGCCAGGCGTTCCCGCATCCCGTCCGGCAGCTGCGACGGGTACTGGTGGCGCAGGAAGCTCGCCACCCCCGGGTACACCAGCGAGTCCAGCACGCCGTACACCACGACCTCACCGTCGCGGACATAACCCTCCACCGCCGCCCGGTCCCCGGACAACGCCCGCTCGGCAAGCGCGGCCTGGCCACCCGCCTCCGCGACCTCGGGCGGCAGGTCCACTTTGTCCAGCAGGTACTCGAACGGCTCCCCCACCCGGCCGATGCCGCCACGCAGTTCCTCGACCGCGGCATCGAACTCCCGGTCGTCGGTGACCTCGAAGGCAAGCTTGGAGGAGAACGACTTCACCGGCTTGAGCCAGCACGGATAGCCCACCTCGGCCGGCAGTCGTGGCGCGTCGAGGTCGACCACCGCGAACGGCGGGTACTCGTCGATGACCTCGCTCTGAACCAGCCGGCTCCAGTACTTGTGCTCGCACTTGAGTACCGACTCGAGACTCGCGCCACGCAGGCCGAACCGGTCGCACAGCACGGGCACGAGCGTGCTCACGGGGAAGTCCCAGAAGCCGACGATGGCGTGTACCTCGCCGTCGAACGCCGCGATCCGCGACTCCGCGGTCTCGAGCAGCTCGGCGATCGGGATGTCCTCGCCCGACTGCATGTCGGTGATGGACATCAACGCGTGGAACTCGTAACGGTCCGCGTCCGGCACCCGCTTCAGCAGGTCCAGGTTCGTCTCGTCGAGCCCGAGTACCACGACGTTCAACAGCGTCATCAAGTCGCTCCCTGTGTGTTCGTCCGTGCAGGTCCTTTGCGGTCTCCTGTTCGCGTTACCCGGTTTCCGGCGGATTAAGGCCACCGTGTTGACCCATCTGGTTCGTGACCGGCATCACAATTGTCCTTTTAGGACTCTCGCCTACCTGGCCGGGGGCGGGCGCACGCGGCCCAGGACCACAGCCGTGCACGGGGCGAGGATGCCGTTCGCGACCGGGCCGGAGGCGAGCAGCACCCGGCCATGGCAGGCACCGGCCGGTCGGAGAAGCTGGCCATCACCGTCAGCTGGTAGACCACGCTTGACACGCGGCTGGTAAACCGGTTTATCCTGCGCGCTGTAAACCGGTTTAGGGAGATCATCGATGACAGCCCGCCGCCCCACCATCTCCGACGTGGCCCGCCACGCCGGGGTGTCGAAGGGTGCGGTGTCCTTCGCGCTCAACGGCCGGGCCGGGGTGAGCGAGGAGACCAGGCAGCGCATCCTGGCCTCCGCCGCCGAGCTGGGCTGGTCCCCCAACCACCGGGCAAGGGCGCTGTCGACCTCGCGGGCGTTCTCGCTGGGCCTGGTGATCGCCCGCGACCCCGACCTGCTGGGCGCGGACCCGTTCTTCCCCGCGTTCATCGCCGGGGTCGAGAAGGTGCTCGCCGAGCGCGACCAGACGCTGGTGCTCCAGGTCGTGACCAGCCCGGCCGCCGAGGAGGCCGGCTACCGGCGACTCGCCCGCGACGGCCGCGTGGACGGCGTGTTCGTCGTCGACCTGCGCCGGGCCGACCCGAGGATCGCGCTGCTGGAGGAGATCGGGCTGCCCGCGGTCACGCTGAACCGGCCGGACGTGCCGTCACCGTTCCCCGCCGTGATCCTCGACGACCGGCCCGGCATCGCGGCCGCGGTCGCCCATCTCACAGGACTCGGCCACACCGCGATCGCGCACGTCGCGGGTCCCGACGTCTTCCTGCACGCAATCGCCCGCCGTGACGCGTTCCTGCAGGCCATGACCGACGCGGGCCTGCAGGAAGGCCAGGTCGTGGCAGGCGACTTCACCGCGGCAGGCGGGCGCGAGGCGACCCAGCGCCTGCTCACCGGCTCGTACCGGCCGACCGCCATCGTCTACGCCAACGACGTGATGGCGCTGTCGGCCATCGCCGTGGCGGCGGAGCTGGGCATCCGCATCCCCGAGGACCTGTCGATCACCGGCTTCGACGACACCACCATCGCGGCCTACGTGCACCCGGCGCTGACCACCGTGCGTGCCGACGCGCGGAGCTGGGGCGAGGCCGCGGCGACCGCACTGCTGCACCTGGCCGACGGTCACGACGTCGTCGACACCACACTGCCACCCGCCGAGCTGGTCCTGCGGAGATCCACCTCGGCATGCTGAACCCCATCCCCCAACCATTTCGGAGACGCAATGAAGCGCATCCTGGTCGGCTTACTGTCGGCCGTCACCCTCGTCATGACCGCGGCGTGCAATGTGGACAGTGGCGGCGGGGAGGCCGCCGGTTCCGCCGACAAACGCGGCCCGGTCACCATCTGGTACTCCAACAACGCCGAGGAAGTGGCGTGGGGCAAGGCCATGGTGGCCAAGTGGAACGCCGCACACCCGGACGAGTTGGTCACCGCGCAGGAGATCCCGGCCGGCAAGACCACCGAGGAGACGATCGGCGCCGCGATCGCCGCGGGCAGCGCGCCGTGCCTGGTGTTCAACACCGCACCCGCCGCCGTGCCGCAGTTCCAGAAGCAGGGTGGCCTGGTGCCGCTGGACGACTTCCCCGACGCCCGCCAGTACATCGAGGACCGCACCGGCGACATCGCGGCCCAGTACCAGTCCCCCGACGGCAAGTACTACCAGCTGCCGTGGAAGTCCAACCCGGTGGTGATCTTCTACAACAAGACCGCGTTCACCAAGGCGGGCATCGACGCCGAGAACCCGCCACTGTCCACTTACGACGAGTTCCTGGACACCGCGCGCAAGGTGGTCAAGGGCGGCGGCGCCAAGTACGCGATCCTGCCGGCACCCACGAGCGAGTTCTTCCAGAGCTGGTTCGACTTCTACCCGCTCTACGCCGCGGAGACCGGCGGCACGCAGCTCGTCGAGGACGGCAAGGCCACCTTCGCCGATGACGCGGGTGAGCGGGTCGCCACGTTCTGGAAGACCCTCTACGACGAGGGCCTCGCGGGCCGGGAGAAGTACAACGGCGACGCGTTCGCCGACGGGAAGGCCGCGATGGCGATCGTCGGACCGTGGGCGATCCCGGTGTACGGCGACAAGGTCGAATGGGGCTCGGTGCCGGTGCCGACCTCACAGGGCACGGAGGCGAGCGAGATCCACACCTTCTCCGACGCCAAGAACGTCGCGATGTACTCCGCGTGCGAGAACCGCGGCACCGCGTGGGAGCTGATGAAGTTCGCGACCAGCCAGGAGCAGGACGGCGCGCTGCTCGAGGCCACCGGCCAGATGCCGCTGCGCACCGGCCTGACCGATGCCTATCCCGGCTACTTCAAGGAGAACCCGGCGTACAGCATGTTCGCCGACATGACCGCACGCACCGTCGAGGTGCCGAACGTGCCGAACTCCATCGCCATCTGGCAGGCGCTGCGGGACGCGTACACCAACGCGGTGGTCTTCGGCAAGGCCGACCCGGCCACCGCACTGTCCGACGCGGCGGCCAAGATCGACCAACTCGCCGGTCAGTCCTGATCGGACAATTATGAAACAGACTCGGCAGCCTCGGCGGAGGGCGCCGCTGCTCGGTCGCCAGCCGATCGGCATCGCCTTCGTCACGCCGTACGCGGTGTTCCTGGCGGCGATCTTCGCCTACCCGCTCGGCATCGCGGTCTACATGTCCTTCTTCGACTGGTTCTTCGCCGCGCCCGGCGCGGTGGTGGACCGGCCGTTCGTCGGGTTCGCCAACTACGCCGCGGTGTTCACCGACCCCGCGATCCTGCGGTCGTTCCTGAACATCGCGGTGTTCCTGGTGATCAACGTGCCGCTCACGGTGGTGCTGTCGCTCGGGCTCGCGTCGGCGCTCAACGCCGCGATTCCCTTCCGGACGTTCTTCCGGGTCAGCTTCTACGTCCCGTACGTGACCGCGAGCGTCGCGGTCGTCGGCGTGTGGCTGTTCCTGTTCAACTCCGACGGCATGGTGAACTCCGTGCTGGGCCCGCTCGCGCCGGACCCGTCGTGGCTCGTGAACTCGACGCTCGCGATGCCCGTGGTGGCGGTGTTCGTGACGTGGAAGCAGCTCGGCTTCTTCATCCTGCTCTACCTCGCCGCGCTGCAGAACGTGCCGAAGGAGCTGTACGAGTCGGCCGCGGTGGACGGCGCGTCGCGGTTGCGCTCGTTCTGGACGGTGACCGTGCCCGGTGTCCGCCCGGCCACCACCCTCGTGGTGCTGCTGGCCACGATCACCGGCGCGAACCTGTTCACCGAGCCGTACCTGCTCACCGGTGGCGGCGGCCCGAACGGGGCGTCCGCCTCGCCGGTGCTGGTGATGTACCAGCGCGGCATCGAGCAGGGGCAGGCCGGGCTCGCCGCCGCGATCGGCATGGTGCTGGTCATCGGCACGCTGGTCATCTCGTTGATCAACCGCAGGCTGCTGGAGCGTGACTGACATGCCCCGCAAGGTCCACCCGTTGCGGCTGCTCGCGCTCGCGGCAGGCGCGCTGATGTTCCTGTTCCCCTTCTACTACATGCTGATCGGCAGCCTGCAGTCCGAACCGGACACCACCCCGGCCGGTGCGCTGCCGAACCCCGGCAACCTGACAGGACAGAACTACGCCGACATCAACGAACGGCTCGACCTCGGCACGACGCTGCTCAACTCCGGGATCTTCACCGGCGGGGTGCTGCTGTGCACGGTCGTGTTCGGGGTGCTGGCCGGGTACGCGCTGGCACGCCTGCACTTCCGAGGCCGGACGCTGCTGTTCAACATCATGCTGCTGGTGCAGGTGATCCCGTTCCAGCTGCTGACGATCCCGCTGTACGTGCTCATCGTGCGCACCTACGGGCTCGCCGACACCCACCTCGGCATGATCCTGCCGTTCGCGATCAACTCGGCGGCGGTGTTCGTGTTCCGGCAGTACTTCCTGCAACTGCCCCGGGAACTGTTCGAGGCGGCGCAGATCGACGGCGCGAGCGAGCTGACCATCCTGTGGCGGGTCGCGCTGCCGCTCGTCAAACCCGCGCTGCTGACCGCGGTCCTGCTGACGTTCATCGGGCCGTGGAACGAGTTCCTCTGGCCGTTCCTGATCACCAAGCAGGCGGACATGCAGCCGCTCGCGGTGGCACTCGCGAACTACATGAGCAACGTCGCGGCACGCGCGTCGAACCCGTACGGCGCGCTGCTCGCCGGGGCGTGCGTGCTGGCCGCGCCGGTGATCGTGCTGTTCGTCGTGTTCCAGCGCCGGTTCACCGCCAGCAACCTCGGATCCAGTGTGAAGGGCTGATTCTCCTTGACTCCTCCGTACACCCTCACCCGCGTCGGCGTGCTGATGACACCGGAGCCGGGCAACGACTTCGAGGCGGAAGGCGTGCTGAACCCGGCAAGCGGGTTCGGCCAGGACGGCAAGCTCTACCTGCTGCCCCGCCTCGTCGCGCGCGGCAACGTGTCGCGGGTCGGGCTCGCCGAGGTCTCGCTCGTCGACGGCGTGCCGACCGGGGTGTCCCGGCGCGGCGTCGTGCTCGCCCCGGACGAGGGCTGGGAACGCGGCACGAACAACGCCGGGGTGGAGGACCCGCGTGTCACCTGGGTTCCCCGGCTCGGCATGCACGTGATGACCTACGTCGCGTACGGCCCACTCGGGCCCAAGCTCGCGCTGGCGGTGTCGAAGGACCTCGCCGAGTGGCGGCGGCTCGGGCCGATCCACTTCCGGTACCAGCCGGGCCTGGACACCGACCTCAACCTGTTTCCCAACAAGGACGCGGTGTTCTTCCCGGAGCCGGTGCCGGGGCCGGACGGGGAGCCCGCGTACGCGATGTTGCACCGGCCGATGTGGGACCTCGGCTGGTTCCGCGAGGGTGAGGGTGTGCACCTGCCCGCCGGGGTGACCGACGAGCGGCCAGGCATCTGGGTGTCCTACGCACCGGCGCGCGAGGTCGAGCGCGACCTGGACACACTGGTGCTGCAGGGAGATCACCGGCTCGTCGCGTTGTCGGAGCACCCCTTCGAGGAGCTCAAGATCGGCGCCGGTCCCGCGCCCATCCGCGTCGACGAGGGCTGGCTGCTGCTGCACCACGGGGTGGTCGGCGCGATCGACGACCCGTGGGAGCCCCAGCAGCAGCGGGTGGCCTACGCGGCGGGCGCGATGATCCTCGACCCGGCCGACGTCAGCCGCGTGCTGGACCGCTCGACCGAGCCGATGCTCACCGCCGAGACCGAGGACGAGCGGTCCGGCACGGTCCCCAACGTCGTGTTCCCCACGGCCATCGAGGAGATCGATGGCGTCCGCTACGTGTTCTACGGCATGGCCGACAGCAAGATCGGCGTCGCCCGGCTCGACCGGGTTTCCTGAGGAGGCTCCCCGCATGCGATGACGTGCCACCGCCGTCACCATCGCACTCGCACTGTCCACTGTTGCCGCGCACCGGCGGCGGCCACCACCGCGCCGCTGACCAACCTGGCGCACCTGGACTTCCTCGGCGACACCGTCTCACCACCCGTGCAGCCCGGTCACACCACCTACCGGATCGGCGGCGGCGACTACGACCCGGCGACGGACACGTACTCGCAGGGCGCCGTCGGTGTCACAGACGGTTCCGACCGTCCTGAAGTCCATTGTGGACAGTTAAATCCACGTGGGAACGTGCGCAATACTTTCGTCGGGTCTATGGGCACAAATCTTGTCTCGACGAGATATCGGGCGATATAACGGAATTGACCGGTCAACCGTCTCGTCCATCCAGCGCACACCGCGCACCCTGCGAAGGAGACGTACGTGACCACACGGAGAACAGCACTGCTCGCGAGCGCCGGATCAGTGGCTCTCGCCGTCGCGATCCCGTTCAGCGGTTCGGCGAGCGCGGACCCGTCTGCGGCCGCGGCCGACGAGATCACCATGTCCAGGACCGCGCAGTCCCTGTCGACGACCCTCGGCGAGGACTTCGGCGGCTCGTGGCTGGCGGACGGCAGGCTCGTCGTCGGCGTCACCGACGCGGCCAGGACCGGCGAGGTGACCGGCGCGGGAGCCGTGGCGAAGGTGGTGGCGCACAGCAGCACCGAACTGGACTCGATGGTGGCCGACATGAACGCCGCCGAGGCGAAGGCGCCGGACTCGGTCACCGTGTGGGGCGTCGACGTGCGGAACAACGCGGTCAACATGACCGTGCTGCCCGGCGCGGTGGCGGAGGGCAGGGCGTTCGCCGCCACCGTCGGCGTGACCGACGTCCGCATCACCGAGTCCGCCGAGGTGCCGAGACTGTTCGCCGACATCCAGGGCGGCGAGGCGTACAACATCGGCTCGTCCCGCTGCTCGGTGGGCTTCTCGGTGAGCGGCGGCTTCGTGACCGCCGGGCACTGTGAGGCACTCACCGGCGGTGGCGCCCTTGCCAAGGACGGCGTCGCACTCGGTTCGTGGGGCGGCTCGCAGTTCCCCGGCGCCGACTACGCCTGGGTGCAGACCAGCGGCGACTGGAACCCGGTGGGCCAGGTCAGCGGCGTCGGCGCGGTGGCAGGCTCGCAGGAGGCGGCGACCGGCGCTGGCGTCAGCAAGTCCGGCTCCACCACCGGCGTCACCCAGGGCACGATCGGCGCGAAGAACCAGACCGTGAACTACCCGCAGGGCTCCGTGTCCGGCCTCACCGCGACGGACGCGCTGTGCCAGCCGGGTGACTCGGGCGGCGCGTTCATCTCCGACGGCCAGGCGCAGGGCGTCGTCTCCGGCGGCAACTCGGCCACCTGCTACTTCCAGCCGGTGAACCCGATCCTGTCCGCCTACGGCCTCAGCCTGGTGACCGGCTGACCGACCAACGAAACGGCCGGCGCGCGGCAACGACCGCGCGCCGGCCGTTTCGCGCGTGGAAGACACGCGACCGAAATGTATGAGATTTGTACGAGCCTGGCCGACTGTGATGCTCATGTCAGGTCGATTGGATCGTCGTGGGTTTCTCGCCGTGGTTCCCGGGGCCGCGGTCGCGGCCGTGCTGGCACCGCACGCCGCCGCCGCGAGTGCCGCCGCGGCGGCGGACATGGAAATGGTGGTGCTGGCCGCCCAGTGCGACCCGGTGAAGGACGGCACGGGCCTCACGCCGGGCGCCGGGCCGAGCGTGCGGCTGGTCGAGCAGGCCCTCGTGGACGAGGGGCTGCTGGCTGCGCAGTACGTGGACGGGCACTTCGGCACCGCGACGCGCACCGCGTACGGCCGCTGGCAGGAGTCGCTGGGGTTCAGCGGGCCGGACGCCAACGGGTTGCCGGGCAAGGGCTCGCTCACCGCGCTCGCGGAGGGGCGGTTCTCGGTGACCCGCCTCATCACGCCGGGCAGCCGCACGACCTTCCAGGGCTTTCCGTTCAACACCAGGACGGTCGCCATGCTCACCGAGGCGCAGCGGCTCGCCAAGGTCTCGCTCGTGGTCGAGCAGGGTTCGTACTCGCCGGGGGACGACCCCACCTCCGCGGGCACGCACGACGGCGGGGGCGCGGTCGACCTGGACGCGGAGGCGCTGACCGCCGCGCAGCGGACCGCCGTGCTGACCGCGCTGCGCCGGGTGGGGTTCGCGGCCTGGCTGCGTAACCCGAGCCAGGACGACTGGCCATGGCACATCCACGGCATCGCGGTGAACGACACCGCCCTGTCCACCCCCGCGCAGAAGCAGGTCGGCATGTACTACCTCGGCCGCAACGGCCTGGCGAACAACGGCCAGGACGACGGGCCGCAGGTGACCAAGACGACCTGGGAGCAGTACCGCCGGACCGCCTAGTCGTTCTTCCCTACCGAAAACCCTGCACCAGTGAGGAACCGGAATGCTCAGATTATCGAGATGGACGCGGGCCGCGATCGGTGTCGCCGCGGCCACCATCGCCGCCGCGGGCGTCACGACGCTGGCGGCCGCACCGGCGACCGCCGCGGCACGTGACGGCGTCTGCGACAGCGGCGAGTTCTGCTACTACTACAACAGCGACAACGCGGGTTCGATCTCCGACTTCACGGGTTCGATCTCGGACTACGGCACCACCCAGCCCTCCTGCTACGACTTCAAGGGCGCGGGTGCCGGCAAGGGCCTGTGCATCAAGAACAACGCCGCGTCGGTGTGGAACCGCAGCGGCGCGACGGTGCGGGTCCACTACAACTCCGGCTACGGCGGGGCGTACCAGGACTTCTCGTCGGGTGCGAAGGGCAACCTCAACTCGACGCTGAAGAACAACAACGCATCGCACCAGTTCAACCCGGGCACTACCGGCCGGTTCTGGCTGCCGTTCCCGTGCGGCGAGACGTGGCAGGCCAGCACCCGCACCAACCACAGCCCGGCCAACGCGGTCGACTTCAACCACTACCCCGATGACAACGGCTGGAAGGTGCACGCCTCGGCGCCCGGCACCGTGTCCAAGGTCGCGAACCTGGGCGACACCTCCTACGGCCGCTACATCGTGATCGACCACAGCGGCGGGTGGCAGACCCTCTACGCGCACCTGAGCTCGCAGGACGTCTCGGTCGGCCAGAGCGTCTCCGAGAAGACCATGATCGGCCGGGTCGGGAACACCGGTGGCTCCACCGGCCCGCACCTGCACTACGAGCAGAAGCTGAACGGCTCGGTGCAACGGGTCACCTTCCGTGACGGCAGCCCGGTCTACTGGGGCGACCGCAACCTGGCTCGCAGCACCAACTGCCCCTGACGAACACCATACGCAACAATGATCGCCCCGGCCGATATCGGCCGGGGCGATCATTGTTGTCGATTCAATAACGGCCATCACCGAAATACGAGGAACCTTCGCGCTTATATGTCACTCGAATGGGTTAATTAGTGGCATCCGGGACGGCCTCGGGCAACATGGCGTAACACCAATCGAGAACGACACGACGAAGTTGAATGACTGAATGTAGTCAAACCTATCCAGCGTTTTACCTGATCATCGGCGAAGGTTTCGCGCGGGGCAGCATCGGGCCACTACTCTGCGTGCGGGCACACTGTGCAATGGGAACGGACCACCGTGAAGGACAAGAAGCACCTGAACGGACCTGACGCCGCCACGAACCGGAGCGCGCGAAGGCAGGTCATCCGGCGCATCGGTCTCCTGTCGGCACTCCTGGTCATCACCGGCGCTCTCGCGTCGTGGTCGGTCGTCTCCGCCATCGTCGTGTCCGCCGTTCTCGTGCTCGGTGCGGTGATCAGGTCGCTCCGCCGGGCGTCGCGTCACATCGACCGGATCCTGGACGAGGAGCGGAAGACGTCAGCGGCCGAGGAGCGCGCCGAGGCGCCCGGCCGTTCCAGGCAGAAGAGCGCGTAGGCGGCACCTACTCGCCACGCAGGATCCGCTGTTCCAGGTCACGCAGCTCGGGCCCCGGCTCGATGCCGAGACCGGAGACGAGCCGTTCGCGGGCGAGGCGGTAGGTGTCGAGCGCGTCCACCCGGCGGCCGCCCGCGAGCAGCGCGACCATCCTGGCCAGATACAGGCGCTCGCGGTGGGGATGGTCGACGAGCATCGGGGTCAGCTCGGCGAGCACCTCGGCGTGCTGGCCGATGGCGAGCAGCGCGTCGAGCCGTGCCTCGGCCGCGCTGAGCCCCTCCTCGTGCAAACCGTGCCGGACGGTGCCGGCCAGCTCGTCCGGCACGTCGGCGAGTGCCGGACCACGCCACAGCGCGAGCGCCACCCCGAACAGGTCGGCCGCGGCCGCGTCGTCGCCCGCTGCCCGCGCGTGCCTGCCGTCCACGACCAGCGCACGGAACCGCATGAGGTCGACGGTGTCGTCACCGGCGAGCCGCAGCTCGTACCCGGTGGTGCGGGTGACGATCAGATCGTCGCGGCCGACGGCGCGGCGCAGGCGGCTGACGACGTTGTGCAGCTGCTGTTTCGCCGACGGCGGCGGGTCGTCCCACAGCGCGTCGACGATCCGGGCGCCCGCGATCGGCTCGCCATCGGCAAGCAGGAGCAACGCGAGCAGGAACCGTTCCCGCGTGCCGCCGATCGCGACCGGCACGCCACGCACCCGCACCGCGACCGGCCCCAACACCCCGAAGTCCATCGCGGCGAGCCTACGGGCACGGCGTTCCGGCGAACAGTTCCACCACCGCGAACCAATTCCAACACTGGTACGAGACCCACCCTGCCGGGAGGTCAGCGGTTGAAGATCGTGATCGCAGGCAGGGCGCGGCCCGACCAGTCGAACAGCGCCTGGTTGTCCCAGCCGTCGCCAGAGGCCGGGTTGTACGGATCCCAGCCGTTGCCAGGGACCGCGTACCAGGTGGGCTCCCAGTACACGAAGCCCAGCGAGCGGGGCACCGCCTTGGTCACCGTGATCACGTCGTTGAGGTGGGCCAGCTGACCCTCCGAGGTGGCCGGGTAGCCCGGCAGCAGCAGCGACGGATCGCTGAACGCGTTGGGTTCGAAGTCGGCGTCGGCCATCGTGAACGGGTACGCCGTCTCGACGACCATCACGTCCTTGCCGTACCTGGCCGGCACGTCGAACAGGGTCTGCTGCAGGGCGCCGAGGGTGCCGTGCCAGTAGCCGTAGTACGACAGGCCGACCACGTCGAACGGGACGCCGTAGCTCACCGCGTTGTCGAACCACCAGCGGACCGTGCCCAGATCGGCGCCGTTGGCCAGGTGCAGCATGACCTTCGTGGACGAGGACGCGGCCTGCACCGCGGCTACCCCGCGCTTCAACAGGGTCGAGAGCTGCGGCCAGTTGTCGGACGAGCCGTCCGGCAGGAGCATGCCAGGGTTGATCTCGTTGCCCACCTGCGCGTAGTCGGCCGGGGTGCCCTGCGCCCGCAGCGCGTTGAGCACGTCGTAGGTGTGGTCGTACACGGCCTGGGCGAGCCTGCTGAAGCTGTACCCGGCCCAGGCGGCCGGTTTGCGCTGCTGTCCCGGATCGGCCCAGGCGTCGGAGTAGTGGAAGTCGACGAGCAGGGCCATGCCGCGGGCCTTGACCCGCTTGGCCATCGCGAGCACCTTCTCCTTGGTGTTGTAACCGTCGGCCGGGTTGACCCACACCTTCAGCCGCACCAGGTTCATCCCGTTGTCCCCCAGGATCTGCAGCGCGTCCTGGGCCTGGCCGGACGCGGTGCGGTAGACGCCGCCCTTGTCCTCGGCCTTGGTCAGCGTCGACACGTCACCGCCGAGGAACGGCACGGCGACCCGGCCCATGGCGAACTCGACGTCGTCCACGTTGAGCCAGTTGCCCGCGTTCGCGTCCGACACCACCGCGAGCGTGCAGCGGCCCGA
Organism: Actinophytocola sp.; assembly: GCF_049647105.1. Taxonomy (GTDB): domain Bacteria; phylum Actinomycetota; class Actinomycetes; order Mycobacteriales; family Pseudonocardiaceae; genus Actinophytocola. The sequence continues at coordinate 23,883 of NZ_JBARWZ010000183.1, forward strand.
GGTCACCTGGGTGGACACCGCGACCCGGAGCCAGAGGCCGTCGGCGGAGACCGGGAGCGCGACCCGCTTCTCGGCGCCGCCGCAGTCACGCAAGGTCAGGTAGGCCGCGTTCTGCCCGCCGGACGAGCGCACCCAGGCGCGTGCGGTGAACCAGCCGCCCGACAGGCCCGTCAGCGTCTGCCTGGTCTCGACCCGGTAGGCCGACGACGACCAGTGCGCGAGCCGGGTCGCGCCGGAGCGGCCGCCCGCCTCGGTGTACGACGCAGAGCCGGTGCTGGTCCAGCCGGAAAGGCCAGACTCGAAACCGGCGTTGGCGACCGACGCCGCGGCCGGTCCTGGTTTCGCCGCGTGTGCAGGCGCGGCGAGGGCCACCACGAGCGTGAGCGCGGCGGCAAGGGGTTTCCAGGGAGTGTGCATGCGTCCTCCTCGTCGAGAACTCGGACCCGCCAGCGCCAAGGCCGGTGACCTCGCGCCACAGCCTGCCGCGCGTGCCGGCGTGCGACACCATCGCCGAGTGGACCCCGGCCTGACGCATGAGCGCCACGTCCTCGGTCCAGACCTCCTCCGGCCACTGCTCCGGGTCGTAGTCACCGCCGTACACCATCCAGCGACGCCGAGCGGCCAGCCCGGGGCGGCCACCTCGGCCGGACGTGACATCGCGAAGGTCATCCGAAACTCCTGCGACTGTGAACGCGCACGGTGACCATCCAGCAGGATACAACCCCACTAGATTCCCATGTCAACCGCTTGACAGAACCACCTGGTGCGCGATTGTTGTGAACGTTCACAGCGCGGTTGCCGACGGCTCCCCGGTCGCCGCGATCCTGCCGACCGAACTGGTGGTCCGCGACTCGGCGTGACCGTGCCGTGAGCGCCCTCGGTGGTCGTTACGCTGTGTCGAGACAGGATGGCGGAGGAGCGGGCATGGCGTTCGAGCGGAAGTACAGCAACGAGGTACGCAACGCCGCTGTCCGCCGGGTGGTCGAGCGCCGACAGGCCGAACCGGGCAACCGGTCGATCCTGCGTGAGGTCGCCGAGGAGTTCGAAGTGGGCGAGCAGTCCCTGCGGATCTGGGTGAAACGCCTTGACGACGGGATGTTCAGCGCCGGCACGGTCGCCCGGCTGCGGCAGGCACCCCGGGAACGGCTGCTGATGCGCATCGCCGAACTGGAGGCGGACCTCGAGTCCGCGAACGAACAGCTCGAGACGATGCGGGAGGAGATCGACGTGCTGAAGAAGGCCTCGGCGATCTTCGCGGCGGAGCTGACGAAACGGTGACCTGGTCCACAGTGTCCAGATAGCGGTACGGCGCTCGGAAAGACCGCCCGGCAGCGCACACTGAACGCGCCCACCTCACGCCTTGCTGGAGCGCAGATGACCGGATACGACTACATCAGTGCCATCACCGGCTGCACCACGGACGTCCGAGGCCGGTTCGCCGTACGCGGCCCGGCGTTCGAGTTGCTGGCGGACGGGTCGGTCGCCTCCGGCGGACCCGGCAAGGCCCCCGGCCCGCTGGACCTGATGGTCTCGGCCCTCGTCGTCAACCTCCTCAACGTGCTACGCGCCGACGGCGACCCCGACGCGGACAACCCGAGCGCTCGCACCGTCCATGTCAGGGCCCGCACGTCCCGCTATCCGCCGAACCGGCTCAAGGTGGGCCGGGCACTGGTCGAGGTGATGATCGACGGCCTGTCCGAACCGGACGCCGACCTCCTGCTGGAGCAGTACCGCGCCGGGTGCCGCGTGCTGCCCGCGGTCTCGACCGTGCTGGACGTGGAGATCCGCGCGGTAGTCCAGGCCGAAATCGCCGCCTAGTCCTCTCCGGAATTCGAAGCCCTACACTCCCAGCAGCGCCTGGGTGTAGTCGTCCCGTGGTGTCAGTACCACCTCGTCCGTCCTGCCGTGCTCGACGATGCGCCCGGCACGCATGACCGCCACGTGCTGGGCGACGTCCGCCACCACCGCGAGGTCGTGGGTGACGAGGAAGTACGTGAGGCGAAGCTCGCGCTGGATCTCGGTGAGCAGGTCCAGCACCTGGGCCTGGATGGTGGCGTCGAGCGCGGACACCGGTTCGTCCAGTACCAGCACCTTCGGCCGCAGCGCCAGTGCTCTGGCGACGGCGACCCGTTGCCGCTGCCCGCCGGACAGCTCACGCGGCCGACGGTCCACATAGGACCACGGCAGGCGCACCAGGTCGAGGAGATCGCGGACGCGGGCGTGGCGCTCGGCGCGGGTGCCGATCCGGTAGGCGTCCAGCGGCTCGCTGATGATGCCACGCAAGGAAAGCCGGGGGTTCAGCGACTCGAACGGACTCTGGTACACCACCTGCATCTCGCGGCGCAGCGCGCGCAGCCCGGCACGGCGCAGCTCCGCCACGTCCTGTCCGAGGACCCGGACCGTGCCCCGGTCCTGGCGCTCCAGCCCGAGGATCAGCCTGCTGGTGGTGGTCTTGCCCGACCCGGACTCGCCGACCAGCGCGAACGTCGTGCCGCGCGGCACGGTGAGGGAGACGTCGTCGACGGCCTGGGTGCCGTTCTTCGCGGTGCCGAACCGCTTGGCCACCGAGTCCAGCTCGATCACCGGCTCCCCGGCGTCCGGTGCCTCCTCGGTCCGGGTGGGCCGTCGCTCGTAGGCCTCGGCGATGCTGAGCACCCGGCCCCGCACCACCCGCGCGGAGCTGGCCAGCAGTGCACGGGTGTAGGAGTGCCGGGGGTTCGCGAACACCTCGTCGATCGGGCCGGACTCGACCACCTCGCCCTGATCCAGCACCACCACGGTCTGCGCGTTGCGGCTGGCCAGTGCGAGGTCGTGGGTGATGAGGACGACCGTGGTGTCGTGCCGGGTGCGGGCGGCGTGGATGGCACGCAGCACCTCCTGACCGACCAGCACGTCCAGCGCGCTGGTCGGCTCGTCGGCGATGACCAGCTCGGGCCGCTGTGAGAACGCGATGGTCACCAGCACGCGCTGGCGCATGCCGCCGGACAGCTCGTGCGGGTAGCGGGCCGAAAGCCGGTCCGGGTCGGCGAACCCGACGTCACGCAGGTCCTGGCGGATCCGCTCGTCGACCTCCCCCGGCGACAGCGGCGAGTGGGCAAGGGTGAACGCCTCCCGCAGCTGGGCACCGACCGTCTTGGTCGGGTTGAGCGAGGCGATCGGGTCCTGCGGCACGAACCCGATGTGCCTGCCGCGCAACGGACGGAACGCCTTGTCACCACGCAGCAACACGTCCTCGCCGCCGAACTCGATGCTGCCACCGAGAATGCGCCCGTTGCCGGGCAGCAGCCGGACGACGGCGTGCGCGAGGGTGCTCTTGCCGGAGCCGGACTCGCCGATCACCGCGGTCACCTGGCCGCGCGGGATCTCCAGTGAGACCGACGAAAGCGCGGTGTCCTCGGTGTCACCGCGCCGGTAGGCGACGGTCAGGTCGGTGACACGTACCAAGACAGTCACGTGTGGTCCTCCTGGAGCAGGTAGGCGATGCGGCTGAGCAGCACGACGACGGCCGTCAGCGCGAGGCCGGGGATGATGGCGACCCACCAGGCGTGCGCAAGGTACTTCTGACCACCCGCGATCAGGACACCCCACTCCGCCGACGGTGGCGCCTCCCCGAAACCGAGGTAGGACAGCGAACCGATGGCGAGCATGGCCAGTCCGAAGTGGAGTGCGGTGTAGGACAGGACGGGGTGGTAGATGCTCGGGATGATGTGCCGGGTGATGACCCGCAGCGGGCCGGCGCCGCAGGTGCGGGCCGCCTCGACGTAGGTCAGCGTGCCGGACTGGATCACGCAGCCTCGGATCAGCCTGGCGAACCCGGTTGCCTCGCCGATGCCGATGGCGACGGCCGCGACGAACGCACCGCGCCCGTAGGTGGTGATCACCGCGAGGGCGAGCAGCACGGCCGGGATCGCCATGATCGCCTCGGTGAGGACGCCGAGCACGCGGTCGAGCAGCCCGCCGGGCGCCAACCCGGACAGCACGCCGATGACCGCGCCGCCAGCCAGTGCCACGGCGACCGCGAGCAGCGACGAGAACAGCGAGATCCGCAGGCCGTGCACCACGCGGGAGAACAGGTCGCGGCCGATCTCGTCGGTGCCGAACCAGAACTCGCCGTCCGGCGCGGTGAACGGCAGCCCGTCCAGCTCGTACGGGTCGTGCCAGGTGACCAGGCTGGGCACGACGGCGACGAGCACGAGAAACGCCAGGACGACCAGGAGGACGTGCAGCTCCCGGACCCGTCGCCCACGCCGCCGGGGAGCGGCGGCGGGCCGGACGGGCACCTCTTCGGCGATGGGAGTGGTGATCGTGTCGGTCATGCCTCGACCTCCTGTGGTGCGCGGCGGCGCAGCCGTGGGTCGAGCAGTACGTAGCCGATGTCGACCAGCGCGTTGATGATGACGTAGACCACGGCCAGCACCACGACCAGGCCGAGCACGACGGTCAGGTCGACGGCCTTGACCGAGTCGACCATCAGCCTGCCGAGCCCGACCCGGGAGAACACCATCTCGATGACGACGGTGCCGCCGAGCAGCTGCCCGATCCGCAGGCCGAACACCGCCAGGAACGGGAAGGACGCGTTGCGCAGGCAGTGCCGGTAGAGGGTGTGCATGCGGCTCGCACCCTTGGCGGGTGCGGTGACCGCCGCGTACGTCGTGCCAAGCTCCGTACGCAGGCTGCTGATCAGCACCTGGGCGAACTGCGCTGCGCCGAGCAGCGCCAGCACCGCGGTGGGCAGCACCAGCGACGCGATGCCCTGGCTGCCGTTGGACGGGAACCAGCCCAGCGTGATGGCGAAGAAGTAGACGAACAGGATGCCGACCCAGAACACCGGCAGGCTCACATACGCCGAGGGCACCAGCGACGCCAGCGAGCGGACCGCCCGCGAGCGCGGGTTGACCGCGAGCACGGCGAGCAGGAAACCCAGCGGTACCGAGATCGCCAGCGACACCGCGGCCAGCGTGATGGTGTTCGGCACCACCTCGCCGAGCAGCTGGGTGACCGGCTGCTCGGTGACCAGTGAACGGCCGAGGTCGCCGTGCAGCAGGCCGGTCAGCCCGTCCGCGTACTGGGTCCACAGGCTGTCCGACAGACCGACCTCGTCCCGGAGCAGGTCCAGGTTGAGGTCGGCCATGTCGGCGGAGCCGATGGTGTCGGTGGTGCCGATGCGGGCCAGCACCGCGTCTCCCGGCAGCACGAACAGCAGGAGGAAGGACGCGGAGTACGCCGCGAAGATCACCACGGCCGCATGCGCGAGCTTGCCGGCCACGACACGGGCGACATGGACGATGTCGTGCGCTCTCACTGCTGGTCGACCCAGGCGTCGCCGAGCCACGGGATGTGGGTGGCCTCGAACAGCGGCAGGTGGGTGCTGTTGCGGTAGGCCAGTGGCTGGATGAAGTCGTAGAGCGGGATGTAGTACGCCTCGTCGAGGATGGTCGCCGAGGCCTGCGCGGCCAGCGTCTTGCGCTTGGCGATGTCCGGCTCGGCAAGGATCTTGTCGAAGACCGCGTCCAGGTCCTCGTCAAGGCCGCCGTAGGTGGAGCGCAGCACGTCCGCGTCGGGCCGGGTGCCGGAGCCCCAGGAGAACGCGTAGTTGCCGGACTGCAGGCGCTGGTTGAGCTCGGCCTGCGTGAGGCTGCCGAACTTCAGCTCGACGCCGATGTCCTTCCACTGCGACTGCACCACGGCGATGTTCGGCTCGTGCGAGATCGTCGACGGGCTGTAGACGAGCTCGAACGAGAGGCGGTCACCGTTCTTCGTGCGCACGCCGTCCTGGCCCGGTCGCCAGCCTGCCTCGTCCAGCAGCCGCTTCGCCGCCCCGACGTCGGACCTGATCTTGTCGGACTGGTCGGTGAAGTACGGGTTGCTCGCGGTGTAGGCGCCCTTCGGCGGGATGTCGATCGCCGAGGCACGTGCGAGCACCGCGTCGCGGTCGACGGCCAGCGACAGTGCGCGGCGGACCCGCACGTCGTCAAGGCCGGGGATCTCGATGTTGGCCGCGAACCCGAGTGCCGAGCCGGGCAGCGGCTCGCGCCGGATGGTGATCTCCGAACTGCCCGCGAACTCGGTCTTGTCCGCGGGTTCGGTGTTGTGCAACAGGTCCAGTCCGCCGGAGCGCAGTTCGGCCGCGGCGATGCTGTTCTCCTGGATGTTGTGCACCTCGATCTTGTCGAGGTAGGCCGGGCCCTGGTTCTGTGCGGGCTCCGGCGCCCAGGCGTAGTCGTCGCGGCGGGTGAGCGTGTAGCCCTCCTCGCCTCTGCTCTCGTTGGCCACGAAGGGGCCTGAGCCGATGATGCCGAGGCCCTCCTGGCGCTTCTCGAACGGCAGCTTGGAGGTCTCCGGTGCCACGATGCCCAGCACCGTGCTGGACGCCGCCTGCAGGAACGACGAGTTCGGCTTGGCGAGGTCGAACACCACGGTGTCGGGGGCGGGCGTGGTGATCTGCTCGAGCGCGCCGATCCACTGGTTGGCGACGGCGTACTTGGCGCCGCCGTCGCGCAACGCCTGGTAGCTGGCCGCGACCGCGGCGGCGTCGAGCTTCTCTCCGTTGGAGAAGGTGACGTCCGTGCGCAGCGTGAACGTGAACCGCGTGGCGTTCTCGTTGACCGTCCACTCGGTGGCGAGCCACGGCGCGAACGTGCCGTCCTCCGAGTTGAACACCAGCGAGTCGACCAGGCCGCGCACCGGCACGGCCAGGCCGTAGCCGGTCGTCGTCGCGGGGTCGAACGACTTGCCGCCGCCTGCCGCCCGGTACTTCAGCACGCCGCCCTTGACGGGCGTACCGCTCGCGTTCTCCGCGCCACCGGCGGTGCCTGCGGCGCAGCCCGAGAGCGCGAGACCGGCCACGGTCAACAGGGCCAGCGTCGCCGTGACGGGTCGGGGAAGCCGGACGCGTCTTCTGGTCGCGTCGTGGGAATGGCGCTTCATCGTGGGACTCACTCTCGTCGGGGGCCGCCAGGAACGTAAGCCGCCGCGAGCCGTCGTGGGATACCTTCCCACTATGTGAATTTTTACGATAGCACGCTAGAAGTTACCTACAGTGTGGAGCATCCATCGTAGAACTTCTAACGTGCCACGAGGTATCGCATGTCAAAGATCAAGATCGAGGCGACCAGCGCCGTCTTCTACCTGCCGTACTACGTGGCCGAGGAGGAGGGCTACTTCACCGACGAGGGGCTCGACATCGAACTCATCCGCCACCGGCCGACCGAGGAGACCGGTCTGCGGTTCATCGAGGACCCGCGCAAGGTGTCGTCGTTCTCGAGCTTCAAGCTGTTCGAGGCAGGCGCCTCGCAGCTGTACAACGCGTGCGAGTGGGGCCAGCTGCGGCGTTCCCAGGACAGCCAGGTCAACGGCAAGGTGGTGGCCCGCAGGGCCGCGGTCGCCAGCCAGGCGATCATCGTCCGCCCCGACTCGCCGTACAACATCCCCGCCGACCTGGCCGGCGTGCGCGTTGGCGTCAACTTCCACCACGGCTCGCACTACCTGGTACTCCAGACGCTGGAGGGCTTCCTGCCACGCACCGACATCAACCTGGTCGGGATCAAGGGCAAGGAGCGCTTCGAGGCCCTGCGCGACGGCGACATCGACGCCGTCGCGGTGATGGAGCCGTGGATCACCGTGGCCGAGAAGCAGGGCTACAAGGTGCTCGCCGAGGCGCACTACTACGGCGCCGAGGTCGCCAACGACTCGCTCGACGCCGAGACGTTCACCAGGATCAACCGCGCGGTGACGCGTGGCGTTGACAGGATCCACGAGGACATCCGGCCCTACCTGAAGTACTTCGTCACGCAGGCGGCGCCGGTCGCCGAACTGGTGCCGGAGGACTTCAAGCTGGGCAGGTTGCGCTACATCCACCCCGGCCCGTACCCCGAGGACCAGTACAACCGGACGGTGGACTGGGTGGCCAGCTGGGGCCTGATCGACTCGGACAACGAGTTCGGCAAGCTCGTCGACTCCACCAAGATCCTCCAGGGGGCCTGAGGACACCGGCGAACGGCGGTGCGGTGTCGATCGCGCCGCCGTCGCACGTCCCGTCATGGCCACCACCCTCGCGAACCGCCGGGCCGTACTCCTGTTGTGCGGCACCACAGCCGGGTTCCTCCTGCTGGACCTCCACAAGGTGTCCATCGCCGTCCCGTCGATCGAGCGCGCGCTGCGTCCCGGCCCGGCGGGCATCCAGCTGATCCAGGCCGCGTACGTGGTCTGCTTCGCCGTCACCCTGGTGCCCGCAGGCCGCATCGGTGACGCGGGACGGCGGCTCACGCTCGCCTACGCGGGCATGTACCTCTACCTGGCCGCCAGCGTGGTCTGCGCGATCGCCCCCACGGCCGGTTTCGTCATCGCGGGCCGCGCGCTGCTCGGGGTCGCCGCCGGCCTGCTCATGCCGCAGATGATGGGCATCGTCCAGCAGATGTTCGGCAAGGCCGAGCGTGGCAAGGCGTTCGGCGTCTACGGCATGTGCGTCAGCCTGGCGACCGCACTCGGCCCGAGCCTCGGCGGGTTGCTCGTCACCACGCCGCTGCTCGGCTGGCGGGGCGTGTTCGTGATGAACGTGCCGGTCGGCGTGGCGATGCTCGTCGCGGCGCACACCCTGCTGCCCTCGGTCGGCCGGGACCAGGGCGACCGGCGCAGGCCGGACATCGACGTGGCCGGGCTGTCCTTCGTCAGCCTCGCCCTGGTCGCGCTGCTGGTCCCGTTCATCTTCACCACCGGACGCCCCGGCGACGTCGACGCCAGGTGGCTTGCCCTGGTCCCGGCGGCCGGGCTCGCGGCGCTGTTCGTGGCACGCAGCCGCCGTCGCGTCGCCGCGGGCCGCTCCGGCGTGATCGACCCGGACCTGCTGCGCGTCGGGTCCTTCCGCAACGGCGTGCTGGTCTCCCTGACCTGGTTCGCCGCAGGCCCCGGCTTCGCACTCGGGCTGACCATCTACCTGCAGGAGGCCCGCGGCATCACCCCGTTCCTGGCGGGTCTGGTGATGCTGCCGTCCTCGGCCACCTCCGTGCTTGGCGCCTGGCTCGGTGGCCGGTACGTGGTCCGGCTCGGCCGGGTGCTGACCGGGACGGGCATGCTGCTGGTACTGGTCAGCACGCTGGCGACGCTGGCGGTGCTGCACAGCGACCTGACGACGACGGCCGTGCTGGTCTGCATCCCGGCACTACAGCTGGTACAGGGCCTCGGCGGTGGGCTGGTGGTCTCGCCCAACCACTCGATGACGCTGATGGACGTCCCGGCCACCCAGGGCAGCGCGGCCAGCGCCATCGGGCAACTCGGTCAGCGCATCAGCAACAGCATGGGGGTCGCGACGGCGTCGATGGCGTACTACTCGACCATCTACAGCGCCGGTTTCTCGCTGACCGACGCCCCATCGGCACTGCACCGCGACGCTCTCGACCGGGCCACCGTGGTCGCCAGCCTGTTCCTGTGCGCCGCGCTCGTGGTCGTGCTCGTCGACCTGCGCCGCCAGTCCCGCGTCCGCGCGCCGGCGCCGGTCAAACCCGTTGCGCGCGACACCCTGAGCGCGCGGTAGCCGGTCAGCGCCAGCCGAGGGCGGGCGCGACGTGGGTGAGGATGTCGTCGAGCAGGTGCACGTTGTAGTCGACGCCGAGCTGGTTGGGCACGGTCAGCAGCAGCGTGTCGGCCTCGGCGATCGCCTCGTCCCCGGCCAGCTGCGCCACCAGCACGTCGGGCTCGGCGGCATAGGTGCGGCCGAAGATCGCCCTGGTGTCGGCGTCGAGGTGACCGATCTGGTCGGTGCTCTCGCCGTCACCGCCGAAGTAGGCGTGGTCCTCGTCGGAGGTGAGCGCGAAGATGCTGCGCGACACCGAAACGCGTGGCTCGCGCTGCCATCCGGCCTCCGCCCACGCCTTGCGGAACGACCGGATCTGTTCGGCCTGCTGCACGTGGAACGGCGCCCCGCCCTCGTCGTTCTTGAGCGTCGAGCTCATCAGGTTCATGCCGTGCTCCGCCGCCCACACCGCCGTGCCGTTGGAGCCCGCACCCCACCAGATCCGCTCCCGCAACCCCGGCGAGTGCGGCTCGACGCGCAACAACCCGGGCGGGTTGGCGAACATCGGGCGCGGGTTCGGCTTGGCGAACCCCTTGCCCTCCAGCACCTTCAGCAGCACCTCGGCACGTGCGCGGGCCATGTCGGCGTCCGTGTCGCCGTCGTCCGGCTCGTAGCCGAAGTACCGCCACCCGTCGATCACCTGCTCCGGTGAGCCTCGGGAGATGCCGAGCTGGAGCCTGCCGCCCGCGATGAGGTCGGCGGCACCGGCGTCCTCGGCCATGTACATCGGGTTCTCGTACCGCATGTCGATCACGCCGGTGCCGATCTCGATGCGTTCGGTCTTCGCACCGATCGCGGCCAGCAGCGGGAACGGCGAGGCCAGTTGCCTGGCGAAGTGGTGGACCCGGAAGTGGGCGCCGTCCGCGCCCAGTTCCTCCGCCGCCACGGCCAGGTCGACGGCCTGCAGCAACGCGTCCGACGCCGTCCTCGTCCGCGAGTGCGGACTGTCCGACCAGTGTCCGAAGGAGAGGAAGCCGATGTTCTTCACGACTGGTCCAACGCGTCACCACGCTGATTGATTCCTCAACTACCTGTCGGCCCCTTCTCAGGAAATGGGAACACACACCGGCCCGGCCCGAAGGCGGCATCATCGGATTTCCGGCATGGCGAGAGGGGCAGCGGAAAATGGACCAGCGCGACGATCTCACCGACGAAGCCACCTACGACCGGGTGCGGCTGGGCCGGCGGACGTTCCTGCGGCTGGCGACGCTGACCACGGCGTCGATCCCGCTTTCTGCTCCACTGTGGACCGCCACGGCAGACGAGGCTCCCGGGCCCATCGTGAAACCCTTGCCCGAGGACAAGTTCATCGTCCACGGCACCAACGCCGAGACGCGTTGGGAGGCCCTCGCCGGAGTCGGCGACCTGGTACCCGCCGACCGTTTCTTCGTGCGCAACCACACGCTGACCCCGTCGTTGTCGGCCGACACGTGGCGGCTCCGGTTGTCCGGCAGTGGTCTGCGTGGCGCACCAACGGCGGGCAACCCCGTCGAGTTCACCTACCAGGACCTGCTGGACCTCCCCGCCGAGACGGTCACCGCACGGATCGAGTGCGCGGGCAACGGCCGCGGTTTCTTCACCTCCCAGCAGGGCCAGACGGTGTCCGGCACCCCGTGGCGGCTCGGCGCGGTCGGCGTCGCCCGCTGGCGCGGTGTCCCGCTGTCCACCGTGCTCGAACGAGCCGGACTGCGCCGCGCCGCCGTCGACGTCCTTCCCCAGGGACTCGATCCCGACTACGTCACCGGTGGCGTCAACCTCGGCCCCGTCCGCCGCCCACTGCCCATCCGCAAGGCGCTCAAGGACGTCCTCGTCGCCTACGAGATGAACGGCGAACCGCTCCCGCCCGACCACGGTTTCCCCGTCCGGCTGGTGGTGCCGGACTGGATCGGCATCGCGTCGATCAAATGGCTCGGCCGCATCGAGGTCTCCGACACCCCGCTCGTGTCGCCGTGGAACACCCAGTTCTACCGGTTCTTCGGCCCGGACTACCCATCCGACGGCGAGCTTCTCGGCCCGCAGAACACCAAGAGTGCCTTCGAACTGCCGTGGAACGGCACGCTCGCCGCCGGGCGCACCCACCACCTGCATGGCAGGTCGTGGTCGGGCACCGGCGGCATCCGCAAGGTCGACGTCAGCACCGACGACGGACACTCCTGGCACCGCGCGATCCCGCACGGCAACGGCTCCGGGTGGCAGCGCTGGTCGCTTCCCTGGCGCCCCACGGCTCCCGGCACCTACACGCTGCGCGCCCGCGCCGTCGACCGGACCGGCGCCGCCCAGCCCGGCATCGCGCCCTTCAACACACAGGGCTACCTGTTCGGTGCCGTGGTCGGCCACCCGGTCACCGTGTCGGCGGGACGCTGATCACCGGCGGGCCAGCTCACCCAGCAGGCGCCAGGTCCGCAGCCGGTCCTCCTCGGTGGTCAGGTCGGTCTGCGTGAGCACCACCTCGGTGGCTCCCGCGTCGAAGTAGCGGCCGATCTCAGCCGCGACCGTCTCCTCGTCGCCCAGCACCACCAGCTCGGCGGCCTTCTCCGCACCCGACTGCGCAATCGACCGCTGGTAGGAGGGCACGGCGTCGTAGAACGCGGTCTGCTCGGCCGCCGCCTTCCTCGCGGCCGCCACGTCGGCGGTCACGACCCCGGGCACCGCCGCCACGACCCTCGGCGCTGGGC
>NZ_JBARWZ010000184.1:0-27486 GCF_049647105.1 Actinophytocola sp.
CCTTCAAATAGAACACCACTTGCCAGCCCGGAACGGGAGACTCCCGGGTCCCGAACCGCCGACTCCCGGGTCCCGAACCACCAACTCGCGGGTTCCGAACGGGAGACTCGCGGGTCCTGAACCGCCGACTCGTGGGTTCAGAACTCGCGAGTCCCGAACCGAAGACTCGCGAGTCCCGAACGGGAGACTCGCGGGTTCTGAACCGTGGACTCGCGGGTTCTGAACAGTGGACTCGCGGGTTTCGTGCGGGTGGGGGTCTTGGGGGGTGGGTGGGGTCTGGTTTGCTCTTCGGGTGCGGTTGGACGTTCCTGTTGCCTCTTCGAGCCCGGGCTGGGTCGGGGATTCCCTGCGGCGGTTGTTCGCGCGGCCCCGGCTGGTCGTCGCGCTCTTCGCCGTGCCCGCCGTCGTCCTGCTGGCGGGGATCGTCAGCTGGGTGATCGACTGGCGGCTCGGGGTGGACAGCGCCGTCTACCGATCGGGTGCGGTCGCGCTCCTGACCGGGGAACCGTTGTACGACAACATGTTCCTCTCCGCCGAACCGCCGTGGGCGCGGCTGCCGTTCACCTACCCGCCCACCGGCGCGCTGCTGTTCGTGCCGCTCGCGTTCTTCCCGACGCAGGTCTCATGGGGCCTGCTCGGCGCGCTGTCCGTCCTCGCGCTCGCACTGGTCGTCCGCGTCGCGATCCAGAACGTGCCGACGCGCCCCGCCTGGATGGACCCCGCCCGCACGACGATCATCGTCAGCATCCTCGCGCTCGGCCTCGAACCCGTCTGGCGCACGCTCTTCCTCGGCCAGATCAACCTGATCCTGATGGCGCTGGTCGTCGTCGACGTCCTGGTCCTCGGCCGTTCCCGGTACTTCGGCGGCGTGCTCATCGGCGTCGCGGCCGCGGTCAAGCTCACGCCGCTGGTCTTCGTGCCCCACCTCTGGTTCACCGGCCGCCGCATGGACGCCGTGCGCGCGGTCGTCACGTTCGCGCTGCTCCAGCTGGTGATCTTCGCGATCATCCCGCACGACGTCCGCAAGTTCCTGACGGTCACCGACCCGGAGCGCACCGGACCCACGTTCTGGGCGGGCAACCAGGGCCTCAACGGTCTCGTGCAGCGCCTCTCCGGCCTCTCGCCGTGGTCGAACGAGATCGCGATCGCCATCGGTGTGCTGCTCGCGGTGCCCGCGTTCGTCCTCGCGCGGCGGTTCCACCGGCGCGGGCAGCCGCTGCCCGCGCTGCTGGTCACCGCGTTCTTCGGGCTGCTGTTCAGCCCGGTCAGCTGGTCGCACCACTGGGTGTGGGTCGTGCCGCTGCTCGTCTACCTGCTGTCCCGCCTGCCCGGCTCCCTGCCGGACGGCTGGGCCCGGGGCAGGACGCTCTCCGGCGTCGGTGCGGTGGTGCTCGTGTTCGCCAGCTGTGTGTTGCTGATCATGCGCACCTCCGACCCGAACCGTCCCGCCGGCGAGAAACCCGAGCTGGAGTGGACCCCGCCCGAGGTCGTCCTTGGCAGCGCGTACCTGCTGGTCCCGCTGGTCGCGGGCGTCCTGGTGCTGGCCAGGGCGCGGCGCCGGTAGGTTCACCGGCGTGGACTCTCGTACCGGCTTGCCGGTCGTCGGCATGGTGGGTGGTGGGCAGCTCGCGCGCATGACCCACCAGGCGGCGATCGCGCTCGGCCAATCCCTGCACGTGCTCGCCGCGTCGCCCGACGACCCGGCGGCGCTGGTGTCGCCCGACATCACCCTCGGCACACACACCGACCTCGACGCGCTGACCGCCTTCGCGAAGAGCTGTGACGTGCTCACGTTCGACCACGAGCACGTCCCCGGCGAGCACCTCAAGGCGCTCGTCGACCAGGGTGTCCGCGTCCGGCCCGGCCCGGACGCGCTGCTCCACGCGCAGGACAAGCTCGTCATGCGGCACAAGCTCGCGGAGCTCGGCCTGCCCGTGCCGCCGTTCGCGCAGGTCGAGAGCGTCGAGGACGTGGAGAAGTTCGCCGAGGAGCACGGCTGGCCGTGCGTGCTGAAGGCCGCGCGTGGCGGCTACGACGGCCGTGGCGTGTGGATGCTGAACGGCCAGGACAGCGCGAACGACCTGGTCCCGAAGCTGCTCGAGTGGGGCACGGCGCTGCTGGTCGAGGAGCGGGTCGCGATGCGCCGCGAGCTGGCGGCGCTGGTCGCCCGGTCACCGTTCGGGCAGGGCGGGGTGTGGCCGGTCGTGGAGACCGTGCAGTCCAACGGCATCTGCGTCGAGGTCCTCGCGCCCGCGCCGGACATGGCCGAGGCGGACGCCCGGGTCGCGCAGGAGCTGGCGCTGCGGATCGCCGCCGAGCTGGACGTCGTCGGTGTGCTGGCGGTCGAGCTGTTCGACACCGACCACGGCCTGGTGATCAACGAACTGGCCATGCGCCCGCACAACTCCGGGCACTGGAGCATCGAGGGCGCGCGGACCTCGCAGTTCGAGCAGCACCTGCGCGCGGTCCTCGACTACCCGCTCGGCGCGACGGACGTGATGGCACCCGCCGTGGTCATGGCGAACGTGCTCGGTGCCCCGGACGCGCCTGCGATGAGCCCCGACGAGCGGCTGCACCACCTGCTCGCGCGGTTCCGTGACGCGCACGTGCACTACTACGGCAAGCAGGAACGGCCCGGCCGCAAGATCGGCCACGTGACGATGCTCGGGCAGTCGATGGACGACGTGCGGGAGCGGGCCAAGCTCGCCGCGCACTGGCTGTCGCACGCCGAATGGCTGGACGGATACGACATTCACGGGGGTCACTAAATGACACCGCTCGTTGGCGTGATCATGGGGAGCGACTCGGACTGGCCGGTCATGAAGGCCGCGGCCGACGCGCTCGCCGAGTTCGAGGTGCCGCACGAGGTCAGCGTGGTGTCCGCGCATCGCACGCCGCAGCGCATGCTCGACTACGCGCGGACCGCAGCCGGCCGAGGCCTGCGGGTGATCATCGCGGGTGCCGGCGGGGCCGCGCACCTGCCTGGCATGGTGGCGTCGGCGACGACGCTGCCGGTCGTCGGTGTGCCGGTGCCGCTCAAGTACCTGGACGGCCTGGACTCCCTGTTGTCGATCGTGCAGATGCCTGCCGGTATCCCGGTGGCCACGGTGTCTGTCGGCGGCGCCCGCAACGCCGGTCTGCTGGCCGTGCGCATGCTGGCGATGACCGACGAGAAGCTGCGGGACCGGCTCGCGCGGTTCGCGGCCGATCTCGAACAGCTCGTGCTGGACAAGGACGCACGCTTGCGTGACGGGCTCGACACTTCGCGGAGCTTGCGGAGCGAACCAGTCAACGCTGACGGTGAAGCTAACGCCCGCTAACATCGGGGCGGAGGGTCCCATGTCAGGAGGTGTGCGGTGTACGAGTTGAGCGAAGAGCACGAGGCGCTGCGAGAGGCTGTGCGCGCTCTCGCGGAGAAGGAGATCGCGCCGCACGCCGCGGAGGTCGACGAGCAGGAGCGATACCCCTCGGAGGCCCGGGACGCGCTGGTGAAGGCCGGCTTCCAGGCCGTGCACATCCCCGAGGCCTACGACGGCCAGGGCGCGGACGCGGTCGCCACGTGCATCGTGATCGAGGAGGTCGCGCGGGTCGACGCGTCGGCGTCGCTGATCCCGGCGGTCAACAAGCTCGGCACCCAGCCGATCATCCTGTCCGGGTCGGACGACGTGAAGAAGCTGGTGCTGCCGTCCATCGCCGCCGGTGAGGCGTCGGCGTCGTACGCGCTGTCGGAGCGCGAGGCCGGGTCGGACACCGCGTCGATGCGCTGCCGCGCCGTGCTCGACGGCGGCAGGTGGGTGCTCAACGGCACGAAGTGCTGGATCACCAACGCGGGCGAGTCGGCCTGGTACACGGTCATGGCCGTGACCGACCCGAACGCGCAGAAGAAGGCCAACGGGATTTCCGCGTTCGTGGTGCACAAGGACGACCCCGGCTTCTCGGTGGGCCAGAAGGAACGCAAGCTCGGCATCAAGGGCAGCCCCACGCGCGAGATCTACTTCGAGAACTGCGAGATCCCCGAGGACCGCATCATCGGCGAGCCCGGCACCGGGCTGAAGACCGCGCTGCGCACCCTCGACCACACGCGCCCGACGATCGGCGCGCAGGCGCTCGGCATCGCACAGGGTGCGCTGGACGCGTCGCTGGCGTATGTCAAGGACCGCAAGCAGTTCGGCCAGAGCATCGCCGAGTTCCAGGGCGTCCAGTTCATGCTGGCCGACATGGGCATGAAGATCGAGGCGGCCCGGCACCTGGTGTACGCGTCGGCGGCGGCCACCGAGCGCGGCGACAAGCGCGCCGGTTTCATGGCCTCGGCGGCGAAGACATACGCGTCCGACATCGCGATGGAGGTCACGACCGACGCGGTGCAGCTGTTCGGCGGCGCGGGCTACACAAAGGACTTCCCGGTCGAACGCATGATGCGCGACGCCAAGATCACCCAGATCTACGAGGGCACGAACCAGGTCCAGCGCATGGTGATGGCCCGGGCGCTGCTCAGGGGTTAGGCGCCGCACCCCCGGCCGAAGCGAAGTCGACGGCTGGGGGACTCACACCGCCGCGGTGCCGATGAAGTGGGCCAGGTTGTGTAGTTCCCTGGCCCGCGTCAGCGGCTCGCCGCGGCTCGTGCGGATACGGCGGCGTAGTTCGGCGTTCAGGTCTGCCAGCATCGACCGTTGGTCGTCGGACAGGCGGCGTTTTGTCAGTGTGGCCGTGACGAGGCTCAGCACGTCCGACGCCACGTCGTCGATGGCTGTGGGGAGCAGGTCCCGGTCCTGACGGAAGGCCAGTGCGTGGCGGGCGCCCTGGCGGGACAGGCCGTACCACTGGTCCGGTGCGTGGCTCGGGTTCGGGTCCTGGGGGCGGGGCGTGCGTTCGCCCCGGGACTTGGCTTCTCGGCGGTGGGTGGCGTAGTCGGCCACCGTGCTCTTCCACAGTTCGCGGCTGTTCGTCAGGCAGTCGACCGCGCGCAGGAGGGCTTCGCCGTCGTTGCGGTACGGGCCCGCCAGCTGTTCAAGGAAACTGAGCGTCGCCAGGAAACCCAGTGGGTGGTACCGCTGTACGCACGAGTGCAGTCCGGCCACCCGGCGGCCGTAGGGCAGCGCTGTGTTCCGCGCTTTTCGCGCGTCTACCGCGAAACTCACGACAGCACGATGGTGGTGCGCTCTGTCTCCGCGTGCTTGCGCAGCTTCTCCGCGTCGGCGTTCGTGACCTGCACCAGGCTGGCGCCCGCGGCGAGGACCGTGACGAGACCCTCCATCGCCGAGGCGGGCCAGTCCAATGTGGACATCACGCGGGAGGACGAGGTGATGCCGAGGTGTTCCGCGTGGGCCAACGCCTTCACCATGATCTCGTCCACGGTCTCGCCAAGGAAGCACGGGGTGTCGCCGGGGACGGGGGTCCTCGCCAGGTAGTCGTCGCCGAACAGGCGGGCGTCGCCGATGTAGTCCAGCGCGCCGTCCTGGACGTTGCCGCGCAGGTCCCGGCCCATCGGGTCGAGGGAGGCCACCGCCGTGACGGCGGCGGTCGGGGCGGTCGCGCCCGGCGGCACGAACGCGACCTTCGCCTCGCCGGTGGTCACGACCTCCGCGCCGCACCACCACGCGCCCAGGAACACCGCCGCGGTCTGCCAGTGCGCGGGCAGCAGCACCGCCACCCGGTCGCCAGGCTCCACGTCGAGCTCGTCCACCAGCCAGTTCGCGGTCTTCGCCGCCCAGTTGCGCATGGTGGCGACCGACAGTTCTACGCGGGTGTCCTCCGCGTCGTCATAGTGCGTGATCAACGGCTGTGCTGGCGCGCCGCCCAGAAGGCGATCCGTGAGGCTCACCCGAAGAACGCTAGTCCACGCACGGCACCGGCGGTTGCGCGGCTTTGGCGGCCGAGGGCACGGTCTGGCCGAACGCCGCCGGCGCGACCATCCCCGCAGGTTGCGGTGCCTGCGGTGTCAGCAGGCCCCGCACGAACCCGTGCACCTTCGGCAGGTCGACCACGATGATGCTCTGGCCCCGGTCGTTGCGGGCGCCGACGGCCTCGACCGGGATCGTCACGAACTGGACGTTGCCCGACGCGAGCGCCTGCGCCTGGTTCACCAGCTCCAGGAAGTGCAGCCCGTCGTCCATGACCACGGTCTTCGACACCGCGTCCTCGAGCGCGTTCAGCTTCGCGTTGTCGGTCATCAGGCCGCCGGACAGCACCTTCTGCATCGCCGAGGACAGGAACGTCTGCTGCCGCACGATGCGGTCCAGGTCGCCCCGCGGCAGGTTCTTGCGCTGCCGCACGAACGCGACCGCGTCACCGCCGCGCACCGTCTGCGGGCCCCTCGAGAACTCCGCACCCGAGTCCGGGTCGCTCGTCGAGTGGTTCAGGCACACGTCGACACCGTCGATGACCTCGGTCAACAGGTAGAAGCCGTACAGGCTCACCTCGGTGTAGTGGTCGACCCGCACGCCGGTCAGCACCTGCACCGCCTGGATCAGCGACGCGCGGCCCGCGTCGTCGGACACGCGGTTGATCTTGGCGCGGTCCTTCTCGCCCTCGCCGACCAGCTTCTCCATCACCCCGGCCTTGGTGATGCCGTACGCGCCGTTGATCTTCTCCTCGCGGCCGAGGTTCGGCACCAGCACGGACGTGTCGCGCGGGATGGAGATGGCCGAGCCCCGGCTGCCGTCCTTCGGGATCCGCAGCAGGATCAACGTGTCGGTGTTCAGCGTCTCCGTCGCCTCGGTGCGCAGCTCACGCAGCAGCCGCGCCGACAGCGGACGGCCCTGCATGTCGGTGCGGCTGTCGTTGCCGACGATCAGGATGTCGTTGGCGCCGTCGTCGTCCTCGGTCGCGGACGGGCCCGACTCCTCCTGCGCCGCCGAGATCGCGTCGGTGGTGTTCTTGCTGGCGTCGAGCGCGTCGACCCGCAGCCACACGAGCGACATGGCCGCCAGCGCCGCCGCCGAGACCAGGGCCATGACCACCCGGCCCGTGATCAGCAGCCCGGACGCCCTGCGCCGCACCCTGGTCGGCTCCGCCGCCTCGGCCGGCTCGTCGTCGTCCTCGTCGTCGAGGTCGAGGTCGTCCGGGAACATGCCGGTGCCGCCGTTCGACGACACGTCCGATGGCAGGTCCACACTGCCCACCGCCGCCGTGTACGTCGTCGGCTCGTCCGCCGTGTCGTCTGCCGTCTCAGCTGCCGTGTCGTCGTCCGGCGTCTTGTGTCTCCCGCCCATCGGTCACCTCCCCCTGCGCGGCCCGGTTCAAGGCTAACCGCTCCCACCGACAGCCCCCGCCCGTTCAGACCTGATCAACCCGCATGGAGGATGTGGCGGCTAGTTGACACAGTTCAAGCCGTCGGCGTTGATCTGCGGAGTGGGTTTGGCCTGCGACGTCGGCGGTACCGAAGGGGAGCCCGGCTGCGCGTGCACACCGTTGGTCGGACCGGTCGCCTCGTAGTCGGTGCCGAGCACGACGGTCAGCTCGTTCTCGGCCAGCGAGCTGTCCTCCTCGAACGTGAACGTCCCGCCCAGCTCGGAGGCCGCGTACTCGGCGATGTTCCGCGCGCCGGGCGCGTACCTGATCGTCGACCCCGCCTGTACCGCCGGCGCGTCACCGACCTCGCCGGGCCGGAAACCCTTGTCCGCCAACGCCTGCCGAACCGTCGTGGCCAGCCCCAAGGTGGCGGAGCCGTTGAGCACGTCCACGGTGACCAGCCCGAGCGCGGGCCGGTCACCCTCGTCCGCGGACTCCGTCGTCGTGGTCGTGGTCTCCTCGGGCACCGGCGAGCGTGACGACGTGTCCTGTGCGTCCGCCTCGTCGCTGACCAGCGAGGACACGAAGGACGCGACCTGCTCGGGGTCGACCCGCAGCACGGCCGCGCCGCCGATGTTCGCGTCGCCGAGCGTCGGGATCGTGTAGAAGTCGATGCCGCCCGCGTTCAGCCCGGACATCTGCGACGCGAACGTCGACAGCTGCCAGCCGCTGGACAGGATCACCGACCGTTGCACCGCGGTGACCAGCTGCTGTGCCTTCGCCGGGCTGGTCAGCATGTCCGCGGACAGCACCTTGCTGGCGAGCGCGCCGAGGAAGACCTGCTGCCGGACGATGCGGTCCAGGTCGCCGTTGGGCAGTTCGTGCCGCTGGCGGACGAACGCGAGGGCGTCCCGGCCGGCCACCGTCTGCCGCCCGGCGGGGAAGCGTGCGCCGGACAGGCGCTCGTCCACCGGATTGTTCAGGCACACCTCCACGCCGCCGATGGCGTTGGTGACCTCGTAGAACGAGAGCAGGTTCACCTCGGCGTAGCGATCGATGGTGACCGAGCCGCCGATCAGGTTCTGGACGGTGGCGATCAGGTTCTTCCTGCCCTCGACCTTGGCCAGTTCGTCGAGAGTCTTCTCGTCCGGCGCGGTGTTCGCGTTCTCCTCGCGGGCGTTGTTGTAGGCGTAGGCGAACGCGGAGTTGAGCCGGTGGTTGCCGAAGTCGCCCGCGAGCTCGACCCAGGAGTCGCGGGGGAAGGAGATGGCGATCGCGCGGGTGCCATCCACCGGGATGTGGACGAGGATCATGGTGTCGGTGTTGCGTTCGCCGTCGCTCACACCCCCGTTGAGCAGGTCCATGACCTCGCGGGGTAACGGGTTGCCGTACGCGTCCGTGCGGCTGTCTATGCCGACCAGCAGCATGTCGACCGCGCCGTCCAGCGGAACGCGCTGGTCCTCGACGTCCTGCGCGATGACGTCGGTCGTGACGGTGTCGTCGTCGACGTCACCGAACGCCCACCAGCCGTAACCCATTGTGCCCAGCACCGCGGCGGAAACGAGCGCGGCAAGCGCCCGGCCTGTCGCCAGGCCGGCTCTCCGCCAGCCAGAACGGCCCTGCGCACGCTCAGTCACGGCCGCTCCTCGCAGGCTCCGAGCGGCCGTTGTAACTGTGCCCAATGGCTCGCTCCGCAAGCTTCGCTCACGGTGCTCCTCCCCGACCCCCGTCGAACCTGCCGTTAGGATACCCAGTCGTGACCTCGTCAAGCGGGGGTCTTGTATCGATTAGGACGTAATCGTGTCCGTCCGGGGTTTACTTCCCCGTGAGGAGTGGGAGCTACATGCGAGTGCTGGTCACCGGCGGTGCCGGGTTCATCGGATCGCACTACGTCCGCAAGGCCCTCGGTGGCGCGTACGCCTCACTGGCCGACGCCGAGATCGTCGTGTTCGACAAGCTCACCTACGCGGGCAACGAGGCGAACCTCGCGCCGGTCAAGGACGATGCCAGGCTGCGGTTCGTGCGCGGCGACATCTGCGACGCGGCCGCGGTGACGCAGGTCATGGCCGGCGTCGACCTGGTCGTGCACTTCGCTGCCGAGTCCCATGTGGACCGGTCGATCCTCGGCTCCGCCGACTTCGTGATGACGAACGTGGTCGGCACGCAGACTCTGTTGCAGGCGGCGGTCGACGCGGGCGTCGGCAAGTTCGTGCACGTCTCCACGGACGAGGTGTACGGGTCGATCGACGACGGCTCGTGGCCGGAGACCCACCCGCTGGAGCCGAACTCGCCGTACTCGGCGTCGAAGGCGTCCTCGGACCTGCTGGCGCGGTCGTTCTTCCGCACGCACGGGCTGCCGGTGTGCATCACGCGCTGCTCCAACAACTACGGGCCGTACCAGTTCCCGGAGAAGGTCATCCCGCTGTTCGTCACGAACCTGATCGACGGCAAGAAGGTCCCGCTGTACGGCGACGGCCTGAACGTCCGTGACTGGCTGCACGTCGACGACCACTGCCACGGCATCCAGCTGGTCGCAGACAACGGCAGGCCCGGCGAGGTCTACAACATCGGCGGCGGCACCGAGCTGACCAACCTCGAGCTGACGAACCGGCTGCTGGCCGCGTTCGATGCCGGCGACGAGATGGTGGAGCGCGTCGAGGACCGCAAGGCCCACGACCGCCGCTACTCGGTGGACATCACCAAGATCTCCGACGAGCTGGGTTACCAGCCGCTGATGTCCTTCGAGGAAGGGCTCTCCAGCACCATCGAGTGGTACCGCGACAACCGCTCGTGGTGGGAGCCGCTGAAGGACCGCGCGAGGCTGCCCGGTAACTGATGCTGTCGCTACTGGTGCCCGGCGGGCACGGTCAGTTGGGTCGTGAGATGGCGGCGCGCGCGGAGGTCGTGCGGGCGCCGGGTTCCTCGGAGCTGGACGTCACGAACGCGGGCGCGGTCGTCGAGGCGGTGAAGACCCTCGCGACCTCGGCCGCCGAGGACGGCCTGTCGCCGGTGGTGGTGAACTGCGCCGCGTACAACGCGGTCGACGCCGCGGAGGCCGACGCGACCCGCGCGTTCGCGATCAACGGGGACGGCCCCAGGCTGCTCGCGGCCGCGTGCGCGGCGCACAACGTGCCGCTGATCCACGTGTCGACCGACTACGTCTTCCCCGGTGACGCCGATCGCCCGTACGAGGTGACGGACACCGTGCGTCCCCGATCCGCCTACGGCACGACGAAAGCGGCCGGTGAGGCCGCCGTGCTCGGGTCCGGCGCGATGACGTGGGTGGTGCGGACCGCGTGGGTGTACGGCGCGTTCGGCGGCAACTTCGTGAAGACCATGGCGAAGGCGGCCGCGTCCCGCGACACCCTGTCCGTTGTGGACGATCAGCGCGGGTGCCCGACGTGGACCGGCGACCTGGCCACCGGGTTGCTGGAGCTGGCTTCCCTTGTGGTGACGGACAAGGCGCCCACGTCACGGGTCCTGCACTGCACGGGCGGTGGCGAGACGACGTGGTGCGGCTTCGCCCGCGCCGTGTTCGAGGAGCTGGGACTCGACCCCGCACGCGTGCACCCGTGCACGACCGAGGAGTACCCCCGGCCCGCGCCGCGGCCCGCGTACTCCGTGCTGTCGGACCGTGCCTGGCGCGAGGCCGGGCTGACGCCGATGCGCCCGTGGCGGGAGGCCCTGGCCGCCGCGTTCGCGGAACACGGCGAGCACTTCCGCGCCCCCTAGTCGGTCAGCGCCAGCCCTGCGGCGGGTGGCCCTGCTGCGGTGGGTAGTACGGCTGGGGTTGCTGCGGGTAGCCGTACGGCTGCTGGGGATACGGCTGTTGCGGATAGTACGGCTGCTGTGGGTACTGCGGCTGCTGGTACTGCGACTGCGGTTGTGGCGCTTGCTGTTGTGACGCCGGTGCCGTGCCGCCGGTGCCCCACAGGTGCGGCGGGATCGCGGCGATCAGCTGCCCCAGCTGACCCACCTTCGCCGCCAGCTCTTCCGGCTTCACACGGCCGAAGATCAGGTGCTTCACGCACAGGAGCTGGTCACCCCACGTGGCGAGGTTGTGCAGCTTGTACTGCTTCATGATCGCCGTGACCTGGGGCGTCAGCAGCTGCGTCGCGACGTCGGGGTCGGTGTCGACCAGCCGGTACGAGCGGTTGACCTTCGGGTCCGCCGTCTGGGGCGCCACCGCGCCGCTCTTGTCGAAGTTCGGTTCGGCGCCGTCGAAGACCTGGAACCCCGGCAGCGTCGCGGGCAGCGTCAGCACCCAGACGGTGTCGATGACGATCGTGTCGACCGCCGCGGTGGTGACGCCGAAGGTCTTGTAGTTCGTCACCCTCGGACGGCGGTGGTAGTCGAACGCGGTGAACGCGACGCCACCGGCCATACCGGACACGACGCCGAACGCCATGCGTTTGTCACCGGTCTCCGTGAACGGCTTCAGCGGCCACTTCTCCAGCAGCTCCGGCGCGTTCTGCGCGAAGCCCCACCCCTGACCCGACGCGAGCAGCTGCCGCTCGTAGTTCGTCGTCTGGATCCGCTTCGCCTCATGGGTGTCAACCACGCCCGGAGACTACCCCCGCGGTCGGCCGCGCCAGTGCGGAACGCGGTTCAGCCGATCGCCTGGCGGTAGGCGGCCACGGTCAGTTCCGCGGTGCGGCGCCACGTGAAGCCCGCGGCGTGCGTCCGGCGTGCGGCCAGCGTCGTCGTCGTTGGCGGCGGCTCGCCGAGAGCCTCCGTCAACGCGGCACCCATGGCCTCCACGTCACCGAACGGCACCAGCGAGGCATGCCCACCGGCCACCTCACGCAGTGCGGGCAGGTCCGAGCACACCACCGGCACGTCGCAGGCCAGCGCCTCCAGCACCGGCAACCCGAAACCCTCGTCCCTGGACGGCAACACCAGCGCCGACGCCCCCGCGACCACGCTCCGAAGATCCACATCGGACAGATAGCCGATCGACGTCACGGCGGGGTCGTCGCGGTTGTGCCCCGGCCCGGCCAGCACCAGCGGCGGCAGGCCGGGCGTGTTCTCGTGCGCCTTGCGCAGCCAGTCCAGCGCCTTGCGCGGACCGGCGGCCCCCACGAACAGCAGGTACTCCTTCGGCAACCCGATCCGCCGCCGCAGCGCCTCGCTGGGCGGCCGCGCCGTGTACCACGCCAGGTCGATACCCAGCGGGGTCACCATCACCTTGTCCTCCGACAGGCCGAACCGGTCGATGACCACGTCCGCGACCGCCTGCGTCGGCGTGCACACGACATCCGCGCGGGCGGCCGACCGCGCCACCAGCTGCGGCAGCTGCTCGTCCGACGGAGCGAGATCACCGGGCGCGTCCAGGAACGCCAGGTCGTGGATGGTCAGCACGCCCGCGGCCCGCAACGCGGGCGGCAGCACGAAGTTCGTGCCGTGCACCACGTCGGTGAGCCCGGCGAACAGCTCGATCGGCGGGAACGGGGCCCGCAGCCAGCAGCGGCGCAACAACCTGGCGGACACCGGCATGCCGCGCGAGCGCGTGCCGTGCGGGAGCACCTTGCGGAGCTTCCGCCAGCCCCGCAACGTGAACGCCACCGCGCGCATGTCAACGGCGGACATCGAGGCCAGCTCTTCCGCCAGTGCCGCGGTGTACCGGCCGACGCCGGTCCTGGCCCCGAGAAGTGGGGTGCCGTCCACCAGCACCCGCGTCCGGCTAGCCATCCTCGCGGCCCTTCCGCAGGCGGTCCGCGGCCAGCCGTTTCACCCGGCCGGCGGCTCGTCTGGTCAGCTCGGCCGGGCCGCCGTTGTCGAGGTAGGACTTCACCAGGTCCAGGTCGCGGCGCAACGTGCCGCCGACGCCGAGCGCCTTGTTGCGCACGAGCGGGCCCGTACCCGGCAGCCGGTCCGCGGCCGGAGACGGGTTGCGGCAGAACGCCACGAGCGGCGCCAGCGCGGTCTCCCACGTGAACCGCTCCCGTACCACCGCGATCCGCTCGCGGGCCGCGGCGGCGAACTCGGTGTCGTACAGGACCTTCTCGAGCGCGTCGGCCAGTGCGTCCGGATCCTCCGACGGCACCACCACGCCGAGGTTCTCGGCGCGGACCAGGTCCGCGAACGAGTCACCGTCCGTGGTCACGATCGGCAGGCCGGTCCACAGGTAGTCGAGGACCCGCGTGCGGAACGCGAACGTCGTCTCCACGTGCTCGTAGTGCGTCGTGACCCCGCAGTCCGCGTCAAGGAGCCAGTTCTGCCGGTCCGCGTAGGGCACCCACGTCTCGTTGAAGAACACGTGGGAGCCCGTCAGCCCCAGCCGCGTGGACAGCGCCCGCGTCTGGGCGCCGATGTCCATCTCCGGCACCTCGGGGTTCGGGTGCTTCATGCCGAGGAACAGCAGCCGCACGTCGGAATGCCTGCGCGACAGCCGGTCCATGGCGTGCAGCAGCGTCAGCGGGTCGAACCAGCTGTAGACGCCGCCCGCCCAGATGATCACCTTGTCGGACTCGCCCGCGATCGGGCCTCGGATCGGGGACGCCGTGCGCTGCGGTGGCTTGCCTGGCAGGCCGAACGGTGCCACCGCCAGCAGCGAGCGGACCGTCGGGTCGCTGTCGTACAGCGAAGGGGTGAGCCTGCCGAGCGCGGTCAGGTGGCCGAGCCAGAAGTGCCGCTGCCGCTCCGAAGCGCACAGGAAGAAGTCGCCGCGGTCCAGCTGCGCGTTCAGGACGTTCGTGACGCCGACGAGGTCGAGTTCGCGCTGCTCGTCGGTGTCGTCCTTGCCCTGTTCCAGCAGCTCAAGGTGCATCGGGTCGTACATGTCGCAGACCACGACCTTGGTGGACGCGGCCTTCTTCAGCTCCGGCACCATCTCCAGCGCGTGCCCCTGCAGCACCACCACGTCCGCCCACGCCACGTGCGGGGACAGGTCGCGCTGCCGCGCCTGGGCCACCGCGAACGGCGCCTCCGGCGGTGAGCACAGCGGGTTGACCGTGACGAGCCGGACCTCGTGCTCCGCGGCGAGCACGTCGGCCATGTTCCACGCGCGGATCGCAGGGCCCGCCATCCGCTCGGTCAGCGCGTCGCCGGTGATCACCAGGACCTTCCTGCGAGCGCCGAACGCCTCCTCCATGCCGAACACGTCGACGAGCACGTCGTGCGCGGCGAGGTAGCGGGGCAGCGGGTACGCGGGCTCCATCGCCTTGCGCATCAACGGGATCAGGTCCGCGTCCGACCGCACCCGCGCCGCCTGCTCGGCCTGGCGGGACGCGGCGAGGGAGGGCAGCAGCTCGACGAACTGGTCGATCGCGAGGATGCCCGCGAGCGTCGTGCGCGGGATCTCGACGGTGGACTTCCCGGTGTCCGGCCTGCCGATCTCCAGCTGCGTGGCGTCCACGTCGCCGCGGGCGGTCGCGCGCCGGACCGCGAGCGCGAGCGCCGCGGGCAGGGCCTTGGCCAGCGTGGTGTCGGAGACGTTCTTGTACAGGGCCGCGAGCGCGTTGCGCTCCAGCAGGAACAGCTCACGCGCGTTGTCCGCGGAGTCCACTTTGGACATCGAGGCGTGGTGGCGGTGGAAGGTGAGCGAGCGGGGCTCGTAGCGCACCCGCCAGCCACGCAGGTTCAGCCGCCAGCCGAGGTCGACGTCCTCGTAGAACATGAAGAACCGCTCGTCGAACCCGCCGAGCCGCCGGTACACCTGCGCCCGCACGAACATCGCGGAGCCGGTCGCGAACAGGACGTCCTTGGCGACGTCGTGGGAGCCGGCCGGGAAGTCGCTGACGGGCTGCCCGGCATGCCGCTTGTAGCCCATGCCGAACCAGGTCAGCCCCGCGTCGACGAAGTCGATGTGCTCGCCGTCCCAGTCGAGGACCTTGCTGGCGACGGCGGCGACCGTCGGGTCGGCCTTGAGCACGTCGACCGCCGTGCTGACCCAGTCGCGGTGCGGGCGGGCGTCGTTGTTGAGGAACGCGAGGACGGTGCCGGTGGCGTGCTGCGCGCCGACGTTGCACCCGCCGGCGAAGCCCAGGTTGGCGCCCGACTCGATGACCTCGACGCCCGGCACCTGTCTGATCCGCGCCACGCTGCCGTCGCCGGACGCGTTGTCGACGCAGATGAGCTGCAGCCGCTCCGCGGGGTAGTCCAGTTCCTCGCGCAGCGCGCGCAGGCAGGTGACGGTGTCCTCGGCGCCGCGGTAGTTCACGACGATGACCGAGACGACGGGTCGTAGCGCCGGATCGGGCACTCATGCTCCTCGGGGTTGCGCAGTGGGGTCCAGCCTGCCCCATCACACCATGTGACGAGCGCTCAACCGGGCGAGATCGGTGATCTTGCCGCCCGCCACACCGCCGAACGGGGGGTTTCCGCGAGGTCGGTGACGGCCTTGCGTTCGCGAAGAAGTTGCGGGAGCGAAGCGACCAGCTCGCGCAGCACCCGCAGCCGCAGTCCGACGCGGAAGTTCCATGGGCGCCGGCCGGTCCGCCCTCGGAGCGGGAGCAGGGCGGTGATGGCCGCGAACCGCGCCACCTCGCGCGCCGCGACGCCCGCTGGGGCGCAGCGGATCAGCATGGCGAGCCGGTTGCGCTCGTTCCACAGGTGGAACAGCCGCGACCCTGGGCGGGTGCTCGCGCCGTGCCGATGGACCACCCGCGCGGCCGGCACCGACACGATCGTGTGGTTGGCGAGCCGCAGCCGCCACGCGGTGTCGGTGTCCTCGTAGTAGCAGAAGAACCGGGCGGGCACGCCACCCGCGCGCCGCAGTGCCTCGGTCCGCAGCAGCGCCGCGCCGCCGCAGAAACCGAACACCGGCGCCTCGTCGACCAGGTCGACGCCGTGCCCGTCGGCCGTGAGACCGACGCCGAGCGAGATCACCGTGCCGTCGGCCGCGACCATCCGCGACCCGGCCGCGGCGGCCTCTTTCCGCTGGTCGAGGGCGTCCTCCAGGGCGGCGAGCCAGTCGGGTGCCGGCTCGGCGTCGTCGTTGAGCCACGCCGTGAACTCGGTCACGACCGTCACCGCCGCGAGCGCGCCGGCGTAGCCGGCGTTGGCGGGCAGGCGCAGCACCTCGGGGCGCGCCGGGTGCGTGGCGAGCACGTCGGCGGTGCCGTCGTCGGAGGCGTTGTCGACCACCAGGAGCCGGTGCGGTCGGGTCTGTGCGGCGACGGCGTCCAGACAGGCGCTGACGTGGTCCTTCCCTCGCCAGGTGACGACCACAATCGTGCTGCGTGTCAACGGGCCGGTCACAGCGCGAAACCGTACCCTGAGCCGGTGCCCGAGCTCGTCGTGCTCACCGAGCAGCTCCTCGCTCCCGTCCCCGGTGGGACCGGGCGCTACACCCGTGAGCTGCTCACCGCGATGGCCGCCTCGATACCGCCGGAGTGGACCGTCGCGACCGTGACCGCGACCCACCGTGACCTCGCGCCTGCCGTGGTGCCGAACGTCGCGGGTCCGCGTGCGCTGCCGCTGCCGCGCCGCGGCCTCACCGCGCTGTGGGAGCGCGGCGTGCACCTGTGGCCGGGCGGCGATGCCGTCCACGCGCCGACCCCGCTCGCCCCGCCCGCCCCGAAGCGCGGCCGCAGCCTCGTGGTGACCGTGCACGACACCGTGCCGTTCACCCATCCGGAGACGCTGACCCGCCGGGGCGCCACCTGGCACCAGGCCGCCATCCGCCGGGCAGCGGAACGCGCGAACGCGATCGTGGTGCCGACCGCCGCGGTCGCCGAGGAGCTGCAGGTGCACGCGCCCGGCCCGGCGACGGTCGCGGTCGTCGGCCACGGCGTGCCGGAGGTGTTCCGGCAGCACATGGACCCGAGCCTGGCCGCGCTGAAGACCGGCAGGCTGCGGCTGCCGGAGACCTATGTACTGGCGGTCGGCACGGTCGAGCCACGCAAGGGCCTCGACGTGCTGGTCCGTGCGATGGCCAAGCGGCACGCGCCCGACCTGCCGCTCGTGATCGTCGGCCCGCGGGGCTGGGGCGAGGTGAACCTGTCCGAGCTGGCCGCCGAGCACGGCTTCCCCGCCCACCGCATGCACGTGCTTGGCCGCGTCGACGACGAGGACCTCTCGGCGATCCTGCGCCGCGCGAGCGTGCTGGCGGTGCCGAGCCGTGCCGAGGGATTCGGCCTGCCGGTCCTCGAGGCCATGGCCGTGGGGACGCCGGTGGTGCACACGGACGTGCCCGCGCTGGTCGAGGTCGCGGGCGGCACCGGCCTGACCGTGCCGCGCGGGAACGCGGACGCGCTCGCGAGTGCGTTGCGGGAGGTCGTCGACTCGTCGGTGGCGACGTCGGAACGTGTCGCGCAGGGCCTGCTGCGGGCCGCCGCGTTCACGTGGGAACACGCCGCGGCGGAGCTGTGGCGGTTGCATGTGCGATTTTTCGCGATGGCTAATGCACGTTGAGCAACCGGTTCGGTGGGTTTTTCACCCAGTCGTGATAACCGAAGGTGTCGGCAGTCGTACTCTGCTACCCGTGGCAGATCCCCGCGTACTGATCGACGCGACCGCTGTGCCCGCGGACCGCGGCGGCGTCGGCAGGTACGTGGACTCGCTCGTGTACGCCCTCGACTCGGACGGCGCGCCGATCACCGTCGTCTGCCAGCCGAGGGACGTCGCGCTGTACGGCAGGCTGGCGCCGCGCTCGCGGATCGTGCCGACGTCGGAGTCCAACGCGACCCGCACCGCCAGGCTGACGTGGGAACAGACGACGCTGCCACGGCTCGTGCGCAGGCTGGGCGTCGACGTGCTGCACTCCCCGCACTACACGACCGCCCTCGCGAACCCGGCGGCGTCCGTGGTCACCCTGCACGACGCGACGTTCTTCACCGACGCGGTGCTGCACCACTCGATCAAGGCCCGCTTCTTCCGCGCGTGGACCAGGACGGCACTGGCCAGGGCGTCGCTGTGCGTCGTTCCGTCCGCCGCCACCGCCGCCGAGCTGGGCCGGGTGGCGGGTGCCAAGCCGGATCGCCTGGAAATCATCCAGCACGGTGTCGACAACGACCGGTTCCACGTGCCGACGATGGAGGAGGTCTCGGCGGTCCGTCGCCTGGTCGGCCTCGGCCCGGACACGCCGTACGTCGCGTTCCTCGGCGCGTTGGAGCCACGCAAGAACGTCCCGGCGCTCATCCGTGGCTTCGCGGCCGCGTGCCGGGGCCGTGCGGAGCCGCCCGCGCTGGTACTCGCGGGCCAGCCGGGCTGGGACCGCCAGGTGGAACGGGCACTGGACGACGTGCCGCACCGCCTGCGGGTGATCAGGGCGGGCTACCTCCCGTTCGACAACCTCGCGGGCTTCCTCGGCGGCGCGACGCTGGTGGCGTACCCGTCGCTGGGTGAGGGCTTCGGCCTGCCGGTCCTGGAGGCCATGGCGTGCGGCGCGTGCGTGCTGACCACGCGGCGACTCGCGTTGCCCGAGGTCGGCGGCGACGCGGTGGCCTACTGCGGGGTGGGCGCCGGCGACATCGCGGCCGCACTGACCGAACTGCTGGACGACGGTGCGCTCCGGTCGAACCTGGCGACCGCGGCACAGCGCCGGGCGAAGGAGTTCTCGTGGCTCACGAGTGCGGAGAGCCATCGCGTGGCGTACGAGAAGGCGTACCGGGCGCACCGCCGTTCGCGGTGAAGGGCAGAATGTTCCGGCGTGTCTGAGGATTATGGCCAGGAGCTGGCAGTCGTCATCGTGACCTACTCGCCGGGCGAGACGCTCGAGCGTTGCCTTGACACGCTGGAAAAGGCGACGACCAGGCCTTATTCGGTGGTGCTCGCGGACAACGGCTCTGTCGACGGCGCGCCGGAGAAGGCCGCCGCCCGCCCCGGTGTCACGCTGCTGCACACCGGCGGCAACCTCGGTTACGGGACGGCCGCCAACCGTGGGGTCGCGACCCTCGGAGCCGAGTACGGGTGGAT
Organism: Actinophytocola sp.; assembly: GCF_049647105.1. Taxonomy (GTDB): domain Bacteria; phylum Actinomycetota; class Actinomycetes; order Mycobacteriales; family Pseudonocardiaceae; genus Actinophytocola. The sequence goes on from NZ_JBARWZ010000184.1 coordinate 19,090, forward strand.
CGTCGTCGCCAACCCCGACCTCGAGTTCGGGGCCGGGTCGCTGGACGTGCTGCTGGAGGCGGCCACGCGGTGGCCTCGTGGCGGGGCCTTCGGGCCGTTGATCCGGGAGCCGTCCGGGGTCGTGTATCCGTCCGCGCGGCTCGTGCCCTCGCTGGGCAAGGGGATCGGGCATGCCGTGGTCGGGCGGGTGTGGGCCGGTAATCCCTGGACGCGGGCATACAAGCAGTCGTCGACTTCGGTGGTCGAGCGGGAAGCCGGGTGGTTGTCCGGGTCCTGCCTGCTGATGCGGCGGTCCGCCTTCGACTCCGTGGACGGGTTCGACCCTCGGTACTTCATGTACTTCGAGGACGTGGATCTCGGGGACCGGCTGTCGCGGGCCGGATGGCAGAACGTCTACGTGCCGTCAGCCGAGGTCGTGCACATCCAGGGGCACTCGACCGCTCAGGCGTCCGCGCGGATGCTGGCTGTGCACCATGAGAGTGCCTACCGGTTCATCGCCGACCGGCATCAGGGCGTGCGGTGGGCGCCGGTGCGGGCCGGGGTCCGCGCGGGGCTGGCACTGCGGTTGAAGGTCGAGGGTCGCCGAAAGGGCTGATCCTGGCGCCCGATCCTGTCGGTGGTGCCGTCTACGCTGGATTTCGGGGGCCCGCGGCCGTGCCTGGGTGGGATCAGCCTTCGAGTCGCTGGGACAGGCTGCCCATCGACGGGGGTTCCTTCATCGTCGGGACCAGGCCTTCTACTTCTTCTGGTTCCGGCACTCGGGTCGCTGCTTCGCGGGCCGCCAGCATGTTCTGGTGCTGCTCGAGGCGTCGCTGCCGTGATCTCGGGCCTGGGTGTGGCACCGCTACCACGTCCGTGAGTGCTTCCTGCGCGATGGCCGGCAGTTCGGCCGCGGGCACCACCATCGTCGCCTCGGGATCCCGGCCGTCGGCGGCGGCCACCACCGCACGGGGGATCTGCAGTGTGCTCGCGGCGTCCATCGGCGATACGGCGCTCTCCGGAGTGACCACGAAGGCGCCGCGCGCGCGGGCCCGCGCCAGGATGGCGTCGGCCCGGTCACGGGGGTCCATGTCGACCTCGTCCCTGTCGCGTCGTCGATGTTGGGTCCAGCGTATTCCTTAATCGGCTCCGCGTCAGCGAAGATCCGGGAAATCACACGTGGGCGGCGTGACCCTTTTCCCTTAGCAACTCCGTCAGCTTCTTGATGTCCTGAGCCCGGTCGCGGCGGCAGACCAGCACCGCGTCCGCCGTGTCGACGATGATCAGGTCGCGGACGCCCAGTGTGGCGATGACCCTGGACGAGCACGGGACCGCGATGACGCCGTCGCCGTCGACGACCACGACGGGTGGGCGGTCGCCCTGTACGTCGACCACCCGGGCGCCGCCGTCGATGTCCTCGCCAAGGAGCTCACCCAGCGTCTCGAAGTCCCCGATGTCGTTCCAGCCGAAGTCACCGGGAACGGTGGCGACCTTGCCCTCCTCGGCCGCGGGTTCCATCACCGCGTACTCCACCGCCACCTTCGGGATCGTCGGCCACAGCTCGCCAAGCACCGCCTCCTGTGCCGGGGTGTCCCAGGCCTTGGCGATCTCGCGGACCGGGTCGTGCACGTCCGGGCGGCGGGCCGCCAGCTCGGCCAGGAACACCTCGGTGAGCCACAGGAACATGCTCGCGTTCCACAGGTACTCGCCGGACGTGACGTACTCGGTGGCGACCTCGTGGGTCGGCTTCTCCTTGAACTCCAGCACCTGCTGGCGTTGCCCGGCCACCGCCGGCGAGCTCAGCTGCAGGTAGCCGTAGCCGGTCTCCGGCCTGGTCGGGGTGATGCCGATGGTCATCAGCTTGCCGTCGCGGGCGCCGGTGATCGCGTCGCGCACCACCGACGAGAACGCGGCCGTGTCCGCGATGAGGTGGTCCGCCGCGAACGACGCCATCACCCCGCCCGGCGACCGCTCCTCGATGATCGCCGCGGCCAGCGCGATCGCGGCGCAGGAGTCCCTGGCGAACGGTTCGACGAGGATGTTGCGTTCCGGCAGTTCCGGCAGCTGCCGCGCCACCGACGTCGCGTGCGCGACACCCGTCACCACCAGCAGGTTCTGCGCAGAGCACAGCGGCGCCAGCCGGTCGAACGTCGCCTGAAGCAGCGAGCGGTCCGTGCCTGTCAGCGCGTGCAGGAACTTCGGGTACGCGGCTCGGGACAGCGGCCACAGCCGGGTGCCGCTGCCGCCCGCGGGCACCACCATGTGCAGGTCGCTCATCTGCCCAACATAACGGGGTACCGTGGCCGCTCGTGCAGGCATCTCGTGAGCGCACCTGGCGGCCGGACTTCCCGCTGCAACTGGCCGCCCTGCTCCGGCCGCTGCGCAGGGGTCCCGCCGATCCGGCGTGCGTGACCACCCCGGCCGGCGTGACCTGGTTCGCCGCCAACACCCCAGCCGGGGTCGGGACGCTCGCGCTGCGCCGCCGAGGCGGCACGGTCCACGCCACCGCATGGGGTGACGGCGCTCAGGTGCTCCTCGACGGCCTGCCCGCGATGCTCGGCGCCGAGGACGACGACTCCGACTTCGAGGCGCACCACCCGCTCATCGCCGACCTGCGCAAGCGCATCCCGACGCTGCGGCTCAACTCGACCGGGCGGGTGTGGGACCTGCTCGTGCCGTCCGTGCTGGAACAGCGGGTCACCGGCACCGAGGCACGCCGCTCGTGGCGCGACCTGTGCCGCCGCTACGGCACCCCAGCGCCAGGGCCCGCACCGGCAGGCATGTTCGCGCCGCCCACCCCGAAGGCGGTCGAGGCCATCCCCGACTGGGCGTGGCACAGGGCGGGCGTTGACCTGGCGCGCAGGAAGGCGATCGTGGCCGCCGCCCGCGTCGCGCACCGGCTGGAGAAGGCGGCCGAGCTTCGTGGCCGCGCTGGCCGTGACCTGCTGCGGAAGGTGCCGGGCATCGGGTTCTGGACCGCGGCCGAGGTCGCGCAGCGGGCGTGGGGCGACGCGGACGCGGTCAGCGTCGGCGACTTCCACATCCCGGGGCTCGTCGGCTACGCGCTGCTCGGCCGCAAGGTCGACGACGATGGCATGCTCGAGGTGCTGCGCCCGTACGCACCGCACCGCCACCGCGTCGTCCGCTACATCGAGGCGGGTGGCCCCGGCAAACCCCGCTACGGTCCCCGCTTCTCCCCGAGGGACTACCGCGAGATCTGATGCCCTGAGGGCATCACACCGCCGCCAGCATGGCGGGCAGGCCTGTCGTACCCGTTGGGTCCGGGGGCAGGCCGGTCACCGGCCACCAGCGCAGGTCGAGCGACTCGTCGCTGCGGACCGGTTGCGCGCCCTCGGGGGCGGTGACCAGGAACCGCACGTCGAAGTGCCTGGTCGGTAGGCCGAGCGAGCACGTGATCGGGTGCACGTCGACGTGGATCGGCGTCGGCTCGATCACCAGGCCCTCGATGCCCGACTCCTCCGACGCCTCCCGCAGTGCCGCGCCAACGAGCGTCTCGTCGGTCTCCTCGCAGTGCCCGCCGAGCTGCAGCCACGCGCCGACGCGTGGGTGCAGCGTCAGCAGCACCTCGGACCCGGTCGAGTCGAGGACCAGCGCCGAGGCCGTGATGTGCCCCGGCTCGCAGGAGCGCATGCAGGCGTCCTGGCGGGCCGCGATGAAGCCGAGAAACGCCTCCCGCAGCGACCGCTGGCCGGGTTCCGCCGGGCGCCAGTCCGCGAGTGTGGCGTACGCGTCGTCGTGCAAGTTCATCGCTGGAGGAACCGTTCGTCGAGGTCAGCCGGGTGCTGAGGGGTAAGGGGGGACGCCGGGTGACCCAGCGCGACCGCGCAGAGCGGTGCCCATGGCAGGTCCAGCATCGTGCGCACCGCGTCCGGATCGGGGATCGGCACCCAGAAGGCGCCGATGCCCTCCGCCGCGAGCGCCACCACCAGGCCGCGCACCGCGGCGCCTGCCTCGAACTCGTCGCCGGACACCAGCACGATCTCGGTCGCGTCGATGGCCAGCTCGTCCAGCAGCCGCTTGCGCTGCTCCGCCACGTGCGCGAACCGGACCTGGCCCGACACCGTGAGCGCGGCCGCGACCGCGTCCCTGAGCACGTCGTCGGCCACCGGCTCGTTCGTGAACGACCGGACCGGGCCCGCCAGCAGTACCGCCTCGCGCCTGCCCTGTGCGACGGCCTCCTCGGTGCCCAGCCGGAACAGGTCCTCGTCGACCGGCCGCACCAGGTCGCGGGCCGTGGCCGTCTCCGAGCCGATCGCCAGCCCGCGCACGATCGCCACCGGCAGCGCGCCGAGCTTGCCCTTCACGAGGTCCGCGGCCGCCGCGACCTCGTCGGCCACCGCGATCTCGGTGACCGCGAGCTCGTTGCCCTGCCGGTCGATCTGCCCCCGGTAGCCGTGCAGCACCGCCATGCCGGAGGACCCGATCGCGGCGTCGGTCTGCCCGACCCGCCACGCGCGGCCCATCGTGTCGGTGATGACGACCGCCACCTCGACGCCGAGCCGCTCCCGCAGCCCGAACCGCAGCGCACGGGCCGACGCGTCCGGGTCGGCGGGCAGCAGCGCGAGCTCGTCGGCCGCCACGTTCGACGCGTCGATGCCCGACGCGGCCTGCACGATGCCGAGGTGGTTCTCGGTGATGAGCGTCCGCGCCTTGCGCGCGATGATCCGCACCGACTCCTCGAACACGAGCCGCCGCCGGATCCGATCCCGCTCCTCCGGATCGGCGGGCACCCGCACCAGTCGTCCCTCTACTTTGGACACGACCTTGCTCGTCACGACGACGATGTCGCCCGACCGCAGCCAGCGCGCCGCGCTCGCGATCGCACCGGAGAGGTCGTCGCCGGGCCGGAACTCCGGCAGCCCCTCGACGGCCAGGATCTCGACCTTGCCCGCCGCCGCGTGATCAATCACCGGACACTCCCGCGAGGGAGAACGCGGCACGCACCATCGCGGCCGTGGCGTCCACATCGGACATCAGCAGTGGCACGGCGCGCACCTCGACGTCCGGCACGGCCGCGGTGTCGCCGGTGTGCACGAGCCAGCCGTCGAGGATCCCGTCCGCACCGGCGGCGCGGGCGCCGTAGTGCCGCCCGACGGCCTCGGCCGTGGTCTCGACACCGATCGCGGACAGGCACGCGTCCGCCATGCCCCGCACCGGTTTGTCGTTCACGATCGGCGAGATGCCGACGATCTTCGCGGCCGCCTTCACCAGCGCGGTCCGCACACCGGGGACCGCCAGGATCGTGCCGACGCTCACCACCGGGTTCGACGGCGCGAGCAGGATCACGTCCGCGGCGGCGATCGTGTCGAGCACGCCCGGCGCCGGCTTCGCCTCGTCCGCGCCGACCGGCAGGATCGAGTGCGCGGGCACCGAGGCCCGGTGCCTGATCCACCACTCCTGGAAGTGCACGGCCGCCCGCTCGCCGGTGTCAGGGTCGTCGATCACCACGTGCGTCTCGACCCGGTCGTCGCTCATCGGCAGCAGCAGCACGCCGGGCTGCCACCGGGCGCACAGGGCCTCGGTGACCTGCGACAACGGGTAGCCAGCGCGCAGCATCCGGCTGCGGACCAGGTGCGTGGCGATGTCCTTGTCGCCCAGCCCGAACCACTCCGAGCCCGCGCCGTAGGCCGCCAGCTCGTCCTTCACGGTCCACGTCTCGCCGGTGCGGCCCCACCCACGCTCGGTGTCGATGCCGCCGCCGAGGGTGTACATGCAGGTGTCCAGGTCCGGGCAGACCCGCAGTCCGTGCAGCCACACGTCGTCACCGGTGTTCACGATCGCCGTGATCTCGTGACCGGGTCCGAGTGCGTGCTTCACCCCCTGCAGAAACCTTGCTCCACCGACACCACCGACCAGCACAACGACATTCACGGTGCCAATCGTGCCTCACGCCCAGAAACGGAACGCGAGCGAGCCGAACGCCGGGAGGCTCTCGGTCCACCCGAAGAAGTCGTACTTGGCGTCGATGGCGTCGCCGCCGATGAGCCCGTAGAGGCCGTAGGCGAGGTCGAAGAACACGCCGCCGACCGCGGGCAGGCCGATCAGGCAGGCGAACAGGATCAGCGGCGCCCACGGCCGGGCCTTCGCGCCGAACCGCTGCAGTTCGGGGGAGAGCCACGGCTCGATCGCGCCCCAGCCGTCCAGGCCGGGGATCGGGAGGATGTTCAGCACGAACGCGATGATCTGCAACATCGCGAGATAGGACAGCGCGGCGGCGAGCCAGAACGTGGGTTGGAACACGGCCACCGAGATCATCAACAGGAGGCCGAGCAGCAGGTTGAAGAACGGTCCGGCGAGCGACACCGCCGACTCGACGCGTTTGTTCCGCAACGAGTAGTGGTTGATGAACACCGCGCCACCCGGCAGCGGAATTCCGCCGATCGCGAGGATCAGCAGCGGCACCACGAGGCTGAAGATCGGATCGGTGTACTTGCGTGGATCGAGCGTCAGATAGCCCTTGAAGTACACCTCGCGGTCACCGCCGCGATACGCGACGTACGCGTGCCCGAACTCGTGCAGGCACAGTGAGACGCCCCAGCCGCCGAGCACCAGCAGGAACGTCCCCGCCGCGATGGGGATCGCCGGGTCCTGGTTCGGGAACGGGTCCCCGAACAGGATGAGGACCCCGCCGCCGATCGTGATGGCGAGGATGGCCAGGAACACAGGCGAGGGCCGGACCGCTGATCGCTGCACGCCCACAGTGTGTCAACGTTGCGTGTTACGTCGCTGTGGGGGTGTTCGGTTTTCCTGATATTGCGTCATCTCGTCGAGCTATTTCCGTTTGCCCCATAGGGCATCACCCACCCGGGTGCTTCGCTTGACGCGCCGCGACTACACGGGTGTAATCACATCGATGTCATTCGCCACTAGTGGAGTAGTGGTGGGTGGTGTCCGCCAACCCGGGGAGCGCGAAAGGCGAGGAGGCGGACGGGCATGCAGGGAATCGAACTGAACGATCTGACCAGTGGGAGTGGTGGCGTCGTGGCGTGGGGGGAACGCCCGCACGAGGAGTTGGGCGTGCTCGCCGAGCTGTTCGACGACGGGGATGAGCAGGAGTGGCAGGAGCGTGCCCTGTGCGCGCAGACGGACCCGGAGGCGTTCTTCCCGGAGAAGGGTGGGTCCACCCGGGAAGCCAAGCGCATCTGCCAGGGCTGTGAGGTCCGCGCGGAGTGTCTCGAGTACGCACTCGGGCACGACGAGCGGTTCGGCATCTGGGGCGGACTGTCCGAGCGGGAGCGGCGCAAGCTGAAGAAACGGGCCGTCTAGCAGCAATCCGAAGCCGGTTCATGGCATCTTGTGCGAATGCCACGAATCGGCTCATGGGGGGCCACCCCGGTGCTGCGTACCGCGCCAGTGCTCGCGGTGCTGGTCTGCCATGACGGCGAGCAGTGGCTGCCGACCGCGTTGGCGGCGTTGCGTGCGTCGACGCCGAGGCCACGGCATGTGCTTGCCGTGGACACGGGCTCTGTCGACGACACGCCACGCCTGCTGAGCGAGGCCGCGCGTGGTGAGGACCGCGTGCTCGACGGCGTGCTTACGCGGGACCGCGAAACCGGTTTCGCGGCGGCCGTCCAGGACGCGGTGTCCGCCGCGATCGAGCGCTGGGGTGACCCGGGTGGCTGGATCTGGGTGCTGCACGACGACTGTGCACCGGACCCGGAGTGCCTCGCGACGCTGCTGACCGCGGCCGAGGCGTCGCCGTCGGCCGGGGTGCTCGGGCCGCTCGCGCTCGACTGGGACGACCCGAGGATCGTGGTCGAGGCCGGCCTGTCCACCGACGCGTCCGGGCACCGGCAGACCGGGCTCGGTCCGTCCGAAGTGGACTGGTCGCGGCTCGGCGACGAGATCCGGCAGAGCACCGAGGTGCTCGCCGTGCCGTCCGCGGGGATGCTGGTGCGGCGCGACCTGTGGGAGCGGCTCGGCGGATTCGACGCGGCGATCACGTTGCTGCGTGAGGACATCGACTTCGGCTGGCGCGCCAACCGGGCGGACACCGTGGTGCTGTGCGTGCCCGCCGCGCGGATGCGGCACGTGCGTGCGGTGACCACCGGGCAGCGGCGGGTCGACGCACCACGCGCGTCGCTGGCCTCGGTCGAGCGCGCCCAAGCCGTCCGGACCTTCCTCGTGAACTGTTCGCTGCCGTCGTTTCTCATCGGCGTGCCTCGGCTGGTGCTGTTGTCGCTCCTGCGTGCGCTCGGGTTCGGCATGCAGCGGCGGCTGGTCGAGGCGCGTGCCGAACTGGGCGCGGCCGGGTTTGTGCTGAGCGGTGCCGCCGGGCTGCGCGAGGGCAGGGCGCTGCGGCGGGCGACCGCGCGGGTCCGCGGCGTGCACGGGTTGTTCACCTCGCGGCTGACCCGGCTGCGCAACGGGATGCGGGCGATGGTCGCGGGTCTCGCG
>NZ_JBARWZ010000185.1:0-2624 GCF_049647105.1 Actinophytocola sp.
GGGCCCGGCGCGCCGGGGGCGGACCAGGTCCAGTGCGTGGCCGACCACGGCACGGACCGGGCCGGACGGCAGGTCGGCCACGTCGGGGGGCGCGGTGCCGGTGCCGGCCATGGCGGCCGGGGTCCACTCGACGGTGAACAGTGCGTCGGGCAGGCCCGCCCCGGCGGGGGCGGCCGGGGCGCGGACGGTGAGCGAGTCGACGGTGGCGACGGTCGCGCCCGCCGCGTCGGCGGCCCGCAGACACAGGGAGTCCTGCCCGGTGCGGGTGAGCCGGACCCGCAGCATGGCCGCGCCGGTGGCGTGCAGGCTCACCCCGGACCAGCTGAACGGCACGCGGGCACCGTCGGGGAACAGGCCGGCGGCGCCGACGGCGTGCACCGCGGCGTCGAGCAGCGCCGGGTGCAGGCCGAACGCGCCGGGGTCGTGCCGGTTCTCCTCGGGCAGGGCGACCTCGGCGAGCACGTCGTCCCCGTGCCGCCATGCGGCACGCAGGCCGAGGAACGCGGGCCCGTACTCAAGGCCGACCGCGCCGAGCCGGTCGTAGAGGCCGGTCAGGTCGAGCGGGACGGCGTCCCCGGGTGGCCAGGTGTCCAGGTCGAGGCCGTCGGGGGCGGGGGCGTCGGCGACGAGGCCGCCTGCGTGGCGGGTCCATGGCGCGGTGTCGTCGTCGGGCCTGGCGTGGATCTCCAGGGTGTCGTCGGCGGCGACCGACACCTGCACCTGGACCGCGCCGCGCTCGGGCAGGACCAGCGGCGCGTGCAGGGTCAGCTCCGCGACGGCGGGCCGGCCCGCGCGGGCCGCGGCACGCAACGCCATCTCCAGCAACGCGGTCCCCGGCACCACGACCCGGTCGAGGATGCGGTGGTCGGACAGCCAGGGCTGGAAGGCCGTCGACAGCCTGCCGGACAGCACCACCCCGCCCGCGGCGAGCGACGTCTCGGCGCCAAGCAACGGCGTCTGCCCGCCCGCCCAGTACCGCTCCCGCTCGAACGCGTAGGTCGGGACCTCGGTGCGGCGGGCGTCCCAGGTGGCGAACAGTGCGGCCCAGTCGAGCCGCGCGCCGTGCGTCCACGCCGACGCGGCGGCGGACAGCACGGTCGTCGTCTCGTCGCGGCCCGTGCGCAGCGCAGGGACCGCGCCGTCGACGTGGGCGCAGAGCACCGGGTCTGGTCCGAGTTCGACGAACGCGGTGACGCCCCGCTCCCGCAGCCACGCCACGCCGTCGGCGAACCGGACGGTGCCGCGCACCTGCCGCACCCAGTGGTCCGGGTCGGTGACGTCGCCGGGCATGGCGATGCGGGGTTCGTGGTAGGTCACCGACGCCGCGACGGCGGCGAAGTCGGCGAGCATGGGCTCCATCAGCCTCGAATGGAAGGCATGCGAGACGACGAGCCGCTTGACCCGGCGGCCTTCCGCGCGCCACCGGTCCGTCAGCGCCTGGATCTCGTCCTCGGCGCCGGACACGACCAGCGAGGTGGCGCTGTTGACGGCGGCGATGTCGATGCCAGGGGGGACATCGTCCTCGGCGGCCTCGACGGCGAGCATGGCGCCGCCCTCCGGCAGTGCGGCCATCAGCCGTCCGCGCGCGGCGACCAGCGCGCAGGCGTCGTCGAGCGACAGCACCCCCGCGACGTGGGCTGCGGCGAGTTCACCGATGGAGTGGCCGAGCAGGAACTCGGGTGCCATGCCCCAGGACTCCAGGAGCCGGAACAGCGCCACCTCGATGGCGAACAGCGCCGACTGCGCGCCGTCGGTGCGGTGCAGCAGGTCCGCGTCGGCCAGTGGCACGCCGCCGATCCGCTCGGCGACCGCGTCCCACGCCTGCGCGAACACCGGGAACGTCGCGTACAACTCCCGCCCCATGCCAGGACGCTGCGCGCCCTGGCCGGTGAACAGGAACGCGGTGCGGCCGCCGGTCGCGGCACCCGTCTGGATCAGGCCGTTGCCCGCGCTGGAGAGCACGGCCCGGTGCGTGAGCGCGGCGCGGGTGGTGCCCAGCGCGAGACCGACGTCCACCGGGCGGAGACCGGCCCGCTCCCCTGCCCAGTCGCGCACGCGGTCGGCCTGCGCGGTGACACCGGCGGCGGTGCGCGCGGAGACCGGCCACGGCACGTCGGCGGGACCGGTCATGGCGGGCGGGTCCACCGGCTCGGCGGCGGGCGCCTCCTCGATGACCACGTGTGCGTTGGTGCCGCTCATGCCGAACGACGACACCCCGGCGCGGCGCGGCCTTCCGGCGCCCGGCCATGGCCTGGCCTCGGTGAGCAGCTCGACGTTCCCCGCGCTCCAGTCGACCTCGGGGGTGGGGGCGTCGACGTTGATGGTGGGCGGCAGCTGGCCGTTGCGCAGTGCCATGACCGTCTTGATGACACCGGCCACGCCCGACGCGGCCTGGCTGTGGCCGATGTTCGACTTGATCGAGCCGAGCCACAACGGCTCGTCGCGGTCCTGGCCGTAGGTGGCGAGCAGTGCCTGTGCCTCGATCGGGTCGCCGAGGCGGGTGCCGGTGCCGTGCGCCTCCACCATGTCCACATCGGACGGTGCGAGACCGGCGTCGGCCAGCGCCGCCAGGATGACCCGCTGCTGGGACGGCCCGTTCGGCGCGGTCAGCCCGTTGGACGCGC
>NZ_JBARWZ010000186.1:0-8278 GCF_049647105.1 Actinophytocola sp.
CGAACTCGGCGAGCCCAGTATGCGCGACCCCGAGATTGGCGAGCAGCCTGCCCTCACCACTCCTCGCACCAACATCGCGGGCGATCCGCAAACCCCGCCACAGCAGGGAAACAGCCTCGTCGTACTCACCGAGCCAGCAGTTGCCGCTCGTGCGGGCGTGCAGGGCGCCGCTAGCGAGCCTTGCTGCTGGAGCCGGCTGAGGCCGGACGTTCCGAGCGGATCTCATCGATGGGACGGCCGAAGATGGCGTCTTTCGCCGCTCGGGCGAGAGCGGCTTGGGTTGTCGCGGGCAGTCCTATCCGGTTCCAGTGGAAGATGACGTGAAGTGCGGTGATGGCGCGCAGTCCCCGGGTGAGTGCGCCTTCCGCGCGGAGTGTCCGTAGCGCCCGTCCCGCGTCCTCGAACGCGGTGAGCCACGTGCGATCGAGCACGTCGGTTCCGGCTCTGCCACGGAGGATGTGGCTGATGTCGTCGGTGAACGAACTCCACACGTCCGCGTCAACGGGTGCGACAGGCACGCTGGCGCGGTGTTCGGCAACTTGGGCCCACACGTCGCCTTGCTCGTTGATGTCGAGTCCGGCGGCTCGCATGAGCGCGGTGCACAGGATGAGGGAGCGTTCCCTGCGGTCGGCGGCGCCTGAGCGAAGGAAGGACAACAGGTGGCTGCTGTCGTGGTGGAACAGCGTGTGGGCCAGATCCATGCTGGCGGGGCCACCGAGGGCATGGGTTTCCGGTTCGTAGATATCGCGGGTCCAGGCCATTCCTGCGGTGAGGCTCGCGTGGATCGGGTCACTGTCTGAGCTGCTGGGCGGACTGGCGAGAAGGTAGCGCACGCGCCATGGGCCTTTCCGGATGAACCACCAGGACGTGATCAGCCCGCTGGCTTCAGCGGCAGGGAGGATGCCACCCAGGTGCTCAGCGGCGTGACGTTCCCGTTCGGCGGAGTCGTCGCCGGGATAGGCGATGTTCAGTTGGTTCCAGGCGGTCGTGTCCACAATGGCCTTTCGGGTCAGCGGAGCAGAAGGCAGGCGTCCCACGATGTCGTCACGGTGCCGATGGTCGCGAGCGTGGCGCCGGCCGCGCCGACGAGGAATCCCGGAGGCTCGTCGGCCGGGGCAGTGGCGTCCCGGTGGCGCTGCGTCGCCGACGTGAGGGTGACCTGCTCGACGGCGTCGGCGGCGATGCAGCGGGCGGTCGCGAGCAGACCGCCGGTTCCGTGGCAGAGGCTCCGGTCGGTGAGAGAGTCCAGCTGGGCTGGGTCGTTGAGGCACGTGGTGAAGGCGGCTTCGGCGCGCTGCCGGCGGGAGCGATCGTGCAGCGCGCGGCCGGCGAGCTGGAGGGCTCGGGCGATGCCCGGCGTCCCGTAGCACCAGGATGGCCGGCGTGGGCCAGGTTGGGCGCTCGTGTGGCGCTGCAGGTCCGCGAGCGTGACGGCCTGTGGCCACCAGGAGCCGCCGCTGACGTGGTTTTGTTCCCAGCTGTCGAGCCACCGGCAGATGCGGGTCATCGCGTCGATCTGCCCGTCAACGGTGATGTCGTCGCCGTGGGCGAGGGCAAGGAGAGCAAGAGGACCGGTGATGCCATGGGCGATTCCGTGGTTGGAATGGCCGCCTGCGGGGCCGGGTCGGGTGCGTTCGGGACCTGCTGGACACCACCAGCCTGGGAGCCCGTCGACGGGTTCTGTCAGGCGCACCAGGTAGGTCAGGACGGAGCGCAGGAGATCGTGGTCGCCGCTGCGGCGAAGCGCGACGCCGAGGCCGGTCAGACCGCCGATGAGGTCGTACTCGCCCAGCGCCGGTCGGCCGTGGCGGTCGATGCGTGCGTGGGCGGCGTCCAGGCGCTGGCGGGTGATCAGGGCCGTGCCAGCGTCGACGGTGTCCCTGGCCTGCGCGAGGCCGGGCCGGTCGGCGGCTCCGTGCAGGACGAACGACAGCGCCGGGGCACCGTGGTAGAGGCTGGCCGAGTCCGACTTGCTGATCCCTTCGGCGACAGCGTGGCTCAACGTCGCATTGGCCAGATCCCACGTTCCCGCGCCCGTGCTGGCTTGCTCGATGTGCAGGAGCGCGATCCCTGCGGCACCGCCGCTGAGGGATTGCCCTGGCTTCACGACGCACCTCGCGCGAGCAGTGTGAGGGCGGTGGCGCGAGCCAGCCGCAGGCAGCGCCGCTCGGACGCCATGCCCACCCCGATCATCCGGACGTGGTGCAGGTGCAGGAGGTCAGCCAGGATCCGGTCCGGATCAAGGCCGTCGTGTTCGGCGTGCGCGCGGTAGTCCGCCAGGGCCTGCCGGAGCCGGTCGTCGCTGCCGGTGCCCAGAGCGCGGATGACGAGTTCGCGATGGTCGCTGATCGGCTGGTCGGAAGTGTGTGGCTCACCGCGGTGGTCGACGTGCTTGATGAGCCAGCCGGGGCCGTTCCCGGTGAAGCCGTCGACGATGCTGATCAGCCCGGCCGCGGTGGCGATCGTCCGATCGCCGGACAAGCGCTGGATGACCGCGTGTGAGTCGGCGGCGAACACCTCCTCGGCCGCGGCGAGCGTCGGTCCGGTGCCGAACCGGGTTTCGGGTCGGTAGGTGTTGATCGTGTAGTCGTGCAGCAACCCGTCGGTGCGGAGCAGCCCCGCCCAGGTGCCGAACTGCCGGGCAGCGGCACCGAACCGGCTGGCGTCGCCGAGCGGGATCCGCAACCGGAGGTGGGGTTCGGGTTCGTGGTAGCGGATGAACCACCAGCCGCTCCCGGCGGCGTCGTCGAGTTCGGCTGTCCGCGCGAGGATGTCATCGCTTCGGCCGAAAACCTTGACATACAGCCAAGGTGACAGGCCCGGCCGGTGCTCGATGGCGTTGAGCGTCTTCGCCGGCCGCGGGTGTTGAGGAGTGCTGGGCGGTGACGTCCGGGCGAGCGTGAGGACGATCTCGTGAGGTCTGCCGTCGATCCAGCCGGCCGGGCCCTGGGTTTCGGTGAGGATCACATCCTGCTGTCGGCGAAGGTGGCTGCGCAGGAGCGCCAGGTGGGCGGGTTCTTCCAGGGTGAGGCGGATCCTCACGTCATCGGTGCCGAGAAGCACCTCCGACGGGATCCGGCAGGTCGCCCGCAGCCGTTCCCATGCCTTCCGCCAGGTGACGAAAGGCTCGGCGAGGGCGGGTAGCGCGGAGGCGGCGATGGTCCAGCGGGCGGCGTGCAGGATTGACCGACCGTGGCGGATGCGCGGGAGGAACGGCAGGTCACGGGCGACGAGTCCCCAGCTGAACGGGCGGCAGGGTGCGCAGAAGGCAGTCCAGATCTCGGTGAGGAACCGCGCGAGCGGCTGCTGGCCGCCGGAGAGGTTGACGCCGTTGAACAGCATCGGCTCGACGGGGCGGCCGTGGGATAAGGAGACGAGCCACAGGCGGCGCGCGTCGCCGGTGACGGCGAGGTCGTCCAGCGTGATGCCGGGAGTCTGCTGGTACTCCCCGAGCGGCAGGACGGGCAGGATCTCGGGCACCCTGGCCACCGCGGTCATCTTGCGGGCCAGGGGCGGCCCGGAAACCTGCACCGCCATCGCCTCGGGCGACACGGTCGGCAGCGCCGCGTACGCGCGCTTGAACCGCGCTCGCTCGGTGTCGGCGAGCAGATGCAGGAAGCGGCCGACGGTGACTCCGGCGTGCCGGGCCCCACTGATGACCGCGAGTGTGAAGTCACCGCGTTCGAGGTCGGCGAGAGTCGTTGCCGCCAAGCTGAACCGGAGCTCGGTGTGCGGGACCGGGGCTCGCTGCCCGAGCATCAGGCGGGCGATGAGATCGTCGTCGAGGACGACCTCGCGGCCGCCGTCGAGGGCGGCCTGCTGGGCGATGATCGCCAGGGCCGTGTCGCGGGAGGTCAGTGCCCGGGTTTCGCGCCGATACGATTCCCGGAAGCCGGCGGGGTACCCCAGGCCGGATCGGCTGACCAGCTCACGCACGGGCGCCACGGCCCCCGGCCCGTACCGTTCGAGGAAAGCCTGGTGGTAGGACTGCCACCAGGGCATCTGCGGCGCGATGAGCGTGAGCGCCGACGCCGCTTGTTCTGCTTCGCGCAGGACCGCGGCGGGCAGGGTCACCGAGCAGCCGACCCGCACATCGGCCGCGGCCCGCCCGGTCCGGTCGGGAAGGTCTCCGTAGCTGGCAAGGTGGGCCGCTGGATCGGTCACGGTCATCGGCGGGCGGACGGCTGAGAGCAGCACACGGCGGGCTACCAGCTGGGCCAGCAGTTCCTCGATCACCGTGAGGTCGACGGCGGGGGCCTCGGCGGCGAGCTTGTCGGCCAGGTCGCTGAAGGGGATCGATTGCCGCGCGATCTCGACAGCCAGGCGCACGGGCCTGGTGAGTTCGACCTCGAGATCCCACAGGTGATCTCCGGTGCCGGAGCGGTCTTCAGCACCGGTGCCCGGGATTATCCACGAGCGGCCGCGGGCGAATCCGAGGCTGTTCGTCACGACGTCGACAGTCCGCAGCGTGTCCAGCTGCTCGATCCGCTCGACCTGCTCGTCCACGAACGCACCGTCCGGCCGGAACACCGTCTGATGCTCGCCGCTCCACCGCACTGTCGCGCGGCCCCCGATGTGCGCGGGTGCCACGCCGGCGAACAGGCCGAACGGCGTCGCTCGGCTGGTCCAGCGCAGCAGGTACCGTGCCACCGTCTCGACCAGCCGCCGCACGCGGCGCACGGTCTTGCGTCCGAGTGGTGGTTCGGCGATCTGCCGCTCCACCTGATTTGCCAGCTCAGCCGACGCGATCCTCACCGCGTCGGCGAACCCCGGCAAACTCCACACGTGCCGGAGCCAGTCGTGCCAGCCGGCCACGTCGTCCCCGGCCAGGTCCGGCCACGGCGGCAACTCCACGTCTGCGGGGAACGTCGTGATCCTGATCAGTGCCGCGTCCACGGCCTCGTACGTGCGCACCTGCACCTCCGTCTTTCCCGCCACGAGAGTGTGGCCCGGCCTTGCAGGCAAGACCGGGCCACACCAGCACTCGGCTGTCAGCCGTTGGTCGTACAGGCATCGCTGCCTGTGTTCCCGTCACCACAGTTGTCCGAGGTGCAGTCCTCTGACCCGGTCGCGGGTGCGGCGCCGCCTTCGACGAGCCGCACATTGAGGCGAAACTCCAAGGGGTCCATCAGAACGTCCTTTCTCCAGAGCGGTTCCTTGCGCCCCTTCCGTGACTCCGTTGGCAGGAAGGAGGTGTTCCCGGGAGGGGTGGCTACGCCGCTGGCCACGTGAACACCACGCGGCTGTGGCGCTTGTCCAGCACCAGTCCTTCCGGGAGATCGGTGTCGGGCGTGCCGATCGCGGTGACGTGCAGGATCGGTACCGGGCGGCCAGCGCGATCCCACGCCCGGATCTGCTCTGCCATCTCTTCGGCGGCCCGTGCGCCGTCGGGGCCGTGGGCGTACGCGACATACTCGAACTCGGCGTCGGCGACCTGGCGAAGCCGGCCGCGGTAGGCCAACGTCGCGCCGTGAACTGACGCGGGAGTCCCGTACTGCCACGACGGATCGACCAGACCGCTGTCGATGGCGCTGGTCTGAGCGATCATCACGGCGAATCCGGGCACGTGGCTCGCCAGCCACAGGTCAAGATCGGAGGAGCGCCGGCCGGACGGGACGATCACACCCGAGGACACTTCGTGACGCTCGTTGGAGAACACGCCATGAAGCAGGGCGCCGTCGACGTCCTGGTGGGCCTCGGTGAGCCACAGGTTGACGCCGTCCCCGAGAGGAACCTCTCGGCCTTTGCTGGCGCCTGCGCCCTGCATGGGCACAAATCCGCAGGTGAGGTTGCTGCGGCTGATCAGCTGGTTCCCGGTGCGCTGGAGCGCCCAGGAGTGGGTCATCCCCAGGGTGCGGAGCGGGACGACGAGCGTGCCGCCGTCGGAAAGCTGGCTGATCCAGGCAGGGGGGACGTCCCACGCCCCGACCGTCACGATGATCAAGTCGTAGCGGCGGCCGGGCTCGATCTCGAACTCGGCGTCGGCGCACACGACCTCGACATCGGCGTAGCCCGCCGCATCCAGGCAGGCGCGTGCCCGGTCCGTGACGTCCGAGTCGATGTCAACGGTCGTCACCGACCCGCTCGGACCGGCGATCTCACGCAGCAGCGCCGCGTTGTAGCCGCCGCTGCCGATCTCGAGGATGTGGCGGCCGGTGGCCTGCCCGAGCATGTCCGCGATCAGGTGAGGCGCGGACACCGAGCTGATGTTCACGCCGTCCTCGCGCCGCTTGGTGACCACCGCGGTGTTCGCGTATGCCTCCTCCAGGGAGACGCCGGGGATGAACAGCTCACGCGGCACGATCCGCAGCGCGCGTTCTACGTCGGCGGGCAAGGTGAGGCCCCGCCGCTCACGTCCCTCGATGATCTTGTCGACCAGCTCGTTGCGGAGTTCCTGTGCTCGCGTGGTGGTTTCTGCGTTCAAATGAGGCGTGCCTCCTAGGCTTATGCAGAGTCAACGATCGGTGACAGACAGCGATTTTCCGCGTGCCGGTCGCAACTATCGCACCGGGATTCCGACGTGTTGAGCGGGCGGGCTCGCGGGCCGGAGCGCGGTCGCCGCCTCGTGCGCGTACCGGGGATTTGGCGCGGGGAGCTGCCGGTGGTGACCCCGCGCGGTCACCACGAACAGCTCGCGCTGGCCTTGGCTGTCCCTGCGTGGTCATCTCGTTCTCGGCCATCGCCATTCCCTTGTGCGTGCTGAGGGCGGGTCGTCCCCTGGTGGGACCGCGGCTACCGAGTAGCGTCATGCCTCACGGTGAGCCAGGTCATAATGAGCACGCTACATCTGAGCGTGCTCAAAATGTAAGTGCTCCGAATGGATGATCCTTGGCTACGACCGGACACTGTCTGACACCAAAACGCCCAGATGGGAGAGGAGGCCGCGGTGGCGGCAGCGCAGAGCCCGACCGCGCTCAAGTGGTGGTTCGCCGTCGAGATGCGGCGGATGCGCGAGGCACAACCCGAGGAGCGGCGTATCAGCCGCGAGGACGCCGCGCGGGCGACCAAGGGCAGCGTTCAGGGCATCGGCCACATCGAGGCGGGCCGGTCACTGCCGAAACCACTGGAGCTGGACAAGCTCCTCGAGCTTTACGGCCAAACCGAGCGAGCGGAGTTCTTCCAGGACCTGCGCGACCGGGCCAAGCGCGGCAAGGACTGGTGGATCGGCTTCGGCCCGTCGGTGCGCAGCTACTTCAACCTGTTCCTCGGCCTGGAGTCCTCCTCGCCGCAGATCGAGGGCTGGGACGCCCTATTGCCGCCGGGGCTGTTCCAGACCCCGGACTATGCCGAAGGTGTGATCCGGGCCGGGTACGCCGACGTTCCCGCCGAGACCGGCACCGGGATCCGCCAGCTGGTCGACCTGCGGATGGCCCGCCAGCGTGAGGTATTGGAGCGGGATCATCCGGCGAAGGTGTGGCGGGTGATCGACGAGGCCGCGCTGCGCCGCGTCGTGGTCAGCAGCGAGGTGACCACCGCCCAGTTGCATCACCTGGCGGAGCTCGCCGAGCGGCCGAACGTGGACGTGCAGGTGGTCCCGTTGGACGCGGGCGCGCACACTGGTACCGAGGGCACGTTCACGCTGTTGTCCGCGCCCCCGGAGCTGGAGAACTACCCCGGCTGCGTGTATGTGGAGACCCTCGTCAAGGGCTACTACTACGAGGAGCTGGAGGAGATCACCAGGTATCGCAACGCCCTGACCCGGTTGCGGGTCCAGGCCACCAAGCCGGAAGACTCCCCGGCGTTCATCCGTCAGCTAGCAAAGGATCTTTGATCATCATGAGGTACGAGGACGCCGTCTCCGCCCTCGCCGCCGCGACCGACTGGCACAAGGCCAGCTTCAGCCAGGGTGGAGAGAACGGCTGCGTCGAGGTCGGATCCGTACCCGGCCTGATCGGTGTCCGTGACACCAAGCTCGGCGACGCGAGCCCGATCCTCGCGTTCACCCCGCACGAGTGGGAGAAGTTACTCGCCGGTGTCCACAACGGCGAGTTCGACTTCTGACCAAACACACTGATACGCAACGATCCCCGGCCACTCACGATGGCCGGGGATCGTCGCGTTTCCGCAGACGTACGCGCCCGTGTCCCGTCCGACTGGGCGGGCGTACGGGGCCCAGCATGACACCGATGTCGCCGGACCGGCTGCTCCACCACCGGCCGTCGACGGGCGCGTGGATCGTCGACGGCGTGTCCGGCGAGACCCGTTTCGGTGGTGCGCTGGACGTGCCCGTGGCCGGGACCTACCTGCCCAGGTGAGCGGTCACGCGGTGCTCTCGACA
>NZ_JBARWZ010000187.1:0-31437 GCF_049647105.1 Actinophytocola sp.
TCCTGGCCTGAGCGGAAACCAGCGCGAGCAACTCCTCACGTGACAACTCCTCCGCACCAGACACGCCAAGATCATCTCAAACGCCGCCCCCAGGCTCACAACGGCCACCAACCAGCTGAACAGCTACGGTAGGGGATGTTCGGAGTTCGACTTCCATGGCCCAACGTGTATTCGATCGGGTCGACGTCCACTCCACTCGACGATTCCCGTCTGCAGATACCTTTTTCCCGTGCGCCCGCTACGAGGCTGGTTCGCCGCGCTCGCAGGATCCGCATCGACATCCCCCAAGGTGATCCTCCTGAGCCGCATCAACTCGATGGGTGCGAGTTTGGGTGCGAACGTGTGGCAGCCGCTGCCTCTGGCGCCTCGGTTCGGCCCTCTTGAGGGTCGGTTTGCCCAGGTTACCGCTAGAGCTACATGTAGGAGCCGATTTAGGTTCCAGCCGGTGAGGTTCGAATTCCTCCGGCCCCACTACGGCTGACCAGCTAGAACACTCGCAGAGTCGATCACTTGTCGCCGTTCCAGGGTGTGACTACGGGTGCGATTCCACTCAGAGTTGCGGCTTGCGAGCGCTCCGAAGGCTGTCAGCGTGTCCGAGTCGGATAGCCGAGTCCCGGGGTCCGGACCTCCTACCGAGCCGGCCAGTTCGTGGAGTGGCGACGGCGCCGACCCCATCGCCTGCAGGGCTCGCCATCCTGAACCTGCGGGAAGGCGTGGACGGGTGGGGCTACGACGCCGGACGAACATCGATGAGCGTTACATGGTCGCTGTCTCGTGCTTGAAGTTGGCGTGCGAGTGGTTCTTCGTAAGTAGTAACCACGATCTGCCGCAACTGGCCCTCTCCGCTGGTAGCGCGAGAGAGGAGGTTGGCGAGCCTCCGGCGGACGTCCGGGTCGAGGTGCTCGAGTGGTTCGTCGAACCAGCAGAAGTCGGCCGTGGTGGCCATCTGTGCAACAAGGAGTCGCAGCAGGATCGTCGCGCCCATGCTTTCGCCCGTACTGAAGGAGTCGTAGGGCAGGGGGTGGCCGTTGATGTTTCTGGTGATGTCACCGCTTGCCTCTGTACTGAGGTGGCCGCGGTCGGGGAACAGCGCTGTCCACCGCTGGTCGACTTCCGAGGCAAGTGGGCGGATTGTGTCGTTCAGCAGTTGAGTTAGGGTTGCTTCGGTTGCTCTGATCGCGACGGTGAGGCTTGCTTCCCGCTTGAACAGTGACTCAAGTTCGCGCATTGCTTCATCGGCGCTCTGGGCCTGGTCGAGTGCTTGTGTCGCCTGCAAGTGGTCGGTGCGAGCAGCCACCCGGGACTCGATGGCATCCTCGGCAAGCGGGCTGAGCTGGGCGGTGCTCATTGGTTCGTTGATGTCAGTAGCAGGTGCCTGCGCTGGTTCGCCAGGCTTCGGGACGCGGCGCCATTCGGATTGAGCTGCTTTCAGCTGTCGCCGCTGGGCGAGAAGTTCGTTCTCAGTGCTTTCGAGGTCCTGGATAGACTCACGGATAGCGGCGATCTCTCGCGCGTTGGTTTCGTGGGCGGAGGCGATCGTGTTGTCGTCGAGTGGGCGACGGCAGACGGGGCAGTCGTTGTGTGCTTCGGCCAGTCGCTCTTCGTTGGCGGTGAGGAGTGCTGCTTTGCTTTTTTTGACCGCTATGTCGGTGCGGGTTGTCCCGAGCCGAGCTTCGACCTCCTCCAAGTGGTGGTCGAGCACGTCGTCGATGTTCTCTGCCGAGATGGTTACTCCGGGATCGACAGATATCTGCGCCGCAAGACGACGGACTGCTTCGTTTCTTTCTGCGACGCGGTCCTGCCATGTTCGTGTCTCAAGTTCGAAGCGTTCGCGTTCACGTGCGCTGTCGACTCGCGACTGCAGCGTCTTGTACGCCTCGTTCGCAGCTGCGACGCGGCGTGCCGTTTCGTCCACAACAGCGCAGAGCTGTTCGAGACGCTTGGCAGTCGCGGCGTTCGCGTTTTTGATGCGCTTGATGCGGGCCTCGTTGGCTTTCTGCATGGCCTTGAGTTGGTCAACCGCTGTCTTGAGTCCGTCGATCCCGTAGTAACGGCCAAGATGTTCTTCCAAACCCAGCGCGGAGGGCTTGTCTTTCTCTCGGTCGGATGAGGGCATCGTCAGGCCAGCCAAGAAGGTTGGTTCGGTGCGATACGCGTCGATCAGGTGCTGGCGGAGTTCTTCTTCTGTCTGTGACTCCCCGTCGAGGCGAACCACCGGGGGAATGCGCCGGGGCTTGACGGTAAGGGTCCTTTCGATCTCGAGAATCCGCCTGTCTGGCAATTCCAGTTCGACGCTCGCCGCTGCGATGGTGGTGCCTGCTCGGATCGCCGCGTGCTCGTCCGTGATCCGAGCGAACAGCGCCCAGCGTGCAGCTTCAACAAGCGAGGTCTTTCCGACACCGTTGGACGCGACCACGAAGGTCGTCCCGGGGCTGAAGCGCACCGTAACGTCTTCGTAGCTGCGCCAGTTCTTCAGAGTCAGTCGCCTAATCATCGAATGTCTCCACGCCAAGTTCGGCCAAAGCGTCGGTCACGGTCGAGCCGTTGACGACTTCGACGACGAATCTGGCTACCTGCTCGCTGTACTCGGCCGACAGACTTTGCCAGCCGGCCCGCTTCGCAGCCTGTTGTGCCCGTCGGCCGGCGGCAGAGACTGCTTGTATCGACGTGAGTGCATGCGCTCTGGCGATTTGATGAAGGCCGATCGTCCCGAGCAGATCGCTCACCGGTTCGGTGATCTCCCATGCTGTGACGGCGCCTTCGAGATGCTTGCAGATCGTGTCGACGAGCCCATGGCCCTCGAGAGTCACTGTCGGTCCTCGGTGTTTGCCGCCGGGTATTTCAACCGCGTGGCGCAGGTGAGAGGTCGTGAAGAGCAACGCGGGCCAGTCATCGCTGGGTATGGCGACCGCCACGGCGTCGGCGACCGGCTCTTCCTTCGTGAGGGCTTCGCATGCGGCGGCGACCGTGTTGATCTCGGGGAAGTCGGTGACATCCGGACCGTCCAGCACTGCGACAAGGACTGTCGTGTCCAGACACACGACCTTGCTGACGCAGGTCAGGTGAACGGTTCCGTCGACGGTGACACGCCGCCGCTCGGCGTCCTGAAATCTCAACCCGGGCAGTCGTTCGCCGAGGTCGCTTTCGACGGTGTCGAACCCTTCTGGCCGCTGGCCTGTCGCGGGTGCTTCTGCGTCGGCGACGGTGTCGTCGTCTGATGTTTCGTGCGCATCGAGCCATGTGCTGGGTGACAGCTCACCGAGGAGATCCCGCAGTGCTTGCCGGTACTCGAGTCGCTGGTCGTCGTCATCATCGATGGGCGGCCCCACTGTGACGCCGCTCGGGCGACGTCCTTCCCGCATTGCTGCCATCACCTCCCCGACCGCCGCACTGATGTCCAGGTTGCTGACGCGGTTGAGGAACGTGTCGAGGTGGATATGGGTTCGAAGCGCAACCATGGCCACCGTCTCGGTAGCGAGCGGAGTCGACTCTGCGGCGACAATAACGCTCTCCTGGTCAGCCAGCTCGACGTCGAGCACGAGGGGCACGACATCCGCGACGCCGTCTTCGAAGACTCTGCGGACCCACACCAGAAGCGCCTCCTGGCCGCCGACACGCCAGATCTCGTTCGGTTGCGGAGCCTCGTCGCTGATGCTTGTGAGGATGCCGGCCAAGACGTCGGGCAGTAGCATCGACGCTTGCACGACGCGCTGGAGATTGTCGTTGTCGGCCGGGGGTAGCCCGGCAGCTTCACGGATTCTCGAGAACCGGACACGGCAGGCCAAGCACTCGTCGAGATGCTCGAACGTTGACGGTGCCCGGTCGGGCTCCTGTGCTGCCACCAGCAGATCGTTGGACGTGGGATGGACATTTGCGGTCATCAGCAGTCACCCCGTTCGTTGTGCGCATGAGTCATCAGACGTCGCATCGCCCGTTCGTGTCCGGCTTTGGAACCAGTTTTCGCACAGTTCGCACAGAAGGCTCGCCGTGTGATCCGGATCATCGTCATCTGCCAGGTCAGCGCGGAGCCTGTCGATGAGCCGCTGACGGATGAGAGCGGCTTGCGTCTTGCCGGTGTCGAGCAGTTTGGCCAGGTCACGCACGGATTGGTCCAGGGTGGGGACGATGATCCGTTCGCGGTCGCTGAGTGAGTCGAAGATGTCGGTGGCGTGGAGTTCAGCGACTGTGTGGTTTGCGGGGTTGCCGGCGGCAGGGCCGGGCTCGGCGATTTCCTCTCGGACGTCGAGGGGGGTCGCCAGGGCAGTCCTGCGGTGATCCAACCGTGTTGTCAGCGCTCGGGCGATGTCGTCGGCGGTGAGGCTGCCTTCCGCGGCTTCCAGCACACCGCGCATCAGCCGGACGAAGGACGGCCGGTCGGCGAGGGGTGCGTCTCGCCGCTCGCTTGTCCACTTGGGCACCACGACCTCCACTCCGGTGATCGCAGATGTGAGGACATCGGGACGTGCGACGCTGGGAGCGGTCGTGGTGCCGGCGATTGCCCATCGTTCCGGGCGGCCGGGCACAGACTCGAAGTGGTTTTCGTCGCGCAGGACCTCTTTGACGCGCACGACGAGTTTGCCCATGTCCGTGCTGCGGGCGACGTCCCGGAGGAAGTTCAGGACCGCTGCCTCGAGAAGCCGTTCGAACGACCGGTCATCGACGGAGCGGATCATGATGTCGAGCAGACGCTTGGTGCCGCGCTCGTCTTTGACGAAGTCATGCGTGGTCTCCGCCACCGCGGTCTCGTTCCAGCCGGGTGATCCCGGGGGAGGCGGGAACCGGTGTCCGATCGCGACCAGGAAAACCGTTCTGTACAGGAGTTCGGCGCCCGCTGGTCCGAGTCTGCGAGTGGCGAGAAGCTCTTCGCGTGGAGTCATGAGAACCGCTCCAGTACTTGGGTCCAGAACGGGTCGGGCAGTATCCCCAGGGGCTCGACGTTCTGCGGTGTCCACAGTTGTTGTTCGACCGACACGAGGTCCGAGAAGACGCCGTCCCGGTCGCATCCGAGCGTTTTGTCAGCTGGATGCGGGACCCCGGGTACCTGCTTGGATGTGCGTGTCACGAGCTGGATCACGCTGCGTGACGCCGAG
Source organism: Actinophytocola sp. (assembly GCF_049647105.1). Lineage (GTDB taxonomy): Bacteria > Actinomycetota > Actinomycetes > Mycobacteriales > Pseudonocardiaceae > Actinophytocola. The sequence goes on from NZ_JBARWZ010000187.1 coordinate 5,091, forward strand.
TCCGGTGCCACGTACAGCACGACAGCCGGGCGTGCGGCGGCGGGGTCGTTGCCGTATGAGTAGACGATCGTGTTGACGCGATAGAGCTGCCGCAGTTGCGGCAGGTAAGGCTCACCGGACACGCCCGTGTGCGGGGCGAGCCAGGCGTGGGTTCGCCGGCGAGACTGCGCCATCGCTCGTGCGTCCTTCGTCCGGTCAATCTTCCGATAGGGGCCCTTCCCGATGCCCCAGACGTCGCACCGTACTGCGCTGTCCGGCTTCCGACCGAATGGGCTCGCGCGACTCGCGCGGGCTCCTGACCAGGACATCTAGCGGACAGTAGCAGCCGATGCGACGTCTGAGTGGAGCAAGGACACCACAGACGGGAGCACGACCATGACCGGTGCTATGGGAACCGACAAGCACAAGAAGATCGAGATCATCATCGATGGACGCGCCCATGTAGTCGAGGACCGGCACTACACAGCGACGGAGCTCCTAGCGCTCGCCGGGCTTCCGGCCGGTGGCTACGACCTCACCCGCGTGGGCAAGCACGGGCACGTGGAGACGTTCCGCGACGAGCAGAAGGTAAACGTCAAGGATGGGGATGTGTTCGTCAGCGTGAATCAGCAAGGCACCGTGGCGTGACCGCGCAGGTCGTCAACACCGGGTTGGACGGTTTCGTGGCGGCGCTCCACTTGCTCGGCGCCGACCCCCATGTGCAATCCGACGTGGTTATCTACACCGTCACCCCAATATCCGGAGCCCTGGCGGGTCGTGCCGTGCGGACTGGCGTTGGTGTGGAGGAGGTCGCTCCCTGGCCTGCGGCGCCGCCGCACTGGCTTCATTTTCCTGCGGATGTGACCTTCGGGGCCACAAACAGCAGGAACTCGTCCCTGCCGGGCTGGCGCGCGCATTCACGGGATATCGGGACCTGGGGTGTGGCGCAAGTGCCGGCTGCGGCCTGGCTCGCACACGTGCGAGGCGTCCTGGGAGGTGCCATGTGAACAGAGTTTCCGTGGCCATGACCAGCAACCTCGACCGCCGCGCTCGCACGCACCTGCTCCGCGAGGACGGGCAAGAGGACGTCTGCTTCGCGACGTACGCGCCATCGACCGGTGCTATGAGGACGACAGCGGTGCTCAACGACCTCGTCTTGCCCTCAAGGGGTGAACGCCAGGTCCACGGCAACGTGTCGTTTTCGGGTAGTTATGTGGTGCGGGCCGCCAGCATGGCCGCGTCGCAAGGGCTCGGCATCGCGTTGATGCACTCGCATCCGGACGGTGCGGGGTGGCAGGGGATGAGCTTGGTCGATCACACGACCGAGCATTCCTACGCCCGCTTGGCTGAGACCATCACCGGCTACCCACTCGTGGGCATGACTCTTGCGGGCGACAAGACATGGTCGGCCAGGAAGTGGCATGTCGATCGTGGGCCACACGACGCGGAAAGTGTTCGGATCGTAGGGACCAAGTTGCAAGTGAGCTGGAACCATCGCCACAGGCCCGGTCCTGTCTCGACGACTGCACAGGTCCGCACTGTCTCCGCGTGGGGTGAGGCTATGCAAGCCAATCTTGTTCGGTTGCGTGTCTTGGTTGTCGGCGTCGGCACCGTGGGCGTCGACGTGGCCATCCGGCTGGTCCAGGCTGGCGTTCAGCACGTCGCCGTCATGGACTTTGACACGGTCGAACTGATCAACCTCGACCGTCTTCTCTCCGCTACCAGGCTCGACGCAGCGTTACATCGAAGCAAGGTCGCCGTCGCGCTACGGGCCATGCGAGCCGCCTCGACCGCCCTCGAGCCCGTGCTTGCCGGACACGACCTGAGCGTCTGCGAGCCGGCAGGCGAGACGATGGCCCTCGACTACGACGTAATCTTCAGCTGCGTGGATCGTCCATGGCCCCGTGCTGTACTCAACCAGCTGGCCTACAGCGATCTCATCCCAGTCGTTGACGGAGGGCTAGCGGTCGAACCGTTCGTCGACGGAGGTATGCGAAACGCAACTTGGCGTGCACATGTCGTCACACCGGGGCGTCCCTGCATGCAGTGCAGCGGCCAGATCAGTGGTGCTCAGGTTGCCCGCGACCGCGCCGGACTTCTCGACGACGAGACGTACATCCGAACCGCAGGACTGCGGCCCCCATCGCGCGAGAATGTTTCCCTGTTGGCGCCTGCCGTGACTGCAGCCATGTTGGGACAATTCGTGAGCCTTACCGTCGCCCCAGGGGGTCTCGGCGTGCCGGAACCACTGCGCTTCTCGTTGTCGAGTCACACGCTCGAGCACTTGCCGGTCGAGACCTCCGCGGGGTGCACCTACGAAGACGCGACCGGATGCGGTGACCGCCGCCCATCTCTCGTCAAGGAACACCCGGCCGCTGAAATCACTCGCCAGAATCGCGCACACCGTGCTCGCAGGGCGTCCGTACGCGTCAGGCGATTCGGGCAGGACATGCTTGAAGCCGCCGCGCGCGTCATCAAGTTGTGTTGACGGATCCACCAGCAGGAGGCTTCAACTGCCCCTCGTGCTTACGGTGTCGATCTAGGAGCGTTGACTGTGGTCGCTGGATGGGCCAACCGACGATGGAACTCTGCGCTTGACATCGCGTGTCATCGCATGTCATGGCCCTGACCTGCATGTTCGCTGACGTGACCTGTGTGCATGGGTACCCATCTACACTGAGACACAGGTAACTATCTCTCCTGAAGGCACTCTGGTACTCTGGTACTCGCCAGGAGCGTCCGAGTCGACCAGAGGAGGGATCGGTCATGGCTGCTGCCACCGCACCGATCAAGGTAGACGTCGCGACCGATGAACTCGTATCCCACGCAGCTCATTTCATGTCGCGTTCGAAGAAAGACATCGTCGATGCTGCCGTGCGCGAGTACATTGATGCTCACCGCGACGAGATCAACGCCGGGGTCAAGGCTGCGCTTGGCCAGCTCAATGGCTCCGATGCGGCTGCTGTTTCCCTGATGACCGGCCTCAGCGTCGATGAACTTGATGACCTCGGTGGTCTGCCGAAGTAGTTCGTGTGTGGCGGTCGATACTGTCGTTGCAAGGGCCTCTAGCATTCGAGCATGACGGAAGTCTCGAAAGGTGTACGCCCAACCAGGCGATGCCTTACCGACCTTGGCTTGTCGGCGCCAGACCTCGGTCAGCCCCTCGACGAACTTGACAACTCAGTCGTTGCTGCCGCTCAGGCGGTTCCCGCGCAGCGGGATGCGGGCGGCGCCCAGCGGATCTTGTCGTTGAGTGACCGAGTGTGGTTCAAAGTCAAGACTGGCGATCAACGAGCTGTCGTTACCCAACTGCATGACGGTGACCAGCCCGCCGACCTTCCATCGGGTGTAGGTGCCTGGTGGATAGGCGCAGCTGGTCATCGTCAGGCGGACAGTCCGCAGCGAGACTTCTATGATTCGGTCCAGCGTGAGTGCACCATCGGCAAGAAGACCGTCTCCACCGCTCATCTCCTTCCTGTGGACTGGGACTGGAATCGTCTAACTGCCGAGCAGGCCGTTGCCTGGCGACGTGAGATGAAGCGGATTGTGATCCGCCTCATCGCCAAGTCTCTCAAGAGCGGCCACCTCGCGGTGGCTGAGTTTCGACGCCATCGCGTTAAAGCGCTTGTCCGGGCTGACAATGGTCATGAAGCATACTTAGCGATCATTGCTGAAGGTATCCCCGATCCGAAGATCTTCGCACTGCTCCTTGACTGTGTTCCCGGCATTGCCCCCGAGGACTGGCAACCCGAGCCTTCTCAGCTTGCGGAGATGGAGCCGTCGCCTGGCGAGATCATCTGGTCAACCCTCTTCCCGTCAGCTATAGCCAGTTCGATCCTCGAACTGGACGTTGAAGGAGGCTGATCATTGATTCCCCGGACGCCTTGTCTCCCTTACTCCACGCGTCGAAGCGCGGTTGGGCGTAGCGATGGGTGCGAGATTGGGTGCGAACATGCGTCCACTCGTGCCTGTTGACCTACAGAACTGCCCACAGCACTCGACATCTTCCCAGGTCGCCGACCGTGCCACGGTATGTAGTCGATTTAGGTTCCAGCCAGTGAGGGTTCGACTCCCTTCGGCCCCACCGCCTCTGACCGGTACATCAAACCGATTCTCGGTGAACAAGCCGAGCGACGGATTGACGCGCACGCGCTGAAGATTCTGCAAAAACTGCGCCGCCGCCGAATTCGTCGCGCCGCTGGAAGCACGGGGTTGTGGACCTGCACGTGCACGCAACGGCGCAGATATTGGTAACCGATGGGCTCCTTCGTGCATGATGGGTAGGCGCCTGGTTGCGAGGCGTAGCGCGAGGGAGGGCCCGCGATGAGCACTGTGAGGGGCGAGCTGACGACCGACATGGTCGATCTGACCGAGTTGTCACTTGCCGAGGTCCGTAGTAGCACCGACCCGGTGTTACTGCAGTCGATCGATGTTCTTGTCGGGCGGATGGAATGCAGCCGCACCGGCGTTCTGCAGAACCAGGTGCCCGACGAGTTCTGAACGGCCGGTCCAGGACCCGGTGTTGGACACCCACAAGGTGTCCTTGCGCAGTCTCGAAGCCTTGGCCCGGGGCAGTAGCGACCCGCACATCGTCGAGAACCTGCGGCGGGTCAACCGAAGCAAACAGCTGGTCCTACTGCGTGCGGTCCTCGACCTCGCCGGTACGGTCACGCCCGCGATGGCGCCGTTGCCGCCACTGGACGAGGCGTGGTCGCTGCTTGCCGACGCCCAGCAACGGAACAACGTCGAGGTCGACGAGGTCGTCACGCATCCGGGGACCGCGTTGTGGGCCACGGCGGCGTTGCGTGGGCTGCGTGGCGCCGAACCAGGGCCACCGCTGTGGGCGTTTCTCGGGTACCTGCACCAGATGGCGGCCGCGGCGGCGATCCGGGCCGGGCACGACTTCCGGCTCCGGGTGCCGGTGTGGCGGGGCACCATCATGCTGCCCACCCTCGGTCTCGCCGACGTGTGGAGCCGCCAGGAATGGGACTTCGCGCACGTGCACGCCGAGCGCGGCACCGTGCTCATCCGCGGGCCGGCGGGCAGCATGCAACTGCCCGACGACCGGACCGAGGACGGCGAGGGCTGGCTCGCGCTGCGGCGGCTGACGGTCGGCGGCGGGGGCCTGTGGCTGGACGACCTCGACCCCTACCGCGAGTTCCTCGGACCGGTGCCGCCTCGGCGGCTGCCACCCGACGAAGTGGCCCGGTGGCACGACATCGTGCGCCGGACGTGGGACCTGCTCACCCAGGACCATCCCGGCACCGCGGCGGAACTCACGGCCGGGCTGACGGCACTCGTGCCGAGGGCCCGTGCCCGCACAACGTTCAGCGCGTCGCACAACGACGTGTTCGGGGCGGTGGTGCTGTCGCGGCCCTCGGACCCGACCGCGCTGGCGGAAACGCTCGTGCACGAGTTCCAGCACAGCAAGTTCGGTGCGCTGCTCACGCTCATCGACGTGTTGGTTCCCGGCGACGCCAACGAGATCCCCACCCTCTACGCGCCGTGGCGGGACGACCCGCGCCCGGCGACCGGCCTGTTGCACGGACTGGTGTCGTTCCTCGGCGTCACGGCCTTCTACCGCGAACGTCTTCGCGTGGAAACCGGACCGCGTGCCAGGGCAACACAGTTCGAGTTCGCCTACCGCCGGGGCCAGACGCTCCAGGCCGCGCGCACGCTGCTCGCCGAGGCGACCCCGTCGGTGCTCGGACGTCGTTTCCTGAACACCGCACGGGATCACCTCGAGACGTGGGCCACCGAACCCCTGCCGGACGACGTGCGTGCCGCGGCGGATCGGGCGGCCCTCGACCACCGCCTGTGCTGGCGGACACGGCATCTGCGGCCCCCGGCCGACGCGGTGTCCGAGCTGGCGCACGCATGGGCACGAAACCGGCGCAAACCCGTCGTCGACACCACGCCAGAGCTGGTGCCGGACCCCGGGGCAGGCACACACGCACGTCTGGAGCTGACCAGGATCTGGCTCGCGGACACGGCCAAGTACGACGTCTACCGGGAGGAGCCGGATCTCGGCATGGCCGAGCTGGCCGGGATGACCGCGGCCGACCTCGCATTGGTCGACGGTGACAAGGAAGCCGCGGTGCGGGCGTACCAGCTGGAGGTAATGGCGCGGCCGTCCCCGGCCGCCTGGGCGGGGTTGGCCCTGGCGACGGAGGACGCGGTGCTGTGTGCGCGGCCGGAACTCGTGGTGACCGTGCACCAGGCGATCCGGGCTGGTTCCGGTGTGCCGACCAACCCGGTTCGGCTCGCGCGATGGCTTTCCTAGTGTCCCGAACCGGAAATCTGGCACATAATTCGGCGGCCCAGCGAGTGCCGGGCCGGCGAGAAGGCGTTGCCGATCCACCCAAGTACAACCCGGTACGAGGGAGGATCGGCGCCTTGCCGGCAGAAACCTGGATCCACCGACTCGCGCACCGCATTTCCGGTTCGGGACACTAAGACCTGGTCTCAAAACTTAAGGGTGTGTCACTGCGTAACCTGCCGGTCCTGGTCGTCGATCGTGGGCAGTCATGGCGAAGACGACGCAGCAGCGGCGGATCGAAGACCGGCTCTGGGAGCTGATCGAACCCCTGATCCCGTCCCGACCAGCGCCGCGCGGTCCGGGTGGTGGGCGGCCCCGGATCGATGACCGTGCCGCGCTAGAGGGGATCTTGTTCGTGCTCGACACCGGCTGCCGCTGGCGAGACCTACCCGAGCAGCTCGGATGCGGTTCCGGGCACACCGCGTGGCGGCGGTTACGTGAGTGGCATGACGCCGGCGTGTGGGACCGGCTGCACCAGCTCGTGCTCTACGAGCTGTCCAACATCGACGAGCTCGACTGGACCAGAGGCTGCATCGACGCGGTGTCGGTGCGGTCGAAAAGGGGGGCGAGCTGACCGGCCGCAGCCCCACTGACCGGGGTAAAGTCGGCTCCAAGTACCACGTTCTGTGCGACGCGAACGGGCTACCGCTGCACATCATGTTGTCGGCGGCAAACACCCACGACAGCATGCTGTTCGAGCCGCTGCTGGACACGAACCCGACCGTGCGCGGCCACCACGGCCGGGCGGGCCGGCCACGATGCCGACCGGACAAGCTGACGCCGACAAGGACTACGACTACCGCCGCTGCCGCCGCTACCTGACCCGCCGCGGTATCAAGGTCCGTATCGCCCGGCGCGGGATTGAGGGCAAGTCCCGCCTCGGCCGGGTCCGCTGGGTCGTCGAACGCACCATCTCCTGGCTGCTGCGGTTCAAACGCCTCGGGCTGCGTTACGACCGGACCGAACGCACCACACTGGCGCTACTCACGCTGGCCTGCACCGTGATCAACGTCCGCCGGCTCATAAAGATCGAGCTCTGCGACCAGGTCTAACGCATCCATTCACTCGTTTGGGATACATCGGTATCTCTGTGTCGTTGGGTGGGGTGACTGGTGAGCTTCTGAGCGCGGAGCAGGTCCTCGGGTCGGCACGGGGCCCCGTCACCACGAGGGAGATCGATCTCCTGGAAGAGGCTGCAGCCGCGTTGCTGACGGCACCATCGACGGGGATGAACGAGCACTCTCGCCGGGAAGTGATCAGCCATCGGTGGGGCCGCCTCTTCAGAGGCGTTCGATGCGGTCGGCCTGCGGGCCCCGGTCGCTCTGACGCACCGCGTACCGGACCCGGTCACCCTTCTGCAGCGGCTCCGACCCCATGATCACGGACACGTGGGCGAAGAGATCGTCGCCGCCTGCGTCCGGGGTGATGAAGCCGAAGCCGCGGTCGCCGTCGTAGCGCGCGACGACGCCCTCGCCGCCTCGTACGGGCACGTCCCGCGCGGCCGGCCCTGCGGCCGCGGCAGGTGCCGACCGCTGCGGCGCCGTCTGGGGCTCGGTGCCCCGGACCAGGTGCACGTCGCGGGCCTGCGGGCCCTTGTCTCCACTAGCCATCTCGTAGGCGACGCGGTCGCCCTCCGCGAGCCACGTCAGCCCCTCGGCCAGGGCCCGGGCGTGAACGAAGATGTCCCCGGCGCCGGAGTCGGGGTTGATGAACCCGAAGCCCTTGTCCTCGTCGTACCAGGCCACCGTGCCGTCGGCACCGTCCGCGATACCAGCCGCAGCGGGTGAGCCGGCCCCTGCTCCCAGCGGGATCACGTGCCCGGCCTGCGGGCCGCGCTCGCCTTCGACGATCAGGAAGGCCACCCGCTGCCCCTCGGTGACCACGCCGCCGGTCACGATGGCGGAGCTGTGCAGGAAGATGTCGGCGCCGCCGCCGTCCGGCGACGCGAAGCCGTACCCCTTGCCCGGCTCGTACCAGTTGACGGTGCCGAGCAGGCCCACGGCGCTGCCGGTGGCCGCATCGGCGGTGACGCGAACGCGCAGCGCCTGGGGCCCTCGGTCGTTCTCGCCGACCTCGAACACGACGGCCTGACCCTCGCGGAGCATTTTCGCGCCGCCGTCCTCGACGATCTCGGAGGCGTGCACGAACACGTCCGGCGAGCCGTCCTCGGGCGCGAGGAAGCCGAAACCCCGTTCGGCGTCGAACCAACGGACGGTCCCTTGCGGCATCAAAGGCTCCAGGTCGAGAGGGCGGGCACTGGCCCCCAGTCTCTCTGACGGACTTCCGGTCCGTCGGGCCGGGCCCACAGGCGGGCGGTGCGGAGCCAGGGGCGGGCCGTTGGTTCACCTAGCGACACGCCGAGTTTTGAGACCAGGTCTAAATCTGCATGGGGTCGATGTCGCAGTTGGCGCGGTGGTTGAACTGGGCGTTGTTGGTCGCGGGGTGCTTGGGCCCGAGTACCCCGCGCAGCCGTTCGACGGCGCGGTGCTGCGTGGTGGCGGCCTCGTCGTTCCGGTTCAGGCCACGCAGGTCCAGAGCGAGGTTGACCTGCAACGCCAGCGATGACGGGTGGTCCTCGCCGAGGACGCGGTTCGACCGCTCCAGTGTCTCCTGGTTGAGCGCGTACGCGGCGTCGACCTGGTCGGAGGCGGCGAGGTCGCTGGCCAGGTTGGTCGCGCAGACCAGGGTGAACGGGTGGTCGACCCCCAGGGACTCACGCATGTCGGTCAGTGCCTGCTCGTTGAGGGCCCGCGCCTGGTCGACCATGCCGAGCAGTCGCAACGTCACCGCGAGGTTGGTGGCCGCCGCGGAGCTGAACGGGTGCTTGTGGCCCCATGTCTGCTCGTAGAGATCCTTGACGTGCTCGCCGATCCGCCGTGCCTCGATGAGGTTGCCGTCCTGGCGGTGCTCGATGGACAGCTCCATCAGCGCGGACATTGTGTCCGGGTGTTTCTCGCCGTACTTGGCGGTCAGTGCCTCGGACGCCTCGGTGGCCAGGTTCAGCGACTTGCGGTTGGCGTGGTCGCCTGCCTTGCGGTACGCGATGGCGAGGTTCTTGATCGCGGACAGCGTCATCGGGTGCCGGTCACTCAACTGAGCGCGCATCCGGCGCACGGTGTCTTCCTGCTCGCTGCGTGCACCCAGGTAGTCGCCGGTCTCGCGGAGGTCGACCGACCAGTTGTCCAGCGTCAGCAACGTGTGCCGGTGATCCGCGCCGAGCACGGACTGCTTGTGGCGCCAGGTCTGTTCGTCTAGGTCGCGCGCACCCACGAAGTCGCCGACGAGACGCAGGCTGAGCGCGTAGTTGTTGGCGGCGGCCAGCGTGTCAGGGTCTTCTTCGCCGAACCTCTCCAGTGCGGCCTGATAGGCGAACTCGTTCACTTCCTTGGCACGCTGGAAATCGCCCTTCGCGCGCAGGTCCGACGCGACGCCGTGCATGGTCAGCAACGTTTCCTCGTGCGTGGCGCCCAGCGTCTCCCGCATGAAGTCAAGGGTGCGTTCCGCGACGACCCGACTCTCGTCGTACCGCCCGAGCGCGCGCAGTGTGCGCCCCCACCATCGCGAGATCACCAGGGTGTCCCGGTGCTTCTCGCCGAGCTTCTCGTGCCAGTACTTGGCGTGCGATTTCGCCATGTCGAGCGCACCGGCCGGGTCACCGAACGCGAACAGGTAGTTGACGGCGTTGATCGCGAGCTTTCGTACCCATTTGTCGGTGCAGTCACGGGCGTTGGCGGCACGGATGTGCGGCAGCAGCGCGCCGTAGGTGTCCCAGTTCTCGACGTTGTCCGGCGACCGAGGGTCCTTGTTGGCGAGCAGCAGGTGCGCGGTGTGCCGCACGCGTTCCTGCTGCTCCGGGTTGAGTTTGTTGCGCAACACCAACTGAACCAGGCGATGCAGAGTCAGAGTGTTGGTGCGGTGGTCGATCTTGGCCAGGCTGTACCGGTTGATTTCCCGGATGGCCCGCGCCAGCACGATCGGGTCCGCGAGGATCTGCTCGAGATCCTCGGAGACCGGAATGTTCTGCGCGCCGGAGAAAAGGTCCTTGGAAATAGGCTCCGGTGAGAAGAACGCACACACCTCGAGCAGTTCCAGCGCGCCGGGGTTCTCCTCGCGCAACCTGTCCAGCGAGACGTTCCACGCGGCCTCGACGGCGACGTCGTAGTCGGCGGGAGCCCGCGATTCGAGCAGTTCGGCGCGCTTGTCCTCGAACAGCCGCAGGTACTCGTCCACCGCCATGCCGGTCTCTGCCCGCCAGGCGGCCGCCTGCTCGATGGCGAGCGGCAGGTCGCCGAGCACGGCGGCGAGGCGGTCGGCGTCCTCATTGAGGAGGTCGTTATTGCGGCGCTGCAACAGTTCGCGGCTCTCCGCACGACGGAAGACGTCGACCTCGACGGTCTGCGCGACCTCGGCCCACTGCGAGTTCCGCGAGGTCACGATGATGTGGCCCTCGCCCCGGCGCGGCCAGAAGTCACGGACGTCGGCTGGGTCGTCGGCGTTGTCGAACACCAGCAGCCAGCGGCGGTGCGTGTCGGTGCTCAGCGCGTCGAGCACGGCGGGCACCGCGGTGTCGATCGACATTTCGACGGGGAGTTCGAGACGTTGCGCGAGTTTGACCAGCGAGGCCTGGATCTCCGAGAGGTTCTCGGACGGAATCCACCAGACCAGATCGTATTCCGCCGCATACCGGTAAACGAACTCGACCGCGATCTGCGATTTCCCGATACCGCCCATACCTTGCAGGGCATGTGGTAAAACCGAGATCCTCGTGGACTTGGCCAGAGTGGCGTGCAAAGCGTCCAGCAGGTCCTTGCGGCCGATGAAGTTGACGTTACGGAGCGGAACGCCGCCCCACACTGACGGTTGACGCTTGTGGGACCGGGGGAGTTCGGTGCCGGTTTCCGAACTTAGCGTTGTCACGGGCACCCCTGGTGATAGAGTAGGTTTGACATCGGGCCCGAAAGCTATCACCTTGCCCGCGCCCTTCAGTGCGGCGGTGAGGTGATGAGCTTGGCGTCTGTACGGTCCGGACAATGCAAGCAGCACATCTCGCATCACCGCGAGAAGTGGCGCGTTTCGCTCAGTGACTTTCGGCAAGGTAATTCGATCCGGTTGGGCAATTACGTTCCTCAAGTCCGAAAGGCTGGGCTCGTCGCGTCCGAGCACGTCTTCCACAACCCGCTGAACGTGGGCGGTCTCGTCCCGGGTCACCGTAGCGAGCAGACGTCTTCGGACGCCACTTCGGAAGTCGAATTCAACCGACGTGGCGACACTTTCGTGTGACGAAGTCACTCGGCGTATCAGGCCGCTCAAGAACACCTCGGCGAGGTTCCAGGTGTCGGAACTGGGCAACAACGTGCCATGGATAGCCCGGATGACCGATCTGTTCAGGGGCGCCGCGGCCAGCAGCCCCGCGAGGCGTGCCCCTTCCGGGGAGGCGGTCGACCAGAACCGCTCAAGCCGGTCGACCGCGGGCGTGTCGTCGGGGACGGGAATCTCGTCCTCGTCGGCCGGTGGCACCAGTACCGGCAACCGGACCTCGTTCGCGCCGGCCACCAATTCGGCCCAACGCCGGAGATAACGCGCCTCGAGCGCAAGCACCGGAATTCCGTTGGTCGTGACGGGCGGCATTCCCCGAAGTTTCCTTGGCTCGACTCGAACGCCGGTCCAATCCCACTTGTCGACGGGCAGCACATGGACGAAGGCGACGTGACAGGTTCGTGCCCACCTTGCCATGACCGAGAACATCGAGCCGGTCCGCCACGCATTTCCAACGCCATCGGAGATCACCAGGATCAGTTTTCGCCCGGTCGGATCCGCGAACCGTGCCGGCGTGCACGCCGCACCCGCCCCGGTCCGCAACGAGGTGACGTGCTTGTCGTCCGTGTCAACGTAAACCGTGGTCACATCGGAGAACGCGCCCTGCCGCTCGATCAGATGCCGGAACGCGGTCGCTGTCCGCGTCCAGATCTCCATCGACAGGCTGCGATCGATCACGAGGAGAACCTCGTACGGCTGGACGTTCGTGGCGCGATGGACGGGGAGCCAGCGACCCGATTCCGCGGCGGCGACGGCCGTCTCCTCCTCGTCAAGCTCGACGTCGAGCCGGGACGGGACCTGACGTTGCGCGGGGCGCAGTGCCTTCGACAGCCCGGCGGGCAGATCGGGCAGCAGCGAACGGGTAGGGGGCGCCGGTGCCGATGACGGCGGACTTTGCCGTTCTTCGAGGGAATTCAGTTGGACACCCCTGGCGAGCACCGCGTACGCCGGAGGTGGTTCCTCGACGTCGGGAGGCGTTCGCGGTGGTGACGTATGCGTGGGTGGCTGGGAACGGGTTTCCGGTGCGGGCGGAGTGAGGGGTGCGGTGCCGTCGGTGCGCGATTCGGACGCGGCCGCCGATATCCGCGCGGCAAGCCACACCGCGTCGGACACTTCGTCCGCGCTCAGCTCACGTGTGCTGAGGCGGTCGGCGGCATCGGTCATCCGTCAGTCCATCCCACTCACAATGAGTCGCTGCCACAGCGTGTTTCGCAACAGCTCCCAGTTCTCATCCTGCTGGTAGGCGTTGGAGGTCGCCAGGTGCATCGCGTTGAGCAGCTGGTCATTGGCCAGACCACCCTCCCGCTCGCTGATCGTGAGGAACTCCCGAATGAGGTCCTGCCCCCTCTGAGGTACCTCACGGAAATGGGCTGCCACCATACCGACCAACTGCTCGAGGTCCGGCTGGGGCATCTCCAGTCGCAGACAACGACGGAGAAAGGCCGGGGGGAAATCACGTTCCCCGTTGCTCGTGACCACCACGACCGGGAATGACCGGCAGCGCACATGACCTTCGCGCACCGTGGCGCGACCACCGCGATCGTGCGTGAAGACGGTGACGTCCGGCTGGGTCGCCGCGATCCGGCTCAGAGGCTGGATCTCGTACTCCCCGTCCTCGAAGACCGCAAGAAGATCGTTGGGCAGATGGATGTCCGACTTGTCGAGCTCGTCGATGAGGAGGACGCGCGGCCGTTCGTAGGGCAGTAGTGCGGTGCCGAGCGGACCGAGCCGGACGAAGTCCCCGGCACCGGCGTTCTCCTCAGCCGCCGCAGCCTGCACCCGCCCGATCGCGTCGTATTCCCACAGACCGTCGCGGGAAATCGTGCGGCTGCTGATCGACCACCGCAGAACGGGTCCCAGTGCGAGCTCCCTGGCTATGCGGTACGCGAGACTCGATTTACCGGTGCCCGGATTTCCCGTGACCAGAATCGGCCGCCGCAGGTAGAGCGCGGCGTTCACGGTCAGGATTTCCCGCACGGATGCCTGCTTCGCCGCGATCGGCGACGGTACTCCGATGCGCCGCAGGAACTCGGTGTCCGATACCGGCGGGATGGGTAGCGGCGGCCCGCCGTCGAAGGTCCGCCAGCTGGGCGGCGCCGGCAGCTCGGGAATCTCCGCGTCGCCCTCGGGCGGCAGGCCGTGACCGCGGTAGATCCACCAGGCGGTCGACTCGGCGGCGGACGTCATAGGGATACCTCCTCGGTGGGAGCGCCGGGTGGGTCGACGGGCTCCACGGGGCGATCGGGGTCGTCCCAGAGCAAGGTCGTCCGGCTGCCGACGTGCCCGTTCGGGCGCGCGGTCTGCTTTGCCTCACTCCGTACCAGTTGCAGGCTTTCGATCAGTTTCGGCAGCGCGTCCCGCAGCTCCTTGAACTTGGCCTCGAAGGCCGCGCGGCCGCCGTCCGTGCGGCTCCACAGCATCACGGGCACCCCGGCACGCAGGCCGACGACGACCTCACCGGGCTGCTCCTCATCCGGCGCGGAACGCAGGACCAGTGCCACCACGTCCTTGCTGACCGCCAGTTTCGCGTCCAGGGCGGTGAGCTGGCGTGCTTTGGCCACATCACTCCACAGCCAGTGTTCTTCGAAGGTGCCGGACTCGTCCGACGCCGTGGTGAGGGCTTCCCACCGGCGCCGCCATTCGCGATGCCATTTCGGTGACCGTGCCCGGTCGAGGCTGCGTACCACCAACTGGTAGTGGACGCCCAGCGTGCGCGGTACCGGGCTGTCGACGTCCACCTCCCACTGGTCGACCGGAAGACTGATCAGCGAAAAAGGGAGGACGAACTCGATCCGGATCGTCTTCGCCAGCCTTGCCCAGCCCGATTCCGCGTCGTCGACCAGCGAGGACACGTATTGCCGCACCACGGTCAGGTCGCCGGTGACGGTCCCGCCGCGCTGCGGCCGCCATTCGTCGGGGTTGTTCTGCCGCCAGTGTGTGACCGAGAACAGGTCGCCATCGAGGTGGTCCGGTTCGATCCGGATCACGATGTAGGCGATCGCCTCCCGTAACGGCGTCGGTTCCCGCAGCTGGCTCTGCCGGATCTTCCGCAGCTGATCGGTCAGTCCGGCGCGCCCTGCCTGGCGGTCGTTCCAGCCCCGCAGCCGCTCCCCGCGATGGTCGTCGAGGTAGGCGGCGAGCAGTTCGACGAAGAACAACAGCGGTGGCACCTCGTCCGGGCCCGCGTTCAGCTGTTCGAGTGTGGCGAGCGCTTCCGCGGGATACTGCTCGTCGGCCACGAGCACCGCGGCGGGACCGGCCGCGGCACGGACGAAGTCGGTCAGCCGGTCACTGGGGTCTTCTTCGAGGAAGGTCAGCAGTTCCTTGCGGTCGTCCTCGCCGACCAGTTCGAGCGCTGTCATGTCGTCGACCGCGCCGCGTGCTTGTTGTACGGGGATCGAGTTCGGTTCCATCTGCTCGACGGCGTCCATGAACGCGCCGAGGGCGCGCGGGTGGCGCCTGCACGCCTGGACGATGGCGATCAGGTGCGTGCGGGTGGAGGGGAACTCCTCGACCACGAGGCTGAAGCCGATGCGGTCGACCATCAGGTCGAGGCATAACCGCCTGCTCGCCGGGTCACGCAGCGACGGGATCTGCTCCAGCCGGTCGATGAGCAAGGTCAGCGACGCCGAGTAGCTCTGACCCCCCGACGCTGTCACCCGCGCTCCCTCCGTGCCGAACCTCATGGGATACCCCAAGCTTGAGGCCCCGGACAACCATTGTCAGCCAGACGGCCCAGTAAAACGTGACGTTTCATGGACGATTTCGTCCGACAGCACGTCAGTTCCCCTCGGGCAGCGCCGCTGGGCGAGGTACGTGGTCATCGACGACACACTGATCCCGATCGACCGTGTCGCGGCGGACGGGCACCGACGACACGTCCATTGACTGCGTGGTGACCGGGTAATATCGCAGCAGAGACCGACTGGAGTAGCGCGATGACCGACCGCGGTAACAAAGTCAGCATTGGCGGCGACGTCGCAGGCAACTTCGTGATTGGCGACCACAACAGTATCGGTCCGTCGTCGGAGGGTCGCGCTGCTGACAAGGCCGCCGTGCCCAGGTTGTTCGTCAGCTACCGAATCGACGACAGTGTCTACGCCGCGGCGGCCATCGCTGACCAGCTGACCAAGGTTTTCGGGGCCGAGAACGTCTTTCGGGACCGGGACGCGTTGGCGTTGGGTGAGCTTTATCCGAAGAAGATCAGGCGTGCGCTGGAACGATGCGACATCGTCCTGGCGGTGGTGGGGCCGTCGTGGCTGGATGTCAGGGACAGCGCCGGGCAACGTCGTCTCGACGACCCCGATGACTGGGTGCGGACCGAACTTCGCATGGCGTTCGACCGTGACATCCCAGTCGTTCCCGTGCTGTTGGACGGCACGCCGTTGCCGGACTTCGGTCAACTGCCCGCCGACATCACGGCGTTGACCCTGTCCACCTGCTGGCAGGTGCGGCACCAGAGCTTCGAATCCGATGTTCGAGGGCTGATCGACCGTCTGACCGCCCCGTAGGACTGCGACGCGGAGTCAACGGCGGCGGTTCGCGGCGTCCGGTGCTGGCGCGGCGCGCTCGGCGACCTTGTTTCGCACGCCTGCGACAAAGTTGCCGCCGACGCTCCCGCCGATCGTGACGTTGTTGTTGACGACCGTCGCCGCCTGCTCGTCGAACGAGGCGGGTGAGTAGCCTGCGGTCCGCATCATTCGGCTCACCGCCAGAACCAGTCGGCTCTCCATCATCTTCAGGTAGCGATCGATGTCGGAGAACTGGAAATAGTTGTCCACGTCCTGTGCCGCGGCCAGTTCGCGCAGGCTCGTCGCGACGCCGTAGCTGTCGGGATCCACCACGCCGGCATGCTGGCGTGCCGACCTGATGAACGAGATCGTGTGCGCGAATCGCGCCGGTATCGTGGCGGGCAGGCGAAGCAGGTCGGCCACCGCGCTCATGAGGGGCCGCGACAACGAGCGCGACATCGTGTCGATCTCGCGGTACGCCTTCTTGATCGGCCGCAGGACGCACGGCGTCCATTCGACGTACAAGGCGCCGGCGCCGACCGCGACATGCACGAACACCGACACCACGAGATCGCGATCCCACGTCTCGATCTCGTAGCACTGGTAGTACCTGGCCCATTCCACCGGCTCGACCTTGATCGACTGCACGCGTTCTGGGCGAAGCAGGGTGAACGGGGCGACCCCGGGATACTGCAGGAAGTCCGAGGAGGACGGGTCGTCGAGGTGATCGATGAGCTCGTCCACGGAGACGATCACCCGCTCGCCGATGTCGAGATGCCTGAGCCGCTGGCCCGGCGACAGCGTGATCGCACCGCGCAGCGACTCGATCTCCGCCCGGATTCCGGCGTACAGCGTGTCAGTGGTCAGCTCGGTCGAGGGTCTCTCGTCGGGGAGTTGCTCCAGGGGCACCGCGATCGACCACGGTTCCTCTGGATTGCCCGCGCCGACGAACGGCAGGTAGTCCCGATAGACGAGCAGCGGTGCCGGTTCGGCGTGCGTGGGCACCGGGGGCTCGTGTGGCGGCGGCGCGGCGACGGTGGCCCGAGGAGTGACGAAGCGCCGGAGCTGGGTCAGGAAAAGGTCGGGACTGTACTGGAAGAGCGCACGGTTGTGGGTCCGTGCCAGCGTGGCGGTGACCTGCCTGGGCCAGAACCGCTCATTGAGGTGCTTCCACACCACGAGGCGGTCGGCCAGCAACACGGTGAGCAATGCCGCGACACCCAGCACGGTGAGAACGATGTCGACGATCACCTCGGCCCTGGAGGACGCCGGTTCGTAGGACGGTCTAGTGCCAAAGGAACTCGATACGTCCGACAGCAGTTCGTCGATCTCGGGCCAGATGATCACGGCCAGGGCGAGGACTACGACTCCTCCCACCGCGTACAGCGCGGGCTTGGCCGGTAGCCCTCGTTTCCGCAGAGCCTCTTTCATGGCGGGCACGCTGAAGGCGATGGCGAGCACGAGCCACATGGCCAGCAGGTTGAGGGGAGCGACGAACAGCATCCCGAACAGCACCACGATCAGGCCGATGTCGCGGAGCTTGCGTCGGGTCCTGGCGGCCACCGCCTCGCCCAGCACGGCGCCGGCATCGATGCCGGCCGATGGTGGCACCGGGCGGGTCTCCTCGACCAGGAACTCGCGGATCGCCTCGTTGGCGAACTCCTTGTCCAGGTGGGCCGCCGCGCACAGATAGCGCGTGGTGTCGTCCCGCGCCTCGGTCGATCGCACGGCCCGGCCCGGTCCGTAGTGGTGCGTCATGCGACTCGCGTCGGGAGCAACTGGCGGTGGTGTTCCCTGCGTTGTCATGGTTGGCCTCACGGAGTCGCGTTGTCGAGCATGACGTCGAGGATCTCCTGGGCCTGTGGCCACTGGCCGACAGGCGCGGAGACGTAGACGAAGTATTCGTAGCCATGGGAAAGCCAGTAGACCGACCGCACGTGACGGCGAACGTCGTCCTTGGGGTCGTACTCGAACTCCCAGTCCACGGCGGACATCCCGCGCACCGACGACTGGTCGAGGCGGAGGCGGGAGTAGCCGGCACGATTCGCGGCGAACTGCTGTTCGTAGGTCGAATGGACCTGGTAGGTATCCAGCTCCGCTGTCGCGGAGCCGCCGTAGCGCAGCATCATCGACGCGCCTGTCGGGTCATCGGCCTGCATGGCGCCGGGACCGGTCGCGGTTTTGGTCGGCCACCCACTGGGAATATAGGTCGTCATGCCACCCGGTCCGCTGACCTGCTGGAATCCGTCCAGTGAACTTGCCGTTGGCTCGTCCGTCGGATACTCGCTCGTGTCGGTCTCGGATTCGACGAAGGTTTCCGTCTCGGTATTGATCTCCGGTCCGGCGTAGGTTTCCGTCACCGCGGTGAACGGGAAGTCCGAGGCCACCGAATCGGCATTGCCGGACGGCACATCCTGCACGAGAAGCAGCACGGTCACCACCGCGCCGCAGACCATGATGACCACACCCGCGGCGGCGAGTGCGAGCGTGCGCGAACTCGGTTGCGGATTCACTGCGGCTCCCGGAATTCAAGGGTTCGCGGAGATCTTCCGAGCCGCGCATTTCGCGGCACGGGCCTCACACCGCAGGGGTCGCCAGCGCGCCACAAATCGTTTCGTAAATCCGAAATATCACCCACAGCGGGTTTATGGACAAATTCTGGACACTCCTCAGTGGCCTTGGTGGTCGGCCGGCGCGCGAAGGAGGAGGTGCCCGAGACGAACCAGTCGATCAAGGGCGCGGACCTGACCTGGCCTGCCGGCTGACCCAGTGCCCCACTTCACCTTGACGGGGCACTGGGCCGCGTCCTGCTCTGATCTGTGTTCATCGATTGTGGCAGGCTCCCTGCGTGGGCGGCTTACTGTAGGAGGTCGAGCGTGAGGTCACTCGGGGACTCGGACCCGAGGCACGTCGGGCCGTACCGGTTGCTTGCCGGGCTTGACTCCGACGAGATGGGCCCGGTGCTGCTGGGTACCGGCCCGGACGGTCGGCTGGTCGCGATCAAGCTGGTCAACGCACACCTGGCCGCCGATGGCGGGTTCGGGCAGCGGTTGGCTCGCGAGGTGGCGGCGTTGCGCAACGTGCCTGGTGCCCAGGTCGTGGATGCCGATCCGGCTGGGACCTGGCTGGCTTCGGAGTTCGTGCCAGGGCCATCGCTGCGTGAGCTGATCGAGCGCGGTGTCCTGCTCGGCGACGACGCGTTACTGCTGTTGGCGGCCGGGCTGGTCGGCGCGTTGACCGGGACCCACCGGGCCGGTCTTGTGCACCGGGACCTGACGCCGGTGAACGTGCGGCTCACCGGGGACAGCGTGCGCGTGCTCGACTTCGGCGTCGCCAGGGCGCTTGACCGCGACGTCAGCCAGGTGGTCGGGGCCCCCGAGTTCATGTCGCCTGAGCAGGCGAGTGGGCAGCCGGTGACGGCGGCCAGCGACATCTTCTCGCTCGGCGTGGTGCTGCACCTGGCCGCCACGGGGCGTAGTCCGTTCGCGGGGGCGACCCGGGCTGAGACGTTGGCGCTGGTGGTGGCCGCTCAGCCGGAACTGTCCCCGTCGTTGCCATCGCGTGTCCGCCAGTTGATGGCCGCCTGCCTTGTCAAGGAACCGCTCCAACGTCCGACGCTGGAGCGATTACGTGCGATGATCGGGCCGATTCCGCCCGGTACGCACCCATGGCCTGCGCTGGTGCGGTCGATGATCTCCGAGCAGAACGCCGAGGTCGCGCGGCTACTCGGCTCCCCGGTCGGCGCTGGTCGGACCCATGTCGACGCGCCGACCACGCACATCGCTCCTGTCGTCATCGCCCCAGCGCCACCGCCGAGGAGAACGAGTTCGCCTCGCCGGGCCAAGCCTGATGCCGAGGGTTGGAGACCGGACACGTGGGCGGTCGTTTCCGGCGCGGCGGTCGTGCTGACCATCGTGTTCGCCATCGTCATGTTCAACGCACTCACGCCCGACCGGCCGATCAGGGCGAGCCAGCAGGAGACCTCGTCGGCCGCCCCGACCACCACGACCACGACCACGACCACCACCACGATCCCGACCACGACCACCACGACTCAGCAGGCCCTGTTCGGTCAGATCTCCGGGCTGGCTCAGAAGTGTGTGGACATCGCGGGTGCCAGCGCCGCCACCGGCACCCCCGTCAACCTCCAGACCTGCAACGCGACGAACGCCCAGCAGTGGGTGTTCTCCCCGGACGGCACCGTGCAGGGTCTCGGCAAGTGCCTCGACGTGGTCGGCGGCGGCACCACCGACGGCGCGAAGGTCCAGATCTCCGACTGCAACGGCACCGGGGCCCAGCTGTGGTCCGCCACCCCTCAGGGCTTGATCGTCAACGTCCAGTCCAACAAGTGCCTCGACGTTCCCGCCAGCGTGACCACCGACGGCACCCAGCTGACCATCTGGACCTGCCACGGTCAGGCCAACCAACTCTGGGTCGCACCCACCTGAGCGGCGTGCCTGCCGTCAGCCGACGCGGCGTAGCCCGGCTGGTTCGAGCGTGACCGCCAGGTCCAGTGGGCCCAGCTCGGCCGCTGTCCGGGAGAACTCGTCGGCCAGGCGGGCCGGGCGGCCCGCGCGGCGCACCAGGCCCCAGCTCATCGTCGGGCGTTCGTCGATCGGGACGTAGACCACGTCGGCGCGTTCCAGGTACTTGATGCCCTGCGCACACGCGAAGGCGACCCCGTCCCCGGACGTCACGGCCCACATCACCTCCTCGCGGGACCGCGGCGCCGGGCCGGGGTCCCGGACCGGGCTCACCGCCGACTCCCAGTAGTCGGGGATCGGCAGGCCGGACGGCAGGACGGTGTGCGCGGAAAGCTCGTCGAGGGCGACCGACGAGCGGGTGGCCAGTGGGTGAGCACGGCCGACCGCGAGCACGATCGGTTCGGTGAACGCCACCGGGCCGACCGTGAGGTCCGCTTCCTCGACCGGTAGCCAGAGGAGGGCGATGTCGACCTCCCGTTCGCGGAGCAGTGCGAACGGGTCGTCGATCCTCACCTCGCGCATCCGCAGGTCGACGTCCGGGTGCCGGCTTCGGAAGAGCGCGGTGATGGGGGAGATCTCCTGCCACATCGGGCCCAGCACGCCGAACGTCAGCACCTCCCGCCCGCCGCGGGCGGAGTCGCGCGCGGACTCCACGCCGTCGAGGATCCGCCGGTAGCCCGCCAGCAGGTCGTCCCGGAGCTGTTCGCCGAGCGGGGTGAGCGTGACCTTGCGGCTGGTGCGCTCGAACAGCGGCGCGCCGATCCGCCGTTCCTGCTTGGCGATCGCCTGGCTCACGCGGGGTGGGGAGATGTGCAGCTTCTCCGCGGTGCGGCCGAAGTGCAGCTCGTCGGCGAGGGTCAGGAAGATCTCGATGTCACGTAGCTCCACGTCGCCATCGTCGTCATCGTTAACCGAGGGCGCAACCGGCGTTTCGTGACTGCTCGTTGTTCGCCGGTGCGCCCGGCGGCAGGGTTTGAGTCAGACAGAACACCAGCTCAGACCGGCTAGGAGCACAACGATGCAACCTCGGATCCAGAACCCCGCCCAGCTCGTCGACGGTGCGATGACCGCGATCTTCGGGCTGACCAAGTCGATCCAGAAGACCGACGTGCCGGAGACCACGCTCGGGCTCGTGCACCTGCGTGCCAGCCAGATCAACGGCTGCAGCCCCTGTGTGGACGGTGGCGTCAAGACCGCCAAGAAGCACGGTGAGACCGACGAGCGGCTGCACGCCGTGGCGGCCTGGCGGGAGATGCCGTACTTCACCGACGCCGAGCGGGCCGCGCTGGCCCTGGCCGAGAACGTGACCCGCCTGGCCGACCGGTCCGACCCCGTGCCGGACGACGTGTGGGACGAGGCCGCCAAGCACTACGACGAGCCCGGGCTGGCCGCGCTCGTCCTCTACATCGCCACGACGAACCTGTTCAACCGCCTGAACGCGTCCACCCGGCAGATCGCCGGCGCCTGGGGCTGAGAGAGAAACGGTGCTACTCATGGCAGTCGTACGAACACACCACTACACCGTCGAGACCGGCAAGCTGGCCTCGCTGCTCGAACAGCGCTCGACGTTGATCCAGGGCATCCGGTCGGCGAACCCGGCGTTCACCGAGGCCACGCTGATCCGCCAGGACGACGGGTCCTACCTCGACATCTGGCGCTGGGAGTCGGCCGAGGCGATGCGGGACGCGGCAGCGGCGGCGCAGAACTTCCCGCTGGTCGGCGCGACCATGGCCCTGACCACCGGCCACTCCGTTGTGGACGGTGAGGTGCTCGACCAGCGGTAGTCCCCGCCGCGGTGCGGGGCTCCTCGGACCGATCAGGAATCGAGAAGCACCCGCACCCGGCACCCCCTAGCGTGACGCCACGGACATCATGCGGAGGTCGACATGACAGACAAACCGAAGGCAGGGCCTTTCTCCCGGTGGATGCAGCAGAAAGATGAACGCCCGCATGGCTCGCAAGATCCGGCGTGGCCGCGGCGAGTTCATGGGCATGGACGTACTGATCCTGAACACGGTCGGTCGCCGGTCCGGGCAGTCGAGGGAGACGCCGGTGGCGTGGTTCGCCGATGGTGACGACACCAGGCTGATCGTCGCGTCCGGCGGCGGGAGCAGGCACCCGGACTGGCACGCCAACCTGATGGCGCACCCCGGCCGGGCGTCGATCGAACTGCCCGGCGGGGACGCCGTCCAGGTGGCGCCGCACGTGCTCGACGGTGCCGACCGCGAGGAGGCATGGCAGCGCATCGCCGCCGCACAGCCCCGTCTGGCCAAGTACCAGAGCAAGTCCGAGCGGAAGTACCCGGTCATCCGGCTCACCCCGCGGTGAGCATTGTGCGGTACGGGTACCGCTGGTGGCCTAAAAGGACACTCGTTCGACGCTGTCGGTGCGTAGGACTGACTGCTGGTCGAACTGTTCCTTGTAGTCGGTGCGGATTTCCTCCAGTTCGCGGTTCGCGTGCCGGTCGCTGAACGGGTACAGGATGATCAGGACGTACGAGTCCTCCTTGCCGCCCAACCACTGGCCATGTGCCTCGAGCCACGTGAGGCCGTCCGGGAACGCGGGGGTGACCTCCTTGTCCAGGAACAGCTCGAACTCGGCCGGGGTGATGGGGGTGCCGTCCTGGAGGCTGCCGCCGAAGTACAGCTCCGTGCGCTTGTAGGCCTCGCCCGGTGTGGGGGCGGGCGAGGCCGCGCCCCTTGCGTCCGAGGCCGCCGTCGTCGTCGCGCCTGCTGCTGTCAAACCGAGGAACAGTGCGGCCAGCATCCCGGCAACCGCGGTGCGTCGTGTCGTCATGGAAGACATCCAAGCCGCGCCCGGTGACTTCGCACAGTGTGTCCCACCCGGCGGTTACTGTCTTGTCCGTGAGAGCAGAAGGCACCTTCACCACGCACGAGTTCACCGCCATCGACACCACGCCCGCGTTCGAGGTGCGCACCGGCACCGAGGTCGGGATCGCGACCATGGAGAAGCGGTACGCAGGCAAGGTGGACGGGCGGTCGGCCACCTACTTCACCGCCGCATACGACCAGGCCACCGGTATCGGCACCTATGTGGCCATGGAGTCCTTCGACGGGTCCCTCGACGGCGTCGCGGGCACGTTCAACTTCGCGCACCTCGCGTCCACCCTCGGCGGCGACCGGGTCGACGAGGCCTTCGTGATCGTCCCCGGCAGCGGGACCGGCGGGCTCACCGGCATCGGCGGGTCCGGTGGGCTCACCGTCGGCGCGGACGGCACACACCGGGTCTGGTTCGACTACACACTCGGGAAGTAGCGCCGCGCCAGGTCATCGTCGACACCCGAGCCGCTCGGGTGCGCCACTCACTTCGACTGCGGCAGCTTCACCGGTCCCTTCCTCGGCCGGGCGGCCGACGGCGGCGGCACCATCGGGCCGATATCCCCGTCCGGCGCCTCGTCCAGGTCGACCATCACCGGCGCGTGGTCGCTCGGGCCCGTGCCCTTGCGGGCGTGCCGGTCCACCCACGCCGCCCGCACCCGGCCCGCCAGCGGATCGGATGCGAGCACCAGGTCGATGCGCATGCCCAGGTTCTGGTGGAACATGCCCGCGCGGTAGTCCCAGTAGGTGAAGACCCGCTCGGCGGGCCACCGGTCCCGCACCACGTCACGTAAGCCAAGGTCGACCAGCGACGCCAGCGCGGCCCGCTCCGGCGCCGTGACGTGCGTCTGGCCGACGTAGGCCGCCGGGTCGAACACGTCCGCGTCCGCCGGCGCGATGTTCATGTCACCGCACAGCATCACCGCGTCCGGCCCCGAGGACACCACCTCGCGCAGCGCCGCCAGCCATGCCAGCTTGTACCGATAGTGGTCGGAGTCCGGCTCCCGCCCGTTCGGCACGTACAGCGAGTGCACCCGCACCCCGCCACAGGTCGCCGCGACCGCCCGTGCCTCCTGGTGCGGGAACCCGGGTGCGCCCGCCATCCCGACCGTCACGTCGTCGAGGCCGACCTTCGACAGGATCGCCACACCGTTCCACCCGGGCTCGCCCGCCACCGCGAACTCGTACCCGCGCTCAGCAAGTGGCGCGCTGAGCAGCTCGCCGAACGCCTCGCCCGCCACCTTGGTCTCCTGCAGGCACACCACGTCCGGCTGCCGCTGGTCCAGCCAGGGCAGCAGCCTCGGCATCCGCTGCTTGACGGAGTTCACGTTCCATGTCGTCACTCGCACGCCACAGAACCTAGACCCAGCCACCGACAATTCGCCGCGCCGCGCGTTCGTCCCTGTGCGTCCTCAGGCCGTTGACCTCGGCTTACGTCTTGATCTCCTCGGTGGTGTCGGTGATGCTCAGCAACACGTCGGATGACCGGCGGCCGGGTTCGACACCGAGGACGGAAACTTGAACGAGCCACGCAGCCGGTGGTCCATGATCGTGGTGTTCGCGCTCCTCGGGGCCGTTACGCAGGTCCTGTGGGTCACCTTCGCGCCCGTCACCGACGCGGCGGGCCGGTACTACGACGTCGGCGACGGGGCCATCGGCTGGCTCGCCAACGTGTTCCCGCTGCTCTACGTGGTGCTCGCGATCCCGGCCGGGATCGTGCTCGACCGGCGGTTCCGCGGCGGGCTCGCCGCCGGGGCGCTGCTCACCGCCGCGGGCGCGATCATCCGGATCCTGGGCGACACCTATGCGTTCGCGCTGGCCGGTCAGCTTGTCGTGGCCGTCGCGCAGCCGCTGGTGCTCAACGCCATCACCGGGGTCGCCGGGCGCTACCTCGCCGAGCGGGACCGGTCGACCGGCATCGCCATCGGGTCGGCCAGCACGTTCGCCGGGCTGATCGTCGGGTTCGGGCTTGGGGCCGTGTTCACCGAGGACATCCCCACCCTGCTGCTGGTGCAGGCGGTGCTGGCGGTCGTCGCGGCGGTCGCCGTGCTGTCGGTCCTGCGGACACCCGCCGAGCACCGGACCGAGACGGCTCCCGCCGGGCTGGGTGCGTTGCGGATCGCGTGGGGCGACCCGTTCATCCGGCGGCTGTGCGCGCTGGTGTTCGTGCCGTTCGGGGTGTTCGTCGCCATGTCGACGTTCGCGCAGCCGCTGCTCGAGCCCGCCGGTGTGCCGGAGGAGACGGCCGGGCTGATCCTCATCGCGAACGTGGTGGCCGGGGTGGTCGGGTGTGCCGTGGTGCCGGTCTGGGCGAGCCGCCGGGGGCGTGAGCTGGCCGTGTTGACCACGTCGTTGCTGGTCACGGCCGTCGCGTGCGTGGTGCTGGCGCTCGTGCCGGGGGTGGTGACCGGGTTCGTGGCGCTGGCGCTGATCGGGTTCGGGCTGCTGCCGGCGCTGCCGATCGTCCTGGAGCTGACCGAGCGGCGGGCCGGTCGCAGCGAGGGCACGGCCGCCGGGCTGATGTGGCTCGCGGGCAACCTCGGCGGGCTGGTCGTCGCGGCCGCGGTCGGGGTGCTCGTCGGCGAGCCGCTGCTCGCGTTCCTGTTGCTCGCTGTGCTGAGCCTGTTGACGTTGCCTCTTCTGCGGTCCTTCAGCCGGGTGAATACGTCCGAGTCAGCGCAGCCACCGACGTCGTGATCCGGTCCCGCAGCGCGGCAGGCGCCGCGGTTTCAGTCCGAGGTCCCGAACCGCAGACTCGCGGGTCCCGAACCGTGGACTCGCGGGTCCCGAACCGTGGACTCGCGGGTTCTGAACCGTGGACTCGCGGGTTCTGAACCGTGGACTCGCGGGTTCTGAACCGTGGACTCGCGGGTTTTAGTACTCGTCGTGGAAGCGGAGGTC
>NZ_JBARWZ010000188.1:0-6313 GCF_049647105.1 Actinophytocola sp.
CGGCCCGACACCGGAACGCAGCCCGGCGGCCCGCGGCCCGACGCAGGCACCCAGCCGGGTAGCCCGCGTCCCGACGCCAACGCCCGGCCGGACACCAGCACCCGGCCCGACACCCGACCGGACACCAGCACCCGGCCCGACACCCGGCCCGACACCAGCACCCGGCCCGACACCCGACCGGACGCCAGCACACGGCCCGACACCAGCACGCGGCCGGACACCCGGCCGGATGCCAGCACACAGCCGGACACCAGCACGCGGCCAGATGGCGAGCCGAGCCGGACGCCGGAGCCGGACGTGTCGCGGTCCCCGGAGCCGGACGTGTCGCGCTCCCCCGAGCCGGACGTGTCGCGCTCCCCGGACGACAGCACGCCGAAGACGGACCCCGACACCACGCCGGACCCCGGCACCACGCCCGACCAGCCCATCCACGGCGAGGACTCGGACGGCCCCACGCCGGACGACGACGCGACCGACACGGACACCGACACTGACACCGACGGCACGGACACGGACGCGCCGCCGGTCAAGGGTGAGGCCGAAGACGGCCCCGCGGTGGACGAAGAGGGTGTGCCGCTCAACTTCCTCGGCAACCGCCAGGGTGAGCACCCGTTCGCCGACATGGGCGAGTACATCCCGATGGGCGGCGACCGCTCGAACGGGATGGGCAGCTACGACCAGCGCGTCGCCCCGCTCATCGCCGATCACAACCCCTGGGGTGAGCACGGTTCGCGCGACGAGTTCAACGCGCACCACCGGCCCGACGGGACCTACCGGACCAACCGGTGGCCCGACAACGACGGCGCGGTGCCCGGCTCGGAGCGGCAGGTCACGCTCCCCCGTGGCACGGTCCTCGACCGGTTCGGTGCCGAGGGCGGCCGGTTCCTGTCGCCGCTGGACTCGAACGGGCAGCCGTACCACTACGGCGACCGGGCGATCTTCCCGGACAACGCGGAGGTCGGCTACCACATCTACGTGGTCGACGACCCGAACGGGCTCCAGGGCGAGCTCGCCGACGTGGCGCCCGCGCTCGGGCAGGACGGCGGCGGCAGGCAGTTCACGCTGCCGGAGGACGTCAAGCTGCAGCAGTTGCTCGCGGAGGGCGTCCTCCGTGAGGTGCACGTACCGCCCGCCGACGGCCGGGTGCTGCCGGACTCGTTCGGCCAGGACCGCGGCGACGGCACGCAGAACACCGACACCGTCTCCGTCGACGACGCCAGCAACGGCGTCGACCCCGATAACAACACGGACACCGACAACAACACCGACAACAACACCGACAACGGCACGGACAACGGCACCGACCCTCGGCCGGACACGGACCCCGGCGACGGAGCGCCGGACACCGACGCGACCCCACCGCTGCCGGAAAACCTTCAGCAGGTCGCGGACAACAGCAGCTTCCGCACCCCTGCTGGTGGCGCGCTGTTCGACCCGTCGGACGTGCGCACCCGCGACGCGGCGAACGCCGTGGCACCGATCGACGGGCACTTCATCCTCGACGTGCACAGCGACGGGCAGCACGCGATCGTCAACGGTCAGCAGCTGAACGGCGCCGACCTCGCCGACCTGGCCCGCAACCTGGGCTGGAACGGCACCGACCCGATCATCCTCAACGGGTGTGAGGCGGGCAGGAGCCCGGACGGCCTGGCGGCCGACCTGGCGCGGGCGTCCAACGCGCAGGTCATCGCGCCGACCGAGCGGTCGTGGTCCGGCGAGCAGAACACGACGCCGTACTCGGCCAGTGTGGACAGCGTGGACGACCGCGGCCGGGCCCGGCCGACCATCCCGCCGGACGGTGGCTGGCGGTCGTTCGACCCCGACGGCAACATGCGCGACGCGGGCAGCAACGGGCTGCCCGTCGACACGCGGCCCCCGAGCGGTCCGGACACCGACGGCACCACCGACACGTCGGGCACGCCGAACGACGACTCCACCCCCGGGCCGGACAACCGGCAGCCGGTGCCACACGGCGGCGACGTCGACCGGGGCCGGATCCAGTCGCCGTTCAACCCGCCGATGGTCACCGACCCCGGCGCTCCGCACACGATCCGCGTCGACGACAACGCGGCCGCGGCGGCGAACCAGACCGACCCGCACCGGCCGCTGCGCGACGGTGAGCGGCTGATCGGGCGGGACGGCCTCACGCCCAACTCGGAGTACCGCGTCCCGGGCCGCGGCACCTACTACACCGACGACACCGGCACGATCACACACGCCGACCTCGAGGTGTCGAACACGCAGGACGGGATCACGGCGGCGGGCGCCGACCGGAACCCGGACGCGTCGTACCCGGAGCCGAACACCACCTACCGGATCGACGTGGACGGCTCCGAGCACACCTACACCACCGACGACGCCGGGCTCCCGCCCCGCTACACGGAGTGGAACCAGCCGCAGCCCACGAACGGCACGGTGACGTTCCCGTCGACCGACCCGACCCTGTCGCCGAACGACGACGGGGTCCGGCCGCCGACCGTCGCCGACCCGCTCAACGCACGCACGAGCTGGCCGCCGAACTCGGAGATCGTCTACGTCGCGCCGAACGGGACCACCACCCGCCTCTACACGGGCGACGTGGACCCGGCCACTGGCCAGGCGCGGGTCGAGATGATCGACACCGAGTCGAGTCCTGGCAACGGGGCCCGCAACCGCGTCCTCGTCGACGACCTCAACCCGGAGCTCAACAACTTCCCGCCGAACACGGTCACCAGGATCAACGGCACGGACGTCTACGTCACCAACGAGCACGGGGTGACCTTCCACGCCACCGACGAACGCACCTACGGCCACTCGGCCCCGCGCAGCGGGGAGGCCCAGGGCTACGTTGGCGACCTGGGCACCAACACGGACGGCGGGCACATCCGGCCGACCGGTGCCGACGGCGCACCCGACGCACGGAACCAGTTCCCGCAGGACAGCGACGAGAACCGGCCCAAGAAGGGCCAGACGACCGAGGGCACCTGGTACGGCCAGGACCGCGAGGCCAGGTTCGAGCAGCAGAAGCGGGGCACCGACCACCTGTGGCACGACCTGGAGACGGAAGGCTCTCACGCCGCCAACCCGGGACAACCCACGGTGGTGCACGAGCGGTGGGTCATGCGGGACAGCAACGGCGATGTCAGGCTGCACTTCCGGCGTTACGACAACTAGCAGGAGATCGCGAGAACAATGTCTGAGCCAGTGGTCGACCAGGCAAAGCAGCAACGGTATGACGAACTGCTGCAGCAGATCGGCGGGGCGCTGATCGGCGCCGCGCCGCAGGGGTGGCGCCGGATCGACCTGATCGCGAAGATCGCCGATGGAGTCCAGGACTTCGGCCTCACGGTGATCATGCCCGACCAGTCCACCCCGGAGGTCGAGCCACCCTCGGCGGCCGGGCAGGCGTTGCTGGAGCTGCGCAAGCTGATGTACGACCAGCGCGGCGCCTGGCTGTCGGCGAGGTACGTGATCAACCCGCCTGGTGAGTTCCGTATCTTCTACAACTACGACCACGACCCGCTGTGGGAGCCGCCGATCCCGCCCTCGTACTACGAGCGTGATCTGGCGACCTATCCTCGGCAGGCGGAGGCAGTCCCCGGCTGGCTCCGGCGCACGATCGAGCAGGCCAGGACCGGCCAACCGGAAACGAACTGACCTCGCCTGTAGGAGGACCTCCTTTCATGACCCGCCCAACGCCGCTCGGTTTCGAGGAACAGCGCGACCTGCAGCGAAAGATCGCCGACCTGCTGGTGGTGCGTGCGCCGGCCGACCGCGACCAGATCCGGGTGATGTACCGGGCAGCAGGCACCCACGAGGAGATGGTCGGGCACATCCTCGGCATCGACGGCCAGCTCCGGCAGTGGGAGCCGCCGGGTGAGCTGGCGGAGTTCTACCGGCAGCTGCGGGCGGGCATGTACCGGGAGGACGCGGGCACCTGGTCCGCGGCCAGCACCGTGGTCGAGTACCCGATCAAGATCTCGATCAACTACCTGTTCAAGGAGGACCCGCGCTGGCGGCAGGCGCCGCCACGCACGGCCATCCTCGACGAGCTGGAGACGTTCCCCAGGACGCCGGACAACGTCGCGGACTGGATGAAGACCGTGCTGCCGAACGCGGAGCGGGTGGCCGAGGTGGCCGGCCGCTTCCGGCACGCACGCATCTTCGACTACCGCGACCAGTCCGGCCGCCCGGTCGTCAACCGGCCGCCGGTGCCCGACGGCGAGGTTGGCCAGGTGCTGGAGTACCTGAACACCGCGCACGTGATCATGGGTGGCCGCGGCTTCGACCCCGACCTGTTCGACCCGAACAGCGCGGCGGACGTGCCCGCCGCGTTCCACACGGACGGGACGTGGATCTGGCCCGCTTCCGTGCCGCACTACCTGGCCAAGCACGGTGTGCCGCCCGAGGCTGACCTCGTGGCGCACATCCGCGCGAATGGGTTCACCCCGCCGCGGCTCGACCAGGACGCCAAGGACGCCGCGTACATCGCGCTCACCGGTGAGGTCCCGGCGCCCAAGGCACCGCAGGCTCCGGCCGCTCCGCAGACTCCGGCCGCTTCCCCGGCGCCCGGTGAGCTGTCCGACCGCGACCGCAGGGTCCTGGCGATCATCGCGCGGCGCGTGAGCGAGGCAGGCGCGGTGCCGGAGGCGTACCGGATCCTCGGCGCCGAGGAAGGCGCGACGTGCCTCGAACGCGTCGGCGACGAGTGGCAGGTCGCCGACTACGAGCGCGGCAAGCCCCGCAACCCGCTCCGGTTCAAGCAGCTGTGGGACGCGGGTGCGTACCTGCTGGGCACCCTGGCGATCACGCCGGCGTCCTTGCGCGCGGGCGGCAGCGACCGGAACACGGCGAACGCGCTCAACGACTGGCCCATCCAGCCGCTGCCGGGCGAGCCGCCGCTCACGCTGCTCGCCGAGAAGCACATCGCGGTGCTGATGCCGGGCCGGGACGTGATCCGCTACGGCCAGCCCGCCGGGAACCTGACGTTCGCCGAGGACACCGAGTTCGCCGCGATGTCGCTGCGTGCGGAACGGGAGCAGCAGGGCCCGCGCCGCTACCGCGTGGCGCGGGAGCTGCGGACGCTGTCGGGCCAGACCGTGCCGTGGCACAACCAGCCCGGTGGTGGCTCCGCGTACCTGCTGCCCAAGTCGGTCGAGGAGCACCTGGCGGACGGCAGCCTCACCGAGGTGGACTGAGTAGCAAGCCGCGAGCGTGTGCGAGGCCCCGCGTACCTGTACGCGGGGCCTCGCCGATTCCTGACTCCCTACAGGTCTGCTGCTTCGAGCGCGAACTTCCCTGACACCGGGGCCAACCATCGCGGCCAGGTGTCCGAACACCTCCTGACGAACCGATTTTCGGGACCGTGTCTGGGAGGTACACCAATGAAACGTCTGATCACCGTGCTGTCACTGGCAATCACGACCGTGCCGGTGTCGATGAGTGTCGCGGAACCAGGTGGAACGGGGCGGCCGGCCGTCGCCGACTTCGACGGGGACGGCGTCAGCGACCTGTCCGTCGTGTCGCCGGAAGGCGACTGGCGGTCCAGACCCGGCGGCGGCACCACGTCCGGGTTCTCCTGGGGAAACGGCTACCAGCCGAGCCCGGACGACCAGCTGACGCCAGGAGACTACGACGGTGACGGCCGCACCGATCCGGGTGTTTTCTCGCCGTCGCAAGGAAAGTGGCTGATCGCGCCGACACGGAACACCGTTTCGTCTTACTCCGTCGCGATCGGTGCGCCTGGCGACCGGGCATTACCCGGCGACTACGACGGGGACGGCCGCACCGACCTCGCCACCTACCGGCCGGCCACGGCTGTGTGGCACATCCTGCCCAGCGGGTCCGGCGACGACTATCCGGTCACCTTCGGCGTGGGCGGCGACCTCCCCGCGCCGGGTGACTACGACGGGGACGGCCGGACCGACCTCGCCGTCTACCGTCCTGGCACCGCGACGTGGCTCGTCCGGCGTTCCTCGGACGGCATGCTCGCGAGCGATCAGGCGGGTGTGCGCGCCGGGCTGCCGGTGCCCGCCGACTACGACGGCGACGGGCGGACCGATGCCGCGACGTTCACCCCCGGGCGGAGCGAGTGGACGATCCACCGCAGCGGTGACGACACGGTGACCGTGCACCGGTTCGGCGTGGCCGGTGACCTGCTCGCCCCGGCCGACTACGACGGCGACGGCGCCACGGACCTGGCCGTCTACCGGCCGTCGACGGGCGCGTGGATCGTCGACGGCGTGTCCGGCGAGACCCGTTTCGGTGGTGCGCTGGACGTGCCCGTGGCCGGGACCTACCTGCCCAGGTGAGCGGTCACGCGGTGCTCTCGACA
>NZ_JBARWZ010000189.1:0-33143 GCF_049647105.1 Actinophytocola sp.
GGCGCAGCGCGTGGGTGGCCGCCCACCGGCCGAGCAGCGCACCGGCGAGCGCGCTCACGACCGTGCCCGCGACGAGCAGCCAGCTCAGGAAGCGGAACGTGCGGTCGAGTTCCCGCATCGGCGAGACCTCGAAGTAGGTCGCGGACAGCTCCGGCAGGGGCAGTCCCACCGCGAGCACCGGTATCCCGTCGAGCACGGTGCGCTGGTGCGCGGCGTGCCCGCCTCGCACGGTCTCCAGGAACGCGGCGGGCAACCTGCGCGGGTCGACCCGGTTGCCGCCGGAGAGCCAGCCACCGCCGTCGACGAGCAGTACCGCGGACTCGACCTCCGCGCCAAGGCCGGTCATCAGCTCGGAGAGCCCGTCGGCGTCGCGGCGCAGCTGCGCCTCGACGAGCCGCGCGTTGCCGCTCGCCTGGGCGATCGCGCTGCGCTCCCGCTGACCGAGCATGTACCCGGTGGACAGGTGCCATGTCGCGATCGCGAGTGCCCCGGCCACCACGAGCGACACTAGGCTGAACCACGCCATCACCCTGGCACGTAACGGAAAACGGCTCGCGATGTTCATCCGCGCGGTCCGATCACGGCGTACCGGCCCGGTACCCGACGCCCCGGACGGTGACCACGTGCGTCGGCCGCCCCGGGTCCGGTTCGATCTTGCGGCGCAGCCTGCGGACGTGCACGTCGAGCAGCCTCGTGTCGCCGAAGTAGCCGTACTCCCACACCCGCTCCAGCAGCTGTTCGCGCGTCACCACGGCGCCACCGGCCATGACCAGCGCGCACAGCAGCCGGAACTCCGTCTTCGTGAGCGGCAGCTCCTCGCCACCACGCAGCACCCGGCCCTCGGCGACCCGCACGGTCAGCTCGCCGAGCGAGGCCACCGATGGCACATCCGGGTCACCGGTCCTGACCCGGCGCAGCAGCGCGCGGATCCGGGCGCTCAGCTCACCGGCGTCGACCGGTTTCGTCACGTAGTCGTCCGCCCCGGCCTCCAGCCCGGCGATCACCTCGTTGGGCCCGGAGCGCGCGGTCACCATGATGATCGGCAGATCGCCGCGCTCGCGGATCCGTGCGCACACGACGAGCCCGTCCATCCCGGGCAGCATCAGGTCGAGCAGCACGACGTCGGGTTCCGGCTCCTCCCGCGCCAGCAGGGCGAGCGCGTCCTCGCCGGTCGCCGCCTCGATCACCCGATAGCCCTCGTCGGCCATCGCGAGGTGCAGCGCCTCCCGGATCCTGGCGTCGTCCTCGACGAGCAACAACGTGGTGGTCATGTCGAATCGTCAGCCGTTCGTCAGGTGTGGCCTGCTGCGGCGCGGCAAGGATGTCGGGGTGACCGACACCGCACCCGGCGTGGCGGGACGCCTGCCGGCGGAGATCCACCTCGCCACGGTCGACCCCGTGTTCCGCGCCGGCCTGTCCACATGGTTGCGCGCGCCGCTCGACGGCTGCACACCGGGCGCGATCCGCGAGGCCGCCGTCGTGCTCGGCGAACTGGTCGCCAACGCGTTCGCCCACGCGGCGCCGCCGTACCGGGTAGGGGTCACCGGCCGGTCGCGCGGCCACCTCATCCGGCTCGCCGTCACCGACGGCTCCCCCGGCGGGGCGGACGAGTGGCGGCTGGGCAGGGGGCTGCGCGTCGTGCGCGGCGTATGCCCTCGGTGGGGCGTCGAACCTGCCCGGGTCCGGGGCGAGGTGGCGGGCAAGACGGTATGGGCGATGCTTCCCGTGCTCGTCCCACCGGCCGCCGCCAGGCGACACCGCGCACCGTGACGGCTCACCGTCACCACCCGACCTCCGCCCACACCGTCTTCGCACTGGCACGCCGCTCCACGCCCCAGCCCCTGCAGAGCCCGTCGACCAGCGCCAGCCCGGCGCCGGACCGCCACGCGCCACCGCTGTGCGGCGCGCAGTCCTCGACGAACACCCGTACGGCCCGGTACGTGCGGTCGAAGGCGACCCGCAGCACGAACGGCGGCCGCGCGTGCTCGCGGGCGTTGCCGAGCAGCTCCTCGATCACGAACGCGGCACGCAGCCGGGGGACGTTCGGCACCTCGGCGAGGATGCCCTGGACCCAGGCCCTTACGTCGTCCGGCGACGGTTCGCCGACGGTCGGGATGATCAGCGTGGCCTGGTCGGCGAACGGCAGGGTCACGCGGTCTCTCCCCCGGACGACAAACCCGTCGGCCCCATCCTGGTGGCGCGGGCAGGCGACGGACCTGACGACTTCCTGACGATCAGGAAGGCTGCCGCTGGTCGCGCCGTATCGGGTGGTCGGCCGGTACCTCGACCACCACGATCCGCAGCCCGTCCGGGTCCGACACCCACATCTCCACCAGGCCCCACGGCTCCTCGACCGGCCCGCGTTCGATCGCCACACCGCGCTCGGTGAGCAGCCGCGCGGTCTCCGCGATGTCGCGCACCTGCAGCCACAGCACGATGTCGGGGCCGGGGCCGGTCTCCCCCCGGCCCGACACCTCGAGCAACCCGTTGCCCAGGAAGAACACCGTCCCGCCGGGGAACTCGCGGTACACGGCCAGGCCGAGCGTGTCGCGGTAGAACGCCACCGACCGGGCGGGGTCACGTGGGTGCAGGATCACCCGGCTCATCAGGAACTCCATGCCCGCAGCATAGGGTGATCACCGCTGCGCACCACCCAGCCAGCCGAGGGCCTCGTCGACGGTCGCCACGATCGGCACGTCCGGCGGCGTCGGCCTGCGCACCATCACGACCGGCAGGTGCAGCTCCCTCGCCACGGTGAGCTTGGCGGCCGCGTGGCCGCCGCCGGAGTCCTTGGTGACGAGCAGGTCGATGTCGTGGGTGGTCATGAGGTCGCGTTCACCGTCCACTGTGTACGGACCGCTGGACAGGATCAGCTCCTTGCCCGCCGGGAGCGGCAGGCCGGGCGGGTCGGCGCAGCGGATGAGGAACCACCGGTCGGAGCGGGCGAACGCGGCCAGTCCCTGTCGTCCGATGGTGAGGAACACCCGCCGTCCCAGCCCGGGGATCATGGCCGCGGCCTCGGCGAGCGAGTCAGCCCAGTGCCAGTCGTCACCCGCTGCCGGCGTCCAGCCCGGCCGCCGGAGCAGGACGAGCGGAAGCCCCGCGTAGCGCGCGGCTTTGGCCGCGGCGGCACTGATCCGCTCGGCGAACGGGTGTGTGGCGTCCACGATCGCGGTGACCTTCTCGGCCGCGAACCAGTCGGCGAGGCCCTGCGGCCCGCCGAAACCGCCGACGCGCACCTCCCCGGCCGTCAGCCGGGGCTGCCGGACCCGCCCCGCGAGCGTGGACACGACCCGCGTGCCACGCCGTCCGGCCAGTTCCTCGGCCAGTTCCCTGGCCTCCCCGGTGCCACCGAGGATCGCGACGCAGCGGTTCATACCGGCCCTTCTCCCGTGCGCGCCAGGTCCCTCGCGATGGGCACTGGACACCTCCCTGTCGACGACCTCACCGTCGTCGGCACCAGTGTCCACAGCCCCCGACCACCGCGGGCAGCGCGGTGACCCCGGACGTGGCGGTGCCGCCCTCCGCGACGCGGAGGGCGGCACGTTTCGGACGGGCCGGTCAGTTGCGCACGTAGTTCGCGATCTGGCCGAGGACCGAGGTGTTGGTCAGGAACCCGAGGTGCGTCTCGCAGGCGACCGTGTTGTTGGTCGCACCGTCGAGCCGCGTGCTCGTGTACGGCAGGATGACGCCGTCACACGCCGAGTACCACGTGGCGTAGCGGGTCGCGCCCGGTGTCTCGTCGCCAGAGGAGATCTGGGCGATGAACGAGGAACCCGGGTACATCTGCTGACACGTGACGAACACCAGGCACGCACCCGCGGAGGTCGTGCCGTGGTTGGCGCCCGCGATCGACGCGAGGTGGCTGACGTTCGTGTTGCCGCCCAGCACCTTCAGGTAGTACTGGCTCACCAGCCCACCCATCGAGTGGTTGACGATCGCGACCTGGCTGGCGCCGGTCCGCGACTTCACCTGGTCCACGTAGCTCGCCAGACCGCGGGCGTTGGTCACGTTGCTGCCGTAGGAGTTGTACTCGTAGGCGAACAGGTTGCTGCTCGACCAGCCTTGCCCTCGGAAGACCGACATGGCGGTGGTCCAGTTGGACGCGCTGCCGGTGTAGCCGTGTACGAACACGACCGGCGTGCTGGTGGACGCGCTAGCCGATGGCGCGGGCGAGAACACGGCGAACGCCGCGACGAAGGCGAGCACGGCACCGAGAATTCGACGCATGAATCCCTCCAAGCAGGGGGTTGGGGACGTCGTCAAAGGGTCGCGTATGTGACTTGCCGGTAACATCGGCGAAATCACCAGTCTCCCGGCCCGCCGACACCCCGTTTGCCCGAATCCTCCCGCGCTGCCCCCCTGGTCACGCGTTCGCGCCGCCGTCGACGGTGATGCTGGCGCCGTTCACGTGGCGGCCGCCTGGACCGGCGAGGAACGCGACGGTGTTGGCGACATCGACGACGTCGCCGTAGTGGCCGAGCGGGATCAGCGCACGCTGGCCCTCGGCGCCGTCGCCGCCCGCACAGGGGATGGAACGCCTGTTCCAGGAGCGGGTGGACCGCGGGATCGCCGAGGGCGACGTGCCGGCAGGGGCCGACGCGGCCGGGGTCGCGGCCTTCTACAACGCGGCCATGCAGGGCATGTCCGTGCAGGCACGGGACGGCGCGTCGCGGGCCACGCTGATCGCGGTGGCCGAGCGCGCCGACGCCGCGTGGGACGTGGTCACCGCCGAGCGGTGAACCACGGAAGTGGTTCGGTGGCGGCGGAACACCACCACCGAACCACCCGATCAGTCGGCGTGCGCCCATGCCTTGGTCAGCCGGACCTTGCCGCCGGTCTGCAGCAGTGAACCCGAGTACACGCGGCTCGCCAGCATGACGATCAGCACCACCGAGGCGGCCAGCAAACCCAGCGACGCCAACGGTTCCCACACCTGCGCCTCACCAGCGAACAGCCGCACCGGCATGGCGATCGCGGCGGAGAACGGCACATAGGACAGGACCGTCATCACGGTGGCGTTGTCGGAGAAGAAGATCACCGCGAAGTACGGCCCCATCACCAGCATCATGACCAGGCCCATGGTGGACCCGAGGTCCTCCTGCCTGCTCACGAGCGACCCCGTGACCGCCCACATCGCGGCCAGCAGCACGAAGCCCAGGCACAGGAACGGCACGAACCACCCCAGTGCCGGTGCCATGACCGACAGCAGCTCCGTCTGACCGCCGATGCTGAGCGCGATCGGCGCGGCGACCGCGAGCACCAGCACCTGACCGAGCGTCAGCAGCGCGTGCCCGGCGATCTTGCCTGCCAGCAGGGCGCGCACCGGGATCGTCGAGACCAGGATCTCCACGATCCGGGTCTGTTTCTCGGTGACCGTGCTCTGCGCGATCGCGGTCCCGCCGACCCCGAACATCAGGAACAGCAGGGCGAACACCATGATCACGACCTGCCGCTCCCCCTGCCCCACCGTGGCGTCGTCCAGCAGGTCGACGGGCGGCGAGACGGTCAGCTGCGCGACGATGTCGGTCGGCGGGTCGTCCAGCGCCACCACGCGCACGCCGCTCGGCGAGTCGCCGGTGGTGTCCGGCACCACCGCCGCGTCGACCTCCTCGGACCGGACCAGCTCCTCGGCGGCCGCGACGTCGGCGACCTCGCGGACCTCGAGGTCGGTCCCGGCCAGCACCCGCGACATTTCCGGACCGACGGCCGCGACCTTGTCAGGGTCGCCGCCGAACACCGAGGGCAGGATCGCCGCGGCGAAGATCCCGACCACGATGACCCCCAGGCCGATCCAGAACCCCTTGGTGTGCAGCAGGGACTTGATCTCCCGCTCGGCGATCAGCCGCGTCGCCGAGTAGAACGAGGTGCCCGCCATCAGATGACCTCCCGGAAGATCTCGTCGAGCGAGGGCACGACCGGTGAGAAACCGAGGACCTCTCCCCGCCGCAGTGCCGCCGCCAGCACCTGCTGGTCGACGCGGCCGCCGTTCGTTTCGGTCGCTTCGAACACCGCGCGCGGGCCGTCCAGGTCGACGATCCGCACGCCGGGGTGGTCGCGCAGCCAGCCTGCGTCGGCGTCGACGACCAGCTCGAACCGCGCCGAGCCGTACCGTGCGCGCAGCTCCTCCCGCGCGCCAACGGCCGCGATCGTGCCGCCCGAGATGATCACGAGGTCGTCGCAGAGGCGTTCGACCACCGCGAGCTGATGGCTGGAGAACAGCACCGGGACGCCGTCGGCGGCCCGCTCGCGCAGCACCGCCAGCACGGTCTCGACGGCGATCGGGTCCAGCCCGGAGAACGGCTCGTCGAGGATCAGCACGTCCGGCTCGTGCACCAGCGCGGCCGCCACCTGCACCCGCTGCTGGTTGCCGAGCGAGAGCGCCTCCAGCCTGTCGCCCGCCCGTGCGGTCAGCTCGAGCTGCTCCAGCAGGCGGTCGGTGTTGGTGACGGCCTGCTCCTCGGTCAGCCCGTGCAGCCTGCCGAGCCACCCGATCTGCTCGGCCACCTTCATCTTGGGGTACAGCCCGCGTTCCTCCGGCATGTAGCCGAACCGCTGCCGCACCGGCTGGGTCACCGGCTCGCCCCGCCAGGTCACCGAGCCGCCCTGCGGCGCGAGCACCCCGAGGATGATGCGCATCATCGTCGTCTTGCCGGATCCGTTCGCGCCGAGGAACCCGGTCATCCGGCCGGGGCGGACATCGAACGACACGTCGTCGAGCACGAGGTGGTCGCCGAAGCTCCGGCTGATGGACGTCACGTTCAACATGCCGCAACGCTAGGCCGCGAACACGGTCGTGCGCGTCCGGCGCGCGGCCGACCGCCGGGTCCGCCGCGCGGACTACCCGCGCGGTTCGGCCCCGCCCGGCGCGACGATGCCGCGCTCGTAGGCGAAGACGACGGCGTGCGTGCGGTCCCGCAGGCCGAGCTTGGTCAGCACCCGCGACACGTGCGTCTTCACGGTGGCCTCCCCGAGGTACAGCTCGGCGGCGATCTCGGCGTTGCTCGCGCCGCGGGCGAGCTGGACCAGCACCTCGAACTCGCGGTCGGTCAGCTCGGGCGGCCGGTGCGCGGGGGCAGGCGGGGTGGCCGTCGAGAACCGGGCGACGACCCGGCGCGTGACCTCCGGCGAGAGCAGCGCGTCGCCGCGTGCGACGACCCGGACCGCGTCGACCAGGTCCTCCGGCGAGGCGTTCTTCAGCAGGAACCCGCTCGCACCCGCCCGCAGCGCCTCGAACAGGTAGTCCTCGCGGTCGAACGTGGTGAGGATGACGACCTTGACGTCCGCCTCGGCGGCGTCCACCGTGGCGCCGGTCAGGATGCGGCGGGTGGCCTCGATGCCGTCGAGGCCGGGCATCTGGACGTCCATCAGCACCACGTCGGGCCGCAGCCGCGTGGTGAGGTCCACGGCGGCCAGCCCGTCCCCGGCCTCGCCCGCGACCTCGATGTCGTCCTCCATCCCGAGGATGACGCGGAACCCCGCGCGGACGAGGTCCTGGTCGTCGACCAGCAGCACCCGCAACGTCATGCGTCCCCGTTCTCGTCCGTCGTCGGCGCCGCGCCGACCGGCAGGCTCGCGCGGACCCGGTAACCGGCGTCCCTGCGCGGCCCCGCCTCCAGCTCGCCACCGTGCACCGCGACCCGCTCCCGCATGCCGGCGAGCCCGAACCCCCGGCCGTCCGACCGGTTCCTCGCGCCATGCCCGTCGTCGGTGACCTCGACCTCCAGCGCGGCGTCGAGGTAGCGGACGCGGACCTCGGCCGTGCGGGCGCCAGCGTGCTTGACCACGTTGGTCAGCGCCTCCTGCACGACCCGGTACGCCGACACCGCCACCCCGTCGGGCACGGGCCGCGGCTCGCCGTACACGCCGTGCCGCACCTCGAGCCCCGCCGACCGGGCCGAGGAAACCAGCTCCGGCAACCGGTCCAGCCCCGGCGACGCCGTGTCATCCTGCTCGGTGTCCTCGGCACGCAGGACGCCGAGCAGGCCGCGCAGCTCACCGATGGCGGTCCTCGCGGTCTGCTCGACCGTCTGGAGCGCGGAGCGGGCGAGCCCGGGGTTCTTGTCGAGTGCCCGCCGGGCGGCACCGGCCTGCACACCCATCACCGACACGTGGTGGGCGACCACGTCGTGCAGGTCGCGGGCGATCCGCACGCGCTCGGCGACGATCGCGCCGCGGGTGTTCTGCTCCTGTGACTCCCGCAACTGCTCCGCGCGCCAGGTCAGCTCGGCGTGCCTGCGCGCGGAAAGCCATGCCATGTTGCCGAACCCGTACGCGGCGATGAAGAACATCCCGTTGAACGCGAAGCCGTACAGGACCGACGCGAGCCTCGGGTCGAGCGGCCCGGCGGCCGCGGTGTACTCGGCCGCGTCCGGCCACGGCAGTGAGATGGCGATCGAGACCACGAGCCAGCCGAACATCGCGGCGATCACGCCGATCCGCGACCAGCGCGCGGTCGACCGGCTCCGTTCCCACGCCCCCTCGGTGTAGAGCGCGAGGAACAACACGATCGACGGGATGAGGTTGTCCCCGATCTGCCGCACCTGCGCGGCGATGAACAACACGCCGACGACGAGCAGGACGGCGAGCGGGAAGCGGCGCCGCACCGCCAGCGGCACGGGCAGCGCCGCGCTCCAGATGAGCTGCTCGGTCAGCCGTGGCGCGGAGCCGAACGCGAACGCGCCCATGCTGTTGATGAGCACGGTCATGCCGAGGGCGCCGACCAGCACCGCGGCCGCGATCCCGATGTCGTGCCGCTGCTGCGCTCGTGTGGGCCCGGGCCGCCGCCACGCACTCCAGTCCGTTTCGTCCCGCGCCATGCCGGCCAAGGTAGCTCACCCCGGCTCGTGCAGGTCAGGCGGCCGCGCAGCTCGCGGTCACCGGGGTGTTGGTGCCCGACCAGCTCCCCAGGAAGCCGAAGGTGGCCGACGCGCCTGGTGCCAGTGCGCCGTTCCAGCCGACGTTCCGCGCGGTCACCGTGGTGCCGCTCTGCGTGACGGTCGCGTTCCACGCCTGGCTGATCCGCTGGCCGCCGTCGAACGAGAACGTGACGGTCCAGCCCGACAGCGCCGACGTGGTGCCGTTGTGGACGGTCACCTCGCCCTGGAAGCCGTCGTTCCACTGGCCCGTCACCGCGTAGCCGGCGGTGCACTCGCCCGAGGGCGGTGGGTCGTCCGGCGGGGTGGTGCCGCCGATCGCGGCGGTCAGCGCGGGGTACCAGCGGTCGGCCATCTTCTGGAAGCCGGAGTCGACCGGGTGCACGCCGTCGAAGGTGTCGGTGGTGGCACTGAAACCGGTCCACTGGTCCACCACGGTGATCGGCGACCGGGTCGTGGACAGTCCCGCCGCCCAGCCGGGGATCGCGGCGTCGAGCGCCACCACCCGTTGCGCGCACCCGGTGCAGTTGGCCGGTTCCATCGGGATGATCTGCGCGACGATGATCTTCACGTCCGGGTTGTTCGCCCGCATCTGGCCGACCAGCTTCGTGTACGCGGCCAGGATCGTCCCGGTCGGGATCGTGCCGCCCCACAGGTCGTTGGTGCCAAGGTGCATCAGCACGATGTGCGGGTTCGTGGCGGAAAGCCAGCCCGGCAGCTGGTTCTGGTCCGCGATGCCCGTGGCCGAGTACCCGCCGTGCCCCTCGTGGTCGCCGTCGTGTGCCACCGAGCACCCGCCACCGGTCTGGGTGCCGACGAAGTCGATGTTCGTGTACCCGGTGCGCTGCAGGTGGTCCCAGAGCAGCGCGCGCCAGCAGCCCGGTCCCGCGGTGATCGAGTCGCCGAGCGCCATGATCCGCACCGGCGCGGCGGCCGCCGCGGGCTGGACGGACAGGAGCGCCAGCGCGATGGTGACGACAAGCACGAACAGCTTTCTGGCCATGGTCGTTCCCCCGCGTCGTTGGTTGGGAGCGCTCCCAGCTAGGTGGTCGAACAGTCCCGCCTGATCACCGCGAAAGTCAATCCTCCCGCGCGGCAACCACCTGTTCGGCCCAACCGTCCGTGATCACGAACCGCTTGTGCCCGTTGACAAAACTCCGGAACTACCGGAACCTGGGAGCGCTCCCAGACACTGCCGTCGACGAGGACAACCCATGAAGCGATCACGCCCCGCCGCGTTGCTGGTGCTCGCGCTCGCCGCCATCCCCATGGCGGGCCCGCCGTCCGCCGCGGCGGACGCCGAGGTCACCGTGGTGGTCAACGCGAGGGCCGGCCTGGAGAAGGTCGCCGACCCGGCGATCGGGGTGAACCACGCCATCTGGGACGCACAGCTCGGCACCCCCGAGGTCGCGGACCTGATGCGGGACGCGGGTGTCGGGGCCATGCGCTACCCGGGTGGCTCGTACTCGGACATCTACCACTGGCGCGACCACACCGCGCCAGGTGGTTACGTCGCACCGAACACCGACTTCGACCACTTCATGGCCGGGGTGCGGCGCGCTGGCGCGCGGCCGATCGTGACGGCCAACTACGGCACGGGCACGCCGCAGGAGGCGGCGGACTGGGTGCGGTACGCGAACGTCGAGAAGGGCTACGACGTCGAGTACTGGGAGATCGGCAACGAGCTGTACGGCAACGGCCACTACGGCGCGAACTGGGAGGCCGACGACCACCCCGACAAGAGCCCGGCCCAGTACGCCACCCTGGTCCGCGACTACGCGCGGGCGATGAAGGCGGTCGACCCGACGATCAAGGTCGGCGCCGTGCTCACCACGCCGGGCGAGTGGCCGGACGGCATCACCGCCGATGGCGACGCCGGCACGTGGAACCAGGTGGTGCTGTCGATCGCGGGCCCGGAGATCGACTACGGCATCGTGCACTGGTACCCGACGGGCGAGTCCGGCCCCGAGGTGCTGCCGAAGACGGACCGGATCGCCGACCAGGTCCGGCTGGTGCGCGAGCAGGCGCGCCGGTTCGCGGGCAAGGACATCGGCATCGCGATGACCGAGCTGAACACGTCCTACGGCCGCAACACCCAGCCGGGCGCGCTGTTCGCCGCCGACGCGTACGCGACGCTGATCGCGAACGGCGTGTTCAACGTCGACTGGTGGAACGTCCACAATGGAATCGAACGCGCGTCCACGATCGCCGGGCAGCCCGACTTCCACGACTTCGGCCTGCTCTCCAGCGGCGGCTGCACCGAGGACGGCGCCACGTGCCAGCCCGCGCTCAACACCCCGTTCGCCCCGTACCACGCGCTGGCGATGCTGTCCCGGTTCGCACACCCCGGCGACCAGCTGGTCGGCGCGAGCACGTCCGACCCACTCGTGAAGGCGCACGCCGCCCGCCACACCGACGGCGGCCTCGCGGTGATGCTGCTCAACCAGAGCGAGAACGCGGCGAAGACCGTCGAGGTCGACTACGCGGGCTACTCACCGGCGACGGCGGCACAGGTGCTGACCTACGGCAACGGCGCCACGGAGATCACGACGACCACGGGCACGGCAGGCGCGGTGACGCTCCCGCCGTACTCACTGACCACGCTGCTGCTGCGCCCGTCCGCCCAGCCGACCGTGCCCACCACACCGGGCCGCCCGGCCGCCACGGCGGTGACCGATCACGCCGCGACCCTGACCTGGCCCGCGACGACCCCGGGCGTCAAGTACGAGCTGCACCGCCAACTCGGCACC
Source organism: Actinophytocola sp. (assembly GCF_049647105.1). Lineage (GTDB taxonomy): Bacteria > Actinomycetota > Actinomycetes > Mycobacteriales > Pseudonocardiaceae > Actinophytocola. The sequence continues at coordinate 11,627 of NZ_JBARWZ010000189.1, forward strand.
ACGAGCGAGTCGTGGGGCGAGACCACGGGCACGTCGTTCACGGTCACCAACCTGACGCCCGCCACCCGCTACACGGTCAACATCGTGGCAAGGGACGGCGCGGGCCGCGTGTCGTGGGCCTCTCCCCCGCTGACCTTCCAGACCACCAGCCCCGCGACATCGACGTGCTCGGTCCGCTACGCGGAGACCTCCAACTGGGGCAACGGTTTCGTCGCGAACGTCGACGTCACGAACACGGGCACCCACCCGATCGACTCGTGGACGCTCTCGTTCGCGTGGCCCACCACATGGCAACACACCGACAGCGGCTGGAACGCCAACTGGTCCCAGTCGGGCACCACGGTCACGGCCACCAACGTGGACGGCAACCGCGTCCTCGCCCCCGGCGCCACCACCTCGGCGGGCTTCGTCGGCTCCTACCAGGGCCCCGACGTCCAGCCGATGTCGTTCACCCTCAACGGAGTCCCCTGCACCACCGGCTGATGCCGCGGTGACGGGGTGGCGACGCGTGGGAGACGATCGGAGAGTACCCGCCAGCCATCCTTGTCCCCATGACATTGCGCTACTCCCGGTGGTCGCCGCCCGAACGGGTGCCGGACGTCGAGGCGCACGTGCGTGCGCACCTGTCCTCGGTGGCGGATCCCGGCGACGACCCCGCCACCCACGCGGACGCGGTCCGCGTCACGACCAAGGAAGACGGGAACGGGCTGCTCGTCACCGGTGAGCTCGACACCGAGGCCTCCGCCCCTTACCTGCTGCCCGACTTCACCCCGGAAGCGGACATCGCGGCGAACCCGCTGACCATCGAGGTGCCGAGGTGAGCGTCGCACGGTGCCTCGAGATCAACGCGCGGCTGCGGGCGGCCGGGATCCCCGTGCGCGAGGCGGGCGGGTGGCAGTCCCGAGGCAACGGGCAGACCTCCGCGTACGAGGGCGGGCTGGTCCACCACACGGCCACCGGGCACGGGATCGCCATTCCCGGCACCGGTGTCGGCAACCTGCTCATCAACGGCAGGCCGGACCTGCGTGGCCCGCTGTGCAACTACGCGGGCAACGACGACGGCACGATCACCGTGATCGCCGCGCATCCGGCCAACCACGCGGGCGCGTCGGGCGGGCGGTCCATGGGGCCGCTGCCGGTCACGACGCTGTTCAACCGGCGGGTAATGGGCCTGGAGATCGTGTACCCGGGCACGTCGCCGATGCGTACCGCGCAGTACCGGTCCGCGCTCGTGTGGGCAAAGGCGGTCGCGGACGTGTGCGGCGGCGGCGACATCAGGCGCGTCCGTGCGCACGCGGAGACCAGCATCACCGGCAAGTTCGACCCGGGTGACGCACCCGGCCGGACCATCGACATGGCCGCGTTCCGCGACGCGGCGAGGAATGTGGAGGACGATGTGACCCCGGAAGAACACAGGTGGCTGAAGTTCGTCTTCGACCGCGTCGCGGGCATCCTGGCGCAACGCTACTACGTGGGCGACCCCAAGGACCCGACCGGCGAGACGGTGCGGGAGGTACCGGCAGACGCGCCGGGGGCCCGCCCCGCGCGCGTGCTGGACACGCTGGACGGCAACTTCCTGTCCCGCAGGCTGTCCCCGATGTCCGACGACGAGGCGCGGATCCTGGCCGCGGTGCAGCGCGTGCAGGAGGCCGTCGAGGCCCAGGACGAGGCGGTGACGCCGGAACAGCTCGACCAGCTCGCGGAGGCGCTCGCGACGAAGCTAAGCCCCGAGCTGCTGGACGACTTCGACGCGAAGCTCCGCGCCGCGGTCGCGAGAAACGGGCGGTAGTCCGACAGCGAGGGGCGGCTTCGGATGCCTGTTCCCGTGAAGGCGCGCACGCCAGTTCCTGTCGCTCCGACGACGTTGTCGCCGGCGCCGGATGTGGCGCGGGCGCGGGTGCCGTCCGGCGGCACGGCGATGGCGCGGGGTTCCGCCGAGGTGGTGGCGGCACGCACGCAGTTGGGGAACGCGGCGCTGACCTCGGCACTGGGGACGCTGCCGCGCGGGGAGGGACCGGCTCCGTCGGGCTGGGCCGGGCAGCTGCTGCTGGCCGGGCAGAACCTCGTCGGCAACCAGGTCATCGCGAACCAGGCCGCGACCGCACCACCCGCCACCGCACCGCGGCAGCCCGCGAAGAAGCAGAAGCCCGCCCCGCCGAAGACGCCGCCGAAGGTCAAGGCACCGCCCGCGCAGGCTCCCGACCAGAAGGCCCTTGGACCCGAGGAGAAGGCGAAGCAGGGCAAGGACAAGCAGGGCAAGGAGGAGGCGGGGCCGAGGTCACCCGGTACGGACCCGAAGTTCCAGGCGCTCAAGCAGGACGTGCGTGCGAAGAAGCGGCTGATCGGGTCGAGCCATCCGCCCGCGACGGCGGAGGCGGGTGCGGCGCAGGCCGCGTCGGTGCCGCCCGCCGACGACCAGGAGGCGCGGGGCAAGGCGGCGCACGCCGAGGACATGGATGCCGCGCAGCCCAAGGAGTTCGACAAGGCCGCGTTCGTGAAGGCGGTCGAGGACGCGATCGCGAAGCGGGCGCCGCAGAACCTGGACGACGCGGACAAGTTCGGTGACTCCGGCAAGGCCGAGGAGGTCAAGGCCGAGGTCCAAGGCGAGGTCGAGGCGGGCAAGGAAGGTTCGGCGCAGGAGATCGCGGACACGACCGCGGCCGTGCCGGAACCCGCGCCGGACGCCAAACAGGTCGTGCCGCTGGCGCCGGACAAGATGCCGGGCAAACCGGGTGCGCCCAACCCCGCCCAGGCCGTCCCCGACCCGCTGCCGCCGTCGGCGACCGACATGTCGGCAGGCCCGGCGCGGGTCGAGGGCGACATGGCGGCGGCGAACGTCACCGAGCAGCAGCTGTCGTTCAAGAACGCGCGCGAGCCCGCCTTCGACAAGGCGGTGCGGGACAAGAAGGCGATGGACGCCCACTCCGAGACCGCACCCGGCGAACTGCGCGATGGCGAGGCGCGGGAGATCAAGCACGTCAAGTCAAAGGCGGCGACGAAGGGTGCGGCCGCGATGGGTGACCTCCACGCCACCCGCGCGCGCACCGGCGACGAGGTAAGCGTCGGCAAGGTCGGCCGCAAGGGCGAGGACCAGGACAAGCGGACCCAGGTCACCGCGCTGTTGCAGAAGTTGTTCGACCGCACCAAGTGCGACGTCGAGAAGATCCTGTCCGACCTCGACAAGACGGTCGACGAGCAGTTCACCACCGAGGAGAAACGCGCCCGCGACACGTTCACCGAAGAGCACACGGAGGGGATGCGCGAGTACAAACGCAAGCGCTACAAGGGACTCACCGGGAAGGCCCGCTGGGTCAAGGACCTGTTCGCCGACCTCCCCGAGGAAGCGAACGAGATCTACGTCCGCGCGAAGAACAACTATTTGACCGCGATGCGCGGGGTCATCACCAACATCGCCGACACCGTGGAACGCGAACTGCGCAAGGCGAAGGACCGCATCGCCACCGGCCGCACGGAGCTGAAGGAGGCGGTCGACAAGCTGCCCAAGGATCTGCGGGCAATCGGCCGCGAGGCAGCCACGGAGTTCGAGGGCCAGTTCGACGAGCTGAAGGACACGGTCAACGACAAGGGCACCGCCCTGGTCGACACCCTCGCGACGAAGTACACGGACGCGGTCAAGGCGGTCGACGCCGAGATAGCGGCGGAGAAGGAGAAGAACAAGGGCCTGGTATCGAAGGCGGCCGACGCGATCAGTGGTGTCATCAACACCATCAAGGAGCTGGGCCGCCTGCTGATGGGCGTGCTGCGCAAGGCGGCGTCCGCGATCGGCCTGATCCTGCGCGACCCGATCGGGTTCCTTGGCAACCTGATCACGGGAGTCGGCGGCGGCCTGAAGCTGTTCATGAAGAACGCGGGCCGTCACCTGCAACAGGGAGTACTGGCATGGCTGCTGGGCACCGGCGTCGGCGCCGGCCTGCAACTACCGACCACGTTCGACGTACTGGGCATCCTGGTGATGATCGCCGGACTGCTCGGCCTGTCGTGGCCCAACCTCCGCGCCCGCCTGGCCCGCAAGGTCGATCCACGTGCCATGGCAGCGGCCGAAACGGGCGCGGACGCCATCCCGATCGTGGTCGAAGCCAGGAAACGCGGCGTCGCCGGACTGTGGTCCGACCTCAAGGAGCGCGTCGGTGACCTGAAGAAGGACCTGATCGGCAAACTGGTGTCCTACCTGCTGCCGACCATCATCATCGCAGGCGTCACGTGGATCGTGTCACTGTTCAACCCCGCGTCGGCGTTCATCCGCGCCTGCAAGATGATCATCGACATCGTCCGGTTCATCGTCACCCAGGGCCGCCAGATCATCGAGTTCGTCAACACCGTCCTGGACGCGGTGATCGCCATCGCCCGCGGCGGCACCGGCGGCGTCCCCGCGCTGGTGGAACGCGCCATGGCCAAGTCGATCCCGGTCCTCATCGGTGCACTGGCCGCGATCCTGGGCATCGGCGGGATCGCGGGCAAGGTCAAACAGATCTTCCAGCAACTCGCCCGCCCGGTGAACCGCGCCATCGACTGGGTAATCGACAAGATCACCGGCCTACTGAAGAAACTATGGGCCAAACTCAAGGCGAAGCTGGACAGGCGGAAGAAGCCGAAGAAGCCACGCGCAGACAAGGATCGCGATCCACGCGGGCGCAGACCATCCCGCCGCCGCCGCGACCGGCGCAGCAGCACGAGGAGACGCCCCGACCGACGCTCCGACAAGGCAAAGGCGCGCGCGCTGGCCGCAGCACTCCGCGACGCGCGGCGCCTGCTCCGGGCAGAGGACGCCACGCCGAAGACCGTCCAGGCTGGGCTCCAGAACATCAAACGGCAGCACCGGCTCACCTCGATCCAGCTGAAGAAGAAGGGCGATGACGACTACTCGATCCGGGTGACCATCAACCCGGCGGGCGAGACGGAGCAGGTCGAACTGACGCTGGACGATTTCCCCTACGAGATCGTCAAGGCCGAGGGCGGCTTCACGATCAAGCGCCGTGAAGGTTCGTTCGTACAACTGGACCCGAGCATCATCCCGATGGAAGGACTCGACCACCGGACCGGTTTCGTCGTCACCATCGCGACCATCCCATCGGAGGTGAAGAACAAGCCGGACATGGCCGTGCGCTACCTCACCCAGGCGTGGACCGGGGGCACCGAGGACATGGCAGCGGCGAGAACCGCCGTCGTGATCGGCATCAACTCACTCGAGCACCTCAACCCGACCACGGGCAGGGGCGAGATCGGCGCTGCCATCGCGGCCATCCACCGAACACCGGAACTCTTGATGGCGGTCTTCGGCTTCGTGTGGACCCCGAAGTGGCACAACACCAAGACAGACAAGCCTGCCCGCTTCTCCGACGTGCGCAGGAAGTACAACCGGCTGCCCGTCGCCAAGAAACCACTCGCCGAGAAGAAGGAGGGTGGACTGCGGGGCAAGGAAGCGCTGCCCTACGGCCTCTTCCGGCAGGAGGTCCTCGCGTCCTCGTACGTCCAGCGGGCGTCCCGCGCGCTCGCGAAGGTTAACGAGGTGGTGCACCTCGTGGGTCAGGACGCCGACACCGGTGTGAGCGCCAAGAACATGATGGGTGTGCTGGCCGCGTACGCGAAGATCCTCCAGGACATCGAGCAACATCCGCTGATGATGATCGGCGGCTACCGCTTCGGCGGGTTCAGGTGGAGGCGGGGCGAAGCCAGGCGCAGGAAGCAGCTCACCATGTGGTCCAACGAGGTGGACCGGGCAATCCGTGTGGCGGTCGGGCAGTTGCATCCGCAGATGCTCTACCCCACCGAACCGAACATGTTGATCAAGGCACTGGACCGGCGGCACGAAAACGGCATCTTCGACAACGCACGCAGCAGGGGATTGCTCGAGGTCCAGGGCGAGCTCTACGGCGTCGGCCACGCGGAAGGCCGGTTCCTCCGCAACAGACTGATGGAGGTCTTCGGTACAACGTTCACCATCGAGTTCGCACCCGAGGCGAGCACGGTGACGAGCGCGGTGCCCGGGGACGTGCAACGTGGCCTCGAGGTGACTCCCGCCGGGGTCGGTGCCGCGGCCCGGCGCCGGATGCTCACCGTCGAGAACGGTCAGATAGTCGAGAGGCGGATCCGGCGCGCCCATCGCGCCTACGCGTTGATAGTCCAGTCGCAAACCATGGCTAGCGCCATGAATCTCGCGCGGGAGCTCACCCTGGCCAATCCCGCGTTGCGGGGGCTGGACCGGGATGCCAGGAACGCGTTCCAGCGCGACCTCCGGCGCGCCATCTTCAACCGTGTCGAGGACGTCGTCCTGCTGATGACCGACAAGCCCCGGCTGACCGCGCGCAGTTCGGAGATCCAGGAGGTCCTGACCCAGCTCCACGAAGACGCGGCTACGATCGCGGGCGACGCGGTCGAGCAAGGCAGCCCGCAGGCTATGAGAGACACGATCAAACTGGCGGAGGACATCGCGGAGCGGATCATCGACGCGATGACCGCCAACGAGCTCAAGAGCATGTGGGACCGGCTGCACCGTCTGCTGAACCGGATCATGAACGAACAGAACCAGGGTGGAGGCGGCAGGTCATAACCGAGCACCCCCTCGACCGGCTCCGCGCGGAGGCAGCGCGCGGTGACTACCCCTCGATGGCCCGGCTGGCACTCGCACTGTACGAAGCGGGGCGAGGTCCCCGTGAGGTCCTGCGCGAATGCTACGGCGTCAGGTTCCCCGACGAGTTCTTCGTGATCGCCGAGGCAGCGCCACGACTGATGTTCCACTTCACCGTCCGACCCTGGGTGCTGGCCCGGCCACTGGACCGCGGCGGACCACCTCAGACGACCGCCTCGATGGACAGCCTCGACAGGAAGGTTCTGGCCCGCGATCCGGACCTCGTGCCGCTGGGTGTGTGCCTCGGCGAGGACGAAGACCCGGACGAAGACGGGAACGGCGACGAAGACACTGGCCTCGGGGACCAGTTCCTCTGCTACCGCCGGACCGAGCTGGCGGCAGGCCGGTCGACGGTCGTCAGCATCGACTACGCGGCCGGCCGGGACGCCTCGATCATGACCCGTGCGAACTCCCTGCTGGCCGCGCTCCACGAGCACCACATCGCGAACGCGACCTGGGTGGCGCGGGAACGGCGACGGACAGCAGGCCACAGCGGCGGCGGCCTGGACGACGAGGACGTCGATGCCGCGCACGAGATGGTCACGCGCATCGAAGAACTGCAGCGGCGGGTCGGCTGACGCCAAGGCTCACCGGCCCGGGGCACTTTCCTTCTTCGGGACCGCCACCATCGGGACGGTGCGCATGGCCGCGCCTGCGATCGCGGCGTTGCCGACTCGGTCCTGGCCCACGGCGAAGGTCGACGCCACGTGGGAGGGCACGGGCTTCGAGTGGGAGTCCGTCGCGGTCTTCGCGGCCTGGGCGTTGCCGATGACCGCGGGCACCATCACCAGTGGTTTCCTGCCTCGGTCCGAGGCGGCCGCCATGCGTAGTTCTTGCGCGGTCACCGGTATTGCTGGTTGGTGTTGCGGTGGCAGTAGCTCGGACATCACGGATCACCCCGGGTTCCGTTGTCGGCCAGTAGCTCAGCATACGGGCCCAGTTCCGATGGGCGGAACAGTCTGGCCTCGCGTTGGAACTGGCGGGAGATTCCCTTGACCACGTGGCGCATGCCGATCGCCGGGCTTTCGGTGTCCGCGGCGGTCAGGGCCGCGGCTCGGGCCGCCGCGGTGATGCCCGCGCCGGTCATGTCCAGGCGGCACAACGCTTCCAGGTCGATGTCGGCCGACAGTGGGGCCTCCGGCGGGAACGCCTGTTGCCACAGCCGTCTGCGTTCCCCTGCGCCAGGGCGGGGGAAGTGCACCACGAACTGGAAGCGGCGGGTGAACGCGGAGTCGATGTTCTCCTTGAGGTTGCTGGTCAGGATCACCAAACCGTCGCTGGCCTCCAGGCGTTGCAGCAGGTAGCCGACCTCCAGGTTGGCGTAGCGGTCAGTCCCGTGCTTGACGTCACCGCGTTTGCCGAACAGTGCGTCCGCCTCGTCGAACAGCAGCACCGCGTGGCTGTCCTCCGCCTGCTGGAAGACGGCCTCCATGTTCTTCTCCGTCTCCCCCACCCATTTCGAGACGACCTGCGCCAGGTCGACCTTCAGCAGCTCCAGACCGAGCATGCCGGTGATCACCTCAGCGGTCATCGTCTTGCCCGTTCCCGGTTCGCCGGTGAACAGGGCCTTGATGCCGCCGTGTGCGGTGCGTTTCGCGAAGCCCCACGCCTCCGCGATACGTGGCCACGCCCGCGCCGCCGACGCGATCTCGGTGACCTGGTGCATCTGCGCGCCCGGGAGAACCAGGTCCTCGCGGGTGCGGCGCGGGACAACCGACTGCACGGCACTGCTGTGCCTGCCACGGGTCACGGTGGCGATCGCCGGTGCCACGTGTGCGGCGGTGCGATCGTTCCCGGACAGGCGGGCGTCGACATCGGCGACCGCCGCCACCGCGCGGAGTTCACCGCTGCTCATGCGGTAGCGGGCGGCGTAGTCGGCGATGATCTCCCTGTCCAGCAACGGGAACGCGGCCTGCCACATCGCATGGCGGGCCGGGAAGTCCGGCGCGGGAATGGTCAGCTCGGCGTAGGTGCGGGTGGCCAGCAGCCTCGGCGGGCGCCACGGTGTGACGCCGGTCAGGCACACCGGCACCCTCGACCGCGCCAGCACCTCGTCCGGCTGGATGGGGTCATCCGTGCCGAGCCACAGGATCGCGTTCATCGCGGCTGCCGTGCGGAGGTCGGCGGTCAGGTCCGACGTCATGCGGCGCAGCGGTCTCCCCGCCGCTCTCGCCAGTGCCTGTGCCGCGTCGAGCTGGCTGTCCGGCGGGCAGCCCCACAGGCCGACCAGGTCCACCTCGCCATCGCCAAGTGCCCGGCCGAGGCGGGCCAGCCGGTCGGAGGCCAGGTAGGGGGCCTGCAGCGGCGAGTCCGGTTGCGCCACCTCGCCAGGGTCGTGGCCCAGCAGGCCGACGTCACCGCCCCAGCCCAGCACGAACTCGAACACGCCATCCCCCAGCGCCAGGTCCTGCGCGCCGCCGAGGACCAAACCGTAGCGGCGCAGCGTCCCGGCCTCGCCGAGTGCCCTGCGCAGGGCCAGCCGGGCGGCCGGTGTGTCGGCGCCCACCGTCACCAGCAGTTCCACGCTCGGCGCGCCTCGGTTGAGGTTGTCCACGACGTAGGCGTAGATGCGCTCGTACGCCGCGTCCAGCTCCGGCGCGACGACCAGCAGCAGCGCGTCCTGTTCCTGCCTGGTCAGGCCGAACCGGGTGCCGAGCGCGTCGAGCGGCAGTGTCACGCCGCGTGCCGCGGCCAGGCGCCGCAGGTGTTGTTCGGACTCCGGATCGCCCCGGGGCGGCTCCTCGGGCTCCGTCATCGCCTCGGTGAACGCGTCCACCCGGCCCAGCAGCGCGCCGACCTGTTCGTCGGTGACGCAGAACGGGGTCAGGTCGGGACGGGTGAGTGCCGCGGCCGCCCGCGCCTGGCGGTCGACGGCCACCCGCAGCGCCTGGTGCAGGTCCGCCAGGCGGAGGCGGAGGTGCTCGACCGCCGGCCCACCCATGTCAGCCCCCGGAGAAGGTCAGGGTCCGGCCGCTGAGCCAGACCACGTCGTGGACGTCCGTGAGCGCGCCGTGGTGCAGCAGGTCGGCATGCCTGCGGCCCAGCGGCAGCGTGACGTGCACCGTCTCTGCGGCATACCGGACCGTCGCCTCCAGGTCGGCGAACCGCGTCAACGCCGCCACCGGATCGGTGGTCTCCCGGTCCCGCCACAGCGCCCACGCGACCATGCCCAGCCCGAGGGACGCGGCCAGCGCCACCGTGTGCTCCAGCGCGGCACCGTCCGCCCTCGGCACGGCGCGGCGGCCCGTGAACACCTCGCGCACCAGCTCGTCGACGCGGTCGGCGTGGCCGGGCAGCGCGGCGGCGAGGCGCGGGCCGGGGTCACCCGCGGTCCACAGTGGAGTGCGCCATGGCAGCCGGGTCACCGGGTCGCCGCGCAGGGGACGGGCGTCGGTCACGAAGCCGACGCCCGCCGACGCCAGGTCCCGCAGGCAGTCCGATGGCAGCGGGCTGTCGCAGACGGCCACCGGCGGTTGGCCGCACGCCGTCCAGTACGGCAGCAGCCCCGCGACGTCCGGCGCCCACGAGATCGGGAACATGCCCTGCGCGTCGACCAGCAGCAGCCCGTCGTCCACCCCGGTGACGACGAGCGGGTCCTCGGGGTCGTGGCCTCGGCACGCGTTCAACGCGAGCACGCCGTCGAGCACCGGCAGCGCCTGCCGCACCCGCCGGGCGAAGGCACCCAGGTCGGGTACCGACTCGAGACCGGAGAACGCGGCCGCGGTGGCGTGGTCCGCGCCGGTCCTGCGCCAGCCTCGGGCCGGTGCGCCGAGCACCTTGTAAGCCAGCGCGGCGGCGAACAGCGGCGCCTCGCCGAGCAGGCCGGCCCCGGCGAGCGCGGGCCCGATCGCACCGAGGTACCCGGTGCGCGCCAGCTGGCCCGCGAGCAGGAACGGGAGCGCACCACAGACCCGCGTCTCCCCCACCGCCACCGGAGCGGGCACCGAGGTCTCGGTGCGCGTCGCCGCCTCGGGCACCTCGGCGGCGGAGGCCGTTTCGGGCAGCGATCCCAGCAGCCGCAGGAGACCCGCGCGGTCGGTGGGCGGCGACGCCGGCGAACCACGGCGGGTGAGTTCGGCCACGACCTCGCCGATCACCGTCCCGTCCGCGTCCCTCGGCGCGTGGCCGAGCAGCGCGGTCACGTAGGTGACCAGCACGGAGTCGGGGAGCAACGCCAGCAACGCCGCCAGCTCGTCGCGTTCGGCCAGCTCCGCGAACAACGTCGCGGGCGTGACGTCGTCGGCGGATACCCGCGCGACGGCGGGCGCGTCTCCCAGACCGGTCGGCTCGGGCGCGACCGGCACGACCTCGACCACCACCGGATCGGCCGCGTCGTGCGCGGCTTCGACGACCACGGCGCTACCGCTCGACCGTCCCAACCGGACGGTGACGCGGACGGGTTCGGTGATCACCAGGTCCGGGCCGTCGTCGTCGGGATGCTCGGCGAGGTGGTCGGCGAACCGGTCGGCGAGCAGGTCCGGCAACGCGTCCACGACCCGCCGCACCAGGTTCTGCGGGTCGGGCCCCCAGCTCCACCCACCGCGCCGGACCACGCGCACCACACACCGGTGCACGATGATGCCCTCGGCGGTGGATGTGCTCACTGCTTGTTCACCGATTCCAGCCGCCCTGCCCAGCCCGCCACCAGCACCAGCACGCCGTGCGGCCCGTCGTCGACGGCCACCGGCAGCGTCACGGACGTCTCCCCCGGCTCGATCGCGCCCGTCAGCGCACGGGTCTCCGCACCGAGCGAGACCAGCGCGAGCACCTTGGTGGCCTGCGTCCCGACGGCCTGCGGCACCGTGACGTGGAGCCCGATCGCGTTGAACTCCGGCGGGGTCGACAGCGGAGGGAGACGCAGCAGCGCCGGTTTCGCGGTCACACCGGAGTTCGTGTTCTCGACCTGTTCCACCCCGAAGACCAGCGGGTCGGCGAACACGCCGGGTTCTTCGTCGGCGGCATGCGCCGCGAGCTGCCGGTCCCGCAACGACAGGACCGCGGTCTCACCGTCCTCAAGCACGACCCGCAGCGGCAGCGCGGGCCCGACGAGCACGCCGACCGTGCCGGGCTCGGCATCACCGGTCACGGCCACCGCCCCGACGACATGTCCCGTGTCAAGCGCATACACCACGGAGAGGGTCATGTCAGCCACCGCCGTTCGTCGCCGCGACCGTTGCCAGCACGAGGAAGTCGACCGTGCCGGGCTGTTCGGACACCTCGGCCGGGCTCATCAGGGGGTCATAGCGGCGCAGCCTGCACCGCACCCGGCGGTCGGTGTCGACGGTCGCCTCGGCCGGGACCTGAAGCGCGGTACCGGACGACGTGGGCGGGATCCTGGGCGTGACGTACACGTGCAGCACGATCCGGCCGTCGGCCAGGTCCTCCTGGCTCACCCCCGACGGCAGCGGCAGCAGCATCCCGTCGGTGGCGGTGCCCGAGGTCGCGAGCACGCTGCCCGCCGAGATCCGGCCGGAGAAGCTGCCCGCGACGGTCAGGTTCCCGTTGGCGGCCACCGTCATCAGCGGGCTGACCGAGCCGCTTGCCTGGTACAGCCCAAAAACCAGGCTGGGCGGGTCCTCGCCCGACAGCACAAGGGCGGGCTGTCCTTCCTGGACGGTCGGCCGGGTCCGCAGCGTGAGTTCGCCGGACCGGGCGGCCACGGTGTCCGCCCGGACCCCCGCGTAGCGCACGTCGACACCGCGTGCGCTGGTGCGCGTGTCGACGAAGTGCCCGTCCGTGACCTGGAGGTACCCGAGGAGGACCAGCCACCGGACCGGCGGGTCCGATGGCGGGTCGCCCACCGAGGGTGGCTGCTGCTCGGCGACCAGCAGCTCGTCGCCGAGCCTGCCGAAGAGGATCTGGTAGGACTCCTCAACCCTGGTCGGCTCGCCGTTCACGCCGCACGACCCGATCCCCGAGGTGCCCGGTGTCCGCTCGGCCGCGCGAGGAACACCGGGTACGGCTCGGCCGTCGGCTGGTCGGCGCCGTTCACCGCGGCGAAGTCGGCCTCGGCGAGCACGACCGGCGCAGGCACGACGAGCTCGCGGCCCGTGCCGTCCACGGCCATCCCCTCCGACACGCTCACCTCGACGAACCGGACACCGGTCGCCGGGTCGGTCCTGCTCTCCTCCGTCAGGCCGAGCCCGTCGGCGATGCCCCAGTCGTGCAGCAGACGGGCGTGGCGTGCCGCCGCGGCCCGCGCGTGCCCGACCGTCGCCGCGAGGTCGGCCGCGGCGAGGACCTGCCCCTCGTGGAACGCGGGGCGCACCGGGACGGTCATGACGACTCACCCGGCCTGGGCTTCTGGGTCCGGCTCGACGCCGACCGGGTACGTCTGGCGGGCGGCTTCTGGGACTCCGCCTTCTTCGCGGATGCCTCCTTCTCCTGCTCCTCCTTGGCGGGTGGTGGCGCGCTCTCCAGCTCGTCGAGACGCTGGCCGAGACGGTCCGGCAGCTGCTCGCGCACCTGCCCGACCTGCTCGCGTGCGGTGTCCAGCTGCGCGTGCAGTGCCTCCACGGTCGCGCTGAGGTCCCGGATCTGGGCCCGCAGCACGCTCAGCTCGTGCAGGCTGTCGGTCACCTCGCTTGGCACGATGTAGACCTGCTCGTGCAACGCCTTCGGCGGGGTCTCGCCAGGGGCGGGCGTGAGCAGCAGGTTCCACATCTGGTCCAGGTCACCGGTGAGCGGCCACTCCTCGAGCAGCCCGGACACGTAGGGCCGCGACACCGGGTCGTCGTCCGGCAGTGTCGGCGGCCGGTACACGGCGACCGGCCGGCAGCACAGCCGCGCGGCCAGCTCGCGCAGCGGGTAGAGCTTCGGCAGCCACTCGCCGTACGCCGACCCGCCCGGCAGCACCTGTTCGCGGGTCGCGGAGCACACCCGCAGCACGTCGCAGTCGTCCAGCTCCAGGTGTGCGAGCAGCACGTCGGTGTCGGTGCAGTCGGTGCAGGGCGGGTTGAGCGACGCGCACGCCGCGTCGGTGACGAACCGGACCAGCGCGGCGGTCAGTGCCGCCGCGGCCTCCTCGATCTGCCCCAGCTCGACGTTCGTCAGCTGCCGGTCGCCGCCCGGCTCGGGAGCGGGCAGCAGCCGCGGGATCGGGGTGGTGCGGACCAGGTCGCGCAGCGTGCGGTCGGCGGCGCCAGGGGCGCGGTCGATGCGGCCGAGCAGCCACTCCCGGATCGCGACGAGGTCGTTGCGGAACTCGACCTGCAACGCGTCGCTGACGGGCGTGCCCTGTGCGAGCAGGCGGACCTGGAGCAGCGCGTCGGCGGCGGGCGGGTCCGGCACGACCCTCGCCCTGGTCTCGGCGACCACGGCGCCCGCGATGGACCTGCGCAGCGGGTCCGGCCACACCTCCTCCTGGTCGGTGCCCGCCAGCAGCTCGCAGGCGGTGCCGAGCACCTGCCTGGCCGTGGCGATCTCGGCGAGGTTGCCGAACTCCTCCCGGATCCGTTGCTGCCCCGCCGCGTCGTGGGTGTCGTACCGCGCCACGGCACTGGCCAGTCCCCGCACGTTCTCGGTCATCGCGACGGCGACGTCCTGGGTCGGGGGCTCACCGCCGATGCTGCTCCGCAGCCATTCGAGGCTCGCGGTGTAGCGCTCGGCGTCGAGGAAGTCGAACGCGATCGGCCGGGTGCCCATGGCTCTGGCCGTGACCATCGGGTCCAGGTACAGCTCGAACCGCTGTGCCATGGCCAGCACCGGCTGGTACTTGTCGAGCGGGCCGACGCTCGCGAGCAGCCGGGTGCCGGGGTTGTACCGGTGGTCCTCGGTGTCGTCGCACTTCACGACGAACCGGAGGCCCTCCCTGATGCGGGATGGCACGCAGCCAGGAGTCGGGCACGGTTCCTCGGTGGCGTACGGCGCGACCGGGTCGGCCGGCATCTCCTCGTAGCGGACGTACAGGCCGTAGCGGCGCTGCCCGTCGCCGTGGTCGCCGTCGCACGGTTCGCCGCAGTCGACGCCGAGCGAGCTGACCCGCTGCTCGCGGACGAGCGCGCTCACGTCGACCTTCTCCTTGCACGACAGCACGATGTCGTTGCCTCGGCAGTCGAGCGCGTGTCCTGGATGGACGGTGACGGCGCCACCGCCGCACGGGTCGCAGCTGACCTCGAGGCCGCAGACGACCCCGGGGCCGTACACGGTCCTGTTGTGCAGCCGCGTCTTCCCGGTCGTGTACTCGACCAGCAGGCTCAGGTCGTCCTCGGTGAGGAGCTGGCCCGCGAAGAACCGCGGCCGGACGAACGTGGCGGGCCATGCCGACGTGCCGCCGCAGCCACAGCCGCAGTCGGCCTTGGACGTGGTTGTCATCGATGCGGTCATCGACGCTCCTCCGTGATGAAGAACCAGCTCTCGAAGGCGTCGCCGCCCGCGCCGGTGCCCGAGGTCCACGGGCCGACGCCGCCGGGCGGCAGCGCACACCCGTACGTGTCCGGGGTGTCCGGTGCGGGTTCGGTGCCCGCCTCCACCTCGCGGCCCATGACGATGTACGGAACCTTGCCGCCGACGTTGGTCCCGTCGACCGGCCGGCAGCAGCGGTCGAGGATGAACGCGGCCCGGACGGTGACCATGACCCGGTCGCCGTCCTGCAGCGTCTCGCGGGTGGTCTGCCGGTAGCGGAACTGCTGGGTGTAGTCGTCGCCAGCCTCGCCGGGTTCCTCGAACTTCCCGCCCATGTACCAGGTGTCGGCGTTGCGGCCCGCGCCGCCCTCGATCACCTGGATCTCCACCACGCCAGGCTGGAGGCTGTCGACCCGGATGTCGTCGGAGAACCGGACGACGAGCCCGCCGGTGTCCTTCTGGGTGCCGAGCAGGTCCTTGGCCTCGGCGACGGTGTAGGTGTGGCCGTGGATCCAGTTGATGCCGGTGATCACGGTCGGCACCCGCCTGCCGAACGGGCGGCGGATGTTCATGTGGATCTGGCGCGGGCGAAGGTGTTCGTGCCAGCCGAGGTCGTCGATCCTGGCCAGCCACAGCACCTTGTGCTCGCAGCGGGAGCAGCAGGTGTCGCACCGTTCGTCCTTGGGCGGGCGCTTGTTCGTGACCCGCACGACGTAGCTCTCGTCGGTCCAGCCGCACTCGCAGTCGGAGGTGTCCGCACAGCTGCTGTTGTAGACGGTCCTCGTCGGTTCGACGGCCCGCTCCCGGTACTCGACGCCGATCCAGACGGTGCCGGTGTCGCGTTCGTCCTCGGGCAGCGCCTCCCACAGGTCGATCACGCAGCCACCGCGGACGACGACCTCGTTGCCGTCGCAGTCGACGCCGAGGCCCGGGGTGATCCGGACCTTTGCCCTGTGGTGCTTTGGATCGGTACGGTCCTCTTCGGACTCTGGCGGCTCGTCGGTGGCCTTGCCGGGTGCCTTGTCGTGCGGTGCCACCGGTTCCACGAGCAGCCCGCACACCACGCCGTAGCCGAGCAGGCAGCGCATGCGCAGCTTGAGCTTCTCGCGGAAGTACTCCTGCTCGCGCTGGAAGTCCCGCGCGGAGAGCAACTGCCCGTGGAAGTACCGCAGCCGTCGCAGCGGCGGTACGTCGAACTCGGTGTGGCCGGTCTGCGCCGGTGTCGATACTTCGGTCATCGCCCGTGTCCTCTCAGGAAATCTGTGTGTGGATGCCGACCGAGGAGACCCCGACGCTCACCCCGTGCCGGGCGCCTCGCGGCCCCGGTCGCAGCACTCCGTCGTGGTTGAGCCGGATGGCGCCCACGACGGGTGCTGGCAGCGGGACGAACGCGGTGTCGACCCCGACCGCCGACCGGGTGCCGACCACGAAACCGGCGCCGCCGGTGCGGACCGACGCCCTCGTGTGCGCTGGCGCCTGCCGGGTCACGATCCGCCGCACCGCGCCCTCGTCGACCCTGCCCTCGGGCACCAGCACGCGGAACCGGTGCGCGTGCTCGGTGAACGGGTCGGTGTCCTGGTCACCGAAGGCACGCAGCGGCGCCGCGCCAAGCGACGAGCCGCCGACGCGGAACCGGCTCGCGGACCGGCCGAACAGCCGCACCGAACCGAGGCCGGGCGCGCCGGAGGGCGTGGCGGTCGCGCGGACGTGTGCCCAGCGGCGCTCGTCCGCGAGTTCGTCGAGCACCGGCTCGACGCCGAACACGATCTTTACGGCCCGCTTCACCGCCCACGGGGTGCCGCGCCGCCGGTACAGCTCCGGTGCCTCGGCGAGCAGCCGCCGCCGGGTGGCGGCGTCCCAGCCGGACTCGAACGTCAGGCCGAGCAGCCCGGCCAGCCATGGCAGCGCGCGGTCGGGGACACCGGCCGGGTCGAGCAGCGCGGGGTAGCGCTCGATCACCTCGTCGACCTCGGCGAGCGTGGCGTCGAACAGCGACAGGAACCGCTCGGTGAAGTCGTCGGCGGCCGGGTCCTGCCGGAACGCGGCGGGCAGCAGGTCCGCGCTGGTCGTCCTCGGGAAGTCGAGCCGGATCCGGTGCAGGACCGGGGTGGTGGCGGTGTCGCCGGACAACCGGACGCGTGCGGTGAGGAACCGGCCGGGTGGCTGGTCGACGAGGAAGTCGGTGACGCCGGGCGGCGCGGTCTGCCAGTCGCTGTCGGCGAAGACGTCGTCCTCCGACACCACGACCGCGACGGACACGGCCGTGCCATCGGGGACCTCCGCGGTGACCCGGACGCGGTGCCACCGGCAGCGCGAGATGCCGCTGTCGATCACGTCGGTGACGAACTCGCCCTCCCGGTAGTACCGCCCGCCAGCCGGTGCGGGTTCGGGACGGGCGGCACCGAGCCAGGTGTGGCAGGTGGTGACGGTGCCCTCCGGCCCGTTCTCGCGGAGGCAGAAGCCGTCGTCGTCCCCGGCGACCAGACCGCTCGGCGCCACCTCGGCCGCCAGTTCGTCCACATCGGACTCATCGAACGGGAGGCCGCGGTACACGCGCAGCGTGTCACCGTCGTCGGTGAGGAGCCAGACGGTACGGCCGGGTCCGGTGCGCAGGCCGATGATCTCGCCGACGACGCCGGTGTCGAGCACGTCGCGGAGCCGTCCGTCCGACCCGAACCGCCACAGGCGGGTGTCGCGCTCGCGGGTCACCAGCACCTGGTCGCCCGGCCCTGGTGCGGCGAGCCGCGCGCCGTCGAGGTCGATCACGCCGACGAGGTGGTCGCCATCGTTGCGCCATACGTACACCCGGCCGGCGTCCACGACGACCAGCCGGTGCCCCCGGGCGGCGACGGCGGTCGGGGCTCTCAGGAGCCGTGGGTCGCACCGCGGCGCGGGCAACCATCCGCCTGCGCAGGTGTCGCGGCGCAGCAGCCGCCGTCCGGCGATCAGGTACCACGCGCACGGCCGACATCCGGGTGCGAGGCGCGGGTCGGGGAACCACGGCAACAGCTCGGCCCTGGACGGCCCGTCAGGGTCGGCGCCGCTGTTGGCGAGCCGGACCCCGGTCTGCTTGTCGAACCCGGTCAGGTTCGTGGCCGCGCGCTGGTCCCACCCGACGATGTCGTCGAGGAGCCGGAACGTCGCGGCAGCGGGTGCACACGTCATGGCCGGGCTCCGTCCTCGACCGGGACCAGCAGTGGGCGCTCCGGCCAGACCAGCGTGTTGGGCGGGATGGTGAGGTCGGTGCACGGCGGCTGCCGCACCCCGTCCAGCGCGATGGCGAGCCAGGACACGGCGAGGACGCCGTCGACCGTGAGCAGCCTGCGCACGAGCGGGGTGTGCGCCACCGCGCCGCCGAACGGCCAGCCCGCCCCGTTCTCCCCGCCCCGCAACGGATCCAGATATGTGGTGACCGCGTCCGCGGCCCTCGTCAGCACGCCTGCTCGTTCCTGGTCCGGGTCGAGCACGACCCTGGCCTCCACCGCGACCCGCCGGTACCGCACCGGCGCGGCGACGACCGTGATCCCGGCGGGCGCGACCTCGCGGGTGAGGTAGTCGGCCACCGCGCGCAGGGTCTCGGCGGACGGCTCGGGTGGTGCGTCGCCTCCCTCCTCGGCCGGTGGCACGACCAGCACGCCGACCACGCCGGGGATCGGCCTGCCCGCGAAGTCCGGGTGCAGGCCGGGTACCCCGTGTGCGCGGGCGACCGACGCCCCGGGCGCGCGGGTGGCGAGCAGGCCGTAGTCGGCGGGTGCGACGGCCCGGCCGCGGGCACGGAGTTCCTCTGCGCCGCGCCGCATCACGTCGGCGTCGGCCTCCGCGTCGGTACCACCGGTGGCGGGGAACGGGTTGCTGACACGGGTGACGAACGGCAGTGCGGTCACGACGCTGTTCACGGCGCCCTCGGGCACCGCGCCCACCGTGCCGCCGCCGACGCGGTACCGGACGGCGCGGACGTTGCGGAAACCCGGTGGCACCGCGGCACCGTTGACGCCGTCGCCGAAGGTGACCTCGCCGGTCGCGTAGTCCACGACGAACACCGGGTCGTCGGGCCCGAAACCGGCCAGGCTCGGCACTTCCCGCCACTGGGACGCGGACCCGGTGGTGGTGCCGAAGAGGTCGGTGCCGGGATCGTCGTCGACCTCGATCACCACGCTGCCCGCGAGGATCGGCACCTGGGAGAGGCGCATCCGCCGTCGCGCGGTCGCCGTCGGGTCCTGGATCGGTTCGAGCGGCTCGTTCCTGATCGTGCCCGCGGCGGTGGCGCCGACGACGTTGAGCCGCAGCCCGGCCAGCACCGGTGCCGGCGGGGTGAACACGCCGTGTGCGATCCGCAGCCGCAGCCACCGCAGTGGCGGTCCCGGTCGCGCCGAGGGTGGGTTGCCGGGCGCCCACGTGCGGGGCAGGCGCAGCCGGATGGTCCCGCTCGCCAGCAACCCGCCGGTCTCGTCGCGTTCCACCTCGGCGGGCACGAACCGGCCGCCGTCCAGCACGTCCCACCGCAGCAGCGGCGCGGGTACCGGTGCGGGCGGCACGATCCCGCCAGAGGCCGACGGGTTGGGTGGCACGGCGGCGACGACGAACCCCAGCGACAGCGCCGGGAACGGGCTCGCGGTCCCGGTGAGCCCGAGCCACAGCGCGTTGCCGGGGGCGGGTTCGCGGCCGAACGGTTCGAACGCGCGGCTGGGTCCGGCCGGGCCAAGCGGAATCGGCTCCACGGCGCCGTCGCGCTGCACGGCGATCGCGCCGATGGTGGCGGGCGTGGCGAACAGGTCCTGGTCGGTCTCGTAGATCACCCGCCCGGCCGGGCGGGACGCTGCGGCCTGGAAACCCGATGGGACAAGGACCGACGCGCCGTCGGGCGGGGTGACCGTGAACTCCAGCAGGGCGGTGGCCGCGGTCGCCGGTGCGCGCCGCACCCCGGCGGTCCGCAGGTGTTCGGCGAGCAGCTTCTCCGGCAGCCGGTTGACGCGGCCGAGCACGGGTTCGGCCTGCGTGCCGAACAGCCGGACGAGCGCGACCCCGGCGTCCTGGCGGTCGGGGTTGGTCCAGTCCGGGGTGTAGCCGGGGATCCGGTCCCGCACGGCGGCGCGGACCGCCTCCCGGGTGGCGTCGACCAGTTCGGGTTGCACGCCGGAGGGACCGGGCACCATCCGCGCCTCGTCCGCCGCCGCCCCGTCCGCGTCCCGGTCCCACCACACGACGTCGGTCATGACAGCCCCTCCCCAGGTTCGGTCCTGCGCACGATCCGGGTCCGGATGTCCACCACCGCGGGGAGTTCACCGGGCCCCAGCGGCACGTCGAGGCACGCCTCCACCGGTTCCGCTCCGTCGATGGCGATCGCGACACCGGCGACGTCCGCGAGGTCGCCGAGCGCCGCCTGCGCGGTACGCAGCAGCGCGGAGGGCCGCAGTGCCCCGCCGAAGGGCCAGCCCGTGCCGTCATCGCCGCCGGTGAGCGGGTCGAGGTAGCCGCGCAGTGCGGCACCGACCACTGTGGACACCTCGGTTCGGTCGGCCGGGCCGCCCGACAGGTCGACCCGCAGCCGGACCGCACGGTACGCCGGTGCGCGCACGAACACCTCGGTGGTGACCAGCCGTGCGCGGTCGAGCCGGTCGGCGACCTCGCAGATCATGCCGGGATCCGGGCGCGGCACGGCGGTACCGGCGGGCACCGACGGGACGATGTGGACGGTCACGGCGCCGGGGACCCGCACGCACGGGAAGCCGGGGTGCTCGCCGAGCGACGCGTGGGCCCGGCCGACCGCGACACCCGGGGTGGTGGTGGCCAGCGTGACGAAGTCGGCCGAGGTGACCGCACGGGTCACCTCGCCGAGTGCGCCGGCGGCCCGTTCCCGTGCCTGCGTAACGGTTTCCGGGTCGGTGCCGTCCGCCGCCTGCACCAGGTTGACACCCTCCAGCGTGCCGAGGGCGGCGACGGCGTCGTCGACGGGCAGCCAGTTCCCGGTGCGGCCGCCGTTGCCCACTCGGCCACCGCCGATGGTGTAGTCGACGGTCACGTCCCCGGGTGCGGCGACCGGGATGCGGCCGGTGAGCCCGTCACCGAACACGAGCGCGCCCTCGGTCCGGTCGAGCAGGTGGACCCGGTCGCGGGACGAGCCGAACGTGAAGTCCGGGACCGCTTTCCATTTCTCCGTCCATTTCCTGCCCGCGATCTTCAGTCTCGCGGTGAGGAGGCTCTCGGCCGCGTCGGGTAGCACGAGCCGCTGACCGGGCAGCTTGCGCCAGGCGTGGATCTGGTCGGCGAGGTCGGTGCCGGTCACCGTGCGCCGTTCGAGGTGGCGGGCGGCGGACACGTTGACCGACAGGCCACGCAGCAACGGTGGCGCCGAGTACGTCGCGGCGCCGGTGGACACGACCACACCGCGGTCGGCGGTGGTCCATCCCTCTGGCGGGAGCAGGCGCACCACGCCGGAGCGCCGGAGTCCGCCCGTGCCGTCCTCGACGGAGGAGAACGCGCCGGTGGCGCCGGTGCCGGGGTTGAACCACGACCACGTCAGGTCCGCGG
>NZ_JBARWZ010000190.1:0-24690 GCF_049647105.1 Actinophytocola sp.
CGCGACCAGCGCGGCCAGCAACCGCGTGAAGTTGCCGCGCGGATGCCGTGCCACGTCAGCGGTCTCGGCGAGCAGCGCCGCCCGCCGCGCCGCCCAGTCGGCGGGCCACGCCCGGCACGGCCAGCCGCCGGTGACGGTGCCGCCGTCGAGCACGGGCAGGTCACCCTCGACGGTGTCGCACCACAGCGCGACGAGCCGGTCGTACAGCGGTTGCTCACGCAGCCGAGTGCGCATCGTCTCGACGGCCACCGGCGTGGTGACCGCGCGCAGAACGGTCCTGACCTGACCGACGGTCGCGAGTTTCACGACGGCACCGGCAGGCGCGGGTGGCTGGCCGAGGCAGGGGGTCATCCGCAGCCGGTGCATGAGCGGCCGCAGCTCGGCGACGAGGTCGAGCGCCGTCGCGGGGTGGTCGTGCGCGAGCAGCCACGCGACGGTCGGCAGCGCGGCGTGCTCCGGGATGTGGGCCCGGTAGGTCCCGGTCGCGAGCGCGTCGAGCAGCACGGCCTGGCCCGCGTCGGTGAGGTAGTGCAGGTTGAGCCGCTCCCGGTCGGTCGTCCCCGGCGCGTCGGGCGGCAGCGACCGGACCACCTCGGTCTCGTCGTGCCGCAGCGGCGCCTCGGCGAGGTACCGCCCGGTGGCGAACCCGCCGTGCTCGACCTCGAGCGTCACCCACGCCGGCGTGTCGGCGACGGGCGTGCGGGCGCCGACGGTCAGCGTGCCGTCGGCCATCCCGTTGAGGACCGCGTGCCAGCGGGCCGCGCGTGCGGAGTCGGCACCAGCGTGCCGCAGCGCGCGGTGCAACTGCCCGTAGGCGTACCCGAACGGCTTCTCGTCCACCGGCTTCCCCCTGTCTGCCAAGACCTGGAGGCGAGAGTCGAACTCGCGCCCTCCCGGTCCGAAGCCGGGTGTTCTGCCGCTGAACTACTCCAGGTTGGACATGGAGGCGGGACTCGAACCCGCGCCCTCCCGGTAACAGCCAGGCGATCTGCCGCTGATCTACTCCATGCTCCGGGGGGATGCTAGTGGCCCGGTGCGCACACCCGAAATTACAGGTGCCAGGCCGGTTCGCGGTCCGGGCGGTAGCCACACGTCGTGCCGGTGGCGACCGTCGCACGCAGGTGCTCGGCCAGTTCCGGGTGGCGGGTGTCGAGCTTGCGCAGTGTGTCGCGGATGCGGGCCGTCACGGTCTTGCGTGCGCGTTCGGCCTCGTCGCCGAGCCTGCGGGTGCGGCCGCCGAGACCGGTGGCCGTGCGGAGTTCTTTCAGCAGCAGCGCGCGTTCCTCGTCATACCGGGCGGCCAGCCGGTCGTTGCCGCGCTCGGCCGCCAGCGCGATCTGCTCATCCAAAGTGGACAGTCTGGTGCGGTAGGCGGCCTTGGCCTCGTCGTCCAGCACGGCGTCGCCCGCGAGGCTCGCCGCGGCGACCACCTCCGCGCCACCCGCCGGGTTCAGCAGCCTGGTCGCCGGGATCTCCTTGCCCGGCGCGCGGAGCAGCACGTGCAGGTCCCGCAACCCCTTGCTGTCCGGCAGGTGCACGGTCCGGCCGGCCATCGACAGCGACCACGTCTCGCCGGTGAGCCGGAACTCGTTGTGCGGCAACGAGTCCACCGGCTCGGACGCCAGGTGCCGCATCCCCAGCGCGGCCGCCTCCCGTGCCACCGCGGCGCGCAGCTCGTGCGAGCCCAGTGCGGTTGCGAGGCCCGCCTTGGCCTCCACCGACCACGGTCTCGATCCGAGCAGGTCCGCCTGGTCTCGCGCGGCCTCGAAGTGTGCCACGGCAGTAGGCGTCAGGCCACGGGCGAGCGCCAGGTGCCCCAGCCACAGCGACACCGGCCCGCTGATGTCGCACCCGTACATCGACACGAGCCACGTGCCCGCGTGCGGCGCCAGGTGCTCGTACAGCGCCGTGCACCGCTCGACGTCGCCCGAGGCCACCGCGACCAGCGTGCGCAGGCGCAACAGCAGCGGCTCGTACGCGCTGGACACCGGTTCCCGCAACGTTTCCAGTTCCGCGAGGCAGCGTTGCGCCGTCGGCGTGTCGCCGCTCGCGACGGCGGTGATGCCCTCCAGCAGCGCGGGGAACGGGTACTTCGCCGCGATCGCCGTCGTGCGGAGTTCCGTCAGCTCGTCGTACTGGCCGCGCAGCTGCGCCACGACCCACCGCAGGTGGTGCTCCAGGTACTCGAAGTGCTCCATGGGCATCGGCATGTCCCTCGCGCGGCCGAGGTAGGCCTCCGCCTCGTCGAACCGGCCCTGGAACGCGGCGATGATGTTGCGGTCCACGTAGGTGCCGATCACCATCGTCGGCAGGTCGCGCTTCTCGTCCGCGAGCGCGAGGAACTGGGAGAACCGCTCGAGGTAGGCGGGGTCGGTCAGCTCGAGCTTCGAGACCCAGCCGAGCGAGACCGCGTACTGCTCCATGTCGTGGTCGCCGGTGCGCCGCGCGATCCCGGCCAGCTCGTCGGTGAGCGCCAGGCGTTCGGCCGCGTGGCCGAGGCCCCACAGCGTGTCGTGCTGGGTCCAGAGGCTGAAGCCGAGCGCGTCGTCGTCCCCGCCGTCGCGGGCGACGGCGACCATCCGCATGATCACCTCCTGCGCGAGGTGGTCGAGCGAGTCGCCGGGCGGATCGACGCCGGGGACCAGCCGCTCGTACGCCCTGCGCATGAGGTCGGTCTTCAGCTTCGCGCGCCCGTCCGGGGTGGACAGTCCGTAGATCGTCAGCGCGGAGCGGGTGAGCATGTCGACGTCGTCGAGTGACAGCGCGATGCCCGCGACCTCCTCCAGCACCTGCCACGCCTCGGTGCGCTCGCCGAAGTGGTGCAGCTGCACCCCCAGGTCGAGCCCGACCCGCGCGCGCCGGGGCTCGCCAGGGTCGAGGATCTCGACCGCACGCCGGTAGTGGCCTGCCGACTCCTCCGTCGCGAACCGCCGCCGCGCCTCCTTGCCCGCCGCCACCAGCAGGTCGACCACGTGGTCGCGGTCGAGGACCGCGCGCCCGAGGTAGGCGTGCCGTGCGAGGTCGGCCGGGAAGATCCGCTCGGCCAGCGCGGACGACCGGTCGAGCGCGCGCACCACCGCGGCGTGCCGCTCCCCCACGTCGGCCTCGTCGATGCCCGCGTAGAGGGTCTCGCGCACCAGGTCGTGGGCGAACGCGAACCGCCCGTCACCGAACGTGGTCACGAGCCGGGCCGCGACCGCCTGCGTCAGCTGCCGGTCGACCTGCGCGACCGGCGCGCCGACCGACGCCGCGAGCACCTGCCGGTGGAACTCCCGGCCCAGCACGGCCGCCGAGGTGAGCAGCCGCGACACCGGCTCTGGCAACAGCGACAGCCTGCGCCGCACCGCGTCCCGCACCCCGGGCGTCATGGAAATCACCGCCATCACCGACGTGACCGGCCCGCCGCTGTGCCACAGCCGGGCGGTCTCCTCGACGAAGAACGGGTTGCCGCCGGTGCGCAGGTGCACCTCGGCGACCAGCGCCGGGTCGGGCTCGGCGCCGACCGTGCGGGTCATCAGCGCACCGACCTCGTCGCGGTGCAGGCCGGTGAGCGTGACCGTGGTCGCCTTGGCGAGCAACGGCGGCATCAGCGGGGCGAGCGGGTGACCCCCGGCGTCGACCTCGACGTCGCGATACGTGGCGACCAGCAGCAGCCGCTCGAACCAGGTGTGCTGCGCGACGAACTCCAGGAGCCGGACCGAGGACGGGTCGGCCCAGTGCAGGTCGTCGACCACGACCACCACCGGCCGCCGCTGCGACACCGCAACCAGCGCGGAGGTGACCGCGTCGTACATGCCGAAGCCGTCGGCGGGATCGTCGGCGCCCGCCTCGCCGAGCAGGATCGGCAGCTGCCCGCCCGCCGCCTCCTCCGCCGCGGCCCACTCACCGGGCTCCGCCTGGCGCCGCAGCCCGCGGATCACCTGGACCCACGGCCAGAACCCCGGCGCGGCCGAGGAGTCCCAGCAGGAGCCGGACAGCACGAGCGCGCCCAGCTCACGCGCGGTGTCGATGGCGTCGGTGACCAGCGTCGTCTTGCCGATCCCGGCCTCGCCGGTGACCAGCACGAGCCCGCCGTGGCTGTCGGTGGCACGGCTGATCTCGGCGCGCAGTACGCCGGCAGGGTGGTCCCGCCCGATGAGTCCAGGTGCCATGCCCGCGATAGTAGGACGGGGGTCTGACAAAACGCCTATTCCGGTTCGGCGGGGATCTCGGGCGAGAAGACGAACACCCGGACAGCGTGGCCCGTCGACGGATGCACCTGCGCGAGGTAGGCGGTCACGGACTCCCCCACCACGCTCTCGACCGCCTCGAGGAAGTCCTGCCTTGTCGCGTCGTGCAACGCCTCGTGGTGCTTGATCACCGCGTCGAGGTAGCCACGTTCGCCGAGCACCGCGTCGGCCACGGTGAGCGTGTCGATGGACAGCACGATCAAGCTCACCGGGTCATCGTCGGACACCGACACCTGCACGTTGCGCGGCCCTCGGCCGTAGAACGCGCGTTCGAGGCTGGTGATCTTCTCGGCGACGGCGTTCCGCTGCGCTTTGGTGATCCGCATCGCGGGCACTACCCTCTCGACCAGAGCATGTCGCTCACCATCTGGAAACCATAGTGGCTGATCGGGCTGTGCCGCAGTGACTCGCCGGAGCGCGGGGAAGCGGCGGTGCGGCTCGAACGAGACACGGCTCGCGGTGGCCCGAGGCGAAGGTCGCCAGAACCCCGATCGGCGCATGGGGAGACCGCGGCAACCAAGCGAAAGGGCTTGTCTCGTGAGTAGTTCGCGTCAATCCGCCGTGCCCGCGTTGTCCCCGACGCGGTTGCGGGAGACGGTCGCCGAGATCGCGGCGAATCCATCCGAATGGGCCGATCAGGTCCGTTTCGACCTCACCGAACGGTTCCATGTCCGCCTGCGCCGCACCGACGACGTCGAGGTGTGGCTCATCTGCTGGGACATCGGACAGGACACGCTGCTGCACGACCATGGCGGCAGCACCGGTGCGTTCACCGTCGTGCACGGGTCCCTGTTCGAGGATTTCGGCGCCGTGGACCGGCCGGGACTGCGTACCCGGCGGCACGCGGAAGGAGAGTCCGTCGGCTTCGGCGTCGACTACCTGCACAACCTCGTGAACGTCGGCACCGAGCCGACGGTGTCCATCCACGCCTACTCTCCACCGTTACGTGCGATGAACTTCTACTGCTGGCTGCCGACCGGCATGCACCACCTGCGCGAGGTCGTGTGCGACACCCCGGAGCCGGAGACCACCGCGCTCGAGGCAGAGGCGGCGCGGTTGCGGGTGGTGGCGTCATGAGTGCCGTGGACGCACTGCTCGACGACGCCAGGTCGCACATCACCCGGTACACCCCGGACGAGGCGGCGGCGGCCATGCGCCGCGGCGCGCTGCTCGTCGACCTGCGGCCGGTCGAGTACCGGTGGCGGTTCGGCGAGGTCCCCGGCGCCATCGCGGTGTCGCGGCACGTCCTGGAGTGGCGGCTGGACGTGACGAGCGAGCACCGGCTCACGCCGCTGCGGTTCGGCGACCGCGACCAGGAGATCGTCCTGATGTGCAACGAGGGCTACACGTCGAGCCTCGCCGCGCACCAGGTCATGCGCCAGCTCGGCCTTGGCAACGTGCGGGACGTGGCGGGCGGCTTCGCCGCGTGGCGGGCGGCGGGACTCCCGACGGTGACCCGGCTGACCGGGTAATCTACTAGAACCTGTTCTAGTCTTGGAGGTTCGCATGGGACGGACGGCGCTGGTCACCGGGGGCGCGAGCGGGATCGGGCAGGCATGTGCCGAACTGCTCGCCGAGGAGGGACTCTCGGTGGTCACCGCCGACCTCGCCCCCGGCGCGGACCTGCGCCTGGACGTCACGTCGCCGGCGGCGGTCGAGGAGGCCGCCGCCGGCCTCGCGGTCGACGTCCTGGTCAACAGCGCGGGCATCATCGGCCCGAACAAGCCGTTCACCGAGGTCGCCGACGACGAGTGGGCGGCGACGTTCGCCGTGAACGTGACCGGCGTGTTCCAGATGTGCCGCGCCTTCGTCCCGGGCATGGTCACCCGCGGCTGGGGACGCGTGGTGAACGTCGCGAGCATCGCGGGCAAGGAGGGAAACCCGAACCTGGCGGCGTATTCGGCGAGCAAGGCCGCCGTCCTTGGGCTCACGAAGTCACTCGGCAAGGAGCTCGCGACCAGCGGGGTACTGGTCAACGCGGTCGCGCCCGCGGTGATCGAGACGCCAATGAACGCGGCGACCGCGCCTGCGGTGCTCGATCGGCTGGTGAGTCTGATCCCCATGCGCCGCATGGGTTCCGCGCGCGAAGTGGCCGAACTGGTGGCCTGGCTGTCTTCTGATCGCTGCAGCTTCTCGACGGGCGCCGTCTACGACATCAGCGGCGGCCGCGCGGTGTATTAGGAAAGGCGAGCGCGACGAGATACTCGAGCATGCTCGTCGGCACGACCAGCACGGGCCCATGGGGATCGCGGGAGTTGCGCACGCCCGCCCGGCCGTCGAACCAGCTCAGTTCCACACAGTTGCCGGAGGCGCCGCTGTAGCTGCTCTTTCTCCAGACGACGCCGGGTAATTCGGCCGCCGAATCGCCGTTGCGGATCCTGCCCATGTGGGGACCCCACCTTCCGACATCGCAATCAGTGGGTGCTCTGCACGTATTGATGGCCGCAGCACGATAGCACGGGCAAGTGCAGTGGTAAATGCACGTGCATCTACACGGGCACATGCATTGGAGCCCACGCCGCTACTCAGCCGAATACACGAATCCGAACAGCCGAACAATCGGATGCGAATGGACGAGTACCGATCGGCAGAGCATTGTGGAAATCGCAGAATGGGTCGGTCGCGGGCCAGGCGAAGGTGACGGTGGACGAATTCCCTGTCCACCGGCGACGACGCCAGGAAACCCGGCCTCAGATCTCCTGCCGGTACTTCGCCAGCATCTGCCTACTCCGGTCGGGCGTCTCGGCGTCCACGGCCAACCGGTCGATGACGCGGCCGTAGACCTCCAGTTCCTCGACGCGGTCCAGGTACAGCGCACCGCTGAGGTGCTCGATGTACACGATGTCCGGCAACGTCGGCTCGGCGAAGCGCAGTACCGAGAACGCGCCCTCCGCGGCGTACCCGCTCATGTGGTACGGCAGGACCTGCAACGTCACGTTGGGCTGTTTGGTCAACTCCAGCAGATGCTCGATCTGCTCGCGCAGCACTCGCGGCCCGCCGATGGGCCGGTGCAGCACGGACTCGTCGACGACCGCCCACAGGCGCGGCGCGCCCTGCCTGGTCAGCACCTTCTGCCGCCGCAGGCGAAGCGCGACCCGGCGTTCGCCGTCCTGGTCAAGCAGTTCCGGCCTGCCGCGGCTGACGACGGCACGGATGTAGTCCTCTGTCTGCATGAGACCAGGCACGAACTGCAGCTCGTAGCTCTGGATCAGCGACGAGGACTCCTCTAGCCCGACGAAGTCCTGGAACCAGTTCGGCATGGCGCCGGAGTAGCGGTGCCACCAGCCGCGTTCGTTGGACTTGCGCACCATCTCGATGAAGAGCGCCCGCTCTTCCTCGTCATTGACGCCGTACATGGACAACAGGTCGACGACGTCGCGCTCCTTGAAGCCGACGCGGCCGAGTTCCATTCGGCTGATCTTCGAGTCGGAACCTCGGATGGCGTAGCCGGCCTCGGCGCGACTGATGTCGCATGCCTCCCGGAGACGGCGAAGCTGCGCGCCGAGCACGATCCGTCGTGCGGTCGGTGCGCCGGACTGCTCACCACCACCGCCGAACCTGGGAGACTCCTCGCCTCGAGAGTCTTCCGCGGGCATCCGCCCTCCTATCTCACCATCGACGGTCACGCCAGAACCACACAGAGTACGCGCTCGACGCAACCTTGAGGAGTTGAATCGCCGGAATGGACGAGGTTTCGGCCCTATGGTGTACCCGTGACGAGCACAGCGCACGACATCACCACTCCCGGCAGGCCTCGTGTCGAGGAGGTCAGCGACGGGGTGCACGCGTACATCCAGCCGGACGGCACCTGGTGGATCAACAACACCGGTTTCCTTGTTGGTGCGCGGGGTGTGGTCAGCGTCGACGCGTGTTCGACCGAGCGCAGGACCCGGGCGTACCTCGCCGCGATCGCGGACGTCACGCCGCTGCCGGTGCGCACGCTGATCAACACGCATCACCACGGCGACCACACGTTCGGCAACTACCTCTTCTCCGGCGCCACAATCGTGGCGCACGAGGGAACACGCGACGGGGTGAAGAAGTGGGGACCGCCGTTCGACGAACCCGTGTGGACGCCGGTCGAGTGGGGTGACATCGAGCTGGAACCACCGTTCCTGACCTACAAGGACGAGGTCACGGTGTGGGTGGACGACCTGCGGTGCGAGGTCCGGCACGTCGGCTCGGCGGCGCACACCACGAACGACTCGATCGTGTGGGTGCCGGAGCGGGAACTGCTGTTCAGCGGCGACCTGCTGTTCAACGGCGGCACGCCCTTCCTGTTGCAGGGCTCGATCGCCGGTGCCGTCAAGGTGCTGGAGGAGGTCGTGGCCCCGCTGGGCGCCAAGACGATCGTCCCGGGTCACGGCCCGGTGGCCGGGCCGGAGGTGATCGGGCAGGTCCTGTCCTACCTGCGGTTCGTGCGGAACACGGCCAGGGAAGCCAAGTCCGCGGGGCTCAGCCCGCTGGAAGCGGCACGCGAGGTGGACCTCGGCGAGTTCGCGGACCTGCGCGACGCCGAGCGCATCGCGGGCAACCTGCACCGCGCGTACGCCGAACTCGACGGTGCGGAGCCTGGCGCGCCGATCGACGTCATGGCCGCGATCGGCGACATGATCACCTACAACGGCGGCAAACCGCTGAGCTGCCAGGCATAGCCACCCCGCCCGTCGTCGAACCGGGGTGACCTGGATCTTCCGGATGCCGCTGACGCGGGAGATGTACGTGCAGCGGTACAACGTGGCGGCGTCGCGGGCACGGGACCAGATGTGGGTGTTCCACTCGGTGCCGCTGTCGGCGCTGGGGAACCCGGAGGACATGCGCTTCCAGCTGCTGGACCACTGCTACGGCGTGCTGGCGGCCCCGGACGACGACGGCACGCTCACGGCGCCGGTCCCCGCCGACGTGCGGGTGGAGCCGTTCGACTCGCTCTTCGAGCAGCGGGTGGCGAACCGGCTGGTCACCCTGGGTTACGGGGTGATCCCGGCGCTGCCCGCGGAACGGCTGCGGCTGGCACCTGCACCGGATCCGCGAGTCCGCGTTCTACGCGGACGAGCCACGCGCGATGGCCGCACTGCTGAGCCGCCTCCGCGCACTGGACATCGGGCCGCGCGCCCCTAAGGGGGACCCCGGTCTTTACCCGGAAAGCGCAGTTTCGCCTGGTTAGGGCGCCAAAGCGGGCGCACCATGGAGTCATGACCCACGAGTTGAGCCGAACCCAGGTGCTGGCCATGGCCGGCCAGCGGGATCGGCGGTTCCACATCGCAGCCGAGATCTCGGTCGTCGTGCACGACCTGGACGCACTGCGCGCCGCTGCACGGCGGGCCTTCGACCACGGCCGCTTCGCGAGCGAACAGGAACGCGCCAGGGCGTGGGCAGCCATCGAGAACGACCCGGCGAGCCTCATCGGCCAGGTGGTCGACTTCGCCCGCCTCACCGAGGACGTGCCCGGCCTGGCCCCCCACACAGCGGAGTGGACGGTGAGCAAGGCCAGCTGATCCGGGCCGTCGCCGGCTGACCGGTCAGCCCGGGCGGCGGGAGCCGGGGAGGTCGGCCTCGATGTGGGCCGCGGTCTTCAGTAGTGAGGGCAACAGGTCGCGGCGCATGGTTTCCAGCGACGTGCGGCTCGCGTGGGCCGACACGTTCACCGCCGCCACCACCCTGCCCGTCCGGTCGCGGACCGGGGCGGCCAGCGCGCGCAGACCCTCCTCCAGTTCCTGGTTCACCAGCGACCAGCCCTGTGCGCGCACCTTCGCGATCTCGGCACGCAGGGCGTCCACCGACGTGAGGGTCCGTGCGGTCAGCGGCTCGACGGACACCGCCGCCAGGTACTCCTCCAGTTCGTCGGACGGCAGTCCCGCCAGCAGGACCCGGCCCATCGACGTCGCGTACGCGGGAAAGCGCGTTCCCACGCTGATCGACACCGTCATGATCCGGCTCACCGGCACGCGGGCCACGTACACGACGTCGTGGCCGTCGAGGACCGACACCGACGACGACTCGTTCACCTCCGCGACGAGTGCCTCGAGGTGTGACTCCGCGACCTCCGGCAGCGACAGCGACGACAGGTACGCATAGCCAAGCTCCAGCACCCGCGCGGTCAGTGAGAAGAACCGGCCGTCACTGCGCACGTAACCCAGTGTCGCCAGCGTGAGCAGGAACCGGCGGGCCACGGCACGGGTCACGCCGGTGCGCGCGGCCACCTCGGACAGCGTCAGTTCCGGGTGCTCGTGGTCGAAGGCGCGGATCACCGCGAGCCCGCGTTCCAGTGACTGCACGAAGTCCGCACCCCGACCAGCCACGATCAGCTCCCGTACGCACAGCGAACGCCAGTTCTCCAGTCGCACGATAGTACGCACGTCAACTGTTGACCTCACAATGACCGCGCTCTAGGTTCTCCTGGAGAACGAGCGTGCGGTCTACGAACAACGGAGTTGCGCACATGCGACGTCACCTCGCTGCGTTCCTGCTCGTGACCTCCCTGTTCGCCACGGCCTGCGGTTCCGACGACAACGGGACAGCGGCACCGGGGCAGCCGGACAAGGTCACGGTGGGCGTCATCCCGATCCTCGACGTGGCCCCGATCTATCTCGGCGTCGAGAAGGGCTTCTTCGACAAGCGCGACATCGACCTCGAGCTGAAACAGGCCGAGGGCGGCGCGGCGATCGTGCCCGCGGTCGTCAGCGAGCAGTACCAGTTCGGGTTCAGCAACGTGGTCTCGTTGCTGCTCGCGCAGTCCGAGGGGCTGCCGGTCAAGGTCGTCAGCAACGGCAACAACTCCACCGGCGTCGACGGCGAGGACTTCGCCGGGCTGATGGTGGCCGCCGACAGCCCGGTCAAGTCGGCGAAGGACCTGGAAGGGAAGACGGTCGCGGCGAACACGCTGTCGAACATCGTCGACACCAGCGTCCGCGCGTCGGTGCGCAAGGCGGGCGGTGACCCTTCGAAGGTCAAGTTCGTGGCACTGCCCTTCCCCGAGCAGCCGGCCGCGCTCGCGAACGGCCAGGTCGACGCCGTGTTCGTGGTCGAGCCGTTCCAGCAGGCGGTGCTCGCCGAGGGCGGCCGCAAGATCGCCTCCAGCTACGTCGACGCGGCGAAGGACCTGACCGTGGCGATGTACTTCACCTCCCAGCAACTCCAGGCCGAGAACCCCGACCTGGTCAAGCGGTTCACCGAGGCCATGCAGGAGTCACTGTCCTATGCGGACAGTCACCCGGACGAGGCTCGGCAGATCATCGGCACCTACACCAAGATCACACCCGAGGTGATCGAGAAGGTCACGCTGCCGAAGTGGCCCGCCGACATCAACCGGGACTCCGTCGAGACCCTCGCCGACCTCGCCGTCGAGGACGGCCTGCTCAAGGAGGCCCCCGATCTGAACGCGCTTCTCCCGTGAGAGTTCTCCTCGGCCTCGCCGGGCTGGCCGGTTTCGGTGTCCTGCTGGAGATCGCGCCCCGGGTCGGGCTCGTGCCCGCCCGGTACGCGCCGCCGACGAGCGAGATCCTCGGCACGCTCGCCGAGCAGGCAGGGCGCGGGGAGTTCTGGGTCGCGGTCGGCGACACGCTCCGCACCTGGTTGCTGGGCCTGGTGATCGCGATCGCGCTGGGGGTGGCGATCGGCGTGGTCATCGGGTCGGTGCCGGTGCTGCGGACCGCGACCGCGTCGACGATCGAGTTCCTGCGGCCGATCCCGTCGGTCGCGCTCATCCCGCTCGTCGTGGTGCTGTACGGCTCGGCGGTCGAGGCGACGCTGATCCTGGTGGTGTACGCGGCGTTCTGGCAGGTGCTGATCCAGACGCTCGCCGGGGTCGCGGACATCGACCCGGTCGCCGCCGACACCGCGCGGTCCTACCATCTGAACCGGTGGGCGCGGATCCGCTGGCTCGTCTGGCCGACCGCGCTCCCCTACGTCGTCACCGGCGTCCGGCTCGCCGCGACCGTCGCGCTGATCCTGACGATCACCGGTGAGCTGGTCATCGGTTCGCCGGGGCTCGGGCAGGAGATCGCCAACGCCCGCTCGTCGGGCGCGGTGCCGGTGATGTACGCACTGATCGTGGTGACCGGCGTGTTCGGTGTCGCCGCCAACGTGGTGACCAGGGCCGCGGAGCGCAAGGCGCTGGCGTGGCACCCGTCCGTGCGGACGGAGGTGGCCGCGTGATCAAGCGGATCGCACTGGCCGTCGCGCTGCCGGTCGTGCTCGTCGCCGCCTGGTGGTTCGCGAGCGCGGGCAGCACCGACTTCTACTTCCCGCCGCTGAAGCGGATCCTCGAAACCTTCCCGGAGACGTGGTTCGGGCCGCGCATGGTCGACGACGTCCTGCCGAGCCTCGCGCGCCTTGGCATCGGCTACGCGGTCGCGCTGGTGCTCGGGATCGGGCTCGGCATCCTGATCGGCACGAACGCCACGCTGCGCGCGGTCGTCGAGCCGCTCCTGGAGTTCCTGCGCGCGGTGCCACCGCCCGTGCTGGTGCCGATCCTGATGCTGGTGGCGGGCATCGGCAACCTGATGAAGGTGCTGGTGATCATCTCCGGCTGCCTGTGGCCGATCCTGCTGAACACGGTCGAGGGCGTGCGCGCGGTCGACGGGGTGCTCACCGACACCTGCCGCAGCTACCGGATCCGCGGCCGTCTGAGGCTCGTGCACCTGACGATCCGGTCGGCGAGCCCGCAGATCGTGGCGGGTGCGCGGCAGGCGCTGTCGATCGGCATCATCCTGATGGTCATCAGCGAGATGTTCGCCGCGTCGAGCGGCATCGGCTTCACGGTCATACAGTTCAAGGACGGCTTCCGGATTCCGCAGATGTGGAGCGGCGTGCTACTGCTCGGCCTGCTTGGCGTGCTGCTGGCATGGGTGTTCCGGCTCGCCGAGCGCCGCGTGCTCGGCTGGTACCACGGCATCCGTGCCGTACAGAAGGAGCGCTGATGCTGACCGTCAACGGCCTGTCCAAGACCTACGACGCCAAGGGGCGCCGGGTCGAGGCGATCGGCGACGTGACGCTCGAAGTGGCGGACGGCGAGTTCGTGTGTGTGGTCGGCCCGTCCGGCTGCGGCAAGACGACGCTGCTGCGCTGCATCGCCGGGCTGCTCCCGCCGACCTCTGGCGAGATCGTGGTCGAGGGCAACAAGGTCGACGGCCCGCCGGACGGGCTCGCCGTGGTCTTCCAGGAGTACGGCAGGAGCCTGTTCCCGTGGCTGCGTGTGCGGGACAACGTGGACCTGCCGCTGCGTGCCGCGGGGATGGGCAAGGCGAAGCGGCGTGAGCTGGTGGGTGAGGCGCTCGACGCGGTCGGGCTCGCCGACGCGCACGCCGCGTACCCGTGGCAGCTGTCCGGCGGCATGCAGCAGCGCGTCGCCATCGCCCGCGCGATCGCCTACCAGCCACGGGTCCTGCTGATGGACGAGCCGTTCGCGGCCGTCGACGCGCAGACCCGCGCGGACCTCGAGGACCTGCTCCGGTCGGTGTGGCAGCGGCTCGGCGTGACGCTGCTGTTCGTCACCCACGACATCGACGAGTCGGTCTACCTCGGACAACGTGTCGTGATGCTGTCGTCGTCGCCGACCACGGTCGCGGAGGACCTCGCGATCGACCTGCCCGCCACCCGCGACCAGCTCGCCACCCGAGGCGACCCTCGGTTCACCGAGCTGCGCGGCCAGGTGTACGCCCAGATCCAGAAAGCCAAGCAGGAGCGGACATGACAGCGTTGTTCGAGCCAGGAACCGTTTTCAACGGCGGGTGGGTGCCCGCGCACGGCGGCGACACCGCGATCGTCGAACCCGCGACCGGCAAGGAGCTTGGCCGCACCGGAGTCGCCGACGCGTCCGATGTGGACGAGGCATGCGCGCGGGCGGCCGATGCGCAGAAGGAGTGGGCCGCCGCGACGTTCTCCGACCGGGCCGCCGTGCTGCGCAAGGCGGGCGCGGCGATCGAGGCGAGCTTCGCGGAGTTCCAGGACTGGGTGGTCCGCGAGACCGGCGCGGTGCCGGACATGGCGGCGTTCGCGGTCGGTGTCGCCGCGCAGGAGTGCTACGAGGCGGCGGCGCTCGCGTCCCAGCCGCCCGGTCAGCTGTTGCCGACCGCGGAGCCGCGACTGTCGATGCTGCGCAGGGTGCCGGTCGGCGTGGTCGGCGTGATCTCGCCGTTCAACGTGCCGCTGATCCTGTCGATCCGCTCGGTCGCGCCGGCACTCGCGCTCGGCAACGCGGTGGTACTCAAGCCGGACCTGCGCACGCCGGTCAGCGGCGGCTTCGCGATCGCCAGGGCGTTCGCGGAGGCCGGGCTGCCCGACGGGCTCCTGCACGTGCTGCCCGGCGGCGCCGAAGCAGGGACCGCGCTGGTCGAGGACCCACGGGTGCGGGTCATCTCGTTCACCGGCTCGACCGCCGTCGGCCGCAAGGTCGGTGAGCTGGCCGCGAAGCACCTCAAGCGGGCGCACCTGGAGCTGGGCGGCAACTCCGCGCTGGTCGTGCTGGACGACGCGGACATCGAGCGCGCGGTGTCGGCAGGCTCGTGGGGTTCGTTCCTGCACCAGGGCCAGATCTGCATGACCACCGGCCGCCACCTGGTCCACGAGCGGGTCGCGGAGTCCTATGTGGAGGCACTGGCCGCGCACGCGACCGCGCTGCCCGTCGGCAACCCGGCCACCGAGCGGGTCGCGCTCGGGCCGCTGATCGACGAGGGCCAGCTCGGCAAGGTCCACGGCCTCGTCACGTCCACTGTGGACGCAGGTGCACGACTGGCGTCCGGTGGCACGCACGATGGCCTGTTCTACCGGCCGACCGTGCTCGACGGGGTGCGCACCGACATGCCCGCCTACGCCAACGAGGTGTTCGGGCCGGTCGCGCCGGTCGTCCGGTTCGGCAGCGACGAGGAGGCCGCGGCACTCGCGGCGGACAGCGAGTACGGGCTGTCGCTGTCGATCCTCACCGGCGACGCCATGCGTGGCCTCGCGCTCGCAGAGCGCATCCCCACCGGCATCGTGCACATCAACGACCAGACCGTGAACGACGAGGCGGTCGCGCCCTTCGGCGGGGTCGGCGCGTCGGGCACCGGCGCCCGGTTCGGCGGTATCGCGAACCTGGACGCGTTCACCGAGTCGCGGTGGATCACCGTGCGCGGACAGATCCCCGCCTACCCGTTCTGAGGAGGAGCACATGGCGAAACTGCCACCTTTCCGGGCCGACCACGTCGGCAGCCTGCTGCGCCCCGCCGCGCTGCTGACCGCACGCGACGACCGGGCGAACGGGCGGCTCTCCCCCGAGGAGCTGCGCACGGTCGAGGACGACGCGATCCGAGGCGTGGTCGCGATGCAGGCCGAGGCGGGCCTGAACTCGGCCACCGACGGCGAGTTCCGCCGCACGTCATGGCACATGGACTTCATCTACCGGCTCGGCGGCATCTCCTCCGCGCCGGACGACGCGATCAAGGTGCGGTTCGAGAACCCGGACGGGGTCATCGAGTTCACCACCGCCGCACTGCACGTTGACGGCCCGGTCCGCCTGCGGGAGACCGTCTTCGCGGACGACTTCTCGTTCCTGAAGGAGGTCGCGGGCGGTGCCGTGACGCCGAAGCTCACGATCCCGTCGCCGAGCATGGTCCACTACCGCGGCGGCCCCGCGGCGCTCGACCCGGCGGTGTACCCGGACGAGGAACAGTTCTGGACCGACCTGTCGGCCGCGTACTCCGAGCAGGTCGCGGGCGTGTACGAGCTGGGCTGCCGGTACCTGCAACTCGACGACACCTCGCTGGCCTACCTGAACGACCCGGCGCAGCGGGCGGAGCTGACCGCGCGCGGCGACGACGCCGAGCACCAGCACCTGCGCTACATCAGGCAGATCAACGCGGCGATCGCGGACCGCCCTGCCGACCTGCGGGTGACCACGCACATGTGCCGGGGCAACTTCAAGTCCTCGTGGGCCGCGTCCGGTGGCTACGACTTCGTGGCCGAGGCGCTGTTCTCCGAGCTGGCCGTGGACGGGTTCTTCCTGGAGTACGACGACGAGCGGTCCGGGAGCTTCGCGCCGCTGCGGTTCGTGCCGCCGGGCAAGAACGTCGTGCTGGGCCTGGTCACCACGAAGCGCGGCGCGCTGGAGTCGAAGGACGACCTGAAGCGGCGGATCGACGAGGCCGCGCAGTACGTGCCGCTCGACCAGCTGTGCCTGTCGCCGCAGTGCGGGTTCTCCTCGACCGTCGACGGCAACGCGCTGACCTACGACGAGCAGGTGGCGAAGCTGGCGCTCATCGTCGAGACGGCTGCCGAAGTGTGGGGCGAATAAACGAACGGTCGTGCTATCGTGGCGGGCATGAGCAAGGGTGAGGCCACCCGCGAGGCGATCCTGGACACGGCGAGCCGCCTTGCCCGGTCCGTCGGGCTGGGCGGCATCACCATCGGCACGCTCGCGACGAGCGCCGAGCTGTCGAAGAGCGGCCTGTACGCGCACTTCCGGTCGAAGGAGTCGCTGCAGGTCTCGATACTCGAGCACACGCGGGCGCGCATCGTGGCCGAGGTGGTCGCGCCCGCGCTGACCGAGCCGCGCGGCGAGCCACGCGTGCGCGCGCTGTTCGAGAACTGGCTGGCGTGGGACCGCCAGCCGGGCGGCTGCCTGTTCGTGGCCGCGTCCTCGGAGCTGGACGACCAGCCGGGGCCGGTGCGTGACCACCTGGTCCGCCACCAGCAGGACTGGCTGGACTCGCTCGCGGAGGTCTTCCGCACCGGCATGTCCGAGGGCCACTTCGTGGCCGACGCCGACCCGGAGCAGTTCGCGTTCGAGGTCGACGGCGTGATGCTGTCGCACCACATGTCGGGCAGGCTGCTCGACGACCCGAACGCGGAGTCCCGCGCCCGGCACGCGTTCGAGGCCATCCTGGACCGGGCCCGCCCCTGACTTCCCCTCTCGTGAAAGGTCGCACAGATGTCCTCACAAAAAAGCACGATCGTTCGTATTAAAATGACCGCCATCCGCACCGCGTTCTGGACCATGGAACGCGTCGCGCCCGACCTGGGCGCCCGCTTCGCCGAGCGCCTGTGGCTCGGGGTGCCGCCGTATCGAGGCAGGACCAGACCGGGCGTGCTGCCACGCGGCGACGAGTTCACCGTCCGGGTGAAGGACCGGACGGTGGCAGGCACGGCGTGGGGCACGGGCCCGGTCGTGTACCTGGTCCACGGCCGGGGCGGCGTCGCCTCCCAGCTGCACCCGTTCGTGGCCCCGCTCCTGGCGGCCGGGCACCGGGTCGTCACGTTCGACGCGCTGTCGCACGGCGCATCGGACCCCGGGTTCGCGGGCCCCCGCCTCTTCACGATCCCCGAGATGGCGAGCGCGCTGGCGGCGGTCGTGGCCGTGCACGGCCAGCCGCACGCGGTGATCGCGCACTCGCTCGGCTGTGCGTCGACGTTCTTCGCACTCCGTGGCGGCGTGCGCCCGTCCCGGCTCGTGTTCCTCGCGCCGTTGACCCAGCCGACCCCGTACACCATGGTCTTCGCGGCCACCCTCGGCTTCGGGGACCGCATCCGCACCCGCATGATGGCGCGGGTGGCGGCACGGGTGGCCACCCCGTGGGACGACTTCGACATGCCAACGCAGGTCACCCGCATCACACCGCCGCCGCTGCTGACCGTCCACGACCCGGCCGACCGGGAGACCCGCTACGCCGACAGCGTCGCCATCACCAGGGCCTGGCCGGACTCCGAACTGGTGACCGTCGACAATCTCGGGCACTGGCGGCTGCTCCGCGACCAGGACACGATCGCCAGGGCCGTGGACTTCGTGACGGTCCCGGTGGTGAAGGAGCGTCAGCAGCCGAACCAGCGCACCGCCTGAGTCACTGTCCGAGTCACTGTCCGAGTCACTGTCCGAGTCACTGTCCGAGACGGTGTAGGCGCATCGCGTTGCCGCCGAGGATGCCCAGCGCCAGCCGTTCCGCGTCGGCGGTGGTGAGGGCCTCCTCGGCGAGCCAGGAGTCGGTGAGGGTGTTCACCGCGCGGCGCCACAGGGTCGCGCCGAGGTAGTGCAACTCCGGCAGCACGCTGCCGTCCGAGGAGTACAGGACCGAGTCGAACGGCGCGATCTCCAGCACCTCGGCGAGCACCGCGGCGGACCGGACACCGACGAACGGGATGGTCAGCCCGAGATCGACGCTCACGTTGTCGAACACGTGCGCCAGGTACGCGGCGTTGCGGTGGAAGGGATAGCAGTGCAGCAACACGACCTGGCACGGCGCCGCGCGCACGAAGTCCGTGAGCAGCACCGGGTCCACCGCCGACAGCCGCAGGTCGGAGTCGCCGAACCCGGTGTGGAACTGCAGTGGCAGGCCCCGCTCCGCCCCGACCCGCGCTGCCTCGTGCACCACCCACGCGAGCAGCACCGGATCGGTGAGGTCGGCGTCCTTGACCCGTAACCAGGCCGCGGCGGCGCGTAATGCCTCGGCGCGATCGGGTTGCGCGGCGGGCAGCGCCAGCCCGTACCGGTAGCCGACGATCGACTTGAACGCGATCGCCGGTGCCACGTGCAGTGCGGCGCCGATCTTGTCGAGCAGGGCCTCCGGGGACGGCGCGATCTTCTGCACGGCCTCGGCGACCGCCTCGATCCGCACCACCTCGTGCCCGGTGCCGCCACCGATCTCGGCGAGGCCGGCCGGTGAGGTCATCGGGCCCGGCACGTAACCGGTATCGACGAACCAGTGCCGCACCCCGGCCGAGGAGAGCAACTGCTTCGACACTTCGAGCCAGCCCAGCTCGGCCCGCCGCCACAGGTACTCCTCCGCGGGCGCGAGCGCGGGAATCCCGAGCACCGGCGCGCACCAGCGCCGCACGGCGAGCCCCAGCAGCGACCGGAACGGGTGCCGCCGCGCGTTCTTGGCCTCGGAGAGCCATTCCCTCGGATCCAGGTCCGCCGTGGCCACGCCATGGCAATGCTGGTCGACCAGAGGGACGACATCAGCCACGCCCAAGGCTCACCTCCGTGGAACGCTCACCAGCGCCAGAGAACGGCTGAGGTTAGCGCCCGCGCGTCGAGGCCCGAACAGCGCGCCGCCTCCGCGCCGCACGGTGACGATCGCGTCGTGCAGTTCCGGTCCCAGCGCCGCCGCCAGCACGGCCGACGACGCCAGTGCCGCGGCCGCCTCCGACGCCGACGACGGCAGCCTCGGCACCGAGTCGTCACCCGTCGCCGGGTCGCCGGTGACCGGTGGCGGCAGCTTGAGATCCGCGGTCACACCGGCGAGTCCCGCCGCCAGCACCGACCCGGTCAGCAGGTACGGGTTCGCGGTCGCGTCGAAGCACTTGAGCTCGGCGTTCGCGGACTGGCCGGTCACCAGCCGCAGCGCCGTCTCCCGTGTCTCGTGCCCCCACGCCTGCCAGATCCCGGCCCACCGGGACGGCTGCAGCCGCAGGAACGACACCGGGTGACCGCACCCGATCGCCACCAGTGCCGGCAACTCGGCCAGCACCCCCGCCAGGAACGCCTCCCCAGCGCCACGCAACCCGAACGGCCCGTCGCCGCCGGTCATCAGCGACCCGTCGCGGTCGTGCACCGACAGGTGCAGATGGGCGCCCGACCCGGCGCCGTCCGGGTCGACGGACGGCGAGAACGTCGCGCGCCATCCGTGCGCGATGCTGCGGGAGCGGATGGTGTGCCGCACCAGCACGGCGTCGTCCGCGGCGGCGACGGGATCGCCGGGTGCCACCGACACCTCCAGCTGCGCGACCGCGTACTCGGGATGGAACTGCTCCACCACGAGCCCCTGCGCGGTCAGGTCCGCGACGAGCTCCGCCGCGTACGCCGCCACCTGTTCGAGCCGGATCTGCCCGTACGCGGGGCCGTCGAACGCGGGCACGAAGCCGTCGACACCCGCGCGACCGAGGATCCACTCGTGCTCGAACGCGGCCAGCACGCGCAACCCGTGTGCGGACAGGGCTTCCGCCTGCCGCGCGGCGAACGCCCGCTGACACGCAACGAACCGCGAGCCGTCCTGGTCGTACTTGTCGGCAGGCACCCAGCCCCAGCCCGGCTGCGCGGACAGGGCCACCAGCCTGCTCATGTCGGGGGTGAGCCGCAGGTCGCCGTCGGGCCCGCCGAGGTGGCGGCCGGGGACCATCACGTCGTCCGAGCCGAACGTCTCGAAGCACGGCGACGCGCCCACCGCCACCGGCAACCGGTCGAGCGGCACCGACTTCACCCGCGTGATCCCGGCGTTGTCGACGAACGACAGCTCGACGAGCGTCACCCCGGCGGCCCGTAGCTCCTCAGGAGTCATGCCCCCATCCTGGCGTGGACAGCCAGGCCCGCAAGGTGGCGGCGTCGTGCGCGAACGCCTCGGGCGAGTCGTCGCGCACGAACTCCAGGAGTACGTGGCAGTCGGCGGGCAGGGCGGCGAGCACCGGGCGCCACAGGTCCTCGCGTGCGGCGAGCGGGAGCCGTGCCCCGTCGCCTGCCCAGCTGAACACGTGTGCCGCGACCGGTTCCAGGGCGGGGACGGCGGTCAGCGCGTCGTCGACGGTGGAGCCGATCGGTGGCTGCCAGTAGGGCTTCAGCGCGGGCACCTCCGCGAACAGGGCCAGCGCGGAGCCGAGGGTGTCGGTGAGCGTGTTCGCGTGGTATTCGACCGCGAGCTCCACGCCATCGGCGCCCGCCAGCGCGGCGGCCGCGCGCAGGTCCTCGACCACGGCGCCGCGATCCGGTTCCGCCGCCGAGCCGTTCGAGCCCGCCCAGACGCGGATCCGTGGTGTGCCAAGGGCAAGGGCGGTCGCGAGCACCGGGCCGAAGTCGCCATCGGCGCGGTAGTACGAGCCGTAGGCCTCGATCGCGATTCCGTTGTCGGCACAGCGGGCGCGCACCTCCCGCGCGGTGTGGAGGTCCCCGGGCGGGACGTGGACGTCGCCGCCCCACTCGATGGCTTCGAGCCCGGCGTCGACCACCAGCGTGACGATCTCGGCGGGTGACAGCTGCCGGAACGTCACCGAGACGAGGCCTGGGATCACGTGGCGTCCCTGGGCGTCCAGCCGAGTTCCCGGCGGGCCTTCTCGATGCTCATGGTCCGGCCGGAGGCGTCGCCGCTGATCGCGTACGCGTCGAACCCGTGGCCCCGGCGGTGCAGCCCCGCCTCGATCGCGGCGGCCACATCCCGGGCGGACGTGCTGATCGCCCGCTTCATCTCGGTGTCGCCGCGCGGCCACTCGTCGTCCGCCGCGGGGAAGCACAGGCGCAGGCACACGGTGTCCATGTCCCAGCGCTCGGTCGCCGTGCGGCAGACCTCCTCGCCGAGGCGCTTCGCGAGCCCGTAGAAGTCGGTGGCCGACGGCGGCACCGACTCGTCGGGGAACGTGACCATGCCGGTCAGCTCCTCGTACGGGTACACCGACATGCTGCTCGTGTAGACCGCGTGCCGGACCCCGGCCTTCGCCGCGCCGGTGAGCGCCAGGTACAGCCCGCCCACGGCGATGTCGAAGTGCTGCCGCGCGTTCTCCTGGCTCCCCCAGCCCGCCAGCGGGCCCATGGCCATGAACACCAGTGAGTCCACATCGGACGCGAGCGACGCGACCAGTTCCACGTCGTGCAGGCCGCCCGTGTGATAGTCCACTCCGGACACCGCGGTGCGGGGCTCCTTCAGGTCCAGCACCGCGACCTCGTGCGAGCGGGCCAGTACCGGCACCACCATCGACCCGACAAGGCCGCAGCCGCCGATCACCAGCAGACGCATCGTGCTCTCCTCTCACACCCGGACGTGCTCGTCGCGGCCCGCGCGCAGCCCGATCAGGGCGTGCGCGGCCGCGACGCCGACGAGCACCCCCAGTGGCACCCGCCAGCCACCGGTCACGTCGTGCAGCGCGCCGAACAGCGTCGGCCCGACCGCCGCGATCAGGTAGCCGATCGACTGTCCCATACCGGACAGCGCCGCGGACGAACGCGAGTCCGCCGCCCGCAGGCTGAAGAACGCGAGCGCCAGGAAGAACAACGAGCCCGCGGCGACGCCGGTGACCAGCACCCACAGGAGCGCGAGGTCCGGCACGAGCAGCAGCCCGAGGTAGCCGATCATCGCGAGCACCGACGACGTGGCCGCGACCGCGCGCTGGTCGGGCAGCCGCGTCAGCAGCAACGGCACGACAAGGCTCATGAGCACGCCGATGAACTGGTAGGCGAACAGCAGCCAGCCCGCAGCGGTCTCCGTGTAGCCGAAACTGACCAAAATGGACGGATACCACGACAGCACGGTGTAGAACCCGCACGCCGACAGCGCCATGAACGCCGCGCACTCCCACGCGAGGAGTGACCGCCACGGCGTCGCGACCCGCCCCTGGTCGGGCAGCGCCTGGTTGCGGCGCGACAGCCGGGGCGTCCACACGGCCAGCGCGATCAGCGCGAAGCCTGCCCAGCATCCCAGCGCAGTACGCCACCCGCCGGGCAGTGCGCCGGCGAGCGGCACCGCGATCCCGGCCGCGGTCGACGCCACGATCCCGATGACCGCCGTGTACACCCCGGTGGCCGCGCTCACGTGGCCGGGGAAGTCCCGTTTGATCAGGCTCGGCATCAGCACGTTGCCCACCGCGATCGCGGCGCCGAGCAGGACGGTGCCGACCCACAGCAGCCCGGCGACCGGCAGCGATCGCAGCACGATGCCCGTCGCGAGCAGGGCAAGCGCCAGCCACAGCAGCCGGTCGGTGCCCATGCGCCGGGCGAGCCTCGGCACCTGCGGCGACACCGCGGCGAACGTGAGCAGCGGGAGGGTGCCGATGAACCCGGCCTGCCCCGCGGTGAGCCCGAGGTCCGCGCGGATGGTCTCGAGCAGCGGGCCGACCGAGGTCAGCGCTGCCCGCAGGTTGGCCGCGAGCAGCAGGAACCCCGCGATCATCAGGAACCGGCGAGCAGTGCCCTCGTTAGCACTCCTCACGACCGTCACGGTGGCCAACCTCTCACACGGTCGAGACGACCGGCAATGATGAGATGGCTGGGTGCGCTGGATCGAACTCGAGAACGCAGTCAACGTCCGTG
Source organism: Actinophytocola sp. (assembly GCF_049647105.1). Taxonomy (GTDB): domain Bacteria; phylum Actinomycetota; class Actinomycetes; order Mycobacteriales; family Pseudonocardiaceae; genus Actinophytocola. The sequence goes on from NZ_JBARWZ010000190.1 coordinate 23,206, forward strand.
ACCTCGGCGGGCTACCCGCCGCCGACGGGAACCGCATCAGGACCGGGCAACTCATCCGGTCCGACAACCTGCAGGACCTCTCGGCGACGGACGTGACCCGTCTCGTCGACGAGATCGGCGTCACCACCGTCGTCGACCTGCGCAGTTCCGGGGAGGTGGACGCCGAGGGGCCCGGCCCGCTGAGAGGGCTTGCCTCGGTGAAGCACGTGCATCTGTCCCTTTTGCCGGAGTTCGGTGAGATGACCGACGTGGCGAAGGACGCGCTCGCGCTGAACCGGGAACGCGCGCTCCAGCGCGACCCGGAGAACGTGGCGGACGCGTTCTACTTCGGCTACCTGGAGGACCGGCCGGACAGCGTCGTCGGCGCGCTGCGTGCGGTCGCGACCGCGCCCGGCGCCGCGCTCGTGCACTGCGCGGCGGGTAAGGACCGGACCGGCGTCGTCGTGGCGATGGCCCTGTCCGTGGCCGGTGTCCCGCGCGATCGCATCGTCGCCGACTACGAGGCGACCGGCGAGCGCATCGAGTTGATCCTCGACCGGCTGCGGTCCTCGCCGACCTACGCCGAGGACATCGACAACGTGCCGGCCCACGAGCACGACCCGCGCCCGGACATCATGCGGCGGTTCCTCGCCCGGCTCGACGAGGACTTCGACGGGCCGCTCGGGTGGCTCGGCAAGCACGGATTCGCCAAGGTGGACGCGCAGCGGTTACGCGACAAACTGGTCGAGGAGTGAGTATGACCGAATCCGTGCTGGTCACGGGTGGTACGGGTGGTCTCGGCACCGCGGTGGTGGCCGCGTTCGCCGACGCGGGCTGGCGCGTCGTGGTGCCGTACCGGACACGCGAACCGGTCGGTGCGATCGGGGTGCGGGCGGACCTGACCGACCCGGCCCAGGTGGCGGCGGCCGTCGAGGTGGCGGCGTCGGACGGGCCGCTCAAGGCGGTCGTGCACCTGGCGGGCGGCTTCGCGATGGGCGGCCGCGTGCACGAGACGCCGGTCGAGGAGTTCGAGGCGCAGTTCCACACCAACCTGCGCCCCACCTACCTGGTGTCCGCTGCGGCGATCCCGCACCTGATCGCGGCGGGCGGCGGGTCGATCGTGTGCGTGTCGTCCAAGGCGGCGGTGCACCCGTTCGCCGGCGCGGCGGGCTACGTGACGTCGAAGGCGGCGGTGCTGGCACTGGTAGGCGCCATGAACGCGGAGTACGGCGGCGACGGCATCCGCGTGAACGCGATCCTCCCCGGCGTGATCGACACCCCGGCCAACCGCGAGTCAATGCCCGGCAACCACGACACCTGGGTACCCCCCACCAACATCGCGAAAACAATCCTGTTCCTGGCCACCAACGCCTCAACCCCAATAACCAACGCCCAAATCCCAGTAGACAACCCCTAACCCCCCCCCCGCCCCGCGAGTCCACGCTTGAGAACCCGCGAGTCCACCATTCAGAACCCGCGAGTCCACGGTTCAGAACCCGCGAGTCC
>NZ_JBARWZ010000191.1:0-6429 GCF_049647105.1 Actinophytocola sp.
CTCGCAGGTCCCGAACCGAAGACTCGCGGGTTCCGAACCGTGGACTCGCGGGTTCTGAGTCGTGGACTCGCGGGTTCTGAACCGTGGACTCGCGGGTTCTGAGGCGTGGACTCGCGGGGTTTGGGGGTCGGGGGTGGGGGTTATGGGGTGTTGCCTGGGGGGAGGTTGCGGACTTGTTGGAAGGGGAGTTGGGGGTTGCCGTGGGTTTTGCTTGCCTCGGTTGGGGTCAGGAGGAAGCCCTCGTGGTCGCCTGCGTCGTGGCGGGACAGGATCGTGCCGGTGAACCACTGGTCGCAGTCGTCGAGGAGTGGTACGCCGTCCGGGCCCGGGTGCCACGGCACCTCCGCGAACTTGTCCCGTTCGCGGCCGGTCTCACCGCCGAACAGCTTCGCCAGCGCGTGGTCCTTCGCCCTCGGCACGTGCACCGCCAGCGTGCGTGCCGACGTGGCCACCTCGTATGTCTCGTTCTTCTTCGACAGCCACACCATGAACCGCGGCGGGTCGATGCTGCACTGCGTCGCGAACCCGATCAGGCACCCGGCCCGGCGGTCCCCCGCCGCCGCGGTGACGATGAACATCGGGTAGTCCAGCCCGCTGACCAGTGCGTCGAACCTCGACCCGGACGTCATGTGCCCTTCCCCGCCTTCTTCTCGGCCTTCTCCGCCGCCTTGGCGTCCTGGCGTGCCTCCTTGGCGGCCTTCCGCTCCGCCTTGGCAGCCTTCCGCTCCGCCTTGGCGTCCTGGCGTGCCTCCTTGGCGGCCTTCCGCTCCGCCTTGGCGGCCTTGCGCTCCGCCTTGCTGGGGGACTGCTCCGTGGCTGGCGCCTCGGCCGTGACCTGCGTGGTCACGTCGGCCACCTCGGGCTCCTGCGTGACGACCGGCGACGAACCCGGTACACCCGGCACCACGACCGTAGGCGCCTCCGTGGTCGAGTGCACCGGCGGCACCGGCCCCTCGATCGTCGTCTCGGTGGTCGACGTCGTCTCGGCCAGCCCGGGCAGCAGCGGGTCGCACACGGCGACCTCGGGCGAGGACGCCACCGTGGTCACGGCCGTCGCGGCGACCGTGACCACCACGGCCACCTTCGCGAGCAACGTCTTCGCGACCGCCGTCACGGGCGCGGCCGAGGGCAGGTAGGTGGCGGCCACCGACGCACCGAGCATCAGCGGCGCCACCGACGCCCGCAACTCGGCGTTGACGGTCGTGAGTGTGTCGGCACGGGCCCGGCAGTCGGAACACCGCGCAAGGTGGTTGCTGATCTTGCGGCTGAGCGGGTCCGGCACGTTGCTGCGCACCCACCCGGCGAGCTTGGACACCGTCGCACGGCACTCGCGGCGCTCGACCTCGGGCAGATGCGCACGCAGGTACGCCTGCCGCAGCCCCTCCCGCGCCCGGTACGCGAGCGCCGCCACCCCGTTGGGCCGCATCCCGAGCAGCGGGGCGATCTCGGCAGGCGACTCGTCCTCGACCTCTGTGTGCCACAGCACGGTCCGCCACCGCTCCGGCAGGCTCGCGAACGCGCTGGCCGCGGCCTTCTTGTCCCACCGGTGCAGCACCGGATCACCATCCGGCCGAGGGAGGTAGGGCTCCGGTACGTCCGCGTACAGCGACACGGTCGCGCCCCGCGACCCGCTTATCGCGGCGTTGCGCAGCGTGACCAGCAGGTACGCGCGAAACTCCTCGGTCGGACCGCCGCCGTCCCGCAGCATCCTGAGCACGCGCGTGAAAGCGTCCGCGACCAGGTCTTCCCGTTCCGCCGCTGTGTTCGAAATACACGCCGCAACCCGATTCGCGGCATACAGATGCCGCTCGTAGAGCTCGCCGTACGCCTCGGAATCACCACGCCGCACATCGGCGATCAACTCCGCGTCGGACCTCGGGTCCAGTGTCACCGAACCTACCTACTCCGTTGTGGCCCACGTCGTCAACGTCGCCGGTCGAGGTCAACGCAAGACAAGGCAGTCAACGCCAGTCCACGACCTCCCGCATGCGGCCCGGATGCCGGCGCCGTACATATGCCGCGTATTCCGACATGTGCTCACGCATCAGTTCCTCTGCCCGGTCCACGTCCCCGTCGATGATCGCGCGAGCTATGTCACCGTGGACATTCACCACCGCTGGTCGCCGTGACTTGGGAAACAGCGGCGGAGAAAGCCGGTCCCGCACAATGTCGGTGAGCGACTGCCCGAACAGGCTCATCACCGGGTTGCCGGACATGGCGGCGATGAGCCGGTGGAAGTCGGCCGTGTCGCTGGTGTACTCCTCGTCCTCCATGCGGCCGGGCCGGGTGAACCGGGTCATCTCCGCGACGAGCTGCGGATCGTGCCGCAGCGCGGCACGCCCGGCGAGAATCGGCTCCATGATGACCAGTGCGTCCACGAGGTCGGCAAAGGTCACCCCGTCCATCTGAAAGTAGAGGGTGGCCATCCGGCCGAAGTTCTCGGTGTGCACCTGGTCGACGGTCGGACCGCCCCGAGGGCCGGGCTTGATCGAGATCAGCCCGTGCACCTCCAGAATGCGTAACGCCTCCCGTAACGAACCACGACCGACCCGATACTCCTCCAGCATCTTGGCTTCCGGCGGTAGCTGTGTTCCCGGTGTCAACTCCTCGGCGCCGATTCGGCGGACGATATCTCGTGCGATCGCTTCTGACACCTTGTCGCTGCGTCTGACCGGCCTCCTGGGCGTCCCCGCGCCTGTTGCTGCCACCCCGACATGTTAGCGACATTGACGAGAATGTCTCCTATTTTGGTCAGGCTTTTTCCGAAGGCAACGGGAAGATTCCGGTCGGCTCCACCGAATTTCCGCGAGCAATGGTTTACTCACGCGAACGCGAGCGGATACAACCATCGCTACGCGGCCCTTGGCCGTTACAACTCTGGCCGACTGTTGTCACAGATGCGCGAAAAATGTGGCGCATGACATGCATCACCGAAATATCCACAGCACGGTCCCGGACCGGCGCGGGAGCCGCCCCCTGCCGGACACCGATCGGTCACCAAGCCGGACGGGCGCCTGCGCCGAACAAGGGGCATGACTACCGAGAGGGTTGCCGTCATCGGCGCGGGGGTGGCCGGTCTTACCGCCGCCTACCTGCTGCAACGCCGCTACGACGTGCTGCTGTTCGAAGCCGCGCCCCGGCTCGGCGGCCACGCCCACACCCACGACGTGCCGACGGCCGGCGGCACGGTCGCCGTGGACAGCGGGTTCATCGTGCACAACGAGCGCACCTACCCGAACCTGCTGCGCCTGTTCGGCGAACTGGGGGTGGCCACCCGCGAGTCGGAGATGTCGATGAGCGTGCGCTGCCTCGGCTGCGGCCTGGAGTACGCGGGCGCACGCGGCCTCCCCGGCCTGTTCGCGCAGCCGCGCAACGCACTGGCGCCGCGGTATGTGCGGATGCTCGCCGAGATCACCCGGTTTCACCGGCACGCACGGCGGATACTCCGTGAAAACGGGGAGGAGGTCACGTTGGGTGAGTTCGCTGCGGGCTACTCCCGGTTCTTCACAGAGCACTTCCTGCTGCCGATGGTGTCGGCGGTGTGGTCGGCGCCGGAGCGGGTGAGCCGCGCCTACCCCGTGCGGTACCTGTTCCGGTTCCTCGACCACCACGGGATGCTGTCCATCGGCGGCTCGCCGACCTGGCGGACGGTCGTCGGCGGCTCCCGCGAGTACGTCGAGCGCGCGGCGAAGGAGCTGTCCGCGGTGCACGTCAGCACGCCGGTGCGGGCGGTCCACCGCACGCGGGACGGTGTCGGGATCCGCGACGACGGCGACCAATCGCACACCGTGGACCGGGTGGTCGTGGCGACGCACGCCAACGAGGCGCTCGCGCTCCTCGCGGACGCCACCACCGAGGAGAAGCGGGTCCTCGACGCGTTCACCTACTCCCGCAACGAAACCTGGCTCCACTCCGACGACTCGCTGCTGCCCGTCGCACGCGGCGCGCGTGCGTCGTGGAACTACCTGAAGCCCAGCTGCGCCGGCGCCGACGAGGTGGTGGTGAGCTACGACATGAACCGGCTGATGCGGCTCGGCGAGCCGAAGCCGTACGTGGTGACCCTGAACGCGGCCGGCCGGGTCGACGAGTCCGCAGTGCTCGCGCGGATGACCTACGAGCACCCGGTGTACACCCCGGAGTCCGTTGCGGCGCAAGGGCTCCTGCCCTCGCTCGCGACGGAGAGGACGGTCTACGCCGGCGCCTACCACGGCTGGGGCTTCCATGAGGACGGTTGCGCTTCGGGGGTGCGGGCGGCCGCCGCGTTCGGGGTGGACTGGTGATCCTCTACACGGCGAAGCTGACGCACGTGCGGCGCAGGGCGCTGACCCGGCGGTTCACCCACCACGTGCGGCTGTGGCTGGCAGACGTCGACGACCTGCCCCGCTCGCGGCTGATGTCGTTCCGCGCGGCCGACCACCTCGGCTCACCGGACCGTTCGATCCGCGACAACCTGACGACTTGGCTTGCCACGCAAGGAATTCCGGCGCCGGGGCGAGTGCTGATGCTGACGGCGCCGAGGTCGCTCGGGTACGTGTTCAACCCGCTGACCGTCTACTGGTGCGATGACGCGGCCGGGGCACCGCTGTGCGTGGTGGCCGAGGTGCACAACACCTACGGGGAACGGCACTGCTATCTGCTGCGGCCCGACGAGCGGTGGCAGGCGGAGGCGGACAAGGCGTTCTACGTGTCGCCGTTCCTCGACGTGTCGGGTCAGTACCGGATGCGGCTGCCACCACCGGGCGAGCGGCTGTCGCTGACGATCGCGTTGCGCCAGGACGACGAGCCGGCGTTCACCGCGACGCTCACCGGAAGGCGGGTCGGCGCGTTCACAAGGCGACGTGCGCTCGCCTACACACTTTCCCTTGTGCCGCAACGGACGCGGTTGCTCATCCAGCGACATGGCATCGCGCTGTGGCTGCGGAAGCTGCCCGTGGTGCCACGTCCTGCCTACGTACCACAGGAGCGTGTGCAGTGACCACGACGACCGAGACCGCCCTGTCGGCGCCGCCGCGCTCGCCGTTCCGCGCGTGGGTGGCGCGACGTCTCTTCCGTTACGCGGTGAAGGACCTGCCGGTCACCGTGTCCTTTCCGGACGGATCGAGGATCGGCCGGGGTGGCCCGCTGATGCGGGTCGTGCGGCCATCGGCGTTCTTCCACCGGCTCGGCGCGCAGGCCAACATCGGGTTCGGCGAGGCGTACATGGCCGGGGACTGGACCAGTCCCGACCCGGTGGCCGCGCTGACCCCGTTCGCCGCCAGGATGGCAACGCTCGTGCCGAGACCGTTGCAGGTGCTGCGCGGCTGGGTGGACGCCCACCGGCCGGCCACCGAGCTGAACACGCCGGACGGCGCACGAGAGAACATCCACCGCCACTACGACCTGTCGAACGACCTGTTCGAGGCGTTCCTCGACGAGTCGATGTCGTACTCGTCCGCGTGGTTCGAGCCGGGTGACGACCTGCATACGGCGCAACTGCGCAAGATCGACGGGATCCTGGACCTCGCCGGGGTCACCTCGGGCAGCCGCGTGCTGGAGATCGGCACGGGCTGGGGCGCGCTGGCGATCCGCGCCGCGCAGCGCGGCGCGACGGTGACGTCGCTGACGATCTCCGTCGAGCAGCAGCGACTGGCGCGGAAACGGGTGGCGGCGGCGGGGATGACCGACCGCGTGACGGTCAACCTGCAGGACTACCGGGAGGCGGCGGGCACCTACGACGCGGTCGTGTCCGTGGAGATGATCGAGGCGGTCGGCGAGGAGTTCTGGCCGACCTACTTCGCGACGCTGGCGCGGGTCCTCGCGCCGGGCGGTCGCGTCGGGCTGCAGGCGATCACGATGCCGCACGACCGCCTGCTGGCCACGAGACGCTCGCACAACTGGATCCAGAAGTACATCTTCCCCGGCGGGCTGCTGCTCTCGGTGCCGGTGATCGAGGACCAGGCGACGCGGGCCGGGCTGCGGATCGAGGATCGGCGCAGCCTCGGCCCGCAGTACGCCCAGACGCTCGCGCAGTGGCGGACCCGGTTCCTGGCGGCTCGCGACCGGGTGGCCGCCTTCGGTTTCGACGAGGTCTTCGAGCGGCTGTGGGAGTACTACCTGGCGTACTCGGAGGCGGGGTTCCGGTCTCGCTATCTGGACGTGTGGCAGTTCGGCCTACGCTCGTCCGGGTGAACACACGGTCGGTCGGTGACGTGACTGGCCCGCGCGTCACGGGTGGCGTTGCCGGCGCGGGCTGAGGCAGCCGGTGCCGAGCCGGCGACACCGCACCTGTCGGAGCCGTTCGTCAGAGCAGGATCAGCAGCAGACCCAGCGCGCCGACCGCGACCACGGCGAGCGTGAGCACGAGCGCGGGGACGGCGTGCTCGACCGGCCGGCCCTGGCGCAGCCTGCCGGCCGCGCGCGGGTAGCGGTCGTGCGACCAGCCGAGCACCC
>NZ_JBARWZ010000192.1:0-3575 GCF_049647105.1 Actinophytocola sp.
GCGGGTTCTGAACCGTGGACTCGCGGGTTCTGAACCGTGGACTCGCGGGTTCTGAACCGTGGACTCGCGGGTTCTGAACCGTGGACTCGCGGGTTCTGAACCGTGGACTCGCGGGTTCTGGGGTTACAGGTCGTTGAACGGGCCTGCGTAGGCGAACGGGCCGCGGGTCTTCGGGTCGTAGGTGGACAGTGGGCGGGCCTGGAAGTGGTCGCCCCACTCCGGGGCCGGCGGCGTGATCCCGAACGTCGTCGCCGGTTCGAAGCCGAAGCGGGGGTAGTAGCCGGTGTGTCCCAAGAGGACCACTATCGGCTCGTCCATGGCGTCCGCGGCGCCAAGGACGGCGTGCATCAGCGCGCCGCCAACGCCAGCCTTCTGCACCGCCGGGTCCACGCCAAGCGGGCCAAGGCCGAGCGCGGGTACCGCACCCACGTGGGCGCGGGTGCACACCACGTGGCCGACGACCCGGCCGGCCAGCTCCGCCACCAGCGACAGCGGCGGCAGCCACGCGTCCGACGCACGCAGTGCCGTCACCAGCCGCGCCTCCACCTCGCCCTTGAAGGCCGCCCGGTGGATCTCGGCGATCGCGGGCACGTCCGTCGCGCGTTCTCTCCTCACCAGCACGGCGGCCACTCTCGCACACGCCGCGTCCGCGATCATCCGCGTTTCGCGCCTACGAGAGTGGTTGCCCGTCGCCGGTCAGTCGCGGCGCCGCGTCGCGGATCAGGGACAGCAGCGTGGTGCTCAGCATCAGGTGCACCTGCTCGCGCGTGAGATCCTTGCGTACCAGCCACTCCCGGGCCGCGGACTTCACCATGCCGCCGTACGAGCGGACCATCGCCCGCAGCTCAGGGGCCTGTGCCGACAGGCTCGCCGCCTCCAGCACCCGGTCGGCCGCGAGCTCGTCGGCGTCGGCCAGGATCTGCTCCACCTCCGAGTCCTGGCCGATCGCGCCCGTCGCGGCCAGCCAGGCCTTGCTGTTGCGGGACACGCCCTCCAGGAACCAGTCGACCGCCGCGTGGATGCGGGTCTCGAGTGGACCCTCCGGCAGCTGCTCGATCGCGAACCGCGGGATGGTCACCATGCGGCGGACGACCTCGAGGTACAGGTCCCGCTTCGTGCCGAAGTAGTGGTTGATCAGCCCGCGAGCCACCCCGGCCCGCGCGGCCAGCTCCGTGGTCGACACCGCCGCGTACGGACGTTCGCCGAACAGGTGCATCGCGCACGCCAGGATCTCCTCGCGGCGCTCGTCAGGCTCCAGCCTGCGCCTGCGTGGTGCGGCTGTCACGTCGTCACCGATCTGTTGGCGGACGGTCAACAACCCGGAGTATAGGAGCGTCGGCCGTAGTTCAACCTGGTGAACGTGGCATCCGCTGCCGCCAGTTCCTCCGCGCTGAGCAGACGCGGGGTGCCGAGCGCCGCCGCGCGGGCGTACACATCGGACAACCACTCGACCAGCTCGAGGCGCTCGCACGCCTGCGCGACCGACTCGCCGTGCGCGACCGACCCGTGGTTGCGCATCAGCACGGCAGACCGGTCCGCCAGCCCCGCCACTACCGACGCCGCCAGCTCCGGTGACCCGAACGTCGCGTAGTCCGCCACCCGCACCACCCCGCCCAGCCGCACGGTCAGGTAGTGCACCGGCGGCAGCACGTCGTGGGTGAGCCCGACCGCGACCGACGAGGGCGAATGGGCGTGCGCGACCGCGCCGACGGACGGGAACGCCTGGTAGACCGCCAGGTGCAGCGGCAGTTCTGACGTCGGTGGCAGCTCGCCGGACAGCACATCGCCCGACGACGACACCAGCGTCAGGTCGTCGGAGGTCAGCTCGCCGAGCACCGTGCCGGAACCCGTCACCAGCACGTCAGAACCCACCCGCATCGACAGGTTGCCGGACGTGCCGGTCACCAGCCCGCCTGCCGCGAGCCTTCGCCCGGCCTCGACGAGCCGCTCAGCCGCGGGCACCGGGGCTCCCGACGAGTGTCCGCAGCTGGGACAGCAGCTCGCTGCGGCTGGACGCGCCGAGCCGCTGCCGCATCCGTGCCACGTGGTGCTCGACGGTCTTCGCGGAGATGAACAGCCGGTCGCCGACGTCCTTGTAGGTCAGCCCCGACACCACCAGCTCCGCGACCTGCAGCTCCCGTTCCGAGAGCGTCACCTCGGGCAGCGCGTTCGACTCGTCCGGCACCCGCCGCGCCGCGACCGGCTTGCCCTGCAGCAGCCGCGCGCAGTCCAGCAGCCGCACCATCGCCTTGCGGTCCGAGGTCCGGGTCGCGGCCCGCGCCGCGAGCCGCGCGCCGTCCCACGTGAACCCGGCCGCGTGCAGCCCGCGGGCCGCGTCCTCGACGGCGTCCTGGTCGACCCTGCCAGCCATCAGCTCCGCCCAGCACCGCCCCGCCGCGGCCACGATGCCGAACTGCTCGTCCTTCGCCGCCGCCCGCTCCATCGCCTCGACGTGCTCCTTCGCCGCGTCGACCTGGTCGGCGATGACGGCCGCGTGCAGCCCGCCCCACCACAGCGGCGTCGCCCACAGCGGCGGGTCGCCAAGGCCCTTCAGCAGCGTGCGGGCCTGGTCGAGGTGCGCGGAGAGCCGCGCCTCCTCCCGCAGCCGCGCCGCGGCCACGGTCAGCTCGCCAAGCGGCAGGATCGTGAACAGGTCCATAGGGTGGCGCAACAGTGCCTCACCGGCCTGCAGCCACGCCCGGCCCAGCGTGTTCGTGTCGCCCGCGCGGCGGGCCACGCCCAGTTCGATGGCCACCGCGAACAGCCAGTCGCGGGGCTCGAGGTGGGTGCCGCGCAGGGCGGCCAGCTGTGCCGCCGCGGCCGTGAGGTCGCCGCGCAGCATGGCGATCCACGTGCGCAGCAGCTGGTGGCGGGTCGCGAGCGGCGCGCCACCGGTGCCCGCCGCGACGGCCCGGTCCAGCAGCGACGACGCCGTGCTCAGCTCCCCGTAGTGCAGCGCGAGCAACGCGCCGAGGGCGGCAGGGCTGTCCGGCAGCAGCACCCCGCGGCCGACCGGTTCGAGCAGACCCGCCGCCCGCACCATCATCGACAGCGCGGTCGTCGGGGCACCGGTCACCGACTCGTGCAGCCCGTTCGTCATCAGCGTGAGCGCGCTCGACAGCGAGGTCGGCGGCCCGTCGGGCGACGTCTGCGCCCGCAGCTCCCGCGCGTCGGCGAGGTCGCCGATGCCCAGCAGGCCGAGGGTGGCGAACTGCTTGCCCTCGTCGGTGCCGGACCACCGGTACAGCTGGGCACTGCGGAAAAGCTGCCCCCGGTGCGCGAGTGCCGCGGCGGCCACCCCGGCCGCGTGCCGCCGCTGCGCCGAGGACTCGGTGGTGATCACCTCGTCGGCGAGCCGCAGCGCGCCGTCCAGGTCACCGGCCAGCGCGAGTGCCTCCGCCTGCCGCGCCGCGACCTGCTGCGGTGGGCGGCCCGCGGTCACGGCCGCCTCGTAGAGCCGTGCGGACAGCGCGGGGTCGATGGCCAGGGCCTCGGCCGCGGCCGCCTCGAACGCCGTCGCCGCGGCCTCACCGCCGATGCCGGTGCCCAGCAGCGGCCGGACCAGCGCCAGCACC
>NZ_JBARWZ010000193.1:0-23897 GCF_049647105.1 Actinophytocola sp.
CGCGGTGTGATAGCACGAAGTGAGGACGACGGGATGGCAGGCAGACCCGAACCCAACGCAAGAAAACCTCGAAACCCCAGACCATCCTGGAGACCTGCCCCTCCGGCGAGGAGCCGCCGGAGGCAAACACAACCAGGCTCAACGTCCTGCGTCGTTCGGGGCACTGGGATCGCACCCTGCTGGTGCGGGGTTTGACCGGGGCGGCGTCCGTCGTGCGACCAGACAAACTGAGATGATTCAGGTTGAGCGTCCCGCTTTCGGGGCATCGCGCCTGTCCGCTACCTCTGGCGGAACGCCGCTGGGGGCGGGCGCTGCGCGCCCGGCCCGCGAAGCGGGCTTGACCAGGTTGACACCCATCGCGCGGCGGATGAACCGAGAAGAACATCGGTGGACTCAGGGTTACCGTTGGCGCGTGGCACGCACCCGCTTGTATCGGAACGGGGTCCTGGAGGCCGAGGACTTCCCGCCCGAGGAGATCTCGGCGCACCTGCGCGACGACGCGCTGACCGTGTGGCTCGACCTCGGTGCCCCGACCGAGGCGGACCTCGCGTTGATCGCGTCCGAGCTGGGCCTGCACGAGCTGGCGGTCGAGGACGCCGTCCACTCGCGACAGCGCCCCAAGCTCGACCGGTACGACACCCACAACTACCTGACGGCGTACTCGGTGGCGCTCGACCCGGCCACGGGCCAGCTGACCACCGCGGAGCTGGGCATGTTCGTCACCGACCGCGCGGTGGTGACGGTGCGCCCGGGTGGTGGTTTCGACATCGACGCGGTGATGCGGCGGTGGGACGAGCTCTCCCATCTCGCGAAGAACGGCGTCGGTTTCCTGCTGCACGGGCTGCTGGACTACGTGGTCGACACGCACTTCACGGCCGTGCAGAGCCTCGACGACCTCATCGAGGAACTCGAGGACACCGTGTTCGACGAGAAGGCGTCGGCGCCGGAGTCCCAGCGGCGCGCGCTCGCGCTGCGAAAGTCGCTCGTGACGCTGCGGCGGGTCGTCCTGCCGATGCGGGAGGTCGTGAACACGTTGCTGCGGCGGGAGGACAACGCCATCGACCAGGCGATGGTGCCGTACTTCCAGGACGTCTTCGACCACGTGCTGCGTGCGTCGGAGTGGACGGAGTCGTTGCGGGACCTGGTGACGACCATCCGGGAGACGCAGCTCAGCATCCAGGGCAACCGGCTGAACCTGATCATGAAGAAGGTGACCGGCTGGGCCGCGATCATCGCCGTCCCGACCGCGATCACCGGCTTCTACGGCCAGAACATCCCCTACCCCGGCCTCGGTCAACCGTGGGGCTTCTGGGTGTCCGCCGGGTCGATCCTCCTGGTGGGCGGCGGCCTGTACGCCCTGTTCAAACACCGGGACTGGCTGTGACCCCGGCTACCGGAACGCCTCCGCCAGCCACCACGAGCCGCCGTCGTCGGTGATCTTCGCCGGTCCGCACCATCGTCCACTCATTCCGCCACCGGCCCGAGACATGAGAAACGGGGCGCCCTGAGCCGCCCCGTCTCGCTGTCTGTGTCTCCTACAGTGCGCCGCCGTCGCGGCCCTTGGCGACCTCGCGGAACTGGTCCCATGCAGAACCGGTCAAGAGGAGTGCGCCGCCGTGCGGATTCTTCGAGTCCCGCACCGCAGCACCGGCCCTGATCGTGGCAACCTCGATGCATTCGTTGCCGGAGCTGCCGCTGAAGCTGCTCTTGCGCCAGCGGAGCTGGCTTTGGTTCGTGGTTGCCATCGCCGGCACCTTCTCTCGGTTGGTAGTCATCGGTGCTGCTGGGCAACCTTAGCGATCAGCGCGCGAGACTCGTCGGGGTCTGCTGCGACTGCCCGCAGGCGCTGGAAGGCGCTTGCATATCGTTGGATGACCTGCACGTCCTCGGGATAGGTCGAGCTGGCGAAGTCCTCCAGGTAGACGATGGTGCCGCGCTCGGGAAGCTTCAACAGGCGGAAGGATGTTTGCGCCGTGAACGCCTCGTCCTTGTCGCGTGTCTGCTTTGGTCGGAACGGCAGGATGCGCAGCTCCACGTTGGGGAGTTCGGCCAGGTCGAGCATGTGGTTGAGCTGACCGCGCATGACCGCGTCGTCCCCGATGACGCGGTGCAACGCGGCCTCGTGTTCGATGAGTTCGAGTTGGGGTGCCGCCGGGTCGGTTCGCCGAAGTAGCTCTTGCCGGCTCATGCGGGTCTGAACCTGTCGGTCGATGTCAGTACGCGACGCAAGTGGCGACCCGCCCTGAACCAGGGTTCGGGCGTAGTGCTCGGTTTGCAGCAGACCGGTGATCACCAGTTCGTCGTAGCCCATGATGTCGCTGGCATCGGCTTCCAGCGCGAGGTAGCGGCGGAACGAGTTCGGGATGGCGTCGCGGTAGCTGGACGTTCGCCGGCTTGCAACGCGCGATTTGGGCTGTGCGGCCAAGCGCAGAGCCTCCGCTGACTCCGCGTCGTTGGCTCCGTACACCTCGCACAGTACGCCGACCGACTCGGCGGCGATGCCCTGTTTGCCGTTCTCGATCCGGCTGATGCTGGCGTAGGACGTACCGATGTACTTGCCCGCCTCGGCAGCTGTGAGGCCCTTCCGGTCACGTAGATCGCGCAGCAGGATCCCGAGCTGGATCTGTGCGATTACCGGGTCGTCCTTGGTCATTGAGCGCCCTTCTTGCTCATCGTGCGCACCGAGCACGCGCCATCGTAACTGACGGTGACACGTTCATTAGTCCGTTCAGGGTCTCGCCATATTGTAAATTACAACGTAATGTTCATGACGTAAGAAGGATGCACTGACATTGAACCAGGTGGGATCACGGATGCTGTAAGTGGTCTCCGGCGAAAGGCGATGGTCCGGTGGGCACGAGCGCGCGTCGCGATGGCACGCAGTGTCAGCCGGACTTCACCAAACGTCCCGGTGGGTGATGTCTTCGTCGTCGTCACCCACCGACCCCGCACGGACAACAGCGCGCTAACTCGCTGCGTGTCGGTGGCGTTCCCGATGTCCGTGTGGTAACCGAGCGGGATCACTCCGGAGCCGCGCGGGGCGAAGCCCCTGTTGTCCCTAAACCGTGCCTCGCGACCGATCGTTGCGAAGCGGAAGGAGCGTGTCTTATGCCCGTCGCCGAAACCACGAACGCCGGCTTGCTTCAACAGGTCGCCCGCCTTCACCAGCTTGATCCCGGCGTGCTGGAGCGCTTGCGTCACGAGGCGCTGACCGCGCCGTCCGAGTGGGTCGCCGAGTACGGACAGTTCCAGTCGGGCGGCTGGTGGACGGTGTCGCTGCTGAACGACACCGGCGTTCCCACCGACGTGACGATCAAGGACTGCGACCCGGTCGAGACCACGCTCTTGAAGCGGATGCCCGCGACGCAGAAGTTCTTGTCCTCACTGGGATTGCGTTACATGTGGGTGCGGTTGGCGCGACTCGGGCCGAACTCGTTTCTGTGGGAGCACCGCGACTATGACGAACTCGCCGACTCCGAACGTCACCGCCTACACGTGCCGCTGGTGACCAACAGTTCCGCCGCGCTGGTGACTGGCGGTACGAGGGTTCACATGCGCGCCGGCCATTTCTGGCGTCTCACCCCGACGCACGTGCACGGTGCCTGCAACCTACTCGGGCCGGACCGGCTTCACCTGATTCTGGACTGCTACGCCGACGACAACCTGTCGCGGTTCAGGGAGAGCGAGCAGCTTGCCTACTCCGATGCGGTCCGGCTGCCTGCTGCGGCGACGCCTCAGCTTGACGATCACCTCGTCACGGCGCGGGGCTTGGCCAGCCTGGGCTATGAGCGTGCGGCGGAAAAGTACCTTCTGCGCTTGTTCTACACGTATACGTTGCCCGAGGGCTGTGTGTACGACCTGATCGCGAATATGTACGACTCGCTGGATCGTTCGGACGAGGCCGCGACGTGGCGGGCCAACAAGAACGTCTTGCTCGGCCTGTCTCGATGATTCGCGATCACCCGAAGGAGCACCCATGAGTAGCGCTGTGCTGGACGAACTCGCCAGGGCCAACCGTCCCGACCAGTTCGGCCTGTTGGAACGAGCAACCGACCTGTTCACCGCCAGTCCCGCAGTCACACACCTGTTGGTGCGAGGCTCGCTCGCGTCGGGGACCGCCGACCGGCTGTCAGACGTCGACTTCGTGGTCGGTGTCGAGGACCGCCACTTCCTGGAGTTCGTCGCCGTCCTTGACGCGCTGGCGTCGGCCGACCTGGGCGGGATTCTCCCCGGATGGCGGGACACGATCGTGGGCGACATGGGCGGTCTTGGCTATGTCTACCTGGTCGGCTGGGCCGGTCACCTCCAACAGGTAGACCTGTATGTGATCCCCGCGAGCCAGGTCAACCAAGTGAACGAACACACCACCGCGCGCCCGATCTTCGTTCGCGACGCGGACGCCGTCTACCAGCCTGACCCGAGCGTGTCGCCGTTCGTCACGCGCACCATGGCCGAGTCACGCTCGTGCGCCGAGCTGCTGATCGAGACGCTCGTGGTCGGTTACCTGATGCGCAAGCGGATCACCCGTGGTCAAGAGTTCATCGCCTATTCCGAGGCGCACCTGTTCAACACGGCGGCCAAGAACCTGATCAAGACGGCCCTGGCGCCGACGTCCCGCCACTACGGCTGGTACCAGCTACGCGAGGAGATCGGCTCCACCCCCATCGGGAAAGAATGTCTGCGCGACCTCGCCGCGCTGATCTCCGCGCCGGCTATCCCCACCGCGGAGACCCTGGCGACGGGCCTTGACCGGGTGGTCGCCATCGCCGAGCGGGCAGCGCCCGAGGCTGTGGAATGGCTCCGGCCCGCAATCGACGCCTACCGCTACTACCTGGAGCTGGCATGACATTCGACCCGGAACCACGTCCGGCGGCATCCTTCTTCGGTGGTGTCGTGCCGGCGTCGGAGGAAGAGGAACGCCTCGCGTATGGCATCGGCGCGGCGCTCGGCAAGGCTGGCGTAGTGCTGAGGCACGGCGGCTACAACGGCCTGATGGAAGAGGCCGCCCGCGGCGTCGCCACCGCAGGTGGCCAGGTGTTCGCTGTGACGTTGAAAAACGTCGAGTGGGGCAAGTTCAATCCGCACGTCACCGCCGCGATTCACCTACCCACCATGGGGGAACGGCTCCATCGGTTCCTCGACGACACCGACCTGGTGGTCGCGATGGGAGGCGGTGTCGGGACGCTGCACGAACTCACCGCCGCAATCTGGTACGCCGGCAACATCCGCCCAGTGCCGGTCTGGCTTGCCGGCAAAACGGCCTTGCGGTTGTTGACGTTCCTCAAGGTGGAGCGATGGGTGTTCGAGACGCCGACCCGGCCGCTCGGTTTTCTCCGCGAGATACCGGATCTGGCCACCTTCGAGCGGGAACTGTCCGCGTTGAACCTCGACCGCCCGGAGAGGACCAGCATGGCGACCTCACGGGGTGCCCGATGACCATCTCCGCGAGCCTCCTTACCCGCATCCGGGACACGGCGTGTCAGCGCGGCGCGTTCCAGTTACCCACGGGGCGGATGCTTGACGAGTACTTCGACGAGTACCTGTTGGCCGCCGACCCCGCGTTGCTGTATGAGGTTGCGGCAGAGATCGCGCACAGTGTGCCGATCGAGATCGAGACCCTCGTCGGTCTCGATCTCGGCGGTATCCCGTTGGCGGTTGCGTTGTCAGCGGCCACCGGCGTCCCTGCCGGTTTCCTACGCCGGGAACGCAAGACCTACGGCACCTGTCGCCAGTTGGAAGGGAAACCCGTAGCAGGCAAGCGGATCGCCATCGTTGATGACGTGGTCCGCTCCGGGTCACAAGTCCTTCGCGCGGCATCGTTCCTCCGGCAAGAAGGTGCCACCGTCACGACGGCCGTATGCGTGCTGGACCGTGAGCTTGACGGGCGAGCGCGCCTCGCGAACGACCAGATCGCGTT
This sequence comes from Actinophytocola sp., assembly GCF_049647105.1. Taxonomy (GTDB): domain Bacteria; phylum Actinomycetota; class Actinomycetes; order Mycobacteriales; family Pseudonocardiaceae; genus Actinophytocola. The sequence continues at coordinate 5,918 of NZ_JBARWZ010000193.1, forward strand.
GTGCTCTCTGCTCACGCCTGCCGACCTCGACACGCCATCATCGATTCGGCAAGCAAGCTGACCGACCAGACGACCGGAGTCGACATCGTGGGATCCGGGTACGCGGCGTTGTTCGATATGGACGGGGTCATCATCGACACCCGCTCGGCAACTGCCACGGCGCTGCACGTCTTGGTGACCGCCGCGCTCGGCGCTCCCGTTCCGGCCGCAGTTGTTGACCAGTGCGTAGCGCTGGCACCCGTGGACGCCCTGGCGGCTCTCGGTGTCCGGGACGCTCGGCGCGTCTACGAAGAGCACTTCGACGGGGCGTTGGCCGACGCGGTGGGCCAAGTTCGGACGTTCGAACCGGTCCTCGCGGGGATGCTTGAGTTATCCCGGGCGGGTGTCGGCCTCGGCATAATCACCGCCCAGGCGCACAGCCGCTTGCCGTTCTTGCTGCCCCCGGTGGTGGCGGCTCTGGTCGACGTCGTCATCGCGCACGAGGACGCGGCACCGAAGCCCGCGCCAGACGGTGTGGTCACCGCTTGTGCACGGCTCGGTGTCCAGCCCCAGCGCGCGTTTTACCTTGGCGACACGGCGAACGACATTGCCGCCGGCCGTGCCGCTGGAGTGGTCACCGTTGGTGCCGGGTGGGGATTCGTCGGCCCCGACACGCTGCGTCGCGTCGGGGCCGACGTCGTCCTTGCCGAGCCTCACCACGTAGGAGTGAGCCTGCTGACCCACCTTGACGGCTGGCCAGATCGGCAGCTCGTCACCGACTGACGGTCTGCTCAATCACGCGGGAGACCTCGCGCAGCGCGTCGATCGTGGCCAACGGGTCCGTGCCGCCGCCCTGCGCGATGTCGGGCTTTCCGCCGCCGCCGCCCTTGAGTACCTTCGCCGCGACCCGCACGAGGTCCCCGGCCTTGAGCCCGTGTTTCCGGCCTTTCTCGTTGACGGCGGCCACGACGATCGGCTTGTCGTTCGCCAACGTCGTCACCGTCACGACCGCCGGTTGGTCGCCGAGCCTGTCCCGAATGTCGACCACGAACTTGCGCAGCTCGTCGTTGTTCGCAGGCTCGGACAGATGCCGCGTCACGACGGACACACCACGAACGTCCGTCGCGTCCGCCACGAACTCGCCGGCCAACCGCTTGAACTGGGCCGCGCGGAGTTGTGCCACTTCCTTCTCGGCGTCACGTAGCTGCTTGAGCAGCGCTGCGACCCGGTCAGTGGCCTCGCTGACCGGCACCTGGAGCAGTTCGGAGATGTTCCGCACCAACGCGCGTTCTTTCGCCAGGAAACGGTAAGCGTCCAGGCCGACATAGCCCTCGATACGGCGCATACCCGAACCCACCGAGGATTCACCGATCACGGTCAGCGCGTTGATCTGCGAGGACCGCTCAACGTGCGTACCGCCGCACAGCTCGCGGGACCAAGGACCGCCGATCTCGATGACCCGTACCTCTTCGTCGTAGGTCTCGCCGAACAGCGCGATGGCGCCCATCTCGCGCGCCTCTGGCAACGACGTGTAGACCGCGCGGACCGGGAGGTCTTTCCGAATGGCGAGGTTGGAGACCTCCTCGATCTCGCTGCGGGTCTCCTGTGACAGGCTGCCGGTCCAGGAGAAGTCCAACCGCAGGTAACCAGGCTTGTTGTAGGAGCCGGCCTGCAAGGCGTCCGGGCCGAGCACCTGTCGTAGCGCGGCGTGGATGACGTGCGTGCCCGAGTGAGCTTGACGCGCTCCCAACCGCCATTCCGGGTCGACCTTGGCCAACACGTGCAGGCCCTCGGTCAGCTCTCCGCGCCGCACCCGTACCTGGTGTGTCCAGAGCTTCCGCGCCACCTTCTGAACGTCAAGTACTTCCAGCTCAACGCCGTCCGCGATGATCGAGCCGGCGTCGCTGTCCTGTCCGCCGGACTCGGCGTAAAGTGGCGTCCGGTCGAGCACGACCTCGACAATCTCGCCCTCGACGGCCACCGGCACGCGCTCACCTTCACGGATCACGCCCCGAACGGTGGCCTCGCTCTCCAACGTTTCGTAACCGGTGAACTCGGTAGCGCCGAGCTGGAGAAGATCACGGTAAACGCCCTTGTCACCATGTCCGCCGGTCTTGCGGGTGGCCGCGTCCGCCTTGGCCCGAGCGCGCTGCTCGGTCATCAGGCGGCGGAAGCCTTCCTCGTCCACCGTCAGTCCTTGCTCCTCGGCCATCTCCAAGGTCAGGTCGATGGGGAACCCGTAGGTGTCGTGGAGCTGGAACGCCTGGTCGCCGGGCAAGATCAGGCTGTCGCTCTTACGGACGTCGGCGGCGGCAAGGTCGAAGATCGCCGTGCCGGACTTCAACGTCCGCGAGAACGCGGACTCCTCCGCCACGGCGACCCGATCGATCCGGTCGCGCTGGCCGACCAGCTCCGGGTAGGTCGGACTCATCACCTCGACTGTGCGCGCCACCAGTTCGTGCACGACGGGGTCCTGGGAACCGAGCAGGCGCATCATGCGGACGGCACGGCGCAGGATGCGGCGCAGGATGTAGCCGCGTCCCTCGTTGGCCGGCGTGACACCGTCCCCGATCAGCATCACGCTGGTAAGAATGTGGTCGGCTACTACGCGCAGCGCGACGTCGTCCTTGCGGGCAGCGCCGTACTTGGTGCTGCTCAGCTCGGCCGCCAGGTCGAGAATCTGGCGGGTCGTGTCAATGTCGAAGATCGTGTCCACGCCCTGGAGGAGCGCCGCCATACGTTCCAGGCCAAGGCCTGTGTCGATGTTCTTGGCGGGCAAGTCACCGAGGATCGGGTAGCCCTCCTTGGCCGGTCCCTCACCCCGAATGTTCTGCATGAACACGAGGTTCCAGATCTCCAAGTAGCGCTCGTCGTTGGCGAGCGGGCCGCCATCGCGTCCGAACTCCGGGCCACGGTCAAAGCAGATCTCCGAACACGGGCCGCACGGACCAGGCACGCCCATCGACCAGAAGTTCTCCGCCATACCCAACCGCTGGATGCGGTCAGCGGGCACGCCGACTTCGGTTCGCCAGATGTGCTCGGCCTCGTCGTCGTCGGTGTAGACCGTGGCCCACAACTTGGACTCCGGCAAACCCAGTCCGCCATCGGCAACCGGCTTGGTCAGAAAATCCCACGCATAGGGAATTGCCTTCTCCTTGAAATAGTCACCGAAGGAGAAGTTGCCGAACATCTGGAAGAACGAGCCGTGACGGCTGGTCTTGCCGACCTCCTCGATGTCGACCGTCCGCACGCACTTTTGCAAGCTGGTCGCGCGGGGGTACGGCGGGGGAGCCTCGCCGAGGAAGTACGGTTTGAACGGCGCCATGCCCGCGTTGATCAGCATGAGCGTGGGGTCGTCGGCGATCAGCGATGCCGACGGGACCACGGCGTGTCCCCGCTGCTCGAAGAAACGTAGAGCACGGCTGCTGATCTCTGCCGACTGCATGAGTAGCCTTCCAAATGGGGTTGAGACGTCGGGTTACGGGACCACGACCGCAGTGAGCGCGACGGCTCCGCTAGCTGGTCGTGACCTGACCATGGTATGCGGGTCGACCAAGGCGGTTCTTACGGGTGACGTCGACCCGGGAGTGACCTGCTGGCCAACGCGGGGCGGCACGCCACCCGAGGAACCTGGCACGCCGAGAACGTGCACGAAGCGTGCCGCCTGGTAGCGGAGCGTGCCTGTCTGCGGCCAAGCGGTAGGTCTGCGCGAATGGGGGGCCAGCCTGAGTGCGTCGGCGCGATCCGTGCCAGCTACGCCGACCCATTAGGTCCACGTCATGGCGCCTGACATCCGGTGGCCGCTACGACTTGGCCGCGTCACGCCTGCGCGCTTTGGCGCTGAGCATGGCTATGCGGGAGAAGTGAGCACGGCTCGCGGATTCGGCGCGGCGGGCGCGTTCGTCTGGCGGTAAGACACCGTCCGGATCGAGCTGGTTGGCGAACCGGTCATTTGCGGCCTTGCGTGCGGCGGCGGTTCGGGCAGCGCGGTCGGCGGTGTTGGCCCATGAGGTATAAGTGGCGATCTTGGCGCGCAGAGAGCGCTGCTCCGGGGTCATTTCGTTCATACGTTCAGCACAGTCATCCACGTTACCGCCGGTCAAAGCCACTATTTCAAGATCAACAACAGTGTCTCTTACCGGACCGTCGAGTGCGGTGAGCACGTCCTGCCGCCCGCGATCGCGGCGAGGAGATCTTGGAGAAGCGGCATCCCGCAGTCCTACCGCACAAGGGTTAGTTCGGGACGGATCCCTTACCCTGTGCGACCAGCAATGGCACCAGCTGTTCGGCCGGGGTGAGTGAACCGTGCTGCCCGACCAGCCGGGACAGGAACGGCTCCGCCTCCGACCGGATCACCCCGGCCGTGCCGCTGGCCGCCACGACCACGTCCCCGATCCGGTCCGCGAAGTGCGGGGACAGCGGCCCGAACCAGCCCTCGTCCACCGCCTGCTCGCGGGACACCGTCCACGCCGCGTCGCCGAGTACCCCCTGCCACCTCGCGAGCACGTCGGCCGCCGCGCCCGGCTCCGCGTGCACGTGGCGGGCCCGCGGCTCACCGGTCAGCGCACGGACTCCCTGCCGCAGCACGGGATCGGTGTCGGCGTCGAAGGTGTGGTCCATGGTCACCATGCCGTGGTCGCCGGTCACCGCGAGCTGTGCGTCCGGCGGCAGGAGCGACACGATCGTCTCGACGAGCCGGTCCATCTGCCGCAGCTGCAACCGCCACGCCAGCGAGCCCGGCCCGTGCACGTGTCCCATCGCGTCGAGGTCCGCGTGGTAGCCGTACACCAGCTGCCTGCCCGGCCTGCCCAGCGCGGTCACGATCCCCGCGGCGAGGTCGCCGAACGCGTGCGTGCCGGTGAACGTGCCGCCGCGCAGCGTCGCCCTGGTGAGCCCGGAACCCTCGAACATGGATCGTGACACGACCGTCACGCCGATCCCGGCGGCCGCTGCCCGCTGGAACACGGTGTCGGCGGGCTGGACGATCTCGGGCGGGAACGACTTGCGCAGGTCCACCCTGCCGTGTGTGCCCTGCTCCGCCCACCGCAGCGTCTCCATCACGACCTCGTCGGACAGCCGCAGCGACGTGCCGAGCAGCCCGTGCGCGCCGGGCGGCAGGCCGGTGCCGAGCGACGCGAGGCTGATCGCGGTGCTGGACGGGAACCCGACGGTCAGCGGGCCCGCGTCGGCCATCGACGTGAGGAACGGCGCGTCCTGTGGGTGCGCGCGCAGCAGCTCGCTGCCGAGCCCGTCGACCAGCAGCAACGCGGTCGCCCGCGCGGGTCCGAGCAACGTGGACTCACCCAGTACCGATGGCAGCACCTCGGCGAGCGAGCGGACGCCGTACTCCGGGATCATGTCTCCGCCACCAGTTCGGTTTCCTTCTCCCGCACCGGTTCCGGGTGTCCGAGGTGGTCGAGCCAGCCGCGCACCACCCGGTGCAGCCGCTCCGCGCCGACGATCTCGCCGGGTGCCGGCAGGTCCGCCGGGTACAGGAGGAACCCGCGCGACTGACCGCCGCCGAGCCCACCGTGCGACCCGACGTGCACCTCGAACGGCGACGCGTCGTCGGTGGTCGGGTTGTACCGGCTGTTGATGATGATGTCGGGGCAGTGCGCGAACCCGTCGGTGCGGCGGATCAGGTCGGCGGCGTGCGGCCCGTAGGGCGTGAGCGGGTCCTCGCCGGACACCGAGCCGTCGTCCCGCAGGCGGCGCACTCCGTTGCGGCCCAGCACGATCGGGCCCGACTGGGCGCCGCGGACCAGCAGGAACCCGACACCGGGATGGTCGACGAGCGATGGCAGCAGGTCGGGGAACTCCCGCTCGATGGTCTCCATGTCGACCCGGCCTTCGTGTTCGGTGAACGACACCATCGCGACGTGCCCGGAAACCACGACCACCACACCGGGTGCCGCGCGCGTCACCGCCGCGGGTTTGCCCTCCTCGGTGCGGTGCCGGTCGCCCGCGCCGTGTCGGTCCGCTCGTTTCCGGAGCGCCATCGCGATGGGGCCCGCACCAGAGGACGCCTCCGCGAGTGCCGCGCCAAGCTGCCACGCACCGGTCTTCTGCTTGCGCCGCGACCCGTTGGCAGGCGGCGTCCCACCGCACAGGCGGCCGACGAGCTGCTCGATCGACTCGCCGAACCGGTTGGTGAACGCCCAGCCCTGCGTCACGCCGTGGTCGGACAGCACCACGAGCCGGTAGCCGCGCGGGGCGAGCCGGGCGGCCCTGCGCAGGCGGCCGATCTGCTGGTCGATGGACCGGATGACCGCGAGCGCGTCGAACCGTTCGATGCCGGTGTGGTGGGCGACCTCGTCGTAGCCGAGGAAGTCGGCGTACACGACCGGCCTGCCCGCCAGCATGTCACCGATGATCGCGGACACCACCAGGTCGCGGGCGATGACCGTGGTGCCCGCCCGCGCGAACGGGTAGAAGCCGCCGCGTTTGATCCTCGGCCGCACCCGTGCCCTGCGCTGGCGCACCGACGCGGAGATCTCGCGCAGCACGTCGACGAGTGCCGACCCGAACGTCCGCACCACGTTGATCGGGTTCGCGAAGTAGGCGTAGTAGCCAGAGCCCGCCGGGTCACGCCGGCGGCGGTGTGACTTCGTCAGGAACGGCACGGCGCTCATCGTGAGGCTCGTGTGGTCGGCGTCGCCGGTGAACAGCCCGCCCCGCGCCGCGCCGCCGTTCGCGAGCAGGCCCCGCCCGTTGGAGTGGCGCCGCTCGATCTCGGCCGCGTCCGCCGGGTGCGCGCACGCCATCACGTGGTCGCGATCCTTCTCGTACCAGCGGAAACCGAGGATGTCGTCGTTGGTGCCGTGCAGCAGGCCGCACACGCTCGCGCCGGTCTGCGAGCTCCAGTCGCAGTGCCAGTCGGTGAGGACGTGGCTGCCGTCGGACAGCCAGCGCGCCAGCGTTGGCAGGTCGCCGTCGCGGACGCCGCGGCGCACGGTGTCGTAGCCGAGACCGTCGATCTGCAGCAGCAGCACACCGGGCGGGTCCTCGCCGGGGCCGGACCCGTCTCGCCAGAACCGGCGGGCCGCGCGGCGGAAGAACACCTCGTCCTCGTCGATCGCGAGCATGCTGCTGACCACCCCAGCGACCCCCGCCATCACCACCGCCACCAGCACCGCGGTCCGGATGTTCGCGACGTACACGTCCGGCATCGCGAACGAGATGCCGAGGATCCCGGCTCCCAGCAGCAGGAACGAGAACAGCCCGAGCAGCAGCACCGCACCCGCGGGCGCGAACCGCATGATCAGCGGCCACACCACCGCGCTGAGCAGCCCCAGCATCGCGGCGAACACGGTCGGCTGCCACCAGAGCGGCATGGCGAAGTCGGTGAGCCACAGGTCGAGCAGGTGCAGGCTGACCGCGACGAGCATCCAGACGAGCAGCAGGCGGGCCACGGCCCGCCCGCCACGCAGCAACCGGCCCCGGTCAGCGAGCTCCGGCATGCTTGCGTGCCTCCCGCCGCTTGCTGATCAGGCCGATCACCAACGTCACGATCAGGATCAGGAACGTCGCGATCACCGTCGCGATGAGCGGGTTGTCGAACAGCCCGCCACTGAGGACACCCAGTGCCGAGTAGGCGAGGGCCCACAGCAGGCACGCGCAGGCCGCGGCGGGGCCCAGCCGCCGCCACGGGTAGTCGAGCGCCCCGGCCGCCAGCAACACGGGAATCCGCCCGGCGGGCACCATCCGGCCGATGACCACGAGCAGCCACCCCCGCTGGCCGAACCTCTCCCTGGCGTTGTCCAGCTTCTCCTGCGACTGCCTGCGCTCGAACCACCGCGTGAGCGAGCCCCGCCCGCCACGACCCGCGCCGAACGTGACCAGGTCGCCGATCAGCGCCCCGACGGTCGAGACCACGATCACCAGCGCGAGGTTGAGGTTCCCGCCGCTGACGGCGATCGCCGCCCCGGCACCGACCACGGCCCCGGTCGGCACCACCGGCACGATCGACCCGAGCAGCACCCCACCGAAGATCACGGGGTAGCCGAGTGAGGCGGGGTGTGTCCAGTCGATCCCCAGAAAACCACTCACGACGAGCCAGGCACGGCGCCGGGCAGCCGTACGTTCTCGCCGGGCCGGGTGACCACGACCTGGGTGGCTCCGGTGACCGCGTCCGCGAACTCGTGCGGCGGGTCCGTCAGCAACCGGCGCATGCGTTTGCCGTGCCTGCCGGGCACCCTGGGCAACCCGGCCACGGCGAGCGTGCCCCAGTGCACCGGCACCGCGACCCTGGGCCGGATCAACTCGACCGCGGCGGCCGCCCTCGCGGGGTCCATGTGACCGGGCCCGAGGGTGGGCCCCCAGCCCCAGACCGGCAGGAACGCGACGTCGATGCCGGTGAGGTCGGCCATCTCGGGGAAGAGGTCGGTGTCGCCCGCGGCGTACACCTTCCGGTCAGCGCCCTCGATGAGATGTCCCATCGCCACGGCCTGCGGCCCCCGTGTCGACCTCGGCCCCCACCGGTGCCCGGAGTGCTCCGCCCGGACTCCGGTGATGCGCAGGTCGCCGTGCTCCAGCTCCTCACCGGGCGCCAGCTCGTCGACGTGACGCACGCCCTTGCCGCGCAGCCAGTCCCCGGCACCACGCGGCACCACGACCCGCACGTGCTCGCTCAGCAGCCGCAGGGACGGCAGGTGGACGTGGTCTCCGTGCAGGTGGGACAGCAGAACGAGGTCGACGTCGGCCCGGTCGGCCGAGGTGGCCGACGGCGTCACCCTGGTCAGGGCCGACACCCGGTCGGTGAGCACGGGGTCGGTCAGCACGGCGTGCCCGGCCAGCTCCACCCGCACGGTGGAGTGCCCGACGAACCGCAAACCAAGGGAACACACGCGACCATTATCCCCAGCCGGGGGTGCGGCGGCAGCGGCGCGGGGTCAGAGCTTGACCGGGTACGCCGGCTCCGGCACCGCGACCTTGATCCGGTTCTCGATGAAGATCCCGTGCCACACCATGAACACGATCAACGCCCACAGCTGCCGCGACCGGTCGAGCTGACCCTCCCGGTGCTCGTCGAGCAGCGCGAGCACCGCCTGCCGGTCCAGGTGCTCGTCGGTCTGCGACGACGTGATGATCGACCGCGCCCACTCGTACATCTCGTCACGCAGCCAGTGCCGGATCGGCACCGGGAAGCCCAGCTTGCGGCGGTTGAGCACGTGCGGCGGGATGATCCGCTTCAGCGCCTGCCGGAGCGCGTACTTGGTGGTGCCGCCCGCCAGCTTCTCCTCGCGCGGCAGCCGGGACGCGACCTCGAACACCTCGGTGTCGAGGAACGGCACCCGCAGCTCGAGCGAGTTGGCCATGGTGACCTTGTCGGCCTTCACGAGGATGTCGCCGCGCAGCCACGTGAACAGGTCGACGTGCTGCATCCGCGCCACCGGGTCCCAGTCCCAGGACTCCCGGTACCAGGGCATGGTCACGTCCTTGAACCCGATGTTCGGGTTGTAGTGGCGCAGCACGGCCCGCAGCTGCTCGTCGCGGAAGTTGCGGGCGTTGCCGTAGTAGCGGTCCTCCAGCGACAGCGCGCCGCGGCGCAGCAGGTCCTTGCCGCGCACGCCTTCCGGGATCCTGGTCGACACCTTGCCGAGCATCTTGCGCATGCCGTCCGGCATCTTCTCGAACGGCGCCAGCGACACCGGCTCGTTGTAGATCGTGTAGCCGCCGAACAGCTCGTCCGCGCCCTCGCCGGACAGGACCGCCTTCACGTACCTGCGTGCCTCGCGGGCGATGAACCACAGCGGCACCAGCGCCGGGTCGGCCACCGGGTCGTCGAGGTACCAGACGATGAGCGGCAGTGTGTCCATCATCTCCTGCGGCGACACGGTCCTGACCACGTGCCGCACGCCGATGGCCTCCGCGGTCTCCGCGGCAACGTCGATCTCGGAGTAGCCCTCGCGTTCGAAGCCGGTGGTGAACGCGATCAGGTTCGGGTTGGACTCGCGGGCCAGGGTGGCGGTCGCCGTGGAGTCGATGCCGCCGGACAGGAACGCGCCGACCGTGACGTCCGGGTCGGAGATCATGTGCTTGGCGACCGAGTCACGCATCACTTCGGCGATCTGGTCGTACAGCTTCTCCGGGTCGGGCACCGGCTTCGCGTCGAAGGTGGGGTTGAAGTACCGGTTGAACTGGATGCGCTGGCCCGGCCGCACGTAGAACGAGGTGCCGGACTCGATACGGCGGATGCCGGTGTGCATCGACTCGGGCTCCGGCACGTACTGGAGCACCAGGTAGTGCTGCAGGGCACGGCGGTCGAGCTGTTCACGCACGCCAAGCGGCCCGGACAGTTCGAGGAGGCTCTTCTTCTCGCTGGCGAACGCGACCCCGCCCGGCCCGCCGGACCAGTACAGCGGCTTGATGCCGAACGGGTCGCGGGCGCCGAAGACCACCTTCTCCTGCGCGTCCCAGATCAGGAACGCGAACATGCCGCGCAGCTTCTTGACCGAGTCAGGGCCGAGGTGGTGGAACGCGGCGACGATCGCCTCGCCGTCGCCCTGCGTGCGGAACCGGGCGTCGAACCGGTCAGACAGCCATTGCCGCAGCTCACGGTAGTTGTAGATCTCGCCGTTGAAGTTCAGCGTGTACCGCGTCGGGTTCTCCGGCGGCCCCCAGACCAGCGGCTGGTGGGAGTGCTCGAGGTCGATGAACGCGAGGCGGTTGAACCCGTAGACGACCTCGCCGCCCGCCCAGGTGTCGGTCTCGTCCGGGCCGCGGTGCCGCTGGCAGCGCATCGCCGCCCGCACGGCGTCGCGCCTGGCGGCCGCGTGGTGGGGGGTGGCGCAGACAAGTCCGATCAGGCCGCACACGCGAGGTCACACCTCATTCACGGGTAGGGGGTGCCCCAACTATGCCGTATGCCGATACGAGTGTTTGTCTCGACCGCGCTGTGGGAACCTGGAGCACCATGAAGGAGCCACCAAGAGCCGCGGTACTGGACGTCGGGTGCTACAGCGCCCATCTCATGGTGGTCGAAACGTCTCTGACCAGGCCTTTGGTGTCTCACAAGGTCCGGCTTCGACTGGATCGCGCACTCGACGACGCGAACCGCATCTCCCAGGATGGCATCGATCACATCGCCGCGGCGGTCGCCGAGGTGCAGGAGCGGCTGCAGGACGTGCGGGTGTCCGCGTTCCTGGCGTTCGCGACGTCGTCGGTGCGGGACGCGGCCAACGCGTCGCAGGTCGTCACCAGGGTGGCCAAGCGCACCGGGCTGGAGCTGCGGCTGCTGTCCGGTGAACGCGAGGCCAGGATGTCCTACACGGCGTGCCGGTCGTGGTTCGGCGCCACCGACGCGCTCGCGGTGCTCGACATCGGCGGCGGCACGGTCGAGCTCGCCGCGGGTGACGCACGCAGACCCGCGTTCGCCCGCTCGCTGCCGCTCGGCGCCCGCACACTCACCCGATCGGGGCTTTCTCTGCCGAAGCTGCGGGCCACGTTGCCCGGCCGTATCGCCGAGGCGCTCCCCAAGGACGCGCTCGCCGCCCTGTCGGAGGGCCGCGCGGTCGGGTGCTCCAAGGTGTTCCAGCAGCTGGCGGAGCTCACCGGGTCGCGGTCCCGGCTGCGCGCGGCTGACCTGGCCGAATGGATTCCCCGGCTCGCCAAGATGACGCCGCGGCAGCGCGCCAAGCTGCCCGGCATCTCCCGGCACCGCGCACGGCAGTCGCTCGCGGGCGCGGTGGCCGCCGAGGCGCTGATGGGCGCGACCGGCCACGAGACCATCGAGATCAGCCCATGGTCGACGAAAGAAGGGCTGTTGCTCAACCTGTTGCGAGCGCAGGGAAACTAGTATGGACCGGTGAGCGTTCGCGAGTGGCTCGCCGGAGCGCCGCGCTACGAGCCGATCCGGCTGGTCGAGGCGTGGGACACCTACGAGCGCGCACTGGCGGAACGCCCGGTCGACATCACGACCGCGATCGGCGGCAGCCAGCCGACGTCGTTCAGCGCGCTGTACACGGCCAAGGCGGTCGCCTACTTCACGACGCTGGCTGGCAAGGAGCGGTGGCCGTGCCCAGCCGAGCTCGCCGAGGGCGCGGGTGAGGAGTTCCTCGCGTTCGTCGAGCAGGAGCTGCCGCCCGGTTACATCGACGTCCTGGAGCGCACCAGCCACGTGCCGCCGTTGAACGGCGTCCGCCACCGCAAGGTGTTCCGGGGGAGCGTCTTCCGGCATCCGGACGTGGACGGCGTGTGCGTCCTGTGGCGCTGGTACGCCACGGAGTCGATCCCTGAGTGAACGGGCGCCCACCTCGTCGTGGGCGCCCGTCCACCTACCCGCGGTCTAGAACCGCAGGGTCAGGGTGTCCACGTCGAACAACGAACCGGCGCCGCCCGTGAACGTCAGGAACAGCGGGCCGGACACGTTGCCCGTCAGCGTGGTCGAGACGTCCTGGAACGTCTCCCAGCCGCCGGTCACCGGGACCGTCACCGTGCCGAGCACCGTGCCCGTCTGGGAACCGGACCGGATGGTGATCGTGCCGCCGGCGCCCGCCGACGAGATCCGGGCCGAGAAACCCTTGGCACCACTCGTGTTCAGCTGTGAGTAGCCCGCCCAGTCGCCGGTCTCGATGTACCCGGCCGTGGTGCCGCCGCTCGCGCCGGCGTGCGCCGCGGCCTGGACGCCGCCCGTCGACGTCCACGCCTCGCCCTCGGCCGAGCGGGTCGTGCCCGCACTGCCCGCGTTGAGGGTGAACGCGTCCACGTCGAACAGGTTGCCCTGTCCTGTCACGCCCTTGAACACCAGGAACAGCTGCGTCGTGCCGGACGGCGCACCGGACAGCGTGCCGTTGACGTTCACGAACGTGTCCCAGTTGCCGGTGTTCGCGACCGCGGCCGAACCCAGCAGCGTGCCGGTCGCCGAGCCCGCCCTGACCTCGATGGTGCCGCCGGGGCCGCCGGAGGACACGCGGGCGGTGAAGCTACCCGCGCCGGCGAGCGCGTACGGTGTGAACGAGATCCAGTCGCCGTTGTCGGTGAAGCCGACCGTGGCACCGCCTTCCGCGGCGCCGTGCTGGGCGAGTTCGATGCCGTTTTGCGCATTGAAGTGTTCACCCTGCCGGTGTCGCGGCTGGAGCTTGCGCTTGCTGTGCGTGGTCAGCCCACCGTTGTCGGTGTACTCGGCGTCGAACACGCCGTACACGTTCGCCGCCGGGTCGTGCTCGCCGTCCACCGGGGTGGTGATCGTGCCGGAGCAGCCGGTCTTCGACGTGATCTCGTGCTCGTGGCTGTCGTGGCCCAGCAGGTAGCGGAGCTTCACCCGGCCGCAGTCGATCGCGCCGTCGTCCGGGTCGGACACGGTGACCTGGTAGCTCACCGTGTCACCGAAGGAGAACAGCGCGCCGTCCAGAGTGGACAGTGTCACCGACGGTGCCGTGTTGCCGACCGAGATCTGCACGTTCGCCGACCCGGTGAGGCCCTGCGGGTCCCGCACGGTCAGTGTGGCCGTGTAGTTTCCGTTGGTGTTGTACGTCTTCGCCGGGTTCGCCGTCGTCGACGTGGTGCCGTCACCGAAGTTCCACGCATAGGTGAGCGCGCCGCCCTCCGGGTCGGAGCTGCCCGCCGACGAGAAGTTCACCGTCAGCGGTGACGGGCCGGAGGTCCTGTCCGCCGCCGCCTTCGCGATCGGGTTGCGGTTCGTCCCGCCGATGTACTCGACCCGCCACAGCGCCGCGTTGTTCGTCCCGCTGCCGTAGTCGAGCACGTACAGCGCGCCGTCCGGCCCGAACGCCATGTCCATCACCTGCGTGCCGGTCCACGGGAACGCGCCGATGTCGCCGACCCCGCCGGAGCCGGTCACCTCGATCGCCTTGATCCAGCGGCGTCCGTACTCGCCGGCGAAGAACCGGCCGTCGAGCGACTGCGGGAACTTGACGGCCGAGCTCAGGTTCGGGTCGAACCGGTACACCGGCCCACCCATCGGCGACTCGGAGCCGCCGCCGAACTCCGGTGGCGTGCCGCTGTCCCCGCCGTACTTGATCCACGCGGCCTTCGGCGCGGGCAGCTTCTGCTGACCGGTGTTGCGGAAGGAGTTGTTCGTCGGCCCGGTGCCGCAGTCGAACTTCCCGCCGGAGGGACCGGACGGGAACGCGAAGTCGTTGTAGGTCTCGGTGGTCGTGTTCGTGCCGGTGCAGTACGGCCAGCCGTAGTTGCCCGGCCCGGTGATCCGGTTGAACTCGACCTGCCCGCCCGGCCCCCGGTCCGGGTTGGTGCCGCCCGCGTCCGGACCGTAGTCGCCGAGCCACACCGTCCCGGTCGCCTTGTCGACGCTCATCCGGAACGGATTCCGGAAGCCCATCGCGTAGATCTCGGGCCGGGTGTTCGCCGTGCCGGGCGCGAACAGGTTCCCTGACGGGACCGTGTACGTGCCGTCGGCCTGCGGCTTGATGCGCAACACCTTGCCGCGCAGGTCGTTCGTGCTGCCGGAGGACCGCTGCGCGTCGAACTGCGGGTTGCGGTTCGTGCGCTCGTCGATCGGCGTGTAGCTGTCCGACTGGAACGGGTTGGTGTCATCACCCGTTGTCAGGTAAAGGTTTCCCGCCGCGTCGAAGTCGATGTCGCCACCGACGTGGCAGCACTGGCCCCGGTCGTTCGCGACCCGCAGCACGATCTTCTCGCTCGCCAGGTCGAGGGTGTTGCTGGTGTTCAACACGAACCGCGACAGGCGCAGCTCGCCCTTCCACCGGTCCCACTCCGCCTGGTCGCCCTCGGTCGGCGCGTCGCCGCCCGGAGTGGACAGTGCTGGCGAGTAGTACAGCCAGATGAACCGGTTCGTGGCGAAACCGGGATCGGCCGCGACTCCCTGGAGACCTTCCTCGTCATGGGTGTAGACGGACAGCTTGCCCGCCGTGGTGGTGTTGCCCGCGGCGTCGGTGACGCGCACCGTGCCGTCGCGGGCGGTGTGCACGACCGAGCGGTTCGGCAGCACGGCAAGGGACATCGCCTCGCCGAGCTCGCCGCCGCCGGACGCGAGCTGGACCTGTTGGTAGTCACCGGGTGGGATGACGGACCCGGCCTGGGCGGCGGGGACCGGTAGGAGCATCGCGGCAGTGAGCAGTGCGGCGACAGCACCGCACCGACGCCGTTTTTGCAGGGACATCGGCGTCCTTCTCTTCTGTTGTTTCAGTTACGGAATGCTTGGACCTCAGCGGCCTGGCCTGCTGGCCAGCCGGTGTTGCCGCTGAACACCAGGCGCACGAACCGGTGGCTGCCCGCCGTGACGGGCACGCTCACCGTGTTCTGGGTGGCGGGGTCGAAGCGGTACCCCTTCGCGGCGGCGATCGTCGTGTACGACCCGCCGTTGCCACTCGCTCGTACCTCGACGGTCTGTGTGCGGGCGCCCCACGACGGCGGCAGCGACAGCACGAGCCTGCCGACCTCAGCCGACGACCCGAGGTCGACGGTGAGCGTCTGCGGGAACGCGTTGTTCGCGCTTTCCCAGTAGCTGCCCTGGTTCCCGTCGTTCGCGTTCGACGCTGGGTAGCCGGGCTGCGTGCTGCTCGCCGTGATCGCCTTGCCCCGCGCCAGGTCCGGATTCGCGGGTGGCACCGTGCCGCCGGTGAACCGCTCGACCCAGTAGCGGGTGCGGTCGAGATACGCGGTCTCGGCGGCGGCACCGGTCGTGCCGTAGGCGCCGTCGTAGGTCAGGTAACCGTGGCCGCCGGGTGGGTTCGAGCGGGCGGGCTCGATGATCGAGCCCTCGTGCCACTCGTTGAACGACGTGACCGACACCCACGTCGGCGCGCCGCCCGTGGCGGGGGCGAGCGCGTTGTTCCACTGCTGGTCGTACATCGCGCCGTTCGCCCGGTCCACGGTCGGGGTCGTGTTGCCGGGCACCGCGCGGTCGTCGAGGTAGCCGGGCGCGACCGACGGCGCCCACACCAGACCGTTGGCCTTGCAGAAGTCCGACGCGTTCTTCCAGCCGGGCGCGGTGGCGCCCGCGATGCCGTCGTAGGTGTACATGCCGCCGAAGTGCGCGACCTTGGAGGTGTCGGTGGTCTGCGCGAGCACGATGCTGTTGTGCGCCACCTGGTCGAGCGCGGTCCAGTCGGTGATGCGCAGGCTCTCGAACACGTAGAACGCCGCGCGGTTGCCGTGCGCCGCGTCGCGGTAGAACGCGGGGCTCGACCCGTAGCGGGAGTGGAGGTAGTTGATGTCGGCGACCGTCGACGCCGCGGTGCGCCCGCCGTAGGGCTCCAGGTGCCAGGCGACCTTGACGCCGTGGCGCTCCGCCGCGGCCAGGATCGCGGGGGCCAGGTTGTCCTCATAGGACCCCTGTCCCCACCAGCTGGTGGCGATCACGCCCGCGCCGGACTGGCGGACCCATGCCATGTGCTGGTCGAGCACGGCGGTGCTGCCGGAGTCGTACGCGCCGAGCGACGGGTAGAAGTTGGCGCCGATGTCGTCCGGTGGCGTGTGACCGCCCTGGTCCCAGTGCCGGTAGGTGCCGTACCAGGGGTAGTAGAAGAGGTGGACGTCGGATGGGACGGCTTGGACAGCCTCGGGCTGCGCACCAGCCCTCGGCGCGGGGGTGGCGACCGCGCCGAGAGCGAGCAGCAGAGCCAGAAGGCCGACGATGCTATGCAGGGTTCGCATGTCTGCCCTTCGATCCTCGCAACACTGCCAGGTGATGTGGAGGATACGCAGAGTCAACAGAAGATGGCAATATGCCAGCAGTGATGTGCAAAAAACTGACATGGTGATGCAATTATGCGATCCCTGGTTTTGGCTGGTCAGCACCCAGGCTCACGGGCGGGCGGATCGGCCGGGTTTGGCTGGTAGCCTGCTATGACGGACGTCATAGTCGGGAGGTCGTCGTGACCGGTGAGGCGCGGTCGCCGAGGGAGCGGATGGTCTACAGCACCGTGCAGCTGGTGCGGGCCCGTGGTGCGACCGGCACCGGGGTGCGCGATGTCGTCGAGCACGCGGGGGCGCCGCGCGGGTCGTTCCAGCACTACTTCCCCGGCGGCAAGGACCAGCTGGTCGGCGAGGCCGTGCTGTGGGCCGCCGACTACCAGGTCGACTGGGTGCGGGCCTACCGCGCCAGCGCCCGCAAGCCCACGCCCGCCGGGCTGTTCGCGCACATGGCGCGCATGTGGAAGCAGGAGTTCGGCACGCGCGGCTTCGACCGAGGCTGCCCGCTCATGGCCGCCGCCGCGGACCTCGTCGGGGCGGACTCTGTCGTGTCGGACCAGCTGCGAGAGGGGATCGAGCGGTGGGAGGCCGCCGTCGCGGGCGAGCTGGTCGCGATGGCGGTGCCCGCCCGGCGGGCGAAGCGGCTCGCGACCCTCATGATCAGCACCATCGAGGGCGCGATCATGTCAGCTCGGCTGCGGGGTGATGTCGGTCCGCTCACGACCGTCGTCGCGGAGCTTGCGCCACTGCTCGACGGCTGACCGCACGTCCAGGTCCAGCGTCGTGTCGCAGCCGTGGTGGTGGGACGCCACCACCGGCAGCGATCGGGTGAGGTAGTCCAGCAGCGACGTCTGGCACACCTCCATCCGCACCACCGCGACCCCGGCGTGTGCGAGCAGCGTCACCACCAGCTCGCGGCCGAGTCCCTTGCTCTGCCAGCGGTCCTCGACGATCATCGCCACCTCGTGCACCCCGGGTTCCTCGAACACCGGGCCCACGCTCGCGAGCGCCACGATCTCCGCGTCCTCCTCGGCCACCATCGCGACGTGTTCGCCCGACAGGCACCGGCGCAGATAGCCGGGCGGGAACTCGGTGACCACGCCGTGGAACCGGCGGTAGGAGGTCATCGGCGAACACCGGGACAGCATGCGGGCCAACGCATCCGCGTCTCCGGGCGCAAGCACGCGGATCACCGGACCGCCGTCCTCGCCTCGATCGAACCCAGTCGCACGACGTCCTCCCGGATCATGACACCCGTCATACTAGTGCCCCGTCAAGGTGAAGGGGGTCGTTTATCCGTGGTCCAGGTGGTCGCTGGCAAGGCGCGGGAAAGCCGCTCGTACCGGGTTGTACTTGGGCTTTCCCG
>NZ_JBARWZ010000194.1:0-12366 GCF_049647105.1 Actinophytocola sp.
CGGGCCGCACCCCCCACGACACCAGCAACCGGTACAGAGCCACCTCGAACGCGAACAACGCGGGCTGCGTGAACTCCGTACGATCAACCAGATCCGAATCCCACGCCGACCGCACCGACACCTCGAACCGGCCCAGCACCTCATCCAAAGCCCCGGCGAACACCGGAAAACGAGCCGCCAGCCCCCGGCCCATCCCCGGCCGCTGACTCCCCTGACCCGAGAACAGGAACGCCGTCTTCCCAGTGGTCACGCGACCACGGATCACCTTCGCCGCACGCTCGCCAGAGGCGAGCACGCGTAAGCCCTCCGCCAGCTCGGCCTCGTCCGCCGCGACGACGACCGCACGGTCCGCGAGCGCGGCGCGCGAGACCGCGAGGCTCCACGCGGCGTCGAACACCGGCGGCACGGCCGCGGCCTGCGCGCGCAGCGCCGCCTCCCCGTGCCCGGACACGAGGAACGGCCGCGCACCGGCGGGCAACTGTGCCGGTTCGGTGGTGGCGTTGTCCGGCTCGGCCGCCGCGAGGACCAGGTGGCAGTTGCTGCCGCCCATGCTGAACGACGAGACGCCGACGACCCCCGGCGGCCGCGCGTGCGGCTCCCGCACCACGGCGAGCCCCAGCTCGGCCAGCGGGATGCGCGGGTTGGGGGTGGCGAAGTTGAGGCTCGGCGGCACGGCGCCGTGTGCCAGCGCGAGCACCCCTTTCAGCAGGCCGACGATCCCGGCCGCGCCTTCCAGGTGCCCGACGTTGGTCTTGGCCGACCCCACCGGCAGCGGTGCGCCCGCCCGTGCCGCACCGAGGACCGCACCCAGTGCCGCGGCCTCGACCGGGTCGCCGACGGGAGTGCCGGTGCCGTGCAGCTCCACGTAGTCCACTTCGGACGGTGCAACGCCAGCGGCGTCGTAGGCCGCGCGCAGCACCTCCTCCTGGCCCGCCTGGCTTGGCGCGGTCAGGCTCTCGCCGCCGCCGTCGTTGTTCGTGGCGCCGCCGCGGATCACGCAGTACACACGGTCGCCGTCGGCCACGGCGTCGGTGAGCGGCTTCAGCAGCACCATGCCGCCGCCCTCGCCACGCACGTAGCCGTCGGCCCTGGCGTCGAAGGTGTGGCAGGCACCCGTTGGCGACAGCACGCCCAGCTCACGCAGTGCGTCGGTGACCCGAGGGGCGAGGATCAGGTTGACACCGCCCGCGAAGGCCACCGCACACTCGCCGCGGCGCAGGCTCTCGCACGCCAGGTGCACGGCGACCAGCGACGCGGACTGTCCACTGTCGACGGTCAGGCTCGGCCCGCGCAGCCCGAGCAGGTAGGAGACGCGGTTGGCGATGACCGCGCGGTGCAGGCCGGTGACGGTGTGGGGGCCGGGTTCGAACTCGTGCGCGAGGTGGGCGTAGTCGTCGGCCATCGCGCCGACGAACACGCCGGCGCGGCGCTCGCGCAGTGCGGCCGGGACGACGTGCGCGTCCTCCGCGGCCTCCCAGGCCAGTTCCAGGGCCAGCCGCTGCTGGGGGTCCATCGCCGCCGCTTCCCTCGCGGGGATGCCGAAGAAGGCGGCGTCGAAGGTGTCGACGTGGTCGAGGAACCCGCCGAGGGCCGTGCCCGCGGTGTCGCGGCGGTGCGCGGGAGCGGATCCGATGGCCGACTCACCCGCGCTGAGCAGCCGCCAGAACGCGGCCGGGTCGGCCGCACCCGGGAGCCTGCAGGCCAGGCCGACGACCGCGATGTCCCCGGAATACCGGGCACCACCGGCAGCCGGATTCGCCGTCCCCGTGTCGCCGTGCGCGGCCATGAATCAGGCCCCCTTCGCGGTGGTCGCCATTTATCCCGCCGTTCATCGTGCATGAATTGCCAGCCGGGTTCAAGATTAATTGAAATCGCACACAACTGATGAATAAATGGGCAGCACAAAATCGGCCTCGCGCGCATTTCGGACACGCGGGCAGAAAACACACCGGCTCATTGCTTCGGCGGACTTTCGCCGGGAAGCACCGAGGCGGCCGGAATGTCTGCACGCCAGAAGGCGTGCCCCCGTCAGATCTTCTCGGCCAGCCAGTCCTCCATGGTCATGGCGGTCGTCGCCGCCTGCTTCTCCATCATGGTCAGGTGATTGCCCGGCACGTCGGCGTCGTCGGCGCCGGGCCATGACGCCCGCCACACCGACGGGTCCGCCGCGGGATCGAGGCCGGTGGAAATGCGGTCGGCGGCCCGCACGAGAAGTGTCGGGACGGTGAGCGTGCCGGGCCACCAGTCACGGAACAGCAGGGAATAAGCACCCATCGCGGTGAGCCACGACTCATCGGACGAACCGGCCAGCCAGGACGTTTCCCGCTGCTTTTCGGCAAGACCCGCTATCACGTCCTCCTGGAGTCGTGGAAGAAATTCGTGGCCCGGTTCGTAGGTGTCGAGCAAAACCACCCCCGAGGGCGCGAGACCACGTGATTCCAGAACTTCGGCCACGGCGTGCGCGACCCACCCGCCCGCTGAGTAGCCTGCGAGCGCCACCGGTCCGCCGTCGGCGATCCGCGCAACGGCGTCGGCCTGCACGGCGACGAACGTCGCCAGGTCGGCGGGCAGCCGTTCGCCGTCCGCGAAACCGGGTGCTGGCAGCACCCAGGTCTCCCGTCTGCCCGCGAACGTCGGCGCGAGCCGGGCGAACTGGAACACCGACGACTGGCCGACGAACGAGGGCAGGCACACCAGCCGCGGCGCGCGGTCGCCGGTGGCGATCCGCACCGGGTCGGGCTGGTCGGCCGCGCCGTCGCCGCAGAACGTTGGCCGGAACGCGGACGCGGTGACCATCAGTTCGTGGAACTCGCCGAACCTCCCGGCCGCGCAGGCCGCGCGGAACATCCCGCCGAGGCCGCTGCCACCCTGCTCGTCCTTCGCGGCGCTCTCCTCCTTGTCCGGCAACGGTTCCGCCGCGCGGTCCCGGGTGGTGAACGAGACGTCCGGCAGCAGGTGGCGGGCCAGCGCCTCCGGTGTCGGGTGCTCGAACACGAGCCCGATCGGCAGCCGCAGCCCGGTCGCTGCGGTCAGCCGGTTGCGCAGCTCGACCGCGGTCAGCGAGTCGAAGCCCAGCTCGGCGAGCGGGCTGCCGGGTGCGACCTCGGCCTCGTCGTGCCGCAGCACCGAGGCGACGGTGGCACACACGTACGCCACCAGCTCGTCGGCCGAGGACCACGTGCGCGGACCGGTGTCCATCTCGGGAACGACCGCCGCCGCCCCGGCACCCGGCGGATAGCTCAGCGCGTGGCTCGGCGCAGGCCAGAACCGCGTGCCATGGAACGGGTACGCGGGCAGGTCGACACGTCTGCCGCGACCACCGAGCACGGCCCGCCAGTCGACGGTCACGCCACCCGCCCACGCCTCGCCGAGCGAGCGCAGGAACCGGTCCCACCCGCCGTCGTCGCGCCGGAGCGTGCCGGTGACCAGCGCGTCCACGCCGCGTTCGTCGACGCCCTGCTGGATGCCGTAGGTGAGCACGGGGTGCGCGCTGACCTCAACGAACGCGTGGTGGTCCGCGTCGAGCATGGCGGACACCGCGTCGTCGAGCAGCACGGTCCGCCGCAGGTTCCGGTACCAGTAACCCGCGTCGAGTGCCGTGGTGTCGAGAAGGGTGCCGGTGACCGTCGACCAGAACGGGATCGTCGCGGCACGCGGGGTCACCGGCGCGAGCACCTCGGCCAGGGCGGCCTCGATCTCCGCCACGTGCGCCGAATGTGACGCGTAGTCCACGGGGATCCGCCGGACCCGCACGTCCCGGGAGGTGAGCCACTCCGACAGCTCCGCCACCTCGGCCGGGTCACCGGAGACGACCACCGAGCCGGGGCCGTTCACGGCGGCGAGCGACAGGTCCGCCCACTCCCCCAGCAACGTCTCGACCTTGTCCGGCGCCATGTTCACCGACAGCATCGCCCCCCGGCCCGCGAGCCGGACCAGCTCGCGGCTGCGCAGTGCGACCACGCGCGCACCGTCCTCAATGGACAGTGCACCCGCTACGCAGGCCGCCGCGATCTCGCCCTGGCTGTGCCCGGCCACCGCGTCCGGTTCGACACCGCAGGCACGCCACAGCGCGGCGAGCGACACCATGACCGCCCACGACACCGGCTGGACGACGTCGACCCGGTCGAGGGACGGCGCGCCCTCCGCACCGCGCAGCACGTCGAGGGGCGACCAGTCCACGAACGGTGCCAGCGCCGCCGCACACGCCAGCAACGACTCGGCGAACACCGCCGACTCGGCCATGAGCCGCACCGCCATCCCGTCCCACTGCGCGCCCTGGCCGGGGAAGACGAACACCGTGCCGCCGCGGTCCGCAGCACGGACGGGCGCGGTCAGGTCGGGCGCACCGTCGGCACCGGCGATCAGCACCGCGCGGTAGGGCAGGGCGGCCCGCGTGGTCGCGAGCGACCAGGCGACATCGGCGGGCTCGGCGTCGAGCGCGACCAGGCGCTGTGCCTGTGCCCGCACCGCGGCCGGGCTACGCCCGGACACCAGCCACGGCACCGGACCGGCGCCGGGCTCACCCGCGTCCTCGGGCACCGCCGGGGCCTGTTCCAGCACGACGTGTGCGTTGGTGCCGCTGATGCCGAACGCGGAGACACCCGCGCGGCGCGGCCGTCCGGCGTCGGTCCACGGCCGCGGTTCGGTCAGCAGCGCGACGGATCCGGCGGACCAGTCGATGCGCTCGGACCGGGTCTGCGCGTGCAGCGTCATCGGCAGCACGCCCGCCCGCAGCGCCATCACCATCTTGATCACCCCGGCGACGCCGGCCGCCGCCTGTGTGTGGCCGATGTTGGACTTCACCGACCCCAGCCACAGCGGCTCGTCGCGCCCGGGTCCGTAGGCCACCATCAGCGCCTGCGCCTCGATCGGGTCGCCGAGCGACGTGCCGGTGCCGTGGGCCTCGACCGCGTCGACGTCCACACCGGACAGACCCGCCGTCGCGAGCGCCTGTTCGATGACCCGTACCTGCGACGGCCCGTTCGGCGCGGTGAGCCCGTTGGAGGCGCCGTCCTGGTTGACCGCGCTGCCGCGCACCACCGCGAGCACGCGATGCCCGTTGCGGCGGGCCGCCGAGAGCCGCTCCACGACGAGGACGCCGACACCCTCGGCGACGCCGAACCCGTCGGCCGCCGCCGCGAACGCCTTGCACCGGCCGTCGGCGGCGAGTGCCTGCTGCGTGCTGAACTCGACGAACGTGCTGGGCGTGGCCATTACCGCCGCGCCTGCGGCGAGTGCCAGCGAGCACTCACCCGACCGCAGCGCAGCCACCGCGAGGTGCAGCGCCACCAGCGACGACGAGCAGGCCGTGTCCACGGTGACCGCGGGGCCCTCCAGCCCGAACGTGTAGGCGATCCGGCCGGACAGGACGCTCGCGGTGTTGCCGGTGCCGACGTAGCCGCCGGTGTCGGCGGCACCGAGCGCCAGCATCGCGTAGTCCTGGCCGTTGGTACCCACGAACGTGCCGGTGCGGCTGCCGCGCAGTGTCGCCGGGTCGAGGCCCGCGTGTTCGAAGGCCTCCCACGAGGTCTCCAGCAGCAGCCGCTGCTGCGGGTCCATCGCGACCGCCTCACGCGGGCTGATCTCGAAGAACGCCGCGTCGAAGGTGGTCGCGCCATGGAGGAAGCCGCCCCGGCGGGTGTAGCTGGTGCCGGGGTGGCCGGGGTCCGGGTGGTAGACCGAGTCGACGGCCCAGCCCCGGTCCTCTGGGAACTCGGAGGTGGCGTCGACGCCGTCGGCCACGACCCGCCACAGGTCCTCCGGCGAGGACACACCGCCGGGGAACCGGCACGCCATGCCCACGATCGCGATCGGCTCGTCGGCCGCCGCCGCGACCACGGACCGTGCCGTGGCCCGCGCGGCGCCCTCGCCGATCCGGTCGAGCAGGTGGTCGGCGAGTGCCCTCGGCGCGGGGTGGTCGAACACCAGCGTCGCGGGCAGTCGCAGGCCGGTCGCCGCGGTGAGGCGGTTGCGCAGATCGACCGCGGCGAGCGAGTCGAAACCCAGCTCGCGGAACGCGCGGTCGGACTCGACGGCGGCCGCCGAGTCGTGGCCGAGCACCACCGCGGCGTGCCTGCGCACGAGGTCCAAGACGTCCTTGCGGCGTGCCTCCGGTGTCGAACCCGACGGGCGCCAGCCGGTCTCGCTCGCGGCCGCCGACGCCCGGCGCACCATCGGGCGGACGAGCCCGCGCAACAGGTGCGGGACACCGCCGTCCTCGACGCTCCCGCGCAGGGCCGCGAGGTCCAGCTTCGCGGGGATCACCAGTGCGTCCGGCACCCGGCGGGCCGCGTCGAACAACGCGAGCCCCTCCCCGGCGGTCATCGGCGTGGCGCCGGAGCGCACCATCCGGTCCAGTTCGGCCGGGGTGAGCTTGCCCGCCATGCCGCCGCGCTCGTCCCAGAGGCCCCATGCCATCGACACCGCTGGCAGGCCCGCCGCGCGGCGGCGCTGCGCGAGCGCGTCGAGCACGGCGTTCGCGGCGGCGTAGCTGCCCTGGCCGTAGCCGCCGAGCACCGACCCGATCGAGGAGAACAGCACGAACTCCGCGAGGTCGTCCGCCGAGGTCAGCTCATGGAGGTGCACCGCGGCCTCAGCCTTGGGCCGCAGGGAGTTCTCGACCTGGTCCGGCGTCAGCGCATCGACGGTGGCGTCGTCCAGCACGGCCGCGGTGTGCACGACCGAGGTCAGCGGGTGCCGCACGGACGCCAGGAGCGCCGCGAGCGCGTCCCTGTCCCCGACGTCACAGGCGGCCACCACCACGTCGGCGCCGAGAGCGGCCAGCTCGTCGCGCAGCTCCGGCATGCCGGGCGCGTCGAGGCCGCGGCGGCTGACGAGCAGCAGGTGCCGGGCACCGTCCCGCTCGACCAGGTGCCGGGCGATCAGCCTGCCGAGGCCACCACTCGCGCCGGTGACCAGCACGGTGCCGTCGGGGTCGATGGCACGCGGCGCGCGCTCACCGGCCGGGACCCGCGCCACGCGCGGCACCAGCACGGCACCGTCGCGGATCGCGAGCTGGGGTTCGCCGCCGCACAGCGCCCGCTCCACCAGCTCGCCTGGCACGTCCCCGTCGGGCAGGTCGAGCAGGACGAACCGGCCGGGATGCTCGGTCTGCGCGGACCGCACGAGGCCCCACACGGCGGCCGCGTCGAGATCCGGTTCCGCGCGGCACACCGCGTTCCTCGTGGTGAGCGCCAGGACCCCCGCATCGGCCGCGAGCCAGTCCTGGAGGTGGCGCAACGCTTCCCGCACGTCGGCGCAGGCCACCACGGCGTCCGGCCGGGGTCGCGGCGGCGCCTCCGGCGGCTCGACCCAGTCCAGGCGGAACAGCGACCGGTCGGCGGGGCCGGCGAGCGTGTCACCCGTGACCGTGCGCAGCACCAGCGCGTCCACCTCGGCCACCGGGTCGCCCGCGCCGTCGGCGAGCGTCACCGCGAAGGCGCTGTCCCCGGCGGGCGACAGCCGCACCCGCAGCGTCGACGCCCCGGCGGCGTGCAGCGAGACACCGGTCCAGGCGAACGGCATCCGGCGCGGACCGGCGGCGGCACTGTCCTCGAGCCCGGTGGCCAGCAGCGCCTGCAGTGCCGCGTCCAGCAGCGCCGGGTGCAGCCGGTACCGGCCCGCACGGTCGTCCTCGGGGGCGGGCAGGTGCACTTGCGCGTACACGTCCTCGCCGTGGCGCCACACGTGCCGCAGGCCACGGAAGGACGGGCCGTACTCGTAGCCCGCCTCGGCGAGGCGCTCGTGCAGGTCGTCGGTGCCGACCTCGGTCGCACCGGCAGGCGGCCACTCGGCGAGCGGGGTGCCGGGCGAGGTGCCCTCGGCCAGGGTGGCGGTGAGGTGCCGGGTCCACGGCGCGCCGGGCTCCTCGTCCGACGGTCGCGAGTGGACGGTGAGGGTGTCGCCCCGCACGAGCACCTGGAGGTCGACGGCGCCCCGCTCGGGCAGCGGGAGCGGCGCGAGGAGCGTGAGTTCCGCGACCCGCCCCCGGTCCACGGCCTCGCCGGCACGCAGCGCCAGTTCCACGAACACGGTCGCGGGTGCCAGTGCGCGGCCCGCGACGACGTGCTCGGCGAGCCACGGGTGGGTGGTGGCCGACCACCGGCCGGTGAAGAGGAAGCCGTCACCCTCGGCCAGCGCGACACCGGCACCGAGCAGCGGGTGTTCCGCGTCGGTCATGCCCAGCTCCGCCGGATCGCCACCGGTGCCCGCGTCGAGCCAGAAGCGCCTGCGCTGGAACGGATAGGTGGGCAGGTCGACGCGCGGCCCGGCGGGCAGCAGTGCGGCCCAGTCGACCGCGACGCCCCGGACCCATGCCTCGCCGACCGACAAAAGGAACCGGTCCCAGCCACCCTCGTCGCGGCGAAGCGTGCCGCCCGCGAAGACCGGGTCCACCGCCTCCTGCACGGCCATCGTGAGCACCGGATGCGGGCTCATCTCCAGGAACGTGCCGTGTTCGCGTTCGGCGAGCAGCGCCACGACCGGTTCGAACAACACGGTCTGCCGCAGGTTGCGATACCAGTACCCGGCATCGAGCGAAGCGGTGTCGATCCGCCCGCCCTCCAGCGTCGAATAGAACGCGACCCCGGCCGACCGAGGAGCCACACCATCCAATGTGGACAGCAGTTCGTCGCGCAGCTCCTCCATCGCCGAGGAGTGCGACGCGTAGTCCACCGGGATCCGCCGCGCACGGACACCTGCCGACTCGCACCACGCCAGCAACGCGTCGAGGTCCACGGCGTCACCGGACACCACGGTCGTGCCGGGACCGTTCACCGCCGCGATCCCGACGCTGCCCGACAGCGGCACGTCGTTCACGGGCAGCGAAACCGACACCATCCCGCCACCACCGGCCACCGCGGCGATCGCCTTGCTGCGCAAGGCAACCACCCGCGCCGCGTCGGGCAAGCTCAGCGCCCCCGCGACGTACGCCGCCGCGATCTCGCCCTGCGAGTGCCCGACGACGGCATCCGGCTCCACCCCGCACGACCGCCACAGCTCGGCCAGCGACACCATGACCGCGAACAGCGCAGGCTGCACGACGTCAACGCGTGCCAGGGACGGCGCCCCGTCCTCGCCCCGCAGGACCGCGAGCAGCGACCAGTCCACGAACTCGGCGAGCGCGGTCTCGCACAGTTCCATCGACGCGGCGAACACCGGCGACTGTTCGAGCAGCTCGACCGCCATGCCCGCCCACTGCGCCCCCTGGCCGGGGAAGACGAACACGGTGCGACCCGGCGCGCCGACCACGCCCTGAGCGGTGCCCGGCAACGGTTCCCCGCCCGCGAGTGCGGTGAGCCCGGTGCGGTCGCCGACGACCACCGCGCGGTGGGTCATCGCCGACCGCGTGGTCACCAGCGAGCGGGCGACGTCGAGCGGTGCGGCGTCGAGCGACGCCACCCGCGCGGCCTGAGCCCGCAGGGCAGCGGGTTCGCGGGCCGAGAGCACCCACGGCACCGCGGGGACGTCCACGGGCGTGGCCGGGGTCGCCGGTTCCGGTGCCTCCTCGATCACCACATGGGCGTTCGTGCCGCTGATCCCGAACGAGGAAACCCCCGCGCGGCGCGGTGTGCCGGTCGCTGGCCAGTCGCGTGCCTCCCGCAGTACCTCGACCACCCCGGCCGACCAGTCGACGTGCGGGGACGGCTCGGCCGCGTGCAGCGTCCTCGGCAGCCGCCCGTTGCGCAGCGCCATCACCATCTTGATGACCCCGGCGACGCCTGCGGCGGCCTGCGTGTGCCCGATGTTGGACTTGACCGACCCCAGCCACAGCGGGCCGGTGCGGTCGCGGCCGTACGCCGCCACCAGTGCCTGCGCCTCGATGGGGTCACCGAGCGGGGTACCGGTCCCGTGCGCCTCGACCGCGTCGACCTCGTGCGCGGCGACGCCGGCGCCCGCGAGCGCCTGCTCGATCACGCGGACCTGCGACGGCCCGTTCGGTGCGGTGAGACCGTTGGACGCGCCGTCCTGGTTGACCGAGGAGCCCCGCACGAGGCCCCAGACCCGGTGGCCGAGCCGCCGCGCGTCGGACAGCCGCTCCACGAGCAGCATGCCGACGCCCTCCGCGACACCGAACCCGTCGGCGGTCGCGCCGAACGCCTTGCACCGGCCGTCGGGGGCGAGCGCGCCCTGGCGGCTCATCTCCGCGAAGACGTCCGGTGCCGACAACACGGTGACGCCACCCGCGAGTGCGAGCGTGCACTCCCCCTGCCGCAATGACTGCACGGCAAGGTGCAGCGCCACGAGCGAGGACGAGCACGCCGTGTCGACCGTGACCGCGGGGCCTTCGAGCCCGAAGGTGTAGGCGACGCGGCCGGAGAACACGCTGCCCGCGTTGCCGTTGCCGAGATAGCCCTCGACCTCCTCGGGCACCGTGCGGACCCGGGCGGCGTAGTCGTGGTACATCGCGCCGGTGAACACGCCGGTGCGGGTGCCGTGTGCGGTCTCGGGCGGGATGCCCGCGCTCTCGAAGGCCTCCCACGAGGTCTCCAGCAACAGCCGCTGCTGTGGGTCCATCGCGACGGCCTCGCGTGGGCTGATGCCGAAGAACGCCGGGTCGAACTCGTCGGCGTCGTGCACGAACCCGCCCGCACCGCGCCCGAAGAGCCTGCCGGTGTCCCACCCCCGGTTCTCCGGCGGACCCGACACCGCGTCGACCTCGTCGGCGACGAGGCGCCACAGGTCCTCCGGTGTCGTGACGCCGCCGGGGAACCGGCACGCCATGCCGACGATCGCGATGGGCTCGTCGGTCGCCGTCGCCGGGATCGTGCTCTCTGGCACCCCCGCGTCCTCGGCACCCAGCACCCGCGACCGCAGGAACGTGGCCAGCGCGACCGGTGTCGGGTGGTCGAACACGAGCGTCGCGGGCAGCGGAGTGCCGCACGCGGTGGCGAGGCGGTTACGCAGTTCGACGGCGGTGAGCGAGTCGAAGCCGAGTTCCTTGAGCGGGCGGGTGGCGGGCACCGCCTCCGCACCAGCGTGTCCCAGCACCGCGGCGACGTGGCGCCGCACCAGGTCGAGCAGGTGTGCGTCGCGGTCGGCGTCGGCGAGTGCCGCGAGGGTGCGGCGCAGGCCCGTCTCCTCCGCCGCCGCACGCGCCCGTGGGCGGGTGGCGCCGCCGACGAGCCCGAGGAACGCG
The DNA here is from genome assembly GCF_049647105.1 of Actinophytocola sp. Taxonomy (GTDB): domain Bacteria; phylum Actinomycetota; class Actinomycetes; order Mycobacteriales; family Pseudonocardiaceae; genus Actinophytocola. The sequence continues at coordinate 11,138 of NZ_JBARWZ010000194.1, forward strand.
GCGGGCAGATCGGGCATGGCACGCAGCGCGGCCAGATCGAACCGGGCGGGCACGGCGGTCGGCACGGCGAGGCCGAGTGCGGCGTCGAGCATGGCCAGCGCGTCCCTGGTCGCCATCGCGACGGCGCCATGGCGCCGCACGCGGGCGAGGTCGGCGTGCCCGGTCATGCCGCTCTCCTCGGCCCACAGGCCCCACGCGAGGGAGACCGCGTGCAGGCCCCTGGCACGCCGCCGGTGGGCGAGCGCGTCGAGGTAGGCGTTGGCGGCGGAGTAGTTGCCCTGGCCCGCACCGCCGAGCGTGCCCGCGAGCGAGGAGAACAGCACGAACGTGACGTCGCCGGCCAGTTCGTCCAGGTGTGCCGCGGCGTCGGCCTTCGGGCGCAGCACCGTGTCCAGCCGCTCGGGCGTCAGCGAGCCCAGCGTGGCGTCGTCCAGCACGCCCGCGGCGTGCACGACGGCAGTCAGCGGGTGGTCGGCGGGCACCGCGGCCAGTGTCCGAGCCAGGGCGTCGCGGTCGGCGACGTCGCAGGCGGCGACCGTCACGTCCGCGCCGAAGGCGGCGAGTTCGGCGCACAGCTCGGCCATGCCGGGGGCGTCCGCACCTCGGCGGCCGACGAGCAGCAGGTGCCGCGCACCGTGCCCGCGCACGAGGTGGCGGGCGACCGTGCCGCCGAGGGCGCCGGTGGCGCCGGTGATCAGGACGGTGCCGCCGGGATCGAGTGCTCGAGACGCCACCGTGTCCCCGGCCGCCGGAGCGGGGGCGAGGCGCGGCACGCGGGCGCGGCCGTCGCGGACCGCGGCCTCTGGCTCCGCGACCAGCAGCGCAACCAGCGCGTCCGGCACGTCGCCGTCGCCGAGGTCCAGCAGGCCGAAGCGGCCGGGGTTCTCGAGGCCCGCGGCGCGGATCAGGCCCCAGACCGGTGCGTGCGCGAGGTTCGGCACGTCCTCGTCGGCCGCGGTGCCCACGGCTCCCCGGGTCACGAACACCAGCCGCGACCCCGCGAACCGCTCGTCGGTCAGCCACGTCTGTGCCACCTCGAGCACGTGGTGCAGCGATGGTCGCAGCGCCCCGCCGGGCACCGGGCACAGCACGACGTCGGGCCGGTGCGCCGCGAGCGCGTCGAAGTCCTGGCAGGCGGGGAAGGCCGAGGGCAGACCGGCGCCGAGCACGGCCACCGTCGCCGAGCCCGCGACCGGTCGCCAGCCCGGCCACGCGAGACGCAGCAACGG
>NZ_JBARWZ010000195.1:0-32430 GCF_049647105.1 Actinophytocola sp.
CTCGGTGACCTGGGCGGCGAGCGCGCCGACCGCGGCGAACGCGATGCCGGCACCCGCCCACGAGACGCCGAACGCGAGCGCGCCCTCGACGGGCAGGCCGGTGCCGATGAGGCTGAGCCCGGTCAGCAGCGCCAGCACCAGCGACGTGCCGGTGGCCAGCAGCAGGGCGGCGGTCAGCGACGCGTACCTGCCGACCACGGCCGCACCGAGCAGCTCGAGGCGGCCCGCCTCCTCCTCGGCGCGGGTGTGCCGCACCACCGTGAAGATCGCGACGAGTGCGACGAGCGCGGCGCCCATCGCGCCGAGCTTGATCAGCGACACCGCGCCGAGCGAGGTCGGGTCGAACACCCGGCCGTACAGCGCGAGCGTGGCCGGGGTGTCGTTGACCGCGTTCGCGGCCCGCACCCGGGACTCGAGCGTGGTGTAGAGGTCCTGCGAGGCCGCCGACGAGCTGGCCGCCATGATCACGAACAGCAGGATCCAGATGGTCGCCATGATCCGGTCGCGGCGCAGCGCGAGCCGCAGCAGCGTGCCCGTGCCAGCGAACCCGTCCCGCTGTCCGGATGCCGGGGCGGCGACGGGCCGCTGCGCGGAGACGGTCGCGGTCATTTCGCCACCGCCGCGTGCTTGCCGTTCTCGGTGGCCATGTCGCCCTCGTAGTGGCGGAGGAACAGCTCCTCCAGCGTCGGCGGCTGGCTGGTCAGGCTGCGCACGCCGACCTGCGTCAGCCGCTTGAGCACCCCGTCCAGCTCCTTGGTGTCCACGTCGAAGCGCACCTGTGTGCCGTCGATCTTGAGGTCGTGCACGCCGGGGTGGCCTGCGAGGCCGTCCGGGGCCGCGGCCAGCTCTGCGGCGATCGACGTGCGGGTCAGGTGGCGCAGCTCGGACAGCGTGCCGGTCTCGACCGTGCGCCCCAGCCGGATGATGCTCACCCGGTCGCACAGGGACTCGACCTCGGCGAGGATGTGGCTCGACAGCAGCACCGTGCGGCCGCGGTCGCGCTCCTCGGCGATGCAGTCCTGGAAGACGGCCTCCATCAGCGGGTCGAGACCCGAGGTGGGCTCGTCGAGGATCAGCAGCTCGACGTCCGACGCGAGCGCCGCGACCAGTGCGACCTTCTGCCGGTTGCCCTTCGAGTAGGTCCTGCCCTTCTTGGTCGGGTCCAGGTCGAAGCGCTCGAGCAGGTCGGCCCTCCGTCGCGTGTCCAGGCCGCCGCGCAGGCGGCCGAGCAGGTCGATGACCTCGCCGCCGGACAGGTTCGGCCACAGCGAAACGTCACCCGGCACGTAGGCGAGGCGGCGGTGCAGCGAGGTGGCGTCCGCCCACGGGTCCCCGCCGAGCAGGCGGGTCTCGCCCGCGTCGGCACGGAGCAGGCCCAGCAGCACCCGGATGGTGGTGGACTTGCCCGATCCGTTGGGGCCGAGGAAGCCGTGTACCTCCCCGGTGCGCACCGTCAGATCGAGTCCGTCGAGCGCACGTGTCCGGCCAAAGGTCTTGACCAGGCCGGACACGGAAATTGCGGTTGTCATGCTTCGGACCGTAGTGTTGTTTCACAAAGTTGTGAAGTTAAGAAAACGTATAAACCTGATCGTGATCACACGGCCGGAGGAGAAGATGCAGAACGTGACCAGCACTCCCGAGGGCCAGCCGGGTGACGTCGACCGGTTCGTCGAACGGTTCGCCCTGACACTGGCCGACGCCGGGCTCGGACGCATGCCGTCGCGGGTGTTCGGTGCGCTGCTCGTCACCGACGATGGCAAGCTGACCGCGGGCGAGCTGGCCGACACCCTGCGGGTGAGCCCGGCCGCGATCTCGGGTGCGGTGCGTTACCTCGTGCAGGTCGGGCTGATCGTGCGCCGCCGCGATCCTGGCGAGCGACGGGATCACTACGAGGTGACCGACGACCTTTGGTACGAGGCGTACGCCCACCGGGACACGCAGATGAAGGAGTGGGCGGAGCTCATGGCCGAAGGCGTGGCCGCGGTCGGCCCGGACACGAAGGCGGGCTGGCGGCTGGAGACGAGCCGCCGGTTCTTCGAGTTCCTCCGTGAGCAGATTCCGGACCTGATGCGGAAATGGCGGGAGCTGGGGGAGCCGCCGCCCAGGTAGCGTGGCAGCCGTGACGAACACCGTGCCGCAGCTCGCTGACGAGCTTCTCCAGTTGGTCTTCCGTGCCGACCCGCTGTACGCCTCGATCCTCGGCGTCGCAGGCCACGGCCGTGAGCTGGCCGACCGGTCGCCCGCCGCCCAGGGGGCACTCCGCGAACGCGTCGAGGACGTCGCGGCCCGGATCACCGCGCTCGACCCGGCGGGGATGTCCACCGACGACGCCGTGACCAGGGCGATGGTCATCCACCACGCCGGTCAGATGGTCGACGAGATCGACACGCGCCAGATCGAGTTCACGATCAGCGACCTGTTCGTCGCGCCGGCGGCAGAGCTGATCATGACGCTGCCGATGGTGCCGCTGTCCACGGACGAGGCCCGCGAGGACTACCTCGCGCGGCTGCGTGCGGTGCCCGCGTACCTCGAGACCGTGGCCGCGAGGCATCGCGACGGCGTGGCCGCCGGGCGGGTGCCGGTCGCACGGCCGGTCCGCAACGCGATCGCGCACCTGGACCGCTTCCTGGCCGACCCCGCGAACGACCCGCTCGCCCGCCAGGAGGTGCCGGAGGACTTCGCGGCCGCGCGCGAGGAGGTGCTGGCGACGGTCGTGCGCCCCGCGTTCGCCGCGTACAAGCAGGCGCTGGCCGACGAGTTCCTTCCGCACGGCAGGCCGGACGACAAGGTCGGCGTGTGCCACCTGCCCGGCGGCGACAAGCTGTACCGCACGCTCGCCCGCATCCACACCACCACCGACCGCACCCCCGACGACCTGCACCAGACCGGCCTCGACATCATCGAGCGGCTCACCGAGGAGTATGCGGAGATCGGTTCGCGGGTGTTCGGCACCAGCGACCGCGCGGAGATCTTCGAGCGCATGACCTCCGACCCGGCCATGCGCTGGCGCGACGCGGAGGAACTGCTGTCGTCCGCTCGCGAGGCCGTGGCACGGGCGGAGGCCGAGGTGCCCGGCTGGTTCGGCAGGCTCGCCTCCCAGCAGTGCAAGATCGAACCGGTGCCGCCCGCCGACGCACCCGGCGCCCCGGCGGCGTACTACCTGTGGCCGTCGATGGACGGGCAGCGGCCGGGCATCTACTTCGCGAACACCGACCGCGCCCAGGAACGCGACCGGTTCGTGTCCGAGGTGACGGCGTTCCACGAGGCCGTGCCGGGCCACCACTTCCAGATCCAGCTCGCGCAGGAGCTCACGCACCTGCCGATGTTCCGGCGTGTGGTCAACCCGAACGCGTACGCCGAGGGCTGGGGCCTGTACACCGAGCGGCTCGCCGAGGAGATGGGCCTGTACTCGAGCGACATCTACCGGCTCGGCATGCTGGCCATGGACTCCATGCGTGCCGGGCGGCTCGTGGTCGACACCGGCATGCACGCGCTGGGCTGGAGCCGGGCCCAGGCGGTGGACTACCTGCGGGAGAACACCCCGATGGCCAACCTGGACATCGGCAACGAGATCGACCGGTACATCGCGTACCCGGGGCAGGCGCTGTCGTACATGGTGGGGCGGCTGGAGATCCAGCGCCTCCGCGGCGTCGCCGAGCAGGCGCTCGGCGAGCGCTTCGACATCCGCGCGTTCCACGACGTGGTGCTCGGCAACGGTTCGCTGCCGCTGGCGGTGCTGGCCGACGTGGTGACCGCCTGGGTGACCGGCCAGGTCAGCCGGCGCTGACGGTCTTCAGGATCTCCTGCGACACCGACGCGTCGAGCGGTTTGGGGTCGGCGGGGCCGCCCTCCAGGTCGTTCACCACGACCAGCATGGCGACGCCGCTGGGCTGCCCGTCCGACTCCAGCAGCACGCCGACCAGCGCGATTTCGCCGGATGACGCCTGGCACTCCGGCTTGGTGACGGTCTGCGTGACCTTCGCGGTCACCGTCATCGCGGTCTTGCCGCTGACCGTGGTCTCGGTCGGTGCGGGCATGTCCACCTTGGCGTCGCTGCCGTAGTACGTCGTGGCGAACGACGTCGCGAAGTCGCCAAGCGTGGCCGGGAGGTCGAGGTCCTTGCCGTCCTTGCCCTGCACGTCGCCGCTCGCCGCGAACGTGCGGACGTAGCTGCCGCCGCCGCAGTCGTAGAGGCCGTAGTCGGCGTCACCGGTGAATTCCACGTCGAGGCCGCTCTGGCGGGAGGTCGGGGCCTCCTTCCAGTCCGGCGGCACCTGGTAGGTCAGCCCGGCGTCGGCGGTGTTGTCGATGGTGAGCCAGTCGTCGTGCGTGGTGCCGCCCGTGGTGGGCGGCGCGTTCGACGTAGACGACTCCGTCGACTCCGAGGTCGGGCCGGACTCCGTCGTCGACTCCGAGGTGCTGGGGTCCTGCGGCGCCGCGGCCTGACCGTCGTCGCGGTTCACGAGCACGATGGCCACGACCGCGCCGACGATGATCACGATCGCCACGAGGCTCAGAATCATCGGCAGCTTGGACCGCTTCGGCGGCGGCGGTGGCGGATAGCCCTGGCCAGGGAAACCACCCGGTGGCGGATAACCCTGGGCCGGGAAACCGCCGGTCTGGTAGCCGGGCTGCTGGTGCTGCGCGTACGGGTCGGCCTGCGCGTACGGATCGCTGTACGGGTCGGAGCCGTACTGGTTCACGTAGGGGTCGGTGCCGTATTTGTTCGTGCCCGGGTCGGGCCCAAAGGACTGGGGGTTCCAGCCGCCCTGACCACCGTCGTTGCCCTGCCATCCGGTCACAGGCAGGACGATAGCCCGAACCCGCTGCGCTCGGGCAGATGTCCCGCCGAAACAATCCACTACCGGAACTCCTGAAAGAGTGCCCACTGTTCGAGCCATGTACCCCCTGTAGTGGGTGAACTACTCCTTTGAGTAAAGTTCCCCTTCGCCTGATCGACTCTCCTGTCACTCAGATAGGTGAGAGTTCTGAGCCAAGCGTCGTTCGGACGAAATAAGGGAGTGTCATGGTTGGTCGGTTGAAGCTGGTCCGCGCGGGAGCCGCGGTAGCGGGCGCCTCGGTGGCGTTGATGATGACGGCGGCCATCCCGGTCGGCGCCGACCCGGTCAAGGGCAAGGTGGACCCGGACAGCTACGTCCACGGTCACCACGTCAACGTGGGCAATGGCAACGAGGACGTCAATGCCAGCCTGATCAGCTTCGAGCTCTCCGACGGCACCCGGCTCCAGATGTACTGCGTCGAGATCAACACGAGCATCGACAAGAAGCACCAGATGGTCGAGCAGCCGTGGGACAAGTACCCGAACGCCGATTCGCCGTTCCACGACAACCGCGACAAGATCAACTGGGTGCTGCACAACGGCTACCCCGTTGTCGATACCGACCGGCTCACCAAGGTCCTCACCGACCAGGGCGCGACGCTGAAGAACGGGATCGACAAGAAGGAGGCCATCTCCGCGACGCAGGCCGCGGTGTGGCACTTCAGCGACGGCACGGACCTCGACGAGTCGAACCCGCTGCCGAAGGGTCCGCAGGACGCCAAGGCGGACGTGCTCGCGCTGTACGACTACCTGACCGGTGAGGCCAACGTCGGCATCGGTGACCAGCCGACCCCGGCCCTCCAGGTCGCCCCGGCCGACCTGTCCGGCGCGGCGGGCACCCGCATCGGCCCGTTCACCGTGAACACCACCGGTGACATCGAGAAGCTGACCACGAACCTGCCGGAGGGCGTCAAGATCACCGACGTCGACGGCGTCGAGTTCACCGCCGAGAAGATCAAGAACGGCGCGCAGCTGTTCCTGGACGTCCCCGAGGCGACCGAGGTCGGCGAGGGCACCTTCGAGCTGACCGCCACGGCCAGCATCGACACCGGCCGCCTGTTCGTCGGCGAGAACTACGGTGAGAAGAAGAAGACCCAGTCGCTGATCGTGGCGACCGCCGAGACGAGCGAGATCGTCGCGTCGGCGGGCGGCAACTGGACCGAGACCACGCCGCCGACCTCGTCGACCGAGGCCCCGCCGTCGTCGACCACCGAGACCGCCCCGACGACCGAGACCACCTCGTCGGCCGCCCCGGCCCCGCAGCCGAAGAACACCGGCGGCGACCTGGCCGAGACCGGTGCGTCGATCTTCGCCCCGATCATGATCGGCATCGTGCTCGTCGGTGCAGGCGTCGGCGCCCTGTTCTTCCAGCGTCACCGCAAGCGCGCCTGATCCGCGCGAACCAGGGTCCTGAAGATGGTGGTCGCTCCTTTTCCGGGAGCGGCCACCATCGGCCGTAGTAGGTTGGACCGAGTGCGTGGAAGGAGGCGGTGGTCGTGGGCATTGACTTCGACGCCATGAAGAACAGGGCGGCGGACCTCGTCGAGCAGGTCGGCAAGCCCCAGGATGTCCTCCCGCACAAGCCGAGTAGCCGGCAGTGACGACACCGCAGCCCGGCTCCCGCAAGCCGATCATCGTGACATGGCAGGGGACGAACCGGACCAGCATCGAGCAGGTCCGCCTGTTCGTGTCCGATGGCAGACTGCGCGCGTCCGGGCGGCTCATCGTCGCCTCCGGCACGCCATACAGCGCGTCCTTCGAGTTCACCGCGGCCCGCTCCGGCGACGTCGGCCGCGGCCTGTTACGCACCACCGCCGCCGACACCGAGCGGTCCATCTCCCTCGGCCGCACAGAAGACGGCATGTGGCTGATGGACGACGGCAACGGCGCGTCGGCCCGCAACGAGTTCGACGGCGCCGTCGATGTCGACGTCGCGGGCTCGGTCACCTTCACCGCGTTGCCCATCCGCCGCCTTGGCCTGCACCGCAAGCCCGCGGAGGTCGAGCTCCCCGTCCTGTACGTCTCGATGCCGGACCTGGCCGTCACGCTGGTCCGCCAGACCTACCGCACGGTCTCCATCACCGACACCGGCGCGATCATCAACTACACGGACGCCCACCGCAGCGCGGACATCGTCGTCGACAAGGACGGCCTCCCGGTCACGTACCCGGACGCGGCACAACGCCTCTGAGTTGTCCACAGCCCACCCGGTTGTCCACAGGTAACCCACAACCGCCCGTCCCTGTCACCCACACCCGGTAGACTGGCATGGCGGGCCGCCCCCGGGACTGGGTGGGGGTTTCGCAACTGTCCTGGGGCTCTGGTCAGATTTGTGACAAATTCGATTAATGCTGTCGCGCGATGGCGCTCGATGTTATTCTTAATCGTTTTTTGTCCGGCTGTGCGCGACGATGAGGTCAACGAATGACAAGACCCGAGTCAAGCATTGTTGACCCTACTGCGTTCGTTGACGGCCACACGTTCTCCTTTCAGTCGCAGCCGTACCTGCGTGACCTGTTCGAAGCGGTCGCGGGCGGCCGGCTTCCGCTGGTTCTCGTGCTGGGCGCGGGTGTTTCGATGAATGCGAGCCTGCCGTCCTGGCGGGCGCTGATAACGAAGATGACCGCCGCCATCGACGACGAGGCGCTGCGGAAGATGGCCATGCGCGACGCCTCCGATCCCATGCGCAAGGCCGAGATCATCCTGAACCTCGTGAAGCAGGGCAACGTCAACGTGCAGGACCACGAGGTGATCCGCGACGCCCTTTATCGCAAGAACGCACCCGTCGTGCCTGGTCAGCTGGCGAACTCGCTGGCGCAGCTCATCTACACGCACGGAAGTAACGTCAAGGTACTGACGACGAACTTCGACGACATCATCGAGAAGGCGTTGTACGGGTATTTCGACGAATCCCGGGTGGGCGCCTACTCGATTTCCCAGGTGGATTCCTGGCGGGCCTGGGGCGAGACCACCGGAAACATCGGCGTCATGCACCTCCACGGCCTGGTCCGGCAGGGGCAGAACCCCGAGATACCAATCATCCTGACCGAGTCCCAGTTCCTCAAGTACGGCGCCAGGGTGCGGGCCGCGATCTCCGACGCGATCGACGGTGCGTGCACGATCTTCGTCGGGCTGAGCATGTCGGACCCGAACCTGATCGGCCCGCTGTACCAGAGCGCCGGGTCCACCGCGCCGCGGTTCGCACTGGTGGTGCCGACCAAGAAGGCCGGCGCGTCCGCCGAGGAGTCCGCGCGGTACGCGATCGGTTCCGCGCGCTACCTCGAGGAGAAGCTGAATCTGCGGCCGATCTTCCTCCGGTCCTACTCGCAGCTGAACCAGGTGATCTCCGACCTCGCGCTGGCCTCGGTGGAGCCCGCCAGGTACCTGACGGACGGCGAGTCGCCCGACTCCCTGGTGTACGGCGACCGGCTCGCCCGCGCGCTCGACACGTGCTACGCGGCCATCGGGTGCGCCGAGGAGGACCGGGTGCCGATGGGCCGGGCCGGTGCGGACTTCAACGAACGTCTCTACCAGGCGTTGATCATCCCAGGAGGACCACTCGACGTCCTCAAACGGATGGGCCTGCTCTACCGGACCACGAAGCTCGGCGGACCGGACGGTGAGAACTTCGGCCTGTCGCTGTGGCTGCGGACGCGTGACCGGCAGGTGGCCAGGGAGAGTTACTCATTGTGCATGGTCGGGACATCCACCTTCACGCACCGTGAGGAATGGTCGATGCGGCGCGAGGTCCCCATCACCTCGGACACCCCGTTCGCCGCCGCGCAGGCCGTGTACCAGGGCAGCAGGCTGGTCGCGAACGTCGTCCCGTCGCCGACCTCGCAGATCTGGCGCGGAGTGGTGGCGGCCCCGGTGCTCCTGGTCGCGAGCGGCAGCGACAAGAACATCAACGGCGAACCGGCCGACATCCTGACCATTGGCGCCGTCACGCTGAACTCGACGCATCTGGTGACCGACCTCGACGACGGCGACGAGGCCGATGCCGAGGAGTTCTCCATCATCAAGAGGCTGAAGGCGATGCACTACGACGACTTGATCGCCAGCCTGCAAAAGGCGGCCGAGTTCGTGTTAAACCTTGCCTGACCGCAGTTTCTTCGCGCGTACTCTCGGTACCGGCCCGGGAACGGAGACGTAAACCCGGTCACCCACGACTCTCTTGGGTGACTGATCGATTACCGACTCGTTCTGCTCGGCCTCTGCCACGGTCACTCCCATCGCCTCGGAACCCATGTGCGCTGCTCACGTCCCTTCGCCGATGTCACCTAGCGTATTTCAATGCTACGGGCCGTGCTGACCAGTAGCAATCGCCTGTGTGTACCCGTTCGTATTCTCGACCGATCCTGTTACGGGCTTCGAGTTTATGCCGGCAGGGCGCATATCGCGGTGTCGCCTTCCATGCGCAGGACGTGACCGCCCGCCGTGCCAAGATCGCGGAGCGATTCGAATGCTTCCGGGTCCGTCAGGTCGATCGGGAATTCCTCGTGCTCCGCATTTCGTAGATCTTCCAACGCCTGCCTGCCGTCGTGGCCCGCGCGGACCGTCGCCGCCAGGCCGCCCGTCGACGCCAGTGCACCCCTGGCCGCACCCAGGCGGCCCAGCGCCTCGTCCACGGCCTCCAGCAGCGGGCCCCGGTTGCCGTCGCACATGGCCAGCACCAGTTCCGGCCTCGTGCACATCACCCTGGTGCCGTCGCGGAACGAGCCCGCGGCCAGCGACAGCGCCAGCGAGCCGCCGTCCGCGCCGGTCGACGCCAGCACCGCGGCCAGGATGTGCGGCAGGTGCGAGATCCGCGCCACCGCCGCGTCGTGTTCCCCGGTCGTCGTCGGCACCACCCGCGCGCCGCACGCCAGCGCCAGGTCGACCGCCGCCCGCCACGCGTCGTGCGGGGTGTCCTCGTCGGTGGTGACCACCCACGCGGCCTCGTCGAACAGAGACTCCGAGGCCGCGTCCCAGCCCGACGCCGACTTGCCCGCCATGGGGTGGCCGCCCGCGTAGCGCGCCTTCGGGAGGCGTCTCGCCACCGCCTCCGCGACCGGCTGCTTCACGCTCACGACGTCGGTGAGCAGGCAGTCCGGGGCGTGCTGCGCCACCTCGCGCAGCACATCGTCGATCGAGGGCAGGGGCACCGCCAGCACGATCAGCGCGTCGGTTTCGGCCGCACGTGACAGGGCCGCGGCCATCGTCGGTTCCACGCGGGAGTCCGCCACCGGCTCCAGCGTCACGCCGAACGCCTCCCAGCCGGCTCTCGTCGCCGCCTTCAGCACCGAGCCGCCGATCAGGCCGAGGCCGAGCACACACACAGGTCGCACGGATCCATCCTTCACCGAAGCGCGTCCAGTGCGAATGCGGCGTACAGCGCAACCCCGTGGGCGAATGCGGACTCGTCGAAGTGGACGCGGTTCGAGTGGTTCGGGGCCGCCTCGTCCGGGGTCACGCCCGGCGGGCACGCACCGAGGAACGCCAGCGCGCCGGGGACCTTCTGCAGCACGTAGGAGAAGTCCTCGGACGCCATCATCGGTTCGGGCATCAGCGCGCTGTTCTTCTGGCCCAGCACGGTGCTCGCCAGGTCCAGGACGCGGCCGGCCACCGCGCCGTCGTTGTTCGTCGGCGGATAGCCAGTGTTGATCTTGAACGTGGCGGTGCAGCCGTGCGCGGCCGCGATGTGTTCGCACACCTTCGGGATCTCCTCCTGCACCAACGTGCGGGCGTGGTCGGACAGCGTGCGCACGGTGCCCTCCAGTTCCGCGGTCTCCGGGATGATGTTCGACGTCGTGCCCGCCGTGATCCGGCCGACCGTGAGCACGGCGGGGTCGAAGACGCTGAACCTGCGGGTCACCATCGTCTGGAGTGCGCCGACCATCGCCGCCGCGGCCGGGACCGGGTCGATCGCGCGGTCGGGCATCGCGCCGTGGCCACCCTTGCCGGTGACCGTCACCGTGTACGCGTCGGCGCTCGCCATCATCGGCCCGGGACGGCACATCACCACGCCCGACTGCGCCGTCGACGTGATGTGCAGCGCGAACGCCTGCTCCACCGGCCGCCCACCCGCCTCGAGCACGCCCTCCTCCAACATGTACCGCGCGCCGTGCTGGCCCTCCTCGCCGGGCTGGAACATCAACACGACCTTGCCCGCCAGCGCGTCCCGCCTGCTGTTCAGCAGCCGGGCGGCCGACACGAGCATCGCCGTGTGCGTGTCGTGGCCGCACGCGTGCATCGTGCCGTCGGTCTCCGACGCGAACGCCAGGCCGCTGTCCTCCCGCAGCGGCAGCGCGTCCATGTCGCCGCGCAGCAGCACCGTCGGCCCCGGGCGGTCGCCGTTCAGCACCGCCGTCACCGAGGTGCACGCCTCGCCGGTGCTGATGTGCAGCCCGAGGCCATCGAGCGCGTGCAGCACCGCGGCCTGCGTCTTCGGCAGGTCGAGTCCCTCCTCCGGGTGCTTGTGCAGCTGCCTCCGCAGCGACACCGTCCTCGGTTGCAGTGCACGGGCGGCGTCGAACAGGCCGGTGAACCTCGGGTCGTCGGACAGCGATGCGGTCTTCATCCCTTGATGATCGCGCAACACTCCGGCTACTGCTTCTTCCTGCGGCCCAACTTGAGGCATACCGTGTCCCCCATGTCCGAGCAGGACCCGGTGACGGGCTTCGCGATCGCCGTTGTTCGCGAAGAAGGCAAGTGGCGGTGCGCGGCCATGGAGAGCTCGGCGTTGTCCGAGCTCGACGCGGCCATCACCGAGCTGCGCAAGATCAGGTCGACCGGGGCCGTGTTCGGCCTGCTCGACGTGGACGACCAGTTCTTCCTCATCCTGCGACCTGGCCCGGGCGGCGTGCAGCTGCTGCTGTCCGACTCGGCCGCGGCGCTCGACTACGACATCGCCGCGGACGCGCTGGACCTGCTGCGCGTGGAACCGCCCGCCGACTACGACGACGACGAGATCTGGCCCGAGGGCACGCTCGACCTCCTCGCCGACATCGGCATGCCCGCCCCCGAGCTGCAGGTGATCGTCGGCGAGGTGCACCTCTACCCCGACGAGCAACTGCAGATGATCGCGCAGCGCTGCGGCTTCGCCGACGAGTTCAGCCAGCTCCTCGACACCATGGACAGCATCGCCCAGTGAGCCCGGCGACCAAAGCCACCGACGAGGACCTGGTCCGCGCCGCGCTCGAGGTGGCGAAGCGTGCCCGCGCGACCGGCGACGTGCCGATCGGCGCGCTGGTGCTCGCCCCCGACGGCACGGAGCTGGCCACCGCCTGCAACGCCCGCGAGGCACTCGGCGACCCCACCGCGCACGCCGAGGTCCTGGCCCTGCGTGAGGCAGCCACCCGCCACGGCGATGGCTGGCGCCTCACCGGCTGCACGCTCGTCGTCACGGTCGAGCCGTGCACGATGTGCGCGGGCGCGCTCGTACTCGCCCGCGTGGCCCGCGTCGTGTTCGGCGCGTGGGAGCCGCGGACGGGCGCGGCCGGGTCCTTGTGGGACGTGGTGCGTGACCGCAGGCTGACACACCGCCCGGAGGTGGTGGGCGGGGTGCTGGCCGACGAGTGCGCCGCGCTGCTCGACGAGTTCTTCGCCACCCACCGCCCCGGCTAGTGCCCCGTCCAGGCTGACACGCCGCCTGGACGGGGCACTGGTCAGCCGGGCCAGTCGACGGAGGTCACGGTGCTGGTCTCCCAGTCCCGGCGCAGGGTCGCGTAGCCGACGGAGTCGTATAAGCGGTCGGGCCCTGGCCAGGCGTCCCGGTAGTGGGCCTCCTTGGCGTAGCCGGCCTTGCTGAAGATCCGCCGCATGGCGTGGTTGTCCTGGCGAGTGGTCCCTTCGATCCGGTTGGTCGCGTAGTTGGTGAAGACGTGCGAGGTCAGCCACCGCACGGCGGTGGCCCCGACGCCACGTCCGCGTGCCGACGCACGCACGCGTAAGTCGAACAGCGGAGTCCCGTCGTCGAGGTCCAGTAACCGGACGAGCCCGAGCCGATCGGGTCCGTCGGCGATCCAGAAGGCATCGTCGTACGCCCCGCCGGCGACCCGGGCACGCACGGCGTCGCCGTCGGGCTTCGGCTCGGTGTGGAACGGCCACTCCTCGGCGGTCAGGAAGCCGACGACCTCGTCGGCCTCCTGCCGCTGGACCCTGGTGAACTCCATGCCGGCGAAGTTAGCAACGAGCACCGACAAAAGCCGGTGGGTTTCCGGTCACCCCATCGGGTGAACCACGACGGACGCGGCACCTGACGGCGCCGGTCAGGTCAGTGCCAGGCTGGCGAATGAAAGTACACGATAGACATCAACCGAGCGCCGGAGAACCACGAGTTAGTCATACTCCAATGCCTCGTAGGCCGACCGTCGATCTCGATGTCGTCGGCATTCACCGCGATATTCCGGTGGTACTTCTCCGGCAGTTCCCAGTCCCTGCCGAGGCTGACCGCGTGAAATGAACCTCGTCCCACTCGGCGACGGCCTCGATCACGATGACCTCGCACATTCTGATGTCAGGTCTACCAAGTCGCGGACCCGTGCCCCGCAACGAAGTCGCGGTACCGCGTGACCAGCGGGCGTCACGCCACCGGCACAGACAATGGCGACGACAGTTGCCGCGACCCGAATCTCAACCTTCCCGATAACTGCCACCAGAATTCCGGCAACTGCCACCACCGCGAACCCAGTTTTCGCCAATGACCTTCCTGGATCAGAAAGAGAGGCAATTAGTGACCATAGATTCGCGACCCCCGAGGAAAGCACGACCGCCTGTCGGTGAGCCGTCACGACAGGCGGTCCATCCCAGGATAGAACAAGAAACAACCATCCTGATTACATCATTCAGGCGTATTTGACGGAAATGCCAGGCCAATTGAGAGGATCCGGCGCCGCACCCCCGGAAAAGAGAGAGGCGACGAGGTCCGCGCTCTGCGCAGACACTCGTTCTGCGACCCACCGTCCAGCGCTGATCGCTGAGAGTGTCCGTGCTGGTCAAGGCGATCTTCGATGTCGACGAACTCCTGCGGCCGTCAGCGAATGCCGCCGCAGCGCCCAACGGATACCTCGGAGGTAGGTCGCGTCATGGGTAACCGGCTGACCTGCGCAAACTCGGCTACAACGTGCCCGGTGTCGCACCAGAGCCGAGTACGGTCAGGTGGCTGAATCGCATGGATGTTGTGCGGTTCGCACGTTCGTTGCGCAGACCGCACATAACGTTTGTAAACCGTGCAACACTGGTCGGAGGAGGTGTTGAATGACGACGAGTAGCGACCACGCGGATCACGTTCCCGCACGTCCGGCTGGCCGGGTGTCCCTTGACGAGCTAGCGCGCCGCAAGGGCGTACGGCCGATAGAGTCCATGGATGACCTCGCGTGCGACGTGTTCGACACCGACGACGAGTTGGACGAGTTCCTTCGTGACACCTATGCGGCCCGTCGCGCTGATCTTGGGTAGCCGTTGAGCTTCGTCGTCCTGGACACAGACGTCGTGTCCAACGCGTTCAAGCGGCACGACCTCCCGGCCCCGGTTGTTGAGGCCGTCCGCAACAACCGGTTGTGCATCACGTTCGTCACGCTGGCGGAGCGGACCAAGTGGTCTGTCAGTCGGCAGTGGGCCCTACCTACCGGCACCGCTTGGATGCCTGGCTGAGCAACGTCCTGGTTCTGCCCTACAACGACGAGATCCAGGACGTGGCTCGCACCTGGGGTGCCATTGCCGCCCACGCACAGAACCGTGGTCGGCCTCGTCCGCAGAACGACATGTGGGTGGCGGCATGCTGCTTGTACTACGACCTGCCCCTGGCCACCTTGAACGTCAAGGATTTCAGGGACTTCGCCGAACACGAAGGTCTGACCATCGTCGGGGCATGACGAGCATGCAGGAAGACGGGAGTTGACGGCCCGTGAAATGCGGCAGTCGGCGAGGTCCGCATGACCGCAGCCGATGAAGAGGGCCAGGTTGCGGACAACCGCCAGGTTCGATCTCGGCGACGCCGTCGGGTTCGCAAGTCGATGTCTGGTGACAGATTCTCCAGGTAGTGACGTGCACGCTGTACCCGCCTCAGCACTGCTATCACGTCGCCTCCAACCTTGGGGAGTTCGAACAGCCGCGACAAGGCGAGCTGTCATAGGCCGTGTTCGTACGCGAGATGAGTGCGGTCCCCTTTACCTGAAGGCAGTCGTCAACAAATTCGGTAGGGACCATCCGTGTGCTTCGCGCCGCTCCGTTGGCGGTCTGACAGGGGCAACTGAGACGTGAACTGAGACGGAGTGGGTAGACGGACGAAACCCCGGCAACCTTGTTCGCCAAGGTTGCCGGGGTTTCACCTGTTCATAGAGCGGTAGCGGTGGGATTTGAACCCACGGAGGGCGTGAACCCTCACGCGCTTTCGAGGCGCGCTCCTTCGGCCGCTCGGACACGCTACCGAGCGGAACCTTACCGGACGGGGCTGGCGGCCCTGCACAGAGGCGGCGCATCGTGTGCGTCTGCGCAGAGTCTCCTTTCGGACCTACTCTCGCTCACCTGATCAGGGGAGTATGCCCCGTGTCCAGAACTCGGGGGTTCAGGAACGGAAGGCAGGCCGGTGAGGCGAGAAGGATTGGTTCTGGTCGGGGTGACCGCTCTGGCGCTGTGTGCGCCGACCTCCGCTAGTGCCGTGGCGGATGACCTGCGGATTCACGACATCCAAGGCGCTACGAGGCTGTCGCCGCATGACGGGGAGCAGGTTTCGGGGGTCCAGGGGATCGTGACCGCGGTGCGGGCGTTCGGCTCGGCGCGGGGCTTCTGGATCCAGGATTCGACTCCGGACGGTGATCGGGCGACCAGCGAAGGTCTGCTGGTCTTCACCGGATCGGAGTCGCCGCAGGTTGCGGTGGGTGACCAAGTCATGGTGGCGGGAACGGTCGAGGAGTACTACCCGGACGGGCCGCCGGACGCCGCGGTGCACCAGTCGACGACCGAGTTGGTGGGCGCCACGTGGACGGTGGAGTCCAGTGGGCACGCGCTGCCGGAGGCCGAGGTGCTGGACGTGCCGAGGGACCTCACCGCGGACGGCGACATCGAGAGCCCGCGACTGCGGCCGCACCGGTACGCGCTGGACTACTACGAGTCGCTCGAGGGCATGCGGGTGCGGGTGGACGACGCCCCTGTGGTCGGGCCGACGACGCAGTACAACGAGGTGTGGCTGACCAGTAGGCCCCGGGAGAACCGGACCGCGCGCGGTGGCGTGCTGTACTCCGGCTACCGCGCGGACAACACCGGCCGGATCAAGGTCGAGTCGCTGATCCCGTTCTCGCAGCGGCCGTTCCCGCAGGCCAACGTGCGGGACACGCTCGCGGGAGAGACGTCGGGGCCGCTCGACTACGACGAGTTCGGCGGGTACGTCATCCAGGCGACCGCGCTGGGCGAGATCGAGGCGGGTGGGCTGCGGCCGGAGACAACGCGCCGTCAGCGCGACGGTGAGCTGGCGGTCGGCACCTACAACGTCGAGAACCTGGCGCCGACGGACCCGGCCGCGAAGTTCCAGCGGCTCGCGCAGGGCGTGGTGGAGAACCTGGCGAGCCCGGACATCCTGTCGCTCGAGGAGATCCAGGACGACAACGGCGCGACGGACGACCAGGTCGTGACGGCCGGGCAGACGCTGCAGCGGTTCGTCGACGCGATCGTCGCGGCGGGTGGGCCGCGGTACGAGTGGCGGCAGATCGACCCGGTGGCCGGCGCGGACGGTGGTCAGCCGGGCGGCAACATCCGGGTGGCGTTCCTGTTCGACCCGTCGCGGGTGTCGTTCACCGACCGGCCGGGTGGCGACGCGACCACGCCGGTGTCGGTGGTCGACCGGCACTTGTCGGTGTCGCCGGGGCGGATCAACCCGGCGAGCGAGGCGTGGGCGGACAGCCGCAAGCCGCTGGCCGGCGAGTTCACCTTCCGTGGGCGGACGGTGTTCGTGGTGGCGAACCACTTCAACTCGAAGGGCGGCGACGAGCCGCTGTACGGGCGGCACCAGCCGCCGTCGCGGTCGAGCGAGACGCAGCGGATCGCGCAGGCGAAGGAGGTCCGGCAGTTCGTGGACCAGCTCCCGCGCCGGGCGAATGTGGTCGTGCTGGGCGATATGAACGATTTCCAGTTCGCACCCGCGCTGGACGAGCTGACGCCGCGGCTGACCGACCTGATCGACCTGCTGCCGAGGGGCGAGCGGTACAGCTACATCTATGAAGGGAATTCGCAAACGCTGGACCACGTACTGGTCGCCGGCCAGATCGCGCGGCTCGACTACGACGTGGTGCACGTGAACGCGGAGTTCGCGAACCAGACCAGCGACCACGATCCACAGGTGGTGCGTCTGACGCTGGCCGGATGAGCGATACTGCCGGGGCTGACGTGGGAGAAACGAGGAGGACGTCATGCCCGACCAGCAGGACACCGAGCATCGGCAGGGGAGGCACGCGGCGCCGGAGGGGGCGGAGCGGCATCCACTGATCAACCTCGACCGGGACCCGACTCCGGGTGAGGCGGACCACGCCGCCGCCGAAGAGGACTGACCAGCGACGAGCGCCGGCCACCGTCACAGGTGGCCGGCGCTCTTGCTTTGCGGGCATCCCGACGTCAGTGGTCAGGCAGTGGCTCGGTCGAGCCCTCGGTCAGAGCCCGGCTTATCTTGTCCATGGCGCCTCTGACCAGCTCGCCGTAAGCGTCTTCGCCCAGCGCATCAGACGTGGCGCGCGCCTTCGCGAGGAACTCGCGGGCACGGTCCGGATCCCCGAGTCGCCGGTGATCATCGGCGAGGCTCAGGTACAGCGACGGCATGAACCCCCGAACCCGCAACGACGCGTGGAACTCCTGCGCGCGCTCGTCGCTCACGCCGTCGACCGCGGCGAGGGCGCGCTCGTCCCACATCAACTCCTCGCGCCCGCTCTCCTGCAGATCGGCCATGAAGTGCGCGATCACGCAGCGGTGGAAGTCGTCGCCCCCGCCCCGCTCGACCTCGGCCCACATCGCCGCCAGATCGTGCCGGGCGGCCGCTCGCTCTCCGGCCTGCCCACGCCGCACAGCCGCGGTCACCCGGACCATCACGTCGTCTTCCATCAACGCCGCTCCTCGTTGTGGCACAAGGATAGGTATGCGGCTGGCACCTCGGGCTACCCCGCTGTCTGTACTGCCGGTAGTGCGTAGTTCTTGTCGAGGACAGGGCTGAGCGGGGCGTAGAAACGCATGGTGAGGTTGAAGGTCCCTGATGGGGCGGGCAGCCAGTGCGTTTCGCGCTGTTCGCCGGGTCGGTTGTGCTGGATGTAGATGGTGAGGGTGCCGTCGGGGTCTGTGGTGACACCGTCCGTGGTGCTCCCGATCGTGAACCGGTCGATCGGGTTGGCAACGAAGAGCATCTCGTCGTCGTACATGGCGAGGTTCCACATGCCGGCCGCCGGCGGGGTCTTAACCGCGTTCGAACTTCCGCAGCGAGTTGAGCCCGATGCCCTTCGCGTGCAGGGCCGCTGGGAACGCCGCCACGCGGTGCGCCAACGGATATCCCCACAGTCCGGCCTGAACACCCAGCGTGTAGGCATTCTCTTCGCGCTCGAACGACGATGGCATGCGGTCGGCTCCCCTCCGGTCGGGAGGCCCAGACCCATCACACGCTGGGCCTTGCCACTGCTGCCGGATCACACTCCGCAAGGCACGCCAAGGGATCATCCGCGTCGGGTGAGATACCGAAGTGCACGCCGTAGGTGTCACCGAGGGTCAGGTGCGGCGCTTACTGCCCGCAACGGAAGCGGCGGGGGAGCGGTCACCACAGACGTGAGGTCTCGGGCCGCACGGCGGCCCACCTGCCCGTGTGCCTGCGTCGGCCTGACCTGCGAGGGGCAAGCGGACAGACTGCAACGTTCTCGCCGCCATACAGGTGAATTTGACACGGCGACAGCAACGGCTGCTTGCGTAGGGCGATTTTGGTGGTAGTCCCTGGTAGCCGGGGATTCGACAAGATGGGGGAACATACCGATGAGGTTCAGACGACGAGCTCTGCGAAACGGCGTAGCGGCCGCAGGGGTCGCGCTCACCATGGCGCTGACGCCGGCCACCCCAGCTGCGGCGAGCACGGACAGCGACGTCCGGTTCGACACCGGACAGGCGCCTGCGGGACCAGAACAACCCGTGGAGACCACCGGGGAAATCACCCGCATGACCCCGGTACCCGCCAACGGCAGGGTCAGTTGCTACGGCTACTACGGCACGTTCAAGGCAGGCACGGAGGTCATGGTCGTCGATTGGGCAACCAGCAGCGACGAGTGCTTCGGCATCGCCACCGACCGCACGATCTGGCACACCTGGCCCGGTTCGGGCGGCTGGACACCGATGCCCGGCAACGGTCACGCCGACTACATCTACCCGTTCATCGACGAGGACCCAGACGGCTATCGCGTGGTCGTGGTCCATATACCGTCGGCCCCTCGCTATTGGTGGTGCCAGAACTACTACCCCAGCGTTGGCTGGACGGGGGACTGGTACGACTGCACCCCGTAGCGCTGACCAACGAGCGGTATCGTCACTGTCAGAGCGCTTCATCCTGATGGTCGGCTGATCCGCCGTCGGCCAGTGTGCCCGCGTCAGCCTGACCTGCGGGGGCAACTGAGACGAGAACTGAGACGGTCTGCAGTTCGAGGCTGGAAACGCCGGGCGCCCAGGTAACGGGAGCCCGGCGTTTCGCCTGCTCAAAGTGCGGAGGATGCGGGATTTGAACCCGCGAGGGCTTTAACACCCAACACGATTTCCAATTCCACTCCGGACTGTCCGGGCAGGTCCCGTTGCGCTGTTCTAGCAGGTCAAGCGCGGTTTCTGAACGGCATGGTGCTGCACGAACTGGACGGGACTGAGACCCAAACTGAGACCCTGTGCTCGCCGCGATGGCGCAGCGCGTAGCCACGCTGGCCGTGATGCTGACGGTCCCTGGTGTCTGTCTCGGCAGCGCGGCTGAATGAACGAGGCTGGACCATCGGCAGAGGGCAAGAGGCTGCGGTTGAGGTCCGACGCACGGACCCAAGTGAGCCCAATCTCGCCTCGACGCCGAGGTGAGATCGCTGTCGTATCCCCTGTTCAGAGGCATAGACACCCTGATCAGGGAACCTGCCGCCGCAGGTCTAGATCACAAGCTAAGATGACCTCTCGACACTGACTACAGGTGGGGTACTCGGCTGGACTGGAGCGGACGTGGCGAGAACAGCGGCTCGTGCAAGTGAGCTGGACGCGGACGCAGCTGAGGCGCAGATTGTAGAGCTTGGCAAGAGGATCGAGTTCTATATAACGGAGTACTCGGTCGAACTCTTGGCGAATAAGATGCATGACGGCGAATACGTCGTACCTGACTATCAGCGAGAGTTCACATGGGAGCCGGAGAGGAAGTCGAAGTTTCTTGAGTCCATCTTGCTCGGGCTCCCTATTCCGTTCGTGTTCTTTTGGGAAATGCCTGATGGTCGACTTGAGATTGTCGACGGTTCGCAACGTCTTCGGACAATCGAAGAGTTCATCAAGCAGGATTTCAGGCTAGGTGAGCTAGATCAGCTGACTCACGTATCGGGTTTTCGTTTCGTCGATCTTCCTCGCTCACGTCAGAGAAAGTTGTTGAATCGGTCGATTCGGGGAATCGTGCTTAACGAGCATGCAGATGAGGCTGCTCGCCTCGACATGTTTAACCGTATCAACACGGGTAGCAAGCAGGCCAATATGGCAGAGATTCGCCGCGGTGCTCTTGCTGGTCCATTTATCGATCTGGTTGTCGATCTGGCGAAAAATCCAGACTTCATAAGACTTGCACCTGTGTCCGATAAGGCGCTTAAGGAACGCGAGCGCGAAGAGCTCATTACTCGATTCTTTGCGTATGGCGACGGCCTAGATGGCTATCGTGACCGGCCATCTGATTTCATTTTTGACTATGCGAAGGCTCTCACTCAACGAATGCGGGACGATCCAGCATTGGTTGACGAGTATCGTGATCGGTTCATTAAAGTTATTGAATTTGTCTCCCGAGTATTTCCCCACGGCTTTACTAAGACCCCTTCGGGGCGTGCTACACCCCGCGCTCGGTTTGAGTCTATAGCCATCGGCACTTATTGGGCCATGAAAGAGAAGCCAGAAATCGCGACATATGATGCGACGCGCGTCAATGTCGCAAAATGGCTTGAAGGCGGTGAATTTAGCCGTATCGCTAGGTCTGACGGCGCCAATGTTCGCCAGAAATTGGAAGGGCGAATCACCTTCGTCAAAAACCAATTGGTGGACTCGTGAGCAGCTCGGAACTGCAAAGTTTTTTTAGTGAACGCTATGCGGAAATTGACGAGTACCTCCAACTTTTGGAGGAAATCGACCATGCAACGCAGTCTGGAGCACCCCGCCTAGTTGCCACAGGCTCCGAGATTACAGCATCACAGCAAAAGATCCTGTATTCGAGCGTGTATTTGCAGCTGTACAACCTGGTAGAGGCTACGATTTCTCGGTGCATTGACGCGGTAGCGGACGCTGCGGTCAGTGAACCGTGGAAGATCGCTGACTTAAATAGTAATCTTCGTAACGAATGGATTCGATCAACCGCACGCACTCATGCTGATCAAGCTGCGGATAAGCGGCTCACCGCTGTCGCTGCGATGTGTGAGCAAGTAATTGCACAGTTGCCTTTGAGTAAGTTCTCGATTGAAAAGGGTGGCGGAGGCAACTGGGATGACGAGTCAATCTATGAGATCAGCAAACGAATTGGGTGCCATCTTAAGATAAGCGCTTCCGTTCGGCGTGCAGTAAAGCAAAAATTTCGGGATAACCTAGGGGCACTGCAACTGGTAAAAGCTCGACGGAACGATCTTGCGCATGGATCAGTATCATTTACCGAATGCGCGGACGGCGTAGTCGCGGCCGATTTGCGAAGACTGGCGGACGCTGTTCAGAAGTATCTGGACGAGGTAATAACGTGTTTCACTTCGCATATTGAGCTGTTTGAATTTCTTCTTCCCGACCGCAAGCCGTTGAAGGCACCCTAGTGGCAAAGAAAAAAGCTAGTCCTGAGATCTCGGCCGTTGATTTGTTCTGCGGTGTCGGTGGGTTGACTCACGGACTTGTTCGAGGTGGGATCGATGTGCGAGCCGGTGTCGACGTAGATCCAAATTGCAAGTTTCCGTATGAGGCGAATAATAAATCATCGTTCCTCGAACTGGATGTCGACTCCCTGACGGCAGACGATATTGAACCATTTCTATTTGGCGCGAAGTACTCGCTGCTCGCCGGTTGTGCACCTTGTCAGCCATTTTCAAGTTATAGTCAATCACGTCGCGCAGGTGTCAATTTCGACAAGGCGGATGATGGCAACCTTGATTGGAAGCTAGTAGCAAGTTTCGGTCGATTGGTCAAAGAGGTCCAGCCTGACCTAGTTACCATGGAGAATGTTGCGCAACTAGCCGCACATCCGGTCTTTGATGACTTCTTGAAAAGTCTTGACGGTTACCATGTGTGGTGGAAGGTAGTGGAGTGCTCTGCGATTGGCGTTCCTCAGTCGAGGAAACGTCTAGTCCTTATTGCATCTCGCCTGGGTGAGATCGAAGTTGATTTGTCATCATACGCTGACTCCCAGAAGACGGTTCGGCGTACGATCTTCAGCTTGCCTCAGATAGAAGCAGGTGAGCAGCATGGATCCGACCCCCTCCACTATGCCCCCACGCTCAGCGCGCTGAACACTTTGCGGATCAAAGCCTCTAAGCCGGGTGGGTCATGGCGTGACTGGCCGGAGGATCTCCAGGCGACCTGCCATCGGAAGGCTTCGGGGGCAACTTATCCTAGCGTGTATGGGCGTATGGAGTGGGATAAGGTGGCTCCTACTATAACGACACAATGTTTCGGATACGGGAACGGTCGGTTCGGTCATCCAGAGCAGGATCGTGCCATTTCGTTACGTGAAGCAGCTATGCTTCAGACGTTTCCGCAAGCATACAAATTTGTTCGTCCAGGAGACCGTGTTCATTTCAGCCGGCTGGGTCGTTTGATCGGAAATGCTGTGCCTGTGAGGCTCGGTGAAGTTATCGCCGGTGTGCTTGTGTCGCATATTGCCAAGATCGCTGCTGCGAAAAATGGATTAGACGGCATCTAAAAGTAGTCGGCGTCACCGAGGCGACTGGCTGCTCTGGGAGAATGCTCGCATGGACGGCTAGTAAACTCCGCCTACGGTCGTGTGAGACCTACGGCCAGACACGCCTCGAATGAGCGGCCTGATTCTGCCTGGCTATCTAGGTGTGGCTGTAGTTGTGGCCATCGCCTTTTCACCAGTGCAGCGGTGCTCATCCTGGACCAAGCCGTGTTTAACGCTAGTGGTGAGCCGGTCAACGGCTGGCCCGGCTGATCCGTGCGGTCCGTGGCAAGGTGCACGTTCGGATCCTGTGCTGGACCATGTTGGGGGGAGAACTAGGCAGGTGCCCCAATGGCCCAGCCTCTGATACGTGACAAGGCATGGAGTGGGCGAGCTGAACAAAGTCAGTGTCACTTACCCGGTCACAACTGTCTTAGCTGCTCAGGCGCGCTGGAGCGGCAGATGGGACACCATGGCTTGCCCACATCACCGGCTAACCGTGGTGACCAGAAGGTCCCCGGCACTATTGCCTGAGGACCTTCTAGCCTACGCAGCTCCTACTTACCCACGGTGTTGATGAGGGACTCCACTGCTGACGCGGGCAGAGCCAGCAGGCGGCCGGCCGCGTTCTTCGAGTCGCGTACGGCCGCCATCTGGGGGCCGCGCCACAGCTCCACGCAGTTCTCTCCCTGGTCACTCTTCGTGCTCTTTCGCCACTTTGCGTTGTCTGGAATGGGTATGGGTGACTGCATCGGTGGTGCTCCTACAGCTCTGCGATCCGACGGTTGATCAGCTCGATTGTCCCCTGTGGGCTGAGCGCGTCGGCTCGTAGCTTGTCGAAGACCAGGTCATATACCCGCTGGTGCTCGCGGCCGAGGTAGTCGGAGGTCGTCAGGCCGGCCACGTAGACGAGGCCCGGCCGACCCTCCATCAGGTTGACGATGGAGAACGACACGCCGTGTGACGCGTGCGCTCCGGCGCTGAACGGCATCACCTGGACGGACACGTTCTCCAGCTCGGCGAGATCACGGACCTGTTCGAGCTGTCCCCGCAGCGTTTCGGGGCCGCCGATGCTGCGGTGCAGCGCCTCCTCGCCGACGACGAGCCACAGCCGCGGCGCGCCTGGCGCGCGAAGGCGTTCGACACGCTTCGCGCGGTCCTGTGCCATCGGCTCGACGTCGGCCGGTCGTACGGTGACCACGCGTTCGAGCTGGGCGCGGGCGTAGTCGGCTGTCTGCACCGTGCCCGGGAACGCGTCCGCGTTCCACAGCTTCAGCTCGCGTGCCGCCGCGACGAGGTGCACGTACTTGGCTGCCCACTCCGCGACCCGACTCGGCGGGAGCTTGCGACGAGCGAGGCTCGCGAGCCGTTGCAGCTCGCCGGCCTCCTTCGGGCCGATCTTGAACGCACGGATCGCGGCCGCGAGGTCCTTGTCGCTCGTCGGGACGTCGCCCTGCTCGATCTTGGACAGCTTGCCCGCATACCAGCCGAGAGTCTTGGTCGCGTCGGTGCTGCTCAGCCCGATCGACTCGCGGGCAGCGCGCAACCGGGCACCCAGCAAGATCCGCTGAACGAACGGACCCAGGTCAGCCTCTGTGCCAGGGTTGTTGTCGCCCTCGTCCGCTGTGGTCATGGCGGGCATTCTCCCGTGTTGCTCACTCACCGTGTACCGCATGTACTCCGTTCGGTGCAACTTTAGTTCTCGCCAATTCCAACCAGAAATTCCAGTGTAGTTTCCTGTCTGTCGGTGGGACAGGTTCGGGCTCTCCCGCTGAGGGGCGCTCCGCGATTCGACGGTTAACGAGTGCCTCTCAGCTGTCCCACCGGCCCGAACAAGAGAGTGGTCATGGACGTGCCGCAGGTCGGGGACATCGAGGTCCGCCTACTGCTGGAGACGATGACGCGTCGAGGGTGGACGTTGTACGAGTGGGGCCACGGTTCCGGCTCCGAACCTGAGGTGCGCGGTGCTGCGTTCTTCTGGGACGACGGTGCTGCCGATGTCGTTCTCGTGCGGAGGACAGGTGCCGTTGCTTACCGGACACCGCCGTGCCGGGACGCGTTCGAACCCGAGTTCGTCACCGAGTGGGACAGCGGCGTGCCGGTGCATGCCCTCAGGGCCGCGCTCACCTGGGACGAGTACGGCAAGGAGCGGGTGCAGCGGCCGCTGGTGACACCTCCGCCTGGTTGCGCTCTGCCGCCGGCGTTCCGACACGGCCTCACCGAGAGCGTGCGAACGCCGAACAACCCGCACCTCATGGTCCGGCCAGCCATGAAGGCACCACACCAGCATTAGTTCGCGGATGCGACCCGCGCCTGGGGGTAAGTCACATCCACCCGATCACCCAGCTACGAATGCCTCCTCCCCGCGTAGCTGGGCGCGGTCCGCCTCTCGGTCCCCCAACGCCATCCCGAGAGGCGGACCGCAACCATCGCCATGAGAACCCCGTCTCCCGGGTACATCAGTCAGAGGAGTCGGCGTTGGCGGACACTAGACATCGGCTGATTCAGCGAAAGGGATCGCAGACATTGAGCAGCACAACGGCTCTGACCGAAGAGACGGCGCACCGCGTCCTCGAAAGCCTGCGAGGTGGCCGAGGTGGAACCGACGGGAGCGAAGCTCATCCGGCTGGGCTCTCACACCGTGTATCGGCTCGCGGAACCGGTCATCGTGCGGATCAGCGGGGGTCATCTCTCAAGGACTTGACTGCATCGATGCTGCTGAAGGGCTCGCCGATGCCTCTATTCGTTACTGCTCGGGTCTCGGAACCAGCCTGACGCCGAGTGAGCCCCAAACTGAGACCCTGCTCTCGCTGTGACGGAGAACGCCCGGCTCCCAAGATCAGGGATGCCGGGCGTTTTGCCTGTTCACAGCGCGGAGGATGCGGGATTTGAACCCGCGAGGGCTTTAACACCCAACACGATTTCCAATCGTGCGCACTAGGCCACTATGCGAATCCTCCGCCGGAGAGGTTACCGGAGGGGGTTCGGGTGGCCCAACGGGGCCGGTCGGCGTGACCTGCGCCACAGCGGGGTAGCCATTGGCGGGTGCTGGGCAAGAGATCCCGGAGACCGGCCTGCCACACCGCCGTCGCTCGTCGCGGTGATCGAGGGGCAGTGGACGCTGCTCGGCTAGCCGCGGGCGGCGCGCAGCATCAGGTAGCGCTGCTCGGGCACGCTCGTGGTGCGGGCCGCCGCGATGCGGTACTCCTCGGTGGCCGCGGCGTGGTTGCCCGCCATTTCCAGCAGGTGTGCGCGGACCGCGTGCAGGCGGTGGTGGCCGGCGATTCGTTTGTCGGCGGCGATGGTGGTGAGTAGGTCGAGTGCGGCGGCCGGGCCGTGGACCATCGCGAACGCGACCGCGTGGTTGAGCGCCACCATCGGGTTCTCGGACATGCCGCGCAGCACCCCGTACAGGGCGAGTAGTTGCGGCCAGTCGGTGTCGTCCGCGGTCTTCGCCTCGTCGTGGACGGCGTTGATCGCGGCCTGCACCTGGTAGGGGCCGACCGGGCCGCTGGGCAGTGCGGCGGTGACCAGTGCGATGCCCTCGTCGATCGAGGGCCGGTCCCAGCGGTCGCGGTCCTGCTCGGTCAGCGGGATCAGTTCGCCGTTCCTCCCGGTGCGCGCTTCGCGGCGGGCGTCGACGAGCAGCATCAGCGCGAGGAGGCCGGTGACCTCGCTGTCGTCGGGCAGTAGCGCGTGCAGTGCGCGGGCGAGCCGGATCGCCTCGGCGGACAGGTCACGTCGTTGCAGGTCGGGGCCGGTGCTGGCGTAGCCCTCGTTGAAGACGAGGTACAGGACCTGCAGCACGGACGCGAGTCCGGCGTCGCGTTCGGCGGGGAGGCGGAACGGGATGCCCGACTCCCTGATCCTCAGCTTTGCGCGGCTGATGCGCTGCGCCATCGTCTTCTCGGGGATGAGGAACGCGTGCGCGATCTCGGCAGTGGTGAGCCCGCCGACCGCGCGCAGGGTGAGCGCGATCGCGTCGGCCGGTTTCAGCGCGGGGTGGCAGCACATGAACAGCAGGACGAGCGTGTCGTCCTGGTCGGACACCTCGGGCGGCGGCTGATGCGGGTGCTCCTCCTCGCGGCGGCGCCTGGACTGCTCACTGCGCAGGTGGTCGAGCATGCGGCGGTGCGCGACCTGGATGAGCCAGCCGCGCGGGTAGTCGGGCAGGCCGTCGCGCGGCCACTGCTCGGCGGCCGCGATGAGCGCGTCCTGGACGGCGTCCTCGGCGGCGGCGAAGTCGTCGTGCCGGCGCATGAGCGCGCCGAGGACCTGCGGCGCGAGGTCACGCAGCAGGTCCTCGGTGGTGCTCATGCGTCCTGTGCGGGGGCGGACATGATCTGCCGGACCTCGATCGGGAGGTTGAGGGTGACGCCGCCGGGTCCGGGTGCCGCCGACGCCGCGGCCGCGACCTCGATCGCGCGGTCCAGGCTGTCGACGTCGATCACCCAGAAGCCGGCGAGGAACTCCTTGGACTCGGGAAACGGGCCGTCGGTCACCGCCGGGGTGCCGCTCGGGGACGAGCGGACCACCTTGGCCTCCTCGGGACCGGCGAGGCCCTGCGCGTCGACGAACTCGCCCTCGGCGAGCAGCGTCTGGCTGAAGGCCTTCATGAAGTCGAGGTGCGCGGTGATGTCCGCCGGGGCCCACGTCTCGATCGGCGGGTGCTCGATGCGGTCGCTCGCCTGCATGAGGAGCATGTACTTCACGAGGGTTCTCCTTTACGTCTGCGCGCCCGGCGGGCTGCGGTCGCGGGTACGTCGGAGCGCCGTCGCGGATTTCTACAAGGGTGGCCGCCGGCCCCCTCGAACCACGCTACGGCACGGTACCGACGGTTTCGTGGCTTGTGGATCAACCTGTGGATAACCCCGTCGCCTGTGGACAAACCACGTGGTCAGAGCCGCCCGCTGTCGGTGCCCGCCGGTACGCTGACAATCGGGGGGCCGGAGGCCGCCCTCACCACTCCAGGTGCCCGTACGTGACGCCCTTCCGGTACTGCACAACCCCCGCCGCCGTGTACGGCACCGTGTTGTCCGGCAACGCGTCCGGCGCCACCCACCGCAGACCGCCGCACTTGTGCGGTTCCGCGTTCACCGGGTCGCCACGCCACGCCTCGGCCTCGAAGAAGAACCCGACCCTTGGCGTCTCCTCATGGCGCCGGACGTGCACCACCGTCACCAGCCGGGCCGCGGTCACCTCGACCGCGACCTCCTCCCGCGCCTCGCGCACGGCTGCGGCCAGCGGCTCCTCGCCCGGCTCCACCTTCCCGCTCGGCAGGTTCCACAGCCCGTCGGCGTAACCCGTGTTCTCCCGCAGTGCCAACAGAATCCGCGAGTCCCGGACGAACAACAGGAAGACGTCGAGTGCGACCACGCTCAGGACACCAGATGCCGCGCGGCGGAGGTGCCCAGACCTGTCAGCGCACCGAAGCGCTCCGTGCCTCGCTGCAGGGTCTCGTCCTTGTACCGCAGGCACTTCTGGTGCCAGTTCAGGATGCCGGAGAGCCAGTTGCGCAGTTCCTGCACGTACTCCAGCAGCGCCCCGCGCACGTCGGGGGGCAGCGCGTCGAGCACCGAGGGCAACTCGACGTCCACCACGTGCTCGAACTGTTTCATCCGTGCGGTGAACAGGTCGTTCACCACCTCGATCGCGCGTTCCTGTGAGCACGTCAGGAAGTTGCGCACCACCAGCACCGCGTTGTGGACCTCGCCCTCGAACTCGATCTCCTTGCGGTAGGAGAACATGTCGTTGATCAGGCAGGCCGCGTCGGCGGCCGAGTTCTCCAGCGACTGCATCGGCCGCGTCCGGTAGACCCAGTCCGGCAGCACACCGAGGTGCGCGAACCTCGCCAGGCTCATCGTCAGGTCCGAGCCGAACGTCCTGCGGCGCATCTCCACGTAGTCCACCGGGTCCGGGATCCGGTTCAGCCGCTGGTTGTCCAGCTCCCATAGCCAGCTGTCGAGCATCTTCTCGATCGCCTGCCGGAACCGTTTGCGCGCGGGGACGGGCATCGGCCCCGCGGTCCGTGCCCACAGGTCGGCGAGGCCGCGTTCCATGGCGGACGCGGGCAGCACGGTCGGCACCGTCAGCTCCACCGGCATCAACGCCTTGAGACGCTCGTTGGCGGCCTGTGCGCCCACGATGTCGCCGCTGCGGCCGAACACCTGCGGGTAGAGGTCGTCGCCGTAGGTGCCCCATGCCAGCCAGGCCGACCCCAGGTCCAGTGCGGCAGGGGTCGCCGAGGGCTGCAGACCCGCTGCGCACAACGGCAGGTCGGCGTCCAGCAGGATCCGCTCGTCCCAGACACCCTCGGACAGGATGCCCATCGCCGCGCACCACCCGGTCAGGTTGCCGCGCGCGGCGTCGAGGTGCGACGACAGGTTCAGTTCGAACGGCATGTACATCCTCGGCAGATCGACCTTCCCGACCCGCTCGAAGCGCGCGTGGCTGAACGCGCGCAGCCGCTGCGGCGCGGTGCCTGCCAGCGACCGCACGATCCGCGCCGCCGACGTGCCGAGCCCGGCGGGTCCGTCGAGCGGCCGCGCGGTCGTGTTCATGTACCGCGAGGACCGCAGGTGCCATTCGTGCCCGCCGGACTGCCAGTCCTGCAGGCCCTTCACGTACGCGGCAACACCGATGGGGTTCTCGCCGTGGGGCGCCAGCAGCGGCGGCACCTCGGTCAGCGCCGTGTGCTCGAACTGGTGCAGCCGGGAGGTCAGCAGGTCGTTGACCGCGTCGGCCGCCTCCTGTGTGGACAGCCCGAGGAACCGCTCGAACACGAGGATCCCGTTGGACAGTTCACCTTCGTCGAGCACCTCGCGTTCGTAGGAGAAGATGTCGTTACGCAGGTGGACCGCGTCGGCGAAGGTGTCACGCAGGACGGTCAGTGCCCGGCTGCCCGCGATCGAGGCGGGTACTTCGGCGCCGACGGCGTGTTCGATGAGGTTCGCCGACCACGGCGCGCCGCCGACCTTGCGCCGCATCTCGATGTACTCGATGGGATTCGCGACGCGTCCCTCGTTGATGTTCGCCAGTTCCCACAACGATTCGTCGAGCAGGTTCTTGGTGCTTTCGACGAATCGCTGCCGGAAATCGAGGGAATGTGACGGTACGGTGCGGCTCCAGAGGTCGGCGAGGCCTCGTTCCACCGGATTCTCCGGCTCCTCGGTGATCGTCCCGTCGACCGGCATGAACAGGGCCAGCCGCTCGAGGTAGGTCTGTGCGGCGGGCAGGTCCCTGGTTCGTTTGAACAGTTCGAGGAAGTGGTCGTCGAAGTAGAAGACCCAGACATACCAATCGGTGATGAGGTCGAGGTCCGCGCCGGAACAGTCGGGGTGCGTGTAGGCGCAGAGCAACGCGTAGTCGTGGGAGTCGAAGTCGTGTTCGTCCCAGATCCTGGTGCCGTTCTGGGGGACGTCGATCATGTCCATCTCGTATGCCCAGGTCTTGCTGTGGTCCCGCGCCTGCTCGAGATGCGGATTGATCCGCGCCGGATAAGGCATGTAGAACTCGGGCAGTTCGAACGGCTGCATAACGCCCCTTCCACTGGCGAGACCCACACGAAGGCAACCAACGCAAACCGCGCAGGCCAAGGCTCGCAGGCGAGAAGTACCCAAATGAGATTCGCCATCGCCCGTCCAGCCCAACCGCGGCCGTACCCAGAGCGTGCCGCTTCTACCCAAACGGCTGCTTGCCCAGACCCGAAGACGAAGCCAAACACAGAGACAAACGCCCAAGGCACAGAGACAGATACCCAAGGCACAGAGACACGTGCCCACAGCACAGACAGGTTGCCCAGACCCGAAGGCGAAGCCGAGCACAGAGACACAGAGACAGGTGCCCAAGGCACAGACAGGTTGCCCAGAACCGACGGCGAAGCCGAGCACAGAGACACAGAGACAGGTGCCCAAGGCACAGAGACACGTGCCCAAGGCACAGACAGGTTGCCCAGACCCGAAGGCGAAGCCGAGCAGAGGCACAGAGACACGTGCCCACGCTGGGTCGGAAGAGAACGCCCCGTGGGGGGTTTGGGGGGCTCGGCCCCCCAGCAGAACGACGAAGACCGACCCCGCGAAGGTGTCCCGAAGGGCACCGAGCAGGGTCGGCCGGAGGTCGAGGGATCCCACGCACCCGTCAGAGCCCGCTTATCCTTGCTGCCTTCCGGCCCTGGGGAGGTTCACGAGATGGACGCCGCGTGGGATCCGTGGTCAGTGTAGCGGTCTTGGTTGAGGCGGGCCGTGGGTGGCCGGGGTGTCGGTGTCGGCGGGTATGGTCCTGGCGTGGCGCTCGCCCTTTACCGCAAGTACCGGCCGGCTACCTTCGCCGAGGTCGTCGGGCAGGAACACGTCACTGAACCGCTTCGGACGGCGTTGGCCGCGAAGCGGGTCAACCATGCTTATCTGTTCTCCGGGCCTCGTGGGTGTGGCAAGACGTCGTCGGCGCGGATTCTGGCTCGGTCTCTGAACTGTGAGCAGGGGCCAACTCCTGATCCGTGCGGGGAGTGCGACTCGTGCATCTCCCTGGCGCCCGAGGGGCCTGGGAACGTCGACGTCGTCGAGCTCGACGCGGCCAGTCACGGTGGTGTGGACGATGCCCGTGAGCTGCGGGACCGTGCGTTCTACGCGCCCGCGTCCTCGCGCTATCGGGTGTTCATCATCGACGAGGCGCACATGGTCACCACGCAGGGTTTCAACGCCCTGCTGAAGATCGTGGAGGAGCCGCCGGAGCACCTCGTCTTCATCTTCGCGACCACGGAGCCCGAGAAGGTGCTCGGCACGATCCGGTCGCGTACGCATCACTATCCGTTCCGGCTGATTCCGCCGAGTGCGATGCGGGAGCTGCTGGAGCGGAACGTCTCGGACGAGGGGGTCACCGTCGCGCCCCCGGTCTACCCGCTGGTGATCCGGGCGGGTGGGGGGTCGGCGCGGGACACGCAGTCGATTCTCGACCAGTTGCTTGCCGGTGCCGGGGCCGAGGGCGTCACCTACGAGCGGGCCGTCGCGCTTCTCGGGGTCACGGACGTCGCCCTGATCGACGACGTGGTCGACGGACTGGCCGCCAACGACGCCGCTGCCGTGTACGGGACCGTGGACCGGCTGGTGGAGGCCGGGCACGACCCTCGGCGGTTCGCTTCCGACCTGCTCGACCGGCTGCGTGACCTGGTGCTGCTGCGTGCGGTGCCGGACGCGGGGGCGCGTGGGCTGGTCGCGGTGCCCGGTGACGAGCTGGAGCGCATGCAGGAGCAGGCGCAGCGGCTCGGGCCCGCGACGTTGACGCGGTTCGCGGAGATCGTCCACACCGGGCTGGTCGACATGCGCGGAGCCACCGCGCCCCGGCTGCTGCTCGAACTGTTGTGTGCGCGGATGCTGCTGCCCGGTGCGGTGCCGACCGACGCGGCCGCCGACTCGGCGGTTCTTCAGCGGCTCGAGCGCATCGAGCGGCGCGTGACCGCTGGTCAGACGGCTGCCGCCCCCACCGAAGCGCCCGCGCGGGCCGCGCCCGCGCAGGCCGCGCC
>NZ_JBARWZ010000196.1:0-14309 GCF_049647105.1 Actinophytocola sp.
GCCGCGGGCTTCGGCCCCGGCGCCCGTTCGCGCGCTGGCATCTGGCCTCCGGCCCCCGGTTTCCAGCCTCGCACGGACCACCGACAGAAACGGCTGGTTATCCACAGGGACTGCCCCGCCAGCGAGGACGCCAACCCGCGTCCCGGGATGTGGGAGAACCGGCTCATAACTTGGTATCGCTACCGGCGGTGTGGCAGCATGCCAGCGTGAGCACTCTGGGTTTGATCATTATCGCTGAGCGCGTCGGGTAGCCGAGCTACACACCCGACGCGCTGACCTCTCGCATCCTGCGGGAGGTTTTTTTGTGGCCACACAACGAAAGGCACCCGTCGTGAACCGCACGACCCCGGCCGGGACCCCGCTCGGCGACTCGTTCCACGTCTTCGACACGACCCTGCGGGACGGTGCCCAGCGCGAGGGCATCACGTACTCCGTCGCCGACAAGCTCGCGGTCGCGCGGTTGCTCGACGAAGTGGGTGTCGGGTTCATCGAGGGTGGCTGGCCGGGTGCCATGCCGAAGGACACCGAGTTCTTCTCGCGTGCCAAGGAGATCGACTTCTCCCACGCCACCCTCGTGGCGTTCGGGTCCACGCGGCGCGCGGGTACGACCGCCGACCAGGACCCGCAGGTGCGGGGGTTGCTCGACTCGGAGGCGTCCGTGGTCACGCTCGTCGCCAAGTCGGACCGGCGGCACATCGAGCGGGCGCTGCGCACCGACGTCACCGAGGCGTGCGCGATGGTGCGGGACACGGTGGCCTTCCTCAAGGGCGAGGGGCGGCGCGTGTTCCTCGACGCGGAGCACTTCTTCGACGGGTACGCCTTCGACCCCGACACGGCCCTTCGCGTCCTCACCGCCGCGGTCGAGGCCGGGGCCGATGTCGCCGTGCTCTGTGACACCAACGGCGGTCAGCTCCCGCTACAGCTGGCCGACACGGTCGGGGACGTCATCGCGCGCACCGGTTTCCGGGTCGGCATCCACTGCCAGGACGACACGGGCTGCGCGGTCGCCAACAGCGTGGCCGCGGTCCAGGCGGGCGCCACGCACGTCCAGTGCACCGCCAACGGGTACGGCGAACGGGCGGGCAACGCCGACCTGTTCGCCGTGGTCGGCAACCTCGTCACGAAGCTCGGCATGCCGGTGATCCCGGCGGCCTCCGTGCCCGAGCTGTCGCGGGTCTCGCACGCGCTTGCCGAGATCGCGAACATCGCACCCGACACCCACCAGGCCTACGTCGGGTCGTCGGCCTTCGCCCACAAGGCGGGGCTGCACGCGAGCGCGATCAAGGTGGATCCGTTGTTGTACAACCACATCGATCCGACCGTCGTCGGCAACGACATGCGGGTGCTGGTGACCGAGATGGCCGGCCGGGCCAGCCTCGAGCTGAAGGGGAGAGAGCTCGGGGTCGACCTGGCCGGCCGCCCCGCGGTGCTCACGTCCGTGGTGCGCAAGGTGAAGGAGCTCGAGGCGCACGGCTGGTCGTTCGAGGCGGCCGACGCGTCGCTGGAGCTGTTGCTGCGCAAGGAAGTGGCGGTCGACGAGGATTCCACTGTGGACGCGCCGCCGTTCCGCCTCGAGTCCTATCGGGTGATCCTCGACCACGGCATGGACGGCGAGATCGTGTCCGAGGCCACGGTCAAGGTGCACGTCGCGGGCCAGCGCGTCATCGCGACCGCGGAAGGGAACGGGCCGGTGCACGCACTCGATGCCGCGCTGCGCAAGGCGTTGCAGCCGCACCTGCCGTGGCTGTCGGCGGTCCGGCTGTCCGACTACAAGGTCCGCATCCTGCCGGGCGCCGCCGGCACCGACGCGGTCACCCGCGTCCTGGTCGAGTCGAGCGACCACGAACGCGAGTGGACCACGGTCGGGGTGCACGGCAACATCGTCGAGGCGAGCTGGCTCGCGCTCTGCGACGCCTTGGTGCACAAGGCGATGCGGGCGGCTCAGCCGGTGAGCAGCGCCAGCCCGTAGGCGGACAGGATCCGGTTCACCGGGAAGAAGTAGCTGTTGCCCGCCGTGGTGCAGATGCCGGAGCCACCGCCGAGCGGCACGCCCTGTGCCTGGTCACCGGTCACGTAGGCGATGCTGCGCGGCTGCGGGCAGATGTTGGTCTGGGTCAGGCCGCTGATGGTGCCCTCGGGGTAGGAGATCGTCACGTTCTTGGCGGTCACCGTGCCGCACGTGATGCCCGCGGTGTGACTGAGCAGGCACACGCGCCCGCCGACCGGGGTCTCCACCGACCCGGCGATCGAGTACTTGCCGCCCGGCGCGTTGATCCAGCCGACCACGTCCCACGCGTCGGTGTTGGTGACCGCGACGACCACGTAACCGTGGTTGAGTCCGCCGACGACCGGGCCGACCGGGACGTTGTCGCCGCTGTACAGCTGTGTCGACATCGTGGTGTCGCAGCCGGGGCCGGCGATCAGGTACTCGCGGTCGCCGCCGGACGCCGCGAACGCGACGACGCACTGGTTCCCGCTGCCTACCGGGTTGAACAGGATGCTGCCGCCGCCGATCGGGGCGGGCGCCGCGGAGGCCGTGGCCGGCAGGCCGAACAGGCACGCGAACAGCACCGTGAGAATGGCGATAAATCGCCGCATGGGGGTACTCCTTTGTACGCAGGGTGGCTATGACACAACCAGGCGTGGCGGCCGATGCCTATCCGGCAACCGGGCGACACCGGGCGTTTCGTAGGCTGCGGTCGTGCGTATTGCTCGAATTGCCCATCCGGGCGGGGTCGCGTTCGTCACCGTCGACGGGTCCGGTGACGACCTCGTCGTCCGCGAGGTCGCCGACCACCCGTTCGGCACACCCACCTACACCGGCAAGTCGTGGCCGCTGGCCGACGTGCGGGTGCTCGCGCCGATCCTGCCGTCGAAGGTCGTCTGCATCGGGAAGAACTACGCGGACCACGCCCGCGAGATGGGTGGCGAACCGCCTGCCGACCCGGTGATGTTCCTGAAGCCATCGACGTCGGTGATCGGCCCCAACGTGCCGATCAAGCTGCCAGCCGACTCGTCCAGAGTGGACTTCGAGGGTGAGCTGGCCGTGGTGATCGGGCGGCCGTGCCGGGACGTGGCCGCCGCGCAGGCGGCGTCGGTGATCCTGGGCTACACGATCGGCAACGACGTCACCGCCCGCGACCAGCAGAAGGCCGACGGGCAGTGGACGCGCGGCAAGGGCCACGACACGTTCTGCCCGCTCGGCCCGTGGATCGAGACCGAGTTCGACCCGGCCGACGTCGCGATCAGCACGTCGCTGGACGGCGAGGTCAAGCAGGACTCACGGACCTCGCTGCTGCTGCACGACGTGCCGAAGCTGGTCGAGTGGGTGTCGCGCGTGATGACCCTGCTGCCCGGCGACGTGATCCTGACCGGCACACCGGCGGGCGTCGGCCCGATGACCGCGGGCCAGAGCGTGTCGATCACGATCGAGGGCCTCGGCACACTGACCAACCCCGCGGAACCCCGCTAACCCCGCGAGTCCAACCGGCGCGACCCGCGAGTTCGACGCGCGTCCATGTCGCTACCTGACGAGCACGCATGTCGGGGTGCCCGTCGGGTAGCGGACCTGCTCGCCGCCGCCGACGGGGAACGTCACGACCGCGTCGTCGCGCTGCGCGGCCACGTACACGGTGCCGTCCACGATCGTGAAGTGACGCGGCCACGCGCCGCTCGGGTGGTCGGCCAGTGCCACCGGCGTCTCGGCGGAGATGTCGAACTCCGTGACCACGTCCGCGTTCCGGCTCGACAGGTACAGCCGCTCGTCCACGATCTCCAGGTGCGCCACCCAGTTGGGTTCGTCGCCCTGCCACGGCTCCTTGGTGGCCTGCACCACGGCGACCTGCGTGAACGTCCCGGGCTGCTCCTCCTCGCGGACCACGACCAGCGTGCCGTTCACCTCGCCCACCACGTAGGCGAGGTCGGTGCCTGGCCTGCGGCGGAGCTGGCGCGGCCCGGTGCCGGGCGGCATCGCCGAGACCGACAGCGGGTCGAGCTTGCCGTTCTCCGCCAGCTCGTAGGAGCGGATCTCGTCGGTGCCGAGGTCGACGACGCTCACGATCCGGTCCCGCACGACCGCCTGGTGGACGTGCGCGGACTCCTGGCGCTCGGGGTGCGGGCCGCTGCCCTCGTGCCGGACCAGGTCGGTCTGCCCGGTGATCAGGCCGTCCGCGCCGAGGGCGAACACCGACAGGCTGCCGCTGGAGTAGTTGCTGCACAGCAGGTGGCGGCCGTCGGCCGACACGGCGAGGTGGCACGGATCCGCGCCACCGGAGGAGATCGTGCCGAGCACCTCGAGGTCGGTCGAGACCGTGGTGATCACGCCGTCGCCCAACTCGTTCGTCGCGTACACGACGGGGGCGCTCGGGTGGGCGATCAGCCACGACGGCGAGCGCAACGGCAGCTCGCGGTCGGGGGTGAGGGTGCCGTCCGGCGAGCGGCGGAACGTGCTGATCCCGGTGCCGTTGCCCCCGGTGGCCGAGGTGTAGCTGCCAATCCAGACATCCATGCTGATCACCGTAGCCGCTGAAGGTCGAACGGAATGTTGACCGTCAGGCAGAACGGGTGCCCAGCGGGGTCGAGGTAACCCCGCCACTGGTCAGGCCGCGGCTGCACGTCGGCCTTGCGTGCCCCGAGCCGCAGCGCCTCCTGCTCGGCGGCGTCCAGGTCCAGCACCGTGAGGTCGAGGTGCTGGTGCTGGGGGCGTCGCCACCGGGCCACGTTGGTGGCGTGTCGTCCGGCCCTCGCGCGGCACCCGAGCAGCATCGTGCCGGTCTTCAGGACCACGACCTCATCGGCGCGCAGCACGATCGTGCCGTCGAGCGGCGCCGCTCAGAACTCGGCGAGTGGCCCCGGCTCGGCACAGGCGAGCGCGGTGAGCGCCAGAGGGGTGACGGTCATGCCGTTCTCGCAGGCAGCGGCAGCGGCAGGGCGGGTAACCCGTCGATGCTGGCCACGTTGTGTGGCTTGCCGGCGCAGTAGTCGGCGAACTCCTCGTCGGACTTCCGCCCGAAGTGCTGTGCGTGCTGCGTGCGTTCCTCGCGGTAGTCCATGAACGGCACCGCGAACCCGCAGCTGTCGCTCACCATGACGGCGTCGATCAGGATGATCGCCCGCGCCGCGGGCCCGTCCGCACCGGCGAAGTGCGTGATCATCTCGGCCCAGCGCGGGTCGTCACGGAAGACCGGCGTGCCGCGCCCGTGCACCCGCAGCACCTTCGGCGGGCCGGTGAACGCGCACCACATCAGCGTGATGCGCCCGTTCTCCCGCAGGTGGGCGATGGTCTCGGCATGGCTGCCACCGAAGTCCAGGTAGGCGAGCGTGTGCTCACCGAGGACGACGAGCGAACCGTCGCGCCCCTTGGGCGACAGGTTGACGTGCCCGTCGCCCGACAGCGGTGCGGACCCCACGAAGAAGACCTTCTGTTCTTCGATGAAGGTCCGCAGGCGCGGCGTGATCCCCTCGTAGACCTTTCCCATGCCGACCAAGCTACCTGGTGAGGAACGTCGAAAGCCCCCACAATCCGGCCCGGAAACCTCGGCGACGTCACAGTCCTCGAGATACAAACCGCCCACAGTGGACACCTGCGAACTCAGGTGCCCCAGCCGACCAGCAACATCAACGAGGCTTGTAGCCGGCTCGTCGCAAGGCATCCGCCATCGCGCCGCCGCCACCGGCGTCCTGTTTCTGCCCGCGACGCTGCTGCCCGCCGCCGCCGCCACGCTGTCCGCCGCCGCCGCGAGGCTGGTTACCGCCACGAGGCTGGTTGCCGCCGCCGCGCTGTTCCCTTGGCTGTCGCGGTGCGGAGGTTTCCTCGTCGAGCCGCAGCGTCAACGAGATCCGCTTTCGTGGGATGTCGACCTCGAGCACCTTGGCTCGCACGATGTCGCCGGACTTGACCACTTCGCGCGGGTCCTTGACGAAGTTCCGCGACAGTTGTGACACGTGCGCCAGCCCGTCGCAGTGGACGCCGATGTCGATGAAGGCGCCGAAGGCGGCCACGTTCGTGACCACGCCCTCCAACACCATCCCGACCTTGAGGTCGTTCAGCGTGTGTACGGCGTCGTTGAAGGTCGCGGTCTTGAACGCGGGCCTCGGGTCGCGGCCCGGCTTGTCCAGTTCCGCCAGGATGTCCGTCACCGTCGGCAGACCGAACTTCTCGTCCACGAAGTCGGCAGGGCTCAACGACTTCAGCTGCTGGCTGTTGCCGATCAGCGACGCCAGTTCGAGGCCCGTCGACGTCACGATCCGGCGCACCACCGGGTAGGCCTCGGGGTGCACGCTCGACGAGTCCAGCGGGTCGTCGCCGTTCGGGATGCGGAGGAAGCCCGCGCACTGCTCGAACGCCTTCGGGCCCAGCTTCGGCACGCTCTTCAGCGCGGTGCGCGAACGGAACGGGCCGTTGGCGTCGCGGTGCGAGACGATGCTCGCCGCGAGCGAGCCGCCGATGCCCGACACCCGGGTCAGCAGCGGCACCGACGCCGTGTTCAGATCCACGCCGACACCGTTCACACAGTCCTCGACCACCGCGTCCAGCGACCTCGACAGCTTCGTCTCGGTGATGTCGTGCTGGTACTGGCCGACGCCGATGGACTTCGGGTCGATCTTCACCAGCTCGGCCAGCGGGTCCTGGAGCCGCCGCGCGATCGACACCGCACCGCGCAGGGACACGTCCAGCGACGGCAGTTCCTGCGACGCGTACGCCGACGCCGAGTACACCGACGCGCCCGCCTCGGACACCATCACCTTGGTGAGCTTCAGCTCCGGGCTCTTCGCGAGCAGCTCGGCGGCCAGTTTGTCGGTCTCGCGGGACGCGGTGCCGTTGCCGATCGCGATCAGGTCAACGTCGTGTGCCTTCGCCAGCGCGTGCAGCTTCACCAGCGACTCGTCCCAGCGCTTGGCGGGCACGTGCGGGTAGATGGTGTCGGTGGCGACGACCTTGCCGGTGGCGTCGACGATCGCGACCTTCACACCCGTGCGCAGGCCGGGGTCGAGGCCCATGGTCGCGCGGGTGCCCGCGGGCGCGGCGAGCAGCAGGTCACGCAGGTTGGCGGCGAACACGCGCACCGCCTCGTCCTCGGCGGCCTGCCGCAGCCTGGACCGCAGGTCCACGCCGAGGTGCACGATGATGCGGGTGCGCCACGCCCAGCGCACCGTGTCGGTGAGGAACTTGTCGGCGGGGCGCCCCTTGTCGTCGATGCCGAACCGGGCGGCGATCCGCGCCTCGTACTCGGTCGGGCCGGGCGGCTGCTCCTCGTCGCGGTGCGGGTCGAGCACCAGCTCCAGCATCTCCTCCTTCTCACCGCGGAACATCGCGAGGATGCGGTGCGACGGGAGCTTGGTGAACGGCTCGGAGAAGTCGAAGTAGTCGGCGAACTTGGCGCCCTCTGTCTCCTTGCCCGCGCGGACCTTGGCGACCAGGCGCCCGCTGTCCCACATGCGTTCGCGCAGCCCGCCGATCAGGTCGGCGTCCTCGCTGAACCGCTCGACCAGGATGTCGCGCGCACCCGACAGCGCGGCCTGCGTGTCCGCCACGCCCTTGTCGGGGTCGACGAACACCGCGGCGGCCGCCTGCGGGTCGGTGTTCGGGTCGCCGAGCAGGCCCTCGGCCAGCGGCTCGAGACCCGCCTCGCGGGCGATCTGCGCCTTGGTGCGGCGCTTGGGCTTGTACGGCAGGTAGATGTCCTCGAGGCGCGCCTTGGAGTCGGCGGCCATGATCTGCCCCGCGAGCTCGTCGGTCAGCTTGTCCTGCGACTTGATCGACTCGAGGACGGCGGCGCGGCGCTCCTCCAGCTCACGCAGGTAGCGCAACCGTTCCTCGAGGGTGCGGAGCTGCGCGTCGTCCAGCGCGCCGGTGACTTCCTTGCGGTACCGGGCGATGAACGGGACGGTCGAGCCGCCGTCGAGCAGCTCCACGGCCGAGCGGACCTGGCGCTCGGCGACGCTGAGCTCCTCGGCGATGCGCAGGAAAACTGAGGGGGGAGTGGCCGTGGCTGTCACGGGTGAGCATTCTGCCCCGCACCCCCGACAACGCCGATGGACGGGGTTGCCTCGGTCCGTACACAAACGGTTGCTCGTTGCTATGAGTAGCAGCGTTAGACTCGGGTTAAACCAAATGGGGACTGAGACGCCCAGCACAGTCACTTGCAGTTAGTTGCGTCGGTGCGATCATTGTACCGTGCAAGTAACGCCGCTCTCCTCCGTCGAGACCGTCACCGACCAGGTGATGGACTGTCTCGCGCGGCTCAAGAAGAGCGGTGAGGCGCACATATTGGGTGTCGCCAAGGGACTCGATCTGTCATTCTCCCAAATGCGTGCACTGTTCGTGCTCTCCGACAGCCAGGGGGAACTGGCTGTCCACGAGCTGGCCGGACTGCTCGGGCTGTCGATGGCGACCGCGGGGCGGGCCGTCCAGGCACTGGCCAGAGCGGAGATGGTCACGCGCAGAGAGGACGACCACGACCGCAGGGTCAAACGGGTTCGTCTGTCCGAGTACGGCCGGCAGTTCGTCGGCGGTCTCCTTCAGGCTCACCGCGAGGCTGTACGCGAGTGTCTCGAGACGTTGAGCGACCACGAGCGGGAGCAGCTTTCCCGGGCATTGGCGCCCCTCCTCGCTCGAGGGGAACAGCCCACCACAATTTCTGGCTGCTAGAGGGGATTTGTCTTGTGACTGAG
This sequence comes from Actinophytocola sp., assembly GCF_049647105.1. Taxonomy (GTDB): domain Bacteria; phylum Actinomycetota; class Actinomycetes; order Mycobacteriales; family Pseudonocardiaceae; genus Actinophytocola. The sequence continues at coordinate 8,674 of NZ_JBARWZ010000196.1, forward strand.
GTGCTTCCGCCGACGCCGTCGACGGCCGGCACGGGCTCGGAGAAGCTCGACCGCAGAATTCTCGCCATCGGATCGGTCGTCGTCCTCGGCGCGGTCATGGCGATGCTCGACATCACCGTGGTCAACGTCGCGATCGACCATCTGATCGGCGAGTTCGACACCACGCTGAACACCATCCAGTGGGTGGCCACCGGCTACACGCTGGCGCTCGCGACCGTCATCCCGCTGAGCGGATGGGCCGCGGACCGGTTCGGCACCAAACGGATCTACCTGACCGCCGTCTTCCTGTTCATGGCGGGCTCCGCGCTCGCGGGCCTGTCGTGGTCGGTCGAGTCGCTGATCCTGTTCCGCGTGCTGCAGGGTCTCGGCGGCGGCATGCTGATGCCGCTCGGCATGACGATCCTGACCAAGGCGGCGGGCCCGGAGCGGATCGGCCGCGTGATGTCGGTGATCGGCGTGCCGATGTTGCTCGGCCCGATCGTCGGCCCGATCCTGGGCGGCTGGCTCGTCGACGACGTGTCGTGGCGCTGGATCTTCTTCATCAACGTGCCCGTCGGCATCCTGACGCTGCTGCTCGGCGTGAAGCTCCTGGAAAAGGACGAGCCGAGGCCCGCGGAGAAGCTCGACGTGATCGGCCTGCTCCTGCTGTCGCCTGGTCTCGCCGCGCTGATCTACGGCCTCGCGCAGGTCCCGGCGCACGAGGGCGTCGGCCACCCCGAGGTGTACCTGCCCGCTGGCATCGGCGCGGTGCTGGTGGCGACGTTCATCTGGCACGCGTCGCGCACCAAGGGCGCACTGATCGACCTGAAGTTGTTCCGCGACCGGAGTTTCTCGGTGGCGGCGGTGACGATGGTCCTGTTCGTGGTCGCGTTCTTCGGCTCGATGCTGCTCATGCCGCTGTACTTCCAGCAGGTGCGCGGCGAGGGCGCGCTGGCGGCCGGTCTGCTGCTCGCACCTCAGGGCATCGGCGCGATGCTGATGATGCCGATCGCGGGTCTGATCGTGGACCGGGTCGGCTCGGCACGCATCGCGCAACTCGGCATCATCGTGATCGTCGGCAGCATGGTGCTGTTCACCCAGTTGGAGGGTGACACCTCGTACATGGCGATCGGGTCCGCACTGTTCGTGATGGGCCTCGGCATGGGCATGACCATGATGCCGATCATGTCGGCGGCGCTGAAGACGCTGCGCCAGCAGGACGTGGCGCGTGCGTCGACTAGCCTGAACATCATCCAGCAGGTGGCGGCGTCGATCGGTACCGCGCTGCTGTCGGTGATCCTGTTCAACGAGATGAAGGAGCGGCTGGCACCGCTGGCGGCGAACGCCCCGGCAGGCGCCGCGCCGGACACCTCGTCGATCACGGACCTGCCGGAGCCCATCCGCTCGCAGGTCGCGGACCTGATGTCGGAGGCGTACTCGGCCACGTTCTTCTGGGCGCTGATCCTCCTGGCCCTCGCGTTCCTGCCCGCGCTGCTGCTGCCGCGTGGCAAGGGCACACCGCCGGCCCCCGAGCCGGCGGTCGCGCCGCTCCCGGCGGACGCGGAGGCGCCGCCGGTCATCGACGAACCCGCGGCAGGCCGCGGCTAGTCTCACTGTCACGAAGGGCACCTTCAGGGCGTTCGATGTCCCGAAGGTGCCCTTCTTGGCGTTCCCGGCCGTACGCTCCCGGCCATGGACGAGAAGATCGTCGACGACAAGCTCAAGGAACTGCGGTTCCAGGTGCAGGTCCTGCGCGGCCGTGTGAACGGCCTGGAGGCCATCCTGTTCCGCGCGGTGGTGGCGATCGGTTCGGCCGCCATGGTGCTCGGCTTCTTCGTGCCGTTCCTCTCGGCGACCGAGAAGGCGGACGACGGCGAGGGCGAGTCGATCTCGCTGCTCCCGGCGATCTTCGGCCTCGGTGACGCTGGCGGCGGCCCGTTCCGCGAGGAAGCGGCGATGGCCGCGGTGGTCGCAGGCGTGTTCGCGCTGGCGATCCTGGTCGCGCTGGTCGCCATGCTGCGCCTGTTCCGCGACGAGGTCGGGAACGGGCCGGTGCGGTTCGCGCGGGTCTGCGGCATCCTGCTGCTGGTCGCGTGCGGGCTCGGCTGGCTCCTGGTGTTCGCTCTCGCCGGTCACTTCGAGGGCCGGACGAGCGCGTTCTCCCCGGCCACCCTGTGCTTCACCATCGGCGGCGGCGCCATGCTCACCGCCGCCGCGCTCCACCCCGCCGACTGGCGGTCAGCCCAGCGTTAGCGCGCCGACCGCGCCACGCGCGCCAGACGCCCAGCAGGCACCGTCGCGGGCGCAGTCCAACCTGCGGTCTGAGGATGCGCTGGGTCGAGACCAACACTTTGAACGCCGGGGAGGCGGACGAGCCTTCCGGTCGACGTGGGCGCGTTGTCTGACTCAGTAGCGTGACGTTCCATGGAGGCACAGGTGCGGTTGCGGCCGCCGACGAACAGGGTCGACCCTCGGGCGGTGCGGTACTGGATGACCTCGGAGGCGATCTTCAACGGGATCGTCGCGCTGGTGCTCGGTGTCCTGGCGTTGCTTATCCCGCCCGCGCGGCCGTGGCTGCTGCTGGCGCTGGCGATCGCCATGGTCATCGGCATCCCGTACATGATCATCATGCCGATCTGGCGGTACCGGGTGCACCGCTGGGAGATCACCGAGGACGCCGTCTACACCCGCAGTGGCTGGCTGTGGCAGGAGTGGCGGATCGCGCCGATGTCACGCATCCAGACCGTCGACACCAAACGGGGGCCGCTCGAACAGGCGTACCGGCTCTCGAGCGTGACCGTGACGACGGCGTCGGCCGCGGGCCCGATCACCATCAAGGGACTGGACCGCGAGGTCGCCGCCGACCTCGCGGAGAAGCTCACCGAGGTCACGCAGGCGAACAAGGGCGACGCGACGTGACCGCGTTCGATGACGGCTGGCAGCAGCTGCATCCCCGCACGGTCCACGTCACCGCGCTGTGGATGGCCGGGGTGACGGCGGGCATCGCGGTGCCGTTCGTGCTGGGTTTCGCGAGCGCGGCCGGGCTGGGCGTGATGCTGCTGATCGCGTTCGGCGTGGTGGTGCTGGTGGCCGGTGCCGCGGCTCTGATCGACCTGATGCGCTGGCGGCACACCACCTACCGGGTGACCGACGATCGGGTTGAGTTGCGGCACTCGTGGGTGCTGCACACGCACCGGTCGGTGCCGCGTGACCGGGTGCGGACCGTCGACCTGGTCGCCGATCCCGTGCAGCGCCTGTTCGGCGTGGCGAAGGTGAAGATCGGCACCGGCCAGCAGACGTCGGAGAGCAGCCACGTGACGCTCGACCCGGTGGGGCGGGCGGTGGCGGAACAGCTGCGCAGGGAGCTGCTCCGCTCCTCGGCCGTGGCGACGGAGGCCGAGCCGGAAGGCCCGGTGATCGCGGCCCTGAACTGGCAGTGGATCCGGTACGCGCCGGTGTCGGTGAGCACCCCGATCCTCGGCGCGGCCGCGTTCGGTGCGGTAATGCAGGTCTCGGAGTGGTTCCAGTTGCAGAGCGCGGTGTTCACGACCGTCCGCGACCTGTTCGGCGGGCTGTCGGTCCTCGGGCTGATCGCCGTGCTGCTGGCGGCCGCGCTCGTGGTCGGGGTGATCGGCTCGCTCGGGGTGTTCGTCGAGATGTGGTATCGCTACTCGCTGCGCCGTGAGGACGGCAACCTGGTGATGTCACGGGGTTTGCTCAGTACCCGGTCGCTCACGCTGGAGCGGCGCAGGCTGCGTGGTGTCGAGGTGATCGAGCCGCTCGGGGTACGCGTGCTGCGGGCCGCGCGGGTGGACGTGATCGCGACCGGCATGCGGCAGCAGACCGAGAACGAGAGAGCCGACCCGAAGACGGTGCTGCCCGCGGCGCCGTTCGAGGTGGCGCGCAGGGTGGCGGCCGAGGTGCTCGGCTCGGAGGCCGCTACCGCGACGGCGGTCACGGGCCACCCGCGTGCCGCGCTGTGGCGGCGCGTGCGGTGGGGCCTGTACTGCGTGCTGGCACCGGCCGCGATGCTTGCCGTGCTGGGGTTCCTGCTGACCGACGTGCTGGCGCACCTGGCGTGGATCCTGGCGGTCGTCCTCCTGCCGGTTGCCGTGTTCCTGGCGTTCGAGTCGTACCGCAACCTCGGTCACGGCCTCGCCGAGCGGCACCTCGTGACGAGGTATGGCATCGGTGCCCGGCGGACCGCGGCGTTGCTGCGGAGCGGGGTGATCGGGTGGACGATCTCCTCCTCGCCGTTCCAGCGCCGGTCCGGCCTCGTCACCGTCAAGGCGACGACCGCGGCGAACAGCGGCGCCTACCCGGTGTACGACGTCGGCGTCGACGACGGCCTGCGGTTCGCCGACGATGCGGTGCCCGGGCTGCTCACGCCGTTCCTGGAACCACGGCGGTGAGCAGCGCGTCAAACTGTCCTTTTAGGACGATCTGACGCGCGGCTCGCCGCGCGGTTGCCAAGGCGGTGGCGGACACCGTCACGCGCCTGCTGGAATTAAGCTCGTCGCATGGTCGACGTCCTGGTCATCGGCGGCGGCATCGCGGGCGTCTCGATCGCCTGCGAGCTGGCCGCCGACGCGCACGTGGTGCTCGTGGAAGCCGAACCCGAGCTGGCGCGCCACACCACCGGCCGCTCCGCCGCCATCTACGCACCCAGCTACGGCGGCCCCGTGGTCCGCGAGTTCACGAGGGCCAGCGAACCGCTCTTCGGTGACGGCGTCCTCACCGCGCGCCCGGCGCTGTGGATCGCGGTCGACGACGAGGGCGTCGACCACCTCCGGGAGCTTCACGCGGACCCGATCACCGCACAGCAGGCCGTGGAGATGTGCCGCGTCCTGCGCCCGCCGCTCGCCGCCGCCGTCGACCGGACCGCGCGGGACATCGACGTGATGGCGCTCCATGCCCGCTACGTCCGCGACCTGAAGGGACGCGGCGGTGAGATCCGCACGTCCACGCGGATCAACGGACTGCGCCGCGACGGCGGAGGCTGGGTCGCGGGTGATGTCAGGGCCGACGTCGTGGTCAACGCCGCTGGCGCGTGGGTGGACCGGGTCGCGGCCATGGCCGGGGTGCCCCCGATCGGCCTTGAGCCGAAGCGGCGCACCATCGCGATGGTGCGTGCCGAGGTCGACCCGGCGTGGCCGCTGGTGGCCGACGCCGCCGACCGGTTCTACTTCCGCCCGGAGAGCGGCGGCCTGCTGGTCTCCCCGGCCGACGAGACCCCCAGCGAACCGTGCGACGCGCGGCCCGACGACCTCGACGTCGCGCTGGCGATCGAGCGGATCAACGCCGCCACCACGCTCGGACTGCGGTCCGTGCACACCGCGTGGGCGGGACTGCGGTCGTTCGTCGCCGACCGCGAGCCGGTCGTCGGCGCGTGGCCGGACCACCCGGGTTTCGTGTTCTTCGCCGGGCAGGGCGGCTACGGCATCCAGATGGCACCCGCGCTCGCCCGCATGGGTGCCGACATCGTCCTCGGACGAACCCAGGCCCCCACGATCATGTCGCCGAGGTGACAAGGCAACTAGTGCCCCGTCCAGGTGAAGTGGGTCGTTTGTCCGTGGATCCAGGTGGTCGCTGGCAAGGCGCGGGAAAGCCGCTCGTACCGGGTTGTACTTGGGCTTTCCCGCAACGCCGCCAGCGGC
>NZ_JBARWZ010000197.1:0-18418 GCF_049647105.1 Actinophytocola sp.
GGGCGTTCTGGCGCCGGGTCGCGGCGTAGCGACCGCGATCGTCGAACTCGGAAGTCGTGCGGGTTGAACTCGCGGGTCCTGAACCGAAGACTCGCGGGTTCCGAACCGCCAACTCGCGGGTTCTGAACCGTGGACTCGCGGGTTCTGAACCGCCGACTCGCGGGTTCTGAACCGTGGACTCGCGGGTTCCGAACGGTGGACTCGCGGGTTCTGAACCGTGGACTCGCGGGTTCTGGAGCGTGGACTCGCGGGTTCCCAACGGTGGACTCGCGGGGTTTGGTGGGGGAGGGGCCTGGTGCGCGGTTGCCGGGGGTGGCTTGCGCGCACCAGGCTTTTCTCCCCGGTCGGAGTCACCGCCCGCCCGGGGCGGCGGGAGCGTCGGGCGGTGGTCCGGTCGGGCCTTCCCCGGTCAGTAGCCTGTGCTGCCGTCCGGGCCTCCGGCCGCAGGCGGCTGGCTCGCCGCCGCGGTCGATTTGCAGCCCGCTGGCTCGATCACGAACCACACGCCGCTCGCGCCGTGGCCGTTCGTCTGCCCTGGGGCCGTGTCCTTGGTGTACGTGTGGACGGGCCAGCCGCCGACGGTCACCTGCCGCGTGCCGTCCGCCCGTGTCACCTCACCGACGAGTGCCGGGTCGACGCCGCTGACCCGGACGTCGCCGGTGATCAGGAGCGGCGGCCAGTTGGCCGCGCACTCGCCCTCGCACGTCGAACGGGACGGCTTGTTGTTGTCGAGCGTGAAGAGGTACAGCGTGCGGCCGTCCCGGTCGGTGAGCGCCGGGCCGAACCCGGGGATGTCCTCCGCCCCCACCGAGACCGGGGCCGGGGCGCCCGCCTTCTTCCCCTCGGGCGTCACCGCGAACCACATGCCGTGCGCGCCCTGGCCTTTCGCCTGCCCCGGCGCGGTGTCCAGCGCGGACGTGTACACCGGCCAGCCGCCGATGGTGACCTGCGTACCGCCATCCGGCCGCACCAGCGTGTTCACGATGTTCTGTTCGGCACCGGACACGGTGATGTCGCCGGTCGCCATCAGCGGCTGCCACATCCGTGCGCACTCGCCGAGGCAGGTGGACACGGACGGCGCCTTGCTGTCCCGTGTGGACAGGTACAGGGTGCGACCGTCCTGGTTCGTCAGCACCGGGCCGAGATCCCCGACCGTCACCGCGTTCAGCGACACCGGCCGTGTGCGCACCGCGGGTGCGGGGACAGGTTCGAGCCGTGCGAGCACCGCGGTTTCCGTGTTCTCCTCGGGTCCCGTGCCGCAGCCCGCGAGCAGCGCGAGCCCGGCGGCCACCGACAGCACGAGGTGCGTTCGCGCCACGGCAACTCCCGTCCGGGTCCGGGGGCGGCCGCCGTGCCGCCCGTGCCATGGACACGGACGCCGCCACGGATCGGTTCACTACCTTCCGTCCGGGCCTCGTTTCCCCTGGTGACCGGATAGGTTCACGCATTGTGACCGATATCGAGAACCCGGCGGCGATCGCCGTCGAGGACGTACGGAAGGCCTATGGGGATCTCAAAGCCGTCGACGGCGTGACGCTGACCGTCGCGGAGGGGGAGTTCTTCGGCATCCTGGGCCCCAACGGGGCCGGCAAGACCACGACGCTGGAAATCATCGAGGGGCTGCGCGAGCCAGACTCCGGCAGGGTGACGCTGCTCGGCGAGTCGCCGTGGCCGCGCAACATCGCACTGCTGCCGAGGATCGGCGTGCAGCTGCAGGCGACCGCGTTCTTCGAGAAGCTCACCGCGCGCGAGCAACTGCAGACCTTCGCCGCCCTGTACGGGGTGAGTGCCGACCGCGCCGACGAGATGCTCGAGCTGGTCGGGCTCACCGACAAGGCGGACACCCGCGAGGACAAGCTCTCCGGCGGGCAGCGGCAGCGGCTGTCGATCGCGTGCGCGCTCATCCACGACCCGGACGTCGTGTTCCTCGACGAGCCGACCGCGGCACTCGACCCGCAGGCACGCCGCAACCTGTGGGACGTGCTGCGTGCCATCCAGGAGCGCGGCAAGACGATCCTCTACACGACCCACTACCTCGACGAGGCCGAGATCCTCTGCGACCGGGTCGCGATCATGGACCGAGGGCGGATCCTCGCGATGGACGCCCCGGCAACGCTCGTCCGCGGTCTCGACGCACCCACCCGCGTCATCCTCGAACTCGGCTCACTGTCCACTGTGGACGCCGAAGCGCTGCCCGGCGCGGACGACGTCACCGTGGACGAGTTGTCCCTCACCATCTCGACCCGCACGCCGGCCGACGTCCTGTCCGCACTCGCCGACCGCCGCGCGCTCGCCGGCCTGCAGGTGCGCACGGCCACGCTCGAGGACGTCTTCCTCGACCTGACCGGACGGGAGTACCGGGCATGACCGCGTTCAAGAGCCTCGCCAGGGCGATGGTCAAGATCTTCTACCGGGACAAGGCCACCCTGTTCTTCACGTTCGTCTTCCCGCTGATGTTCCTCGTCGTGTTCGGACTGCTGTTCCGCGACGCAGGCGATTCGAAGATCGAGATCGGCATCGTCGGTGACGGGCCGGTGATCGTCGGCCTCGAGCAGACCGGCGCGCTTGAGCTGACCCGCTTCGACTCCGTGGACGAGGCGGTCCGGCAGGTGCGGGCAGGCGACCTGCCCGCGATGGTCGCGCAGGACGGCGACGAGATCGTCTACCGGTTCGCGCAGAGCGACCAGACGCAGGCCGGGGTGGTGACCGGCATCGTGTCCGGGGTGGTCGGCCACGTGAACCAGGCCGCCACGGGGGAACAGCCGAGGTACGTGCTGGACTCGGCGAACGTCGAGGACTCCTCGCTCAAGCCGATCCAGTACATCACCCCGGGCATCATGTCGTGGGGTGTCGCGGTCACCGCCGTGTTCGGTGCGGCGCTGACGTTGGTGTCGTGGCGCAAGAAGCAGGTGCTGCGGCGCATCCGGCTCGCGCCGGTGCCGGCGACGACCGTGCTGAGCGCGCGGGTCGTGGTGACCGTCGGTGTGGCGATCGTGCAGGCGCTGGTGTTCATCGGGGTCGGGATGCTGCCGCTGTTCGGGCTTCAGCTGACCGGCACGTGGTGGCTCGCGATCCCGGTGTTCCTGCTCGGCATCCTCGCGTTCTTCGCGATCGGCATGCTGGTCGGCGCGTTCTGCAAGACCGAGGAGGCGGCCACCGGCGCGGCGAACATCGTGGTGCTGCCGATGGCGTTCCTGTCCGGCACGTTCTTCCCGATCGACCAGGCGCCGCCGTGGATGCAGTCGGTGTCCAAGGTGTTCCCGTTGCGGCACATGAACGACGGGATCATGGACTTCCTGGTGCGCGGCCAGGGCCCGAGCGCACTCGTGGTGCCGTGCCTGGTGCTGTCCGGTTTCGTGCTGGTGGTCGGCCTCATCGCCGCCAAGGTCTTCCAATGGGAAGATGACTGACCCGCCTCCCCGGCATTTAAAAGTGCTGGTCGCGTCCAATTCCCATGGTGCGGACCGCAGGCGGATTGTGGCTGGCTGCCGTCACGTTCCCCTGAGGTTCTGTCGGTGAGATGCGCGGCTGATCAAACCCGCGTGGTCAATCCTCGAAGTCGCCTACGGCTTTGCGGACCTTGGCGAGTAGGTCGGTGAGCTGTGCGGTCTGGCGTTCTGTCAGGCCGCGCAGCCCGAAGTCGATGTCGGTCACGGCCGTCGTCGCGGCCTCGCGGCGTTCGCGGCCCGCGTCGGTGATCTCGGCGAGCGTGGTGCGGCGGTCGGTCGGGTGGGGGTTCCGCTTGACCAGGCCGTCGGCCTCGAGCCGGTCGACGATGTTCGTGACGCTCGTCGGGTGCAGCTGCAGCCGCTCACCCATGACGCGCATGGGCAGGCTGCCGCGCTTGGCGAACGTGAGCAGGACGAGTGCCTCGTAGCGGGCGAAGGTCAGCCCGTGCGGGCGGAGTGCGGCGTCCACAGCGGACTGCAACACTTGCTGGACACGCATGATGCTGGTGACCGCGGCCATCGTGCCCGACGGCCCGACCTGGTCGGCCCAGAGGTCCGCGGCACGGGCGATCGGGTCGAACGGCAGCGCGCGGTGGCTCATGCCGGTTGAAGTTACCAGTCGGTACCGGCCAGGGTGCTTCCCACAGGTGGGGACATCGAGAGGAGTCGGCGTGTTATTGGCGTTCAGCGTGGCCCCAGCGGGCGGCGAGTCGGACAGCGTGAGCGCGGCCGTGGCGGCGGCGGTGCGCGTGGTCCGCGAGTCCGGGTTGCCGTGCGAGACGAACTCGATGTTCACCAACATCGAGGGTGAGTGGGACGAGGTCATGGCCGTGGTCAAACGCGCCGTGGACGTGGTCGCCGCGACGGCGCCGAGGGTGTCGCTCGTGCTCAAGGCCGACATCCGGCCCGGGCACGACGGCCAGATCCAGGCCAAGGTGGCGCGGATCGAGGAGCACCTGTCCCAGAACCCGGAGTAGCCCGACACGCCGAGGTGGCGGCGTGCCAGGATGGATGAGTGACAAGGCCAGATCCACGTCAAACCGCAGCTATGTCGGCCGCCCTGTCCGGGGCGGTGGACCTGTCCGCGCTGAAGGCTCGCGCCGAGGCGGCCAACCGGGCGCCGGCCCCCGCACCGGGTGGCGCCGCACAGGCGGCCCCTGCCCAGGGCGACGGCTCCTTCGTTATCCACGTCACCGAGGAGATGTTCCAGGCCGAGGTGATCGAACGGTCCACGCAGGTGCCGGTGATCGTCGACCTGTGGGCCGAGTGGTGCGAGCCGTGCAAGCAGCTGTCGCCGGTGCTCGAACGCCTGGCCCAGGCCGCGAACGGCGCATGGATCCTCGCGAAGGTCGACGTCGACGCCAGCCCGAGGATCGCGCAGGCGTTCGGCGTCCAGTCGATCCCGACGGTCGTCGCCATCGCGGGCGGGCAGCCGGTCGAGGCGTTCGCCGGTGTGCAGCCGGAGCCGCAGATCAAGCAGTGGCTCGCCAGCCTGCTGGACGCCCTGCGGGACCGGTTGCCGGGAATTCGCGAAGCGGAGGCCGGTGCGGTGGAGACCGAGCCGGAGCCCGAGGTCGAGGATCCGCGTTTCGTCGCCGCCGAGACGGCGTTCGAGAACGGCGCCTTCGAGGAGGCCGCCACCGCGTATCAGAAGATCCTCGACGCGGAGCCCGCCAACGAGCAGGCCAGGGCCGCGCTGGCCCAGGTGAAGTTTCTGGCTCGGGCCGAGGCCGCGGATCCTTCCGTGGTGGTCCGGGCGGACACGTCTCCCGAGGACATCGACGCCCAGCTGGCCGCCGCCGATGTCGAGCTGGCCGGTCAGCTGGTCGAGAAGGCGTTCGAGCGGCTGCTCGGGGCGATTCGGCGGACTTCCGGGGCCGACCGGGATCGGGTTCGTACCCACCTGGTGGATCTGTTCGGGTTGTTCTCGGCCGATGATCCCTCGGTCGCCAAGGCCCGGCGGGACCTGGCGAGCGCCCTGTACTGACGCTCAACGCGGGAAGGGCCCCTTCAGCACGTACTGAAGGGGCCCTTCCCGCGTGGTGCCTGCCGGTCAGGCGAAGTCATTCGTGCAGGTGTTCGCGCCCTCGTAGTAGCCGCGGCGGAAGGCCTCCACCCGGACGAAGCCGGCCTTGACCTGCTTGCCGTTCACGTCGGCCGCGATCAGGCTGTTGTCCTGAAGCAGTTCGGCCACCGCCTCGTCCAGGTCACCCACCGCCAGGTGCAGTTTGTCGTCGGGGGTGTTCGGGTCCTCGTCCACCGTGGTGGCGGTCCACGCACCCGTCAGGCACGCCGTCCGCAGGCCCGCGTTGCCGTTCTCCAGGTCCGCGCCGACCTGCTTCTGGATCGCGAGGGTGTACCTCGACGCGATCTCCGCGAACGCCGCGAAGTCGCCGATGCCCGCGCCGTCCTGGTTGGGCTGCGCGCCCTCCGCCGGGGGCTCGGCGATCTGCTTCAGCTCGTCGAGGTCGATCCCCACGATGTTCTCGTCCGCGCAGTACGAGACCGGGGGCGTCGATTCGCCATCGTCGCACTTCGCGCCGTTTTCGGTGATCTTCGGCTGCTCGGCGTTGTTCTTCGCGAACGCGTCGTCCAGGCTCTCCTGCAGCAGGTCGAGGACCTTCGGGCTGAGTTCGGCCTCGCCGCCCGCGTCCTCGTCGTTCTCGGCGCGTTCCTTCTCCGCGATGCGTTCGTCGATCTCCTCGACGCCCATCTCCGCGCAGCGCTTCGGGTCCTCGGTGGTGAAGCCCTCCTGGAACGCGTAGACGCGGTCGAACGCGAGGCCGTGCGCGCCCTCGGTCATGTGGTCGTAGCCGGCGGGGTCACGGATGAAGAACAGGGTCGCCAGGATCTGGTTCAGGCCCTCGCCGGTGTTGAGCTCGAAGTGCTTCGCGTTGCCCGAGGCCACGTGCTGCATGAAGTTGCCCATGTAGCAGTCCGCCTGCTGCTCCCGCACGATCGTCGGGGTGGACTGGTTCATCTGGCTCTTCTCGCCAAGGCGGAACTGGATCGCGTGGCCCATCTCGTGGGCCAGCACGCCGACGACCGAGATCGGGTGGAAGTTCTCCGACAGCATCGGCAGCAGCACGCCGCGGTCCCACGCGATCAGGTCCTCGCCGCCACCACCGCAGTAGAAGGCGTTCTGGAACTTCTCCGTCGACGCGCCGCACAGCGTCATCGGCTCGCCCTCGGAGTCGTACGAAACCAGGCGCTCGATGTGGGTGAACTTCTCGCCGAAGTTCTCGTCCAGCTCCTTGTCCCAGTAGTCGTACAGGTCCGAGACCGCGTTGGTCGCGAGCCGGTCCATCTCGCCGCCGTCGGTGTTCTCCACCTCGAGCTTGGCGTCGTCCACGCCCTCACGGGGGCCGGTCGGACCGTTGGTCACCTCGAGCCCGCCGTCGAGGTCGCCGGTCGGCGTGCCCGCGACCGTCTGGCTGCAGCCGCCGATCTGCGCCACCATCACGGCGACCGCGGAGACGGTGAGTCCCATCCGCACCCACGACCGCGCACCCTGCACTAACACAGCTGCTTCCCCGTTCACTGACCGTCCTGGCTGACCGGAACACTACTGGGCCGATCGGGCGCATGTGCGTGAAACCAGCCACCAGACAAAACGGGCATTCGTCACAGTTCGCAGGCGGTCACACCCTGCAACGCACCGGTGCGGAACAGGGCCACCCGGTCGAAGCCGGTTGGTACCGCCCCGCCCTCGGCGTCGCGGCCAGGGTAGTCGAAGCGCAGCAGCACCTGGATCGCCTCGTCGAGGTCGCCTGGCGACAGCGCGAAGCCCTCCTGTCGCGTGATCAGCATGCCCGTGTACGCGCCGGTCAGGCACAGCAGCGCCCGCTGCGCCTCCTCGCCGTCGAGCGGTTTACCGATCGACGCGAGCGCGGCCATGCTGAACCGCGAGGCGAGGATCGTGCCGGTCGCGAAGTCGCCGATCTCGGTGTGCAGCCGAGGCAGTTCGTCGCCGGTCGCCACGTCGATCTCGCGGGATTCCGGGCAGTACGCGATCGGGCCCTGGTCGGTCTTCGCGCACTCCGGCGCCGCGTCCGACGTCTTCACAGACGGCGTGACCCACTGCTTGCCCATGCCGGTGACTGTGGTCTTGTAGAAGGCCTCCAGGTCGGGCGTGATCGTCGTCAGCAGCGTCTCGAACGGCAGGTTGCCGCCCCGTTCCTCGTCGTCGGCCGACAGGAAGCCACGCTGGGTGAACGTACGGTTCTCGAGGCTCATGTCCTTGCACAGGCCGAGGCCCTGGTCGTAGCCGTCCTGGAAGGCGGACACCCGGTCGAACGCGTCGCCGTGCGCGTCCTGGTCGGACTGCTCGGTGCCGACCGGGTCACGGAACATGACCAGCGCTTCCATGGCCGTGTCCAGGCGGTCCTTGGAGATCTTCAGGTGCCCGGCCTTGCCGTCGGCGACCCAGCGCACGAACGCGCCCGCGTAGCAGTCGGCCTGCGCCTCGATGAGGATCGTCGGGTACTTCTCCGGGTTGTCGCGCTGCTCGTCGATGGTCAGCCCGGTCCGCCGCTGCACGGCGTGCCCCATCTCGTGTGCCAGCACGAACATGACCGCGGCCTCGCCGAACTTCTCCTTCAGCACCGGCAGCAGCGCCGCCCGGTCCCACGCGATGACGTCCTCGGTCGGGCAGTAGAAGGCGTTGCCCTCGACGTCGGAGGCACGTCGCGTGCACGGTGGCGCCTTCGCGTCGTCGTCCGCGGTGTCGACCGAGTAGTAGCCGCCATCGAGGTCCTCCCACTGGTCGTCGAACGCGGTGGGGAACGTCTCGTCCCAGAACTGCTTCACGTCCGTGACGACGGTCGCGGCGAGCCGGTCGATGGTGCCGCCGTCGGTGTTGTGCACGAACGACGGGTCGACGCCGCCCTGCCCGTCCGGGTCCTTCGTCACGACCGTGTCGCCGTTGGTCGGCGTGCCGGCCACGGTGGTGGTGCACGCCGTCATCACGAACAGCGCGGGCGCGATCAGAGCCAGGACGGATCTCAGGTGCACGGCTCCAGTGTGCCCCGCATCAGGTGTCCGTGTCGTAAGGACGGCGCATTGGCCGTCAACCTGCCCACCCCGGGTGTGGTGAGCAGGTCGCGCTAGCGGGTCAGTCCTCCGGTGCCAGCCAGAGCACACCCTGCGGCGGCAGCTGCAGCAACGCCGACGCCGGCTGTCCGTGCCACGGCTGTTCGACCGCGTCGACGCCGCCAAGGTTGCCCCACCCGGAACCGCCGTAGGTCTGGGCGTCGGTGTTCACCACCTCGCGCCACCGGCCCGCCCACGGCAGGCCGACGCGGTGGTTCTCGTGCGGGTGCCCCGCGAAGTTCGCGACACACGCCAGCACCGCCCTCGGTGCGTTCGGGTCGAAGCGCAGGAAGCTCACCACGTTGTTGCCCGAGTCGTTGGCGTCGATCCAGTGGAAGCCCTCCGGCCTGCTGTCCGCCGCGAACAGGGCCGGGTGCTGCTTGTAGGTGTGGTTCAGGTCCGCGACCAGCTTCCGCACACCGTCGTGCAGCGGCTCGTTCAGCAGGTGCCAGTCCAGCGACCGGCTCTCCGACCACTCGCCGGGCTGGCCGAACTCGCCGCCCATGAACAGCAGCTGCTTGCCGGGGTGTGCCCACATGAACGCGAGCAGCGAACGCAGGCCCGCTGCCTTGTTCCAGTCGTCGCCAGGCATGCGGGTCCACAACGAACCCTTGCCGTGCACCACCTCGTCGTGTGACAGCGGCAGCACGAAGTTCTCGCTCCACGCGTACATCAGCGAGAACGTCAGCTCGTTGTGGTGGTAGGCACGGTGCACCGGATCGTGCCCGATGTAGCTGAGCGTGTCGTGCATCCAGCCCATGTTCCACTTGAAACCGAAGCCGAGACCGCCAAGGTGCGTCGGCCGCGTGACACCGGGCCACGCCGTCGACTCCTCGGCGACCATGACCGTGCCAGGGTGGTGCTTGTACACCGTCGCGTTCAGCTCCTGCAGGAACCGGACCGCGTCGAGGTTCTCGCGGCCGCCGTGGACGTTCGGCAGCCACTCGCCTTCCTTGCGCGAGTAGTCGAGGTACAGCATCGAGGCGACCGCGTCCACGCGCAGGCCGTCGATGTGGAACTCCTCGATCCAGTACAGCGCGTTGGCGACGAGGAAGTTGCGCACCTCGCTGCGGCCGAAGTCGAACACCAGCGTGCCCCAGTCGGGCTGTTCGCCCCGGCGCGGGTCGGCGTGTTCGTAGAGGGGCGTGCCGTCGAACCGGGCGAGCGCCCACGCGTCGCGCGGGAAGTGGGCGGGCACCCAGTCCATGAGCACGCCGATGCCGCGGGCGTGGAGCGCGTCCACCAGGTACCGGAACTCGTCCGGCGAACCGAACCGCGCGGTCGGCGCGTAGTAGGACGTGACCTGGTAACCCCACGAGCCGCCGAACGGGTGCTCCGCCACCGGCAGCAGCTCGACGTGGGTGAACCCGTTGTCCGCCACGTAGTCGACGAGCTCCGTCGCCAGCTCGCGGTAGCCGAGGCCGGGCCGCCACGAGCCGAGGTGCACCTCGTAGGCGCTCATCGGCGCCGACACCCACTCGGTCGCGTCACGCCGGGCCAGCCACTCGTCGTCGGACCAGGTGTACGCCGACAGCGTCACCCTCGACGCGGTCGCGGGCGGCACCTCCGTCGAGAACGCCATCGGGTCGGCCTTCTCGTGCCAGGTGCCGTCCTGGCCGAGGATGCGGAACTTGTAGCAGGTGCCGGGCGGAAGACCGGGGATGAACAGCTCCCACACCCCGGACGAGCCGAGCGACCGCATCGGGTTCGCGCGGCCGTCCCAGCCGTCGAAGTCACCGCACACCCGCACCCCGCGCGCGTTCGGCGCCCACACCGCGAACGACGTGCCCTCGACGACGCCATCGGCCGTCTCGTAGGCACGGACGTGCGCGCCGAGCACCTGCCACAGCCGCTCGTGCCTGCCCTCACCGAACAGGTGCAGGTCCAGCTCACCGAGCGTGGGCAGCCAGCGGTACGGGTCGTCGACGACGAGCGGGTCGCCGCCGTAGTCGACCTCGAGCCGGTACGTGCCGGGGTTCTCCGGCACCACGCCGGCGAACATGCCGTCCGCTACCTCGTCCAGTGGCGTTCGGTCACCACCCGCGACCACCGCGACCGCCTTCGCGCCAGGGCGGTACGCGCGGGCGACCGTGGTGCCCGCGTGGTCGGAATGCAGCCCCAGCACCGAGTGGGGGTCGTGGTGCGCGCCGGCGAGCAGCCGGCGCAGATCGTCGGCGGGAGGTGTGCCCGGGTTCGCGTTCATCGGTCTTCATTCTGCCGCTCACCCGGCCCGGCTGCTCAACAGGTCAGCCCTGAGCGATGTAGGACTCCAGTTGCTCGCGGTCCGACTCCAGCTGCTCGATGCGGCTCTTCACCACGTCACCGATGCTGACGATGCCGATCAGCCGCCCGTCGTCCACGACCGGCATGTGCCGGATCCGGCGCTCGGTCATGACCGCGGCGAGGCTGTCCACGCCGTCGTTGGGCCCGCACGTGACCACCTTCGTGGTCATGATCTCCTCGACGGGGGCGCTGAGCAGCTCGGTGCCCCGGTCGTGCAGCTGCCGCACCACATCCCGTTCCGAGACGATTCCGACGACGTCACCCGCCTCCGACAGGACGACCATCGCGCCGATGTTGTGCCGGGCCAGATCCTTCAGAAGCTCGATGACCGATGTACTGGGTGGCACCGTGGCCACCTTGGAACCCTTGCTACGCAACAAGTCCGCGACCCGCATGTGGACACCCCGCATCTCCGGCGTGTTGGCCGTCCTCGTCGGCGGCCCTTTGATCCAGGCTAACCACGGCGTCCGGTGGCCGCTAGATGAGCGGCCGCTCACGCCTTGGCATGGTCAGGAGCGGCGCTGGATCGCGGCCAGTGGGATCGCGGCCCACTCGGGGCGGTTGTGGTGTTCGTAGCGGACCTCGTAGACCGCTTTGTCCAGTTCCAGGGCGCGCAGCAGTACGTGGTGGTCGCGCGGGTCCTCGCCCACCTCCGCGTAGCCCGTGCAGAACGCCGCCCGGTTGCGGTCCGACCACTCGGTCGCGCGGGTCAGGCGCTGGCGGTCGTCCTGGGGGTCGTCGTTGCCCGGGAGCAGGTGGAAGGCGGCGTAGTCGAACGAGCGCAGCATGCCCGCGACGTCGCGCAGCGGGGATCTGGGGACGGCTCGCTGCTCCGGGGTCGCGCCCGGTTCGCCCTCGAAGTCGATCAGGATCCAGCCGGTCGTCGTGCGCAGAACCTGGCCAAGGTGCAGGTCGCCGTGGATCTGGTGGACCGGGACCTCGGTGGTGATCTCGCGGACCGCGTCGAACGCCGAGCGCAGCACCTGTTCCTCCGGCCGGAGCGCGGGTACCTCCGACAGCACGAGGTCCAGCCTCGCGTGCATCGCGGCCACCTCGCCGGCCAGCTCGTCCTGGCCGACCATGCGTACGCCGGTAGCCTCGGCCAGCGCCTTGTGCACCTCCGCCACCGCCACGCCGAGGCGGCCCGCCTCGCCTGCGAAGTCGCCGCCCACCTCGTCGGCGTGCAGGTCACCCTCCGCGAGCAGGTCGCGGACGCTCGCCGTCGCGGTTGCCCAGCCTTCCACCGCGTCCGGCAGGAACCTCTGCATGAAGCCCAGCACGACCGGCTGTGGTGGACGCTCGTCGATCAGCACCCCCAGCGGGGCCGCGATGTGCGGGTTGCCCGCCAGGGCGCGGTGCAGGTTCACGTCCCGGTTCACACCGGGCTCTGGCTGCCGGTACAGCTTCAGGATCGTGCCGCCGTAGATCAGCGAGGTGTTGCTCTGCTCGACGCCGATCGGCCTCGGCCGGGCGCCTGGCTCGACGGACGAGTCCACCTCGAACCGCAGACCCGCGACCGTGCCCTCCGCCACCAGCGAATCCAGCAGTCTGCCCATCAGCTCGGGGTCCTGCGGGGCGTCGTACACGGCCCGGCCGTCCAGCTCACCGATCACCGCGTGCGCGAGGACGTCCGGCACGTGCTCCCGCACCCCGAACAGCAGCTGGTACGGGGCGCCGCCGTCGACCGACACCATGGCGTGCACCAGCGCCGGGTCACCCTCGACCAGGACCGAGGAGTGCAACGTCCGCACCGATGTCGCGCCGTGGCCCTTCGTTCGGAAGAAGCGCTGCCCGACGAGCCAACGTAACAAGACCTCGCCGAGATCCTCTGGCAGTTCGGTGGGTCGGAGCACCGTCACGGGGCCTCGCCTTCGTCGAACTCCGAGGTGATCTGGAACCAGTAGAACCCGTGGCCCGGCAGCGTCAGCAGGTACGGCAGCTCGCCGATCGCCGGGAACCGCACCCCGCCGGTCAGCTCCACCGGCACCCGCCCCGCGTGCTCGGACAGGTTCAGCTCCACCGGCTGCGGGAAGCGGGACAGGTTGTTGACGCAGATGACGAGGTCCTCGGGGTGACCGTCCGTCGCGGACATGTGCCGCAGGTACGCGAGCACGCTCGGGTTGGACGAGCCCAGCTCGTTGAAGTCGCCGAGCCCGAACGCCGGGTGCTCGCGCCGCACCTGCAGCATCCGCCGCGTCCAGTGCAGCAGCGACGAGGAGTTGTTGAGCTGTGCCTCGACGTTCACCGCCTGGAAGCCGTAGACCGGGTCCGCGATCACCGGCAGGTACATGCGGCCGGGGTCGGCGCGCGAGAAGCCCGCGTTGCGGTCCGGCGACCACTGCATCGGGGTGCGGACCGCGTCGCGGTCACCGAGCCAGATGTTGTCGCCCATGCCGATCTCGTCGCCGTAGTACAGGACCGGCGAGCCGGGCAGCGACAGCAGCATGGCCGTGAACAGCTCCATCTGGTTGTCGTCGTTGTCGAGCAGGGGCGCGAGCCGCCGCCGGATGCCGATGTTGGCCTTCATCCGGGGGTCCTTGGCGTACTCGGAGTACATGTAGTCGCGCTCTTCGTCTGTGACCATCTCGAGCGTCAGCTCGTCGTGGTTGCGCAGGAAGATGCCCCACTGCGCGCCGGACGGGATCGGCGGCGTCTGCGCAAGGATCTCCGAGATCGGGAACCGCGACTCGCGGCGCACCGCCATGAAGATCCGCGGCATCAGCGGGAAGTGGAACGCCATGTGGCACTCGTCACCGCCGGCGTCCGCGTCGCCGAAGTACTCCACCACGTCCGCAGGCCACTGGTTGGCCTCGGCGAGCAGCACCCGGCCGGGGAACTCGTCGTCGACGACCTTGCGGCAGCGCTTCAGGAACTCGTGGGTGCGCGGCAGGTTCTCGCAGTTGGTGCCCTCCTCCTCGAAGAGGTAGGGGACCGCGTCGAGCCGGAAGCCGTCGATGCCCAGGTCGAGCCAGAACCGCAGGACGTCGATCATCGCGTCCTGGACCTCGGGGTTCTCGTAGTTGAGGTCCGGCTGGTGGGTGAAGAACCGGTGCCAGTAGAACTGGCCGCGCACCGGGTCGTAGGTCCAGTTCGAGGTCTCCGTGTCGACGAAGATGATCCGGGCGTCCGGGTACTCCTCGTCGGTGTCGGACCAGACGTAGTAGTCGCCGTAGGGCCCGTCCGGGTTCTGGCGCGACTCCTGGAACCACGGGTGCTGGTCGGAGGTGTGGTTGAGCACCAGGTCGGTGATCACCCGCAGGCCCCGGCGGTGCGCCTGGTCGAGCAGGTACACGAAGTCCTCGACGGTGCCGAACTCCGGCAGCACGGCGCGGAAGTCGGAGATGTCGTAGCCGCCGTCACGCAGGGGAGAGGCGTAGAACGGCGGCAGCCAGAGGCAGTCGACGCCCAGCCACTGCAGGTAGTCAAGCTTGTCGGCGAGGCCACGCAGGTCGCCGGTGCCGTCGTTGGTGAAGTCGTTGAACGCGCGGACCAGCACCTCGTAGAAGACGGCGGTCTTGTACCAGTCCGGCTGTTTCGGCGCGGACCTCGCATGCCGGAAGTCGTCGGCGTTCGGCTCGACGAGATGGCCGTCGGCGGTGACGGCCTCCCCGGTGTGTGGCACTCCTTCGAGCCCCAGGCCGGCGTCCGGACGAGTGGTGTCCGGCGCAGCGTCCGGCGTATCGATCATCCCCGCACCTTTACTTGGTCAGCATCTACCCCAACAGCCTTTGTCGGAGTTGCGGATCATGGTGCCAGGTCTTCCGCAACCCCTCCCTCCATGGTCACCGCTGCGAGCGCATCGTGCATGACGCGGGCGCCGCCGGATCGTCCAGCGGCGCCCGCGCGGTCCTCGGATCAGGCTCGGTAGGCGGCCCACTGGTTCTTCATGCGGGTCTTCTGGCCCTGGGTGAACTGGTTGTAACAGCTGTCGTAGGAGTAGTCCATGTAGTTGTGGATCGGGTCGACGCCCGCCGACGTGCAGGTGTCCTTGCCCGACGGGCAGCCCGACGTCGACGTGCGCTGTGCCGGGGTGTCGGAGACCTGGTCGTTGCTGGTGCTGCAGCCGCCCTGGAAGGTGTGGTAGAGGCCCAGCCAGTGGCCGGTCTCGTGGGACGCGGTCTTGCCGAGGTTGAAGTTCGTGATGCCGCCACCGGGCACCGAGCCGTACTGGATCACGACGCCGTCCAGTTCCGGGTCGGCCGCGTACCAGGACGGGAAGGTCGCGAAGCCGAGGTAGCTCGTGTTCGTGGACCAGATGTTCAGCACGCCCGCGTCGCCCTCACGCGTCGCGCTCTTCATCGCGGCCTCGACCGACGGGGTGTCCACGTTGTTGAACCAGTTGGTGTTGGTCACACGGCGGACCGCCTGGAGCGTGAACTGGAACTCCGTGTTCGCGGCCGCCGACGACTCGCCGCCCGCGAAGTTCTGGTTCATCTCGGTGATCTGCTGGTTGATCTGCGTGTTGGTGACGTTGCCGGTGCCGCCGGATGCGGTGATGACGTGGAACACGACGGGGACGGTGGTCACGGCCTGGGTGCCGGCGCCGCGCAGGCCCGCAAGCCGGGCGTTCATCTCCTTCTCGGCGGCGACGACCTCCTTCTGCGACAGCTCGTTGCGCTCGTGCGCATGCTGACCCGGGCGGACGCGCGCGGCCGAGCCCTCATCGGTCGCGCATTCGACGCCGCTGACGTCGGAGTGGGCAGGTGCCGCGACGACGGCTGCTGCGGGCAGCACGGCGAACGCGGACGCGGACATGGCGAACGCCGCCACCAGGACGGCAGTTCTTCTCGCGGACATACAGGTACTCCTCAGCAGGGGGCGCGACCCATACACGTCACGCCATACGTCGGACCGTACGTCCTACCCCACCCCCAATAAACCCCATACGCAGCAAGAAACCCACTGACAGTTACCGGTTGCCCCAACCCCACCCACCCCGCCCAAACCCCGCGAGTCCTCGGTTCGGAACCCGCGAGTCGGGCGTTCGGGACTCGCGAGTCCTCGGTTCGGGATCCGTGAGTCGGGCGTTCGGGACTCGCGAGTCCTCGGTTCGCGTCGGACACCGATAGACGCGAACCGTCTTTCAGAAGTCCTGAACGGCAAACTCAGGGGTCCTGAACCGTGGACTCGCGGGTTCTGAACCGTGGACTCGCGGGTTCTGAACCGTGGACTCGCGGGTTCTGAACCGAAGACTCGCGGGTTCTGAAGCGTGGACTCGCGGGGTTTTCTGGGGGTTGGGGTGCTAGATCTGATCTCGCGGGGGTCTCGCGCCTGTTGGGGTGGTGGGGCGGGGCACGCGCGGCCAGGCTTTATGTCATATAGAGGGGAACGAGATGGGTGAGCTGGCGATCGAGACTGCCGGCCTCGTGAAGGTGTTCGGCGAGAACCGGGCGGTCGACGGGATCGACCTCGCGGTGCCCGCGGGCACCGTGTACGGGGTGCTCGGACCGAACGGGGCTGGAAAGACCACGGCCGTGCGGATGCTCGCGACGCTGCTGCGGCCCGACGGCGGCGAGGCGCGCGTGTTCGGCCACGACGTGCTGCGCGAACCGGACGCGGTGCGGCAGCGGGTGAGCCTTACCGGCCAGTACGCCTCGGTCGACGAGGACCTGACCGGCACCGAGAACCTGGTGCTGATCGGCAGGCTGCTCGGGCACCGCAAGCCCGCGGCCCGCGAGCGGTCGGCGCAGCTGCTGGCGGCGTTCGGCCTGACCGACGCCGCGGACCGGCAGGTGAAGAACTACTCGGGCGGCATGCGGCGGCGGATCGACATCGCCGCGAGCATCCTGAAGACGCCGGACGTGCTGTTCCTGGACGAGCCGACCACCGGCCTCGACCCGCGCAGCCGCAACCAGGTGTGGGACATCATCCGGATCATCGTGGCGCAGGGGACGACGGTCCTGCTCACGACGCAGTACCTGGACGAGGCCGACCAGCTGGCGTCGCGGATCGCGGTGATCGACCACGGCAAGGTGATCGCCGAGGGCACCCCGGGGGAGCTGAAGGCGTCGGTCGGCGCGGGCTCCATCCACGTGCGGCTCCGCGACGCCGCGCAGCGGCCCGCCGCGCTGGAGTTGCTGACGAAGGTGCTCGACTCCGCGGTACAGCCCGACGCGGACCCGGTCGCGCTGACCGCACAGCTGTCCGGCGAGGACAGTGACCGCGTGGCGGCCGAGCAGGCGTCCCGCGCGCTGGCGGAGCTCGCGGCCGCGGGCATCACCGTCGACAACTTCGCACTCGGTCAGCCGACCCTCGACGAGGTGTTCCTGGCGCTGACCGACCACCCGGCAACAGACGAGGAGGGCGCGGCGTGAGCGGAACTCGCAGAGCCGCAGACAGAACTCGCAGAGCCGTGAGCGGAACTCGCAGAGCCGCGGACAGAACTCGCAGAGCCGTGAGCGGAACTCGCAGAGCCGCGGACAGAACTCGCAGAGCCGTGAGCGGAACTCGCAGAGCCGCGGACAGAGCTTGCGGAGCCGTGAGCGGAACTCGCAGAGCCGCGGACAGAGCTTGCGGAGCCGTGAGCGGAGCTTGCGGAGCTGTGAGCGGAGCTTGCGGAGCGAACCATCGAGCACTGCATCGAGCACTGCATCGAGCACTGCATCGAGCGCAGCGCGGACATTCAGGACGTCACCTCGCCCGCGGAGGGCGCCGGTGTAGCGGAGCTTGCGGAGCGTTCCGGCGCCACGCAGCGGGAAAGGGGAAGGCATGACCGCAGCCGCCGCTGATGAGAAGGTCGCCAGCTACACCCCGGCGGCCGAGAGCCTGAGCGCGGTGCTCGCCGCCGGGCAGGCGCCGCCGAGACCCAGCGCCTGGTCGGCGTCGGTCACGTTCGGCTGGCGGGCACTGCTGAAGATCAAGCACGTGCCGGAGCAACTGATCGACGTGACCGCGTTCCCGATCATGATGACGCTGATGTTCACGTACCTGTTCGGCGGCGCGCTCGCCGGGTCCGTGACGGAGTACCTGCAGTACCTGTTGCCGGGCATCATGGTGACGAGCGTCGTGATGATCACGATGTACACCGGCGTCGGGGTGAACACCGACATCGAGAAGGGCGTGTTCGACCGGTTCCGCACGCTGCCGATCTGGCGCCCGGCCGCACTGGTCGGCGCGCTGTTCGGGGACGTCCTGCGGTACGTCATGGCGGGCACGGTCATCCTGGTCGTCGGCCTGATTCTCGGCTTCCGGCCGGCGGGCGGCGTCGACGGGGTGCTGCTGGCCATGGTGCTGCTGGTCGTGTTCTCGTTCGCCTTCTCGTGGATCTGGACGATGTTCGGTCTGCTCCTGCGGTCGGAGAAGTCGGTGATGGGCGTCAGCATGATGGTGCTGTTCCCGCTCACGTTCCTGTCCAATGTGTTCGTCGAACCGGACACGATGCCCGGCTGGCTGCGCGCGTTCGTCGAGGTCAACCCGATCACGCACCTCGTGGCGGCGACCAGGGGCCTGATGCAGGGGGTGCCGGACGCCGGTGAGATCACGTGGGTACTGGTGTCCTCGGCCGTGCTGATCGCGGTGTTCGGCTCGCTGACGATGCGGCTCTACAACAGGAAATGACGACGGTGGTGGGGGCATCCCGGGGGTGGCGCCCCCCC
>NZ_JBARWZ010000198.1:0-39467 GCF_049647105.1 Actinophytocola sp.
GCGCTGCTGCCGCCGCCGCGCCGGGTGTCGGTGCCGGAGGCGCTCGCGCTGGCGCCCGGGTTGCGTTCCTCGGATCTCCGCGGCGGCCTGCTGTCGTTCGACGGGCAGCTGACCGACGACGCGCGGCTCGTGGTGGCGCTGGCGCGGACCGCGGCCGGGTTCGGCGCGAAGATCATCACCCGGGCGCCGGTGACCGCGCTGACCGGCACGTCCGCGGAGGTGCGGGACGGATCGCGGCTGGTCGAGGTGCGGGCGCGGACGGTGATCAACGCGGCAGGCGTGTGGGCGGGCAAGCTGGTGCCGTCGGTGCGGCTGCGGCCATCGCTCGGCACGCACCTGGTCGTGTCCGCAGACGCGGCCGGGCTCAGCGGTACGGCGCTGACGGTGCCGCTGCCGGGGTCGCGGTCGCGGTTCGTGCTGCTGCTGCCGCAGGCGGATGGCCTGGTGTACCTGGGTTTGACGGACGAGCCGTTCGACGGCGAGATCCCCGACGAGCCGGTCGCCCCACAGTCCGATGTGGACTTCCTGCTGGAGGTGGCGTCGTCGGTGCTGACGCGGCCGCTGACGGCGGACGACGTGCTCGGCAGCTACGCGGGGCTGCGGCCGCTGCTCGACGCGCCGGGCCGCAGCGCGGACCTTTCGCGCAAGCACGCGGTGCTGACCTCGGCCGAGGGTGTGCTGACGGTCGTCGGCGGCAAGCTGACGACGTACCGGCGCATGGCGGAGGACGCGGTGAACGCGGCCGTGGCGGCGGGAAAACTGCCCGCGGGCCCCTCGGCCACCCGCAGGCTCCCGCTGGTCGGCGCCGCCCCGCGCCCCGTACTGTCCACACTGGACGCACCGGCGCGACTGAAGGCCAAGTACGGCACCGAGGCACCGCTGGTGGCGGCACTGGACCCGACACCGCTGGCCCCGAACCTGCCGATCACGGCGGGCGAGGTCGAATGGGCGGTACGGCAGGAAGGCGCCATGGACGCCGACGACGTCCTACACCGCCGCACCCGCCTGGGCCTGGTGAAAACCAACCTGGACGCCACCCGAACCAAGGTGACCACCCTGGTAACCCAAACGAGCCCAACCACCACAACCCCCTCCTAGCCAACTCAGAGGCCATACAGGCCAACCCGCGAGTCCACGGTTCAGAACCCGCGAGTCCACCGTTCAGAACCCGCGAGTCCACCGTTCAGAACCCGCGAGTCCACCGTTCAGAACCCGCGAGTCCACGGTTCAGAACCCGCGAGTCTGCGGTTCGGACACGCGAACGGGCCGGCCTGTCGCAGGCCGGCCCGTTCGGGGGTGGGGTTACTGGGCGGGGGTGTTGGCGTTGCGGAGGCGTTCTGCCACTCGGGCCACTTCCTCCTGGCTGCCGACGATCTCGAAGTGCATCTCGTCGCGACGGCCCTGGTAGTCGCCGCCCCAGCGGACCACGTTGTCGACCTCG
This sequence comes from Actinophytocola sp., assembly GCF_049647105.1. Lineage (GTDB taxonomy): Bacteria > Actinomycetota > Actinomycetes > Mycobacteriales > Pseudonocardiaceae > Actinophytocola. The sequence goes on from NZ_JBARWZ010000198.1 coordinate 1,442, forward strand.
GTCAGGATGGTACGGATCTCCTGGGACTGCGTGGCCGTGAAGGTGTCCCGCGCGCCCAGCACGTGCCGCGTCGCGTTCATGTCGACCGCGGTGCCGCTCGCGTGGTTGGAGATGGCGTCCGAGCCGCGGACGTTGCGCTCCGCGTAGCCCCAGTCGTCCCGCTCGCCCGCGTCGGAGTTCATCGAGATGTCCTCGACCCGCGTGCTGACCTGGCTGAGCACGTGCATGAGCACGTCACCGGCCGGGCCGTCGGCCACCCGCACCCGCACGTCCGTGCCCGGGATGGTCCGCGTGACGAGCGGCGGGTTCACCGGCCACCCGTTCTGCGACACCGGGCCGGTCTGCGCCTGCGCGGTCTCCACGGCCGGCCGGACCTGCGGGATCGGCACGTTCTGCGGCAGCGTCTGTGCCTGCGCCTCCTGTCGCTGCCCGACGTCGTTCGGCTGGTAGTACTGGTTGTCCGGGTTGTACTGGACCTGCTGCGTGCTCGGCGTGACCTGCTGCTGGCCGCTCGCCTTGCCGCCGATCTGCTCCAGCAGCTGCTTGACCTGCTGGACGACCTGCATGATCTGCTGCACGGTCTGGATGATCTTCTGCAGGGTCTGGACGACCTTCTGGATCTGCTGGACCAGCTTGGTGCCGGTCTGCACGGCCTTCTGCGTCGACTGCGCGATGCCCATCGCGATCGAAGCACCGAACGACAGCCAGGACTTCGACAGCGCCTCGATGCAGATCTGGATGATCTTCTGCACGGCCTCGCTGATCAGGTCCATGACGGTCTGGCGAGCCTGCGAGACGGCCTGCCCGGCCTGCGTGATGGCGCCGGACACCGCCTTGCTGGCCTGTGCGAGCGCGTCCAGACCACCCGCCTGGTTGTTGCTGGTCGTGCGGTAGCCGTTGCCAGCGTCACCCGTCCAGGACCGCGTCTGCGCGGTCGACGACGACCGGTACTGGGACGCCACCGACGTCAGGTTCGACGACGCCGAGCCCCACGACTGGGCGGAGCCGGAGACCGCGCCCGAGTTGCCCTTGAGGATCTCGAACGGCTCCTTCAGGAACGACACGGCGCCGAGCACCCAGCCGAGACCGGCGGAGCTGATCGCGCCAAGCGGGTCGCCCGCGATGTCGAGCACGTTCATGGCCACGTTGGTGACACCCATGGCGGAGCCGAGGATGTCCCCTTTCTCCATGGCGTTGGCCGTCGACTGGATGTTCGTGAACAGGCTCTGCACCTGGTTGGTGGTACCCCCGCTGGTGGTGCGAGGCTGCGTGGCCGTCTCGGTCACCTGACTTCCTCCCCGGCTTCCTGCACGGTGAACACGTGCACGTGGTGGTCCTCGGTCGCCTGGTAGTCGTCCGCGACCTGCACCAGGCCCGCCTGTACCTGGTCGACCGTCTGGCTTGCGCCGTTCATGGTCTGCCGCATCTCGCCCGCGGCGGACGAGATGGCCGACGCGAAGAACTCCGCGACCTGGCCGAACGCGCCGCCGGACACGTTGTCCTGCGCGGCGCCGGCGACCGAGCGCACGTTCGCGGCTACCGAGCCCACCGTCTCCGCGTGTGTTCGCACCTCGCCGACACTGACATTGAAATCACCCATGGGATCCGCCGATCATTCTGTGGACTGCCTACTTGATCACTTCTGGCGGGTTGTCGAAGTACTCGTCGTCCGGCCTCTTGTCACGGTGCGCGACCAGGTCCAACGGGTTGTCCTTGCCGTCGCCCGAGTAGCCCTCCGGCAGGTACTCCTTGACCGCTTCCAATGCCGCGCCCTCACCCACGAACTGGGTCATCACGTCCACGACCTGCTGACCGACGTCCCGCTGCGCCGATCGGCTGGTCTCGAGGATCACCCTGGCGAGATGCTCCGGCTCGAAGTCACGCGCACCAGGACGCAGCACCAGGTCGGAGAGCGCACCGCTGGCGGTCACCCTGACCGTCACCTCGCCGTCTTGCGAGGTGGCGGACCCACCAACCGTGCGTAATGCCTTCTCCGCCTTGTCCGCGCTGGCCGCAGCCGCCTTCAACTTCTCGTCGTACTGCGCGAACCACTTGTCCGGGTCCATGCGTCTTTACTCCAATGGTCCTTCGTGGATCATCTGCATCCTCGCCAGAACCTACGCTTTTCGACTCCGCCGAAGGATGTAGTTCCGCGAACAATTTTCAAAGGTAATCCCCCGGGGACGGCCCGTAATCTTCCGTGGTAGGCGGCCCTGGATACTGGTATCGGACACCAGTGAGGGAGGGCACGGCGTGCTGGAGCTGGACCGGGTCGCCAAGCGCTTCGGCGAGGCGGTCGCCTGCCAGGACGTCACGCTCACGGTTCGGCACGGCGAGGTCGTGGGGCTGGCCGGGACCGGGACGACGACCGTCCTGCGGCTCGCCGCGGGGCTGCTTCCGCCGGACGATGGCGAGGTGCACCGGGCGGGTGGGCGCGTCGGCTACCTGCCCGCGGCCGGCGGCCTGTACCCCCGGATGCGGGTGCTCGATCAGCTCATCTACGTCGCCCGGCTGCACGGCGCCGACCTCAACGAGGCACTGCGCGCGGCCGAGATCTGGGCGGCCCGGCTCGGGCTGCGCGACCGGCGCGCGGACCGGGTGCGGCAACTGAGCGCCACCGGCCACGCCAGGATGCGGCTCGCGGCCGTGCTCGTCCCCTTCCCGAGCGTGCTGGTGCTCGACGAGCCGTTCGCCGGGCTCGACGGGGCGACCGAGGACCTGCTCGTCGAGGTGCTCCGCGAGCGGGCCGCCTCGGGTGTGAGCGTCCTGGTCGGGTGCGACGATCTTGATGTCGTGGAGCGGCTGTGTGACCGCGCCTGTGTGCTCCACAATGGACGTGTGGTGGCGGACGGCGCGGTCGGCGGGCTCCTGGCCTCGGCACGGCAGGAGCTGGTGGTCGACGCACCGCACGCGCCGGGTGGCTGGGCCGACGCCCTGCCAGGCGCGACGGTGCTCGCCGTCCACAACGGACTGGTCCGGCTCGCACTCGACCCGGGCACCGACGACCAGGCGGTCCTCGCCGCCGCGGTCGCGACCGGGCCGGTACGCGGGTTCATGCGGGTCCGGCCACGGCTCGCCGAGCTGTTCGGAGACGCGGTGACCGCCGGATGAGCACAGGCAGGACCGTGTCACTGGTGGCACGCAGGGAGCTTGCCGCGCGGCTGCGCACGCGGACGTTCGTGTTCGGCACCGTGTTGTCGGCGCTGGTGCTCGCTGGGTTCGTGCTGACGCAGAGCACGGTGTTCGACACCGGGCACCACGACACCATCGGGCTGAACGGCCAGGCCATCGCCGTCGCGGAATCGCTCGCGGACGAGGCACGGCAGGTCGGCAGGAACGTGCGGACCGTGGGGGTCCCCGACCTGTCGGACGGGCGCGCGCAGGTGGCGGATGGCAGGCTCGACGCGCTCGTGAGCGGCGCCCCGGCGGCGCTGACCGTGCTGGTGGAGAACGGTCTCGACGACGAGCTGCGCGGTGTCCTCAATGGACTGGTGCGGCAGCAGGTCCTGCGCGGGCAGCTGGCCGCGCTCGAGGACCCGACGAACCTGGACGTCGACGGCGTGCTGAGCACGGTCGCCGAGGCGCACGTGACCGTGCGTGCCCTCACCTCGCCGGGCCCGGCGCACAGTGAGCGGCTCGCGCTCGCGCTGGTCGTGGTTGCGCTGCTGTACCTGGCACTGCTGATGTACGGATCGCTGGTGGCACAGGGGGTCGTGGCGGAGAAGTCCAGCGGGGTGGCGGAGTTCCTGCTGCCCGTGGTGCCGCCCGGTCAGATGCTCGGCGGCAAGATCGCCGGACTCGGGCTCGTTGGGCTGATCCAGCTCGTGGCGGTCGGTGCGGCCGGGCTCGTGGTGGCGTTGACGACGAAGGTGCTGGTTTCCCCTGGGCCCGCGGTGGCCGCGATGGCCTGGGGCCTGGTGTGGTACGTACTCGGATTTCTCTTGTATGCCATGGTGTTTGCCGCAGTCGGCACGCTTGTGTCGCGACAGGAGGATGTGCAGTCCGTGCTCATGCCGGTGACCGTGGTGTTGCTGGTCGCGTTCGTGCTCGGGTTCGCCGTGTTGTCGCGGAACTCGTCCGGCGCGTTGACCACCGTGCTGTCGCTGGTGCCGCCGTTGTCGCCGTTGCTCATGCCTGGGCGGCTCGCGCTTTCCGGTGTGCCGTGGTGGCAGTTGGCGCTGGCGCTGGCGTTGACCGTCGCCGTGATTGCCTTGCTGGCTCGGACTTGCGGTCGCATGTACCGGAACTCTTTGCTGCGGCCCGATTCACGGGTCACGTTGTGGACCGCCTTGCGACGTACGCCCTGACGCACTGAAGGGCCCCGTCGCGACGGGGCCCTTCAGTGCGTTCGTTCTTGTCAGCGGCCGGACATGGGCACGTAGTCGCGCTCTGTCTGTCCGATGTAGACCTGACGGGGGCGGCCGATCTTCGTGGCCGGGTCGTTCATCATCTCTCGCCAGTGTGCGATCCAGCCCGGGAGGCGGCCGAGTGCGAACAGCACCGTGAAGAACTTGGTCGGGAAGCCCATCGCGCGGTAGATCAGGCCGGTGTAGAAGTCCACGTTCGGGTAGAGCTTGCGCTCCACGAAGTAGTCGTCGGCCAGCGCGTGCTCTTCCAGCTGCTTCGCGAGGTCCAGCAGGCTGTCGTCGCCGCCGAGGCGGGTCAGGATGTCGTCGGCCGTCTTCTTGATGATCGCGGCACGCGGGTCGTAGTTCTTGTAGACCCGGTGGCCGAAGCCCATCAGTTTGACGCCCTCCTCCTTGTTCTTGACGCGCTTGACGAAGTTGTTCACGTCGCCGCCGTCGTCGCGGATGCGTTCCAACATCTCCAGCACCGCTGAGTTCGCGCCGCCGTGGAGCGGGCCGAACAGGGCGTTGATGCCCGCGGAGATGCTGGCGAACAGGTTGGCCTCTGACGAGCCGACCAGACGCACGGTCGAGGTCGAGCAGTTCTGCTCGTGGTCCGCGTGCAGGATGAACAGCAGGTCCAGCGCACGCGCGAGGTCCGGGTCGACCTCGTACGGCTCGGCGGGGAAGCCGAACGTCATGCGCAGGAAGTTCTCCACCAGTCCCAGCGAGTTGTCCGGGTACAGGAAGGGCTGGCCGACCGACTTCTTGTAGGCGTAGGCGGCGATCGTGGGCAGCTTGGCCAGGAGGCGGATCGTGGAGATCTCCACGTGCTCCTGGTCGAACGGCCACAGGCTGTCCTGGTAGAAGGTGGACAGCGCGGAGACCGCGGACGACAGCACCGGCATCGGGTGCGCGTCACGCGGGAAGCCGTCGAAGAAGCGCTTCAGGTCCTCGTGCAACAGCGTGTGGCGGTTGACCTTCGAGGTGAACTCGTCCAGCTGCGCCTGCGACGGCAGCTCACCGTAGATCAGCAGGTAGCTGACCTCGATGAAGGTCGACTTCTCGGCGAGCTGCTCGATCGGGTAGCCGCGGTAACGCAGGATGCCCGCATCGCCGTCGATATAACAGATCTCCGACGAGCAGGCCGCGGTATTCACGAAACCCGGGTCCAGCGTGACGAGTCCGGTCGTCGACAGAAGTTTGCTGACGTTGATCCCGTCGGAACCCTCAGCGGCGCGCGCGACTGTCATCTCGTACTCGCCGCCCGGATAGCGCAGGGCGACGGGTTCCGCCGCTCCGTTGTCTTTCTGCCCGTCAGGCATACGTGTCCCTCTCAACAAAATCGTCTTGTGTTCGTAACGCTAGTGCGCCCAGCGCCGGTGGGTAAGGCCGAACGGTGTGGGACACCGCACTTTACGACCGTCGGGCCAGCTCAGCAGCGTAAGGCGGCTCTGCCCCGGCACGGGAAACGGTTACCGACGCCGCTCTCGCCGCGAACCCTAGAGCGTCACGCCACGCGTTCGCGTCCACCGTTCGCAGGGTTTTCGGTGTGGTTATGCCGTTGCGATGCAGCCAGTACAACAACGCTCCGTGCACGGTGTCACCCGCCCCGATGGTGTCGACCACCGCGGTGGGGACGGTCGGCACCTCGACCTCCACGCCATCCGCCGTGCGCACCACGATCCCGTCGCCGCCCCTGGTCAAGACGACGGCGCGGGGGCCCTGGCCGAGCCAGTCGGCCACCGCTTGGTCCACGTCTCCGGCCGCGTCCTCGGCCGCCAGCCACTCCGCGTCCTCGATGGACAGTTTCAACAGGCCGACGTTCGGTAGCCACGACGCGAACCGCGCGCGGTAGACAGTGGCGTCCGTCACTATCGCGGGCCGGATGTTGGGGTCGAGGACGGTCAGCCCGTCATGTTCCCGCAGCAACCGCTCGTAGCGGCTCGCGCCCGGCTCGAGGAGCAGTGAGAGTGTGCCCAAGGACACGATCTTGATCTCGGTGGGCAACGGGCCGGGGTGGGCAACCTCACGGTCGGCCGTGCCCTCGACGTGGAACGAGTAGCGCGCCGACCCGTCCGCCGCGATGCCCGCGACCGCGAGCGTGGTCGGCTCCGGTCCACGTTGGACCATTGCAGTGTCCACATTGGACAATTCGAGTCGTCGGAGTAGCGCGTCCCCGAACGAATCCGTCGACAGCCGCGACAGAAAACGGACCGGTCCGCCGAGGCGTCCGACGGTGATCGCGACGTTGTACGGCCCGCCGCCGGGCCGCGGCAGGAGCGGCCCCAGCTCGTCCGGCACCGTGCCGGGAGCCGGCACAAGATCGACGAGGGCCTCGCCGCCGACAAGGATCATCGCGTTTTCCTCACGTGAGCGGAGCTTGCGGAGCGAAACATTTGACGCAACCCGACAGTAGGACGTCATACTGTTTGCAGGTCTCAAACCACGCATGGACCTGCGGAGGAGACGGCATGCCGGCCGAGCGACTGCTCCCCAACCGGGACGCAGAAGACCTCGTCAAGCTCACCAGAGAGATCGCCAGGGACGAACTGACACCCCTGGCGGCGAAGTACGAAGAGGAGGGTCGGTTCCCGCGCGAACAGTTCCGCCTGCTCGGCCGCAGCGGACTGCTCGGCCTGCCGTACCCGGAGCAGTGGGGCGGCGGCGGGCTGCCGTACGAGGTGTACCTGCAGGTGCTCGAGGAGCTCGCGGCCGCCTGGATGTCGGTCGGCGTCGGCCTGTCGGTGCACGTCATGTCGTGTTTCGCGCTGGCCGAGTACGGCACCGACGAGCAGCGCGCCGAGTGGCTGCCCGCCATGCTCGGCGGCGAGCTGCTGGGTGCGTACGCGCTGTCGGAGCCCCAGGCGGGCTCGGACGCGGCGGCGCTGACGTGTCGTGCGGTGCTCACGGGTGACAAGTATGTGGTGAACGGCGTGAAGGCGTGGATAACCCACGGTGGCCAGGCCGACTTCTACACGACGATGGTCCGCACGTCCCCCGATGGTGGCCGCGGCATCTCCTGCCTGCTGGTCCCGGCGGACACGCCAGGGCTCGCCGCGGCGCCGCCGGAACGGAAAATGGGCCTGACCGGTTCGCCGACCACGCAGATGCTCTTCGACGATGCCGGCGTGCCCGCCTTCCGGCTGCTGGGTCCCGAGGGCGCGGGCCTGCGGATCGCGCTGTCGTCGCTCAACTCGGGTCGGCTGGGGATCGCGGCGTGCGCGGTCGGCCTTGCGCAGGCGGCGCTGGACTCGGCGGTCGCCTATGCCCGCGACCGGTCGCAGTTCGGCCGCCCGATCATCGAGTTCCAGGGCATGGAGTTCCTGCTCGCCGACATGGCGGCGGCGGTCGAGTCGGCACGGGCCACGTACCTGGAGGCCGCCCGGCGCCGGGACAGAGGGCTGCCGTTCACCCGCCAGGCATCGATCGCGAAGCTGGTGGCCACGGACGCCGCGATGAAGGTGACCACGGACGCGGTGCAGGTACTCGGCGGCGCCGGCTACACACGCGACTTCCCGGTCGAGCGGTACATGCGCGAGGCAAAGGTCCCACAGATCTTCGAGGGCACAAACCAGATCCAACGCATGGTAATAGCCCGCGAACTACGCAAGCCCTAACCCAACCCCGCGAGTCCACGGTTGGGAACCCGCGAGTCCACGGTTCAGGACCCGCGAGTCCTCGATTCAGGACCGGTGAGTTGACGGTTCGCGTCAAGACCGACAGAAGCGAACCGCCAACTTGCGAGTCCCGAACCGCCAACTCGCGGGTTCCGAACCGAAGACTCGCGGGTTCCGAACCGAAGACTCGCGGGTTCCCAACCGTGGACTCGCGGGTTCCCAACCGTGGACTCGCGGGTTCCCAACCGTGGACTCGCGGGTTCCGAACCGTGGACTCGCGGGTTGGGGTGTGGGTTCGTGGGGGTTGGTTAGTTGGGGGGGTTGTAGAAGGGGGTTTTTGTTATGCCTTGGTTGGTGGGTTCGTCGAAGTGGTAGACGGCTTGGCCGTTGATGAAGACGCGTACTGCGCGGCTCATGACGTCCAGTGGGTCGCCGGACCACAGGACGATGTCCGCGTCCAGGCCTGGCTTCAGTGCGCCGACCCGGTCGTCCAGGCCCATGATCCGGGCCGGGTTGACCGTGATCGACCGCAGTGCCGTCTCCGTGTCGAGGCCCTCCTTCACGGCGAAGGTCGCCTGGTGCACGAGGAAGTCGATCGGCACCACCGGGTGGTCGGTGGTCAGCGCGATCTCGACGCCTGCCCGCGCGAGGATGCCCGGGTTGCGTAGCGACCGGTTGCGCACCTCCACCTTCGACCGGCCCACGATCAGCGGGCCCATGATCACCGGGATCCCCTTGGCCGCCAACAGGTCGGCGATCAGGTGCCCCTCGGTCCCGTGGTTGACGATCAGCCGGTAGCCGAACTCCTCCGACAGCCGGATGGCCGTCGCGATGTCGTCGGCGCGGTGGCTGTGCTGGCACCACGGCAGGTCGCCGTCGAGCACGCGGACGAGGATCTCCGAGGTGTTGTCGCGTTCGAACGGCTTGTTCTCCCGCGCCGCCCACTCGCGGGCGGCGCGGTAGTCCTGCGCCTTCGTGAACGCGTCACGGATGACCGCGGCGACCCCCAGCCTGGTCGACGGCAGCTTGTCCTTCTCGCCGTAGATCCGCTTCGGGTTCTCCCCCAGCGCGCTCTTCACGCTCACCGGCTGGCGCACGAGCATGTCGTCCACCGTGCGGCCCCACGACTTGACGGCCACGGTCTGGCCGCCGATCGGGTTGCCGGACCCCGGCTTCACGACCACCGTCGTGACCCCGCCCGCCAGCGCGTCGCGGAAGCCCTCGTCGTCCGGGTTGATGCCGTCCAGCGCCCGCAGCCGCGCGCCGTTGGGGTCGGTCATCTCGTTGACGTCGAGGCCCGCCCAGCCGTCGCCCTCCTCGTAGACGCCGACGTGGCCGTGCGACTCGACGAAGCCGGGCAGCACCCAGGTACCGGACGCGTCGACGATCTCCGCGTCGTCCGGCACGTCCACATCGGCCTCCGCGCCGACCGCGACGATCACACCGTCGTCCACCAGCACCGTGCCGCCGTCGATGGGCTCACCGTCCACCGGTACGACGTATCCACCAGTTATCGCGATACTCACGGTCAACCAACCTACGCGTTCAGGGGGCGAATGCCCCAGCGGCCCGACCACGATTCGTCCGCCGACAGCCACAACAGGTCGATGCCGGAGTTCAGTGCGTCCGGCGGGCAGGTCATCGGCTCGATCGCCACCGCACGGGCGCCCTTGCCGGGGAACTCGGCCGGCGTGAACACCTGCACCCACCCGAACGCGGGATCGGCCCACACCTCGACGCCACCGCCCTGGTGCCGCACCGAGTGCCTGATCAGCCCGTCCTCGCCCGGCTTGCAGCCGCCGAACGCGGTGTCCAGCTCGACCTCGCGCAGCGGCTTGCCAGCGCCGAAGTCGTAGTCGGTGCCGGTGACCTCGATCGGGTCGCCGTTGGGGATCATCGTGTTCAGGTCGACCGGCAGGACGGTGCGCGCCGCCAGCGTGAGCACGCAGTCGTCGACGTCCACGTTGCCCGGCCGCGGGTACGGGTGTGTACCGACGCCGAACGGCATGTCCCGGTCACCGCGATTCTCCACGACGTGGGTGATGGTCAGCCCGTCGTCGGTCAGCTCGTAGGAGATGCTGGTGCGAAAGGGGAACGGCCACCCCGGCGCCTCGTCGACGGCCACCCGCAACGTCACGGCGGACGCCGAGCGCTCCGTCACGGTCCACGCGGCACGCCGCACCAGACCGTGGATCGCGTTGCCCAGCGCCGCCTCCGACGCCTCGAGGTGGTGTGTCTCGCCGTCGTTGGACCACGTCGCGGCCGCCACTCGGTTGGGCCACGGCACCAGCACGCCACCAGCGCCCATCGGCGGCTCGTCGTCGTAGGTCTCGACGTACGGCACCCCCGCCACCTCGAACGCGCGCAGCCCCGCGCCCACGGTCGTGGCGACCGCCCGCGCGGGGCCGTGCGTGATCTCCAGTTGCTCTCCAGTCATGCCAGGAGAGCCTACGGTCAGTCCTTGAGTGACTGCGGGTCGAACTCCTTCACGACGTCCTGCTCGCCCCGGCTGCGCAGTACCAGCCAGTTCACGCCCCACAGCACGATGCCGAGGCCGATCAGCCCCAGTCCGATGTAGTAGTCACGCGCGGTCTTGCCGGACAGGCCGGGCAGCACCAGGTACAGGCACAGGACGGCGCCAAGGACCGGCGCCCAGGTCGGGGCCTTGAAGTGCTTGTGCTCCACCGGTTCCTTGCGCAGTACCAGCACCGCGATGTTGACCACGGTGAACACGCACAGCAGCAGCAACGCCGTGGTGCCGCCGAGCGCGCCGACGCCGTCCTTGCCCGCGGCGATCAGCAGCACGACCGCGATGCCGCTGGTGACCAGGATCGACACCCACGGCGTGCGGCGGAACGGGTGCACGGCGCCGAAGATCCTCGGCAGGATGCGCTCGTTCGCCATGCCGTACAGCAGCCTGCTCGCCATCAGCATGTTGATCAGGGCCGAGTTGATCACGGCGAAGACGCCGATCCACTCGAACACCCACCTCGGGAAGCCGGGCGCGCCGACGTCGATCACCTTGAGCAGCGCGCCGGACTGGGCGGCCGACAGTTCGTCCGCGGTCAGCAGCAGCGACGACGTGATCGCGACGAGCACGTAGATCACCCCCGCGGTGGCGAGGCCGCCGAGCAGGGCCTTGGGGAAGATCCGGGGCGGGTCCTGGCACTCCTCCGCCATGTTGACCGAGTCCTCGAAGCCGACCATCGCGAAGAACGCGAGCGAGGTGGCCGCGGTGATCGCGAGCAGCCAGCTGGTGTCCGCTGTGTTGATCTCCAGCAGACGGCCGGGGTCGCCATCGCCGCCACCGACCGCGAACAGGCCGACGCAGATGATGATCGCGAGACCCGACAGCTCGATGCAGGTCAGGACCACGTTGGCCTTGACAGAGTGCGCGACGCCGATGAAGTTGACGGCCGCGAGCAGCACGATGAACACCACCGCGATGCCGATCGTCGTACCGTCCGACATCTCCAGCTCGAGCGCGGCGGGCAGGTAGGTGCCACCGAACGCGAGCGCGGCGGCCGACGCCGAGGTGATGCCGGAGCACATCACCGCGAACGCGACCAGGAAGGTCACGAACGGTTTCTTGAACGCCCGGTTCGTGTACAGCGCGGCGCCCGCGGCCTTCGGATATTTGCCGACCAGTTCCAGATAGGCGAAGGCGGTCAGGAACGCCACCACGAACGCCAACAGGAACGGCAGCCACAGCGCACCGCCGACCTTGCCCGCGACAGTGCCGGTCAGGGCGTAGATGCCCGTACCGAGGATGTCGCCGATCACGAAGAAGTAGAGGAGTTTCGAGCCCATGACCCGCTTGAGGGTCGACCCCTGTTCCTCGGGCACTGCTGTGTTCTCGGTCACCATGGGGCCTGAGCATGCACCATGTTCACCGGTCTGAACAGATGGAGAAGTTATTAGTTCACTAACTATCCGGTTGTTGCGCGGTAACGCCAGAATGCCGGCAGGCACGCCACGGCGACCGCGGTCAGGACGATCACGAGCACGCCGCCACCGGTGGCGGCGGCAGCGGTGCCGACGCCTGCGGCCGCCCACCCGTGCGCGAGGTCGGCGAGGCGCGGCCCGCCCGCGACGACGACGATGAACACGCCCTGCATGCGCCCGCGCATCTCGTCGGTCGTCGCGGTCTGCAGGATCGCGCTGCGGTACACCATGCTCACCATGTCGGCGGCGCCCGCGATGACCATGAACACGACCGCGAGCCACAACTGGCCCGCCAGTCCGAACCCGACGATCGCGATCCCCCACACGATCACCGCGACCGTGGTGCCGACGCCGTGGCGGGAGACGCTGGACAGCCAGCCGGAGAACAGGCCGAAGAGCAGCGCGCCGATCGGGATGGCCGCGTAGAGGAGACCGAGCGCGAGACCGCCGCCGTGCGGGTCGCCGAAGGTGCGCTCCGCCATCTCCGGGAACAGTGCGCGGGGCATGCCCGCCACCATGGCGATGATGTCGATCAGGAAGCTCGCCAGCAGGATGTTCTTCGCCGCGACGTAGCGGAAGCCGTCGGCGATGTCGCGCAGGCCTGCCCTGCGCCGGACGCCGTCGAGCGGCGCCATCCTCGGCAGTCCTGAGACGATCACGGTCGCCAGCACCAGGACGATCGCGTCGACCAGGTAGAGGACCGGCAGCCCGGCCAGCGGCATCAGCACCCCGGCGAGCAGCGGCCCGAACACCATGCCGAACGCCCCGACGGTCGCGGTCAGCGCGGTGGCGGCGGCGATGAGGTCCGGCGGCACCAGCCGCGCGACGGCCGCGGTGCGGGTGGGCATGTTGATCGCCACGAACGCCTGCTGGACGGCCAGCAGGCTCAGCACGAGCCACACGTTCGTGCCGACGACCGCCTGCACCCAGAACGCGACCGAGGTGACCGCGACCCCGACGTTGGTGACGAGGATGACCGTGCGCCGGTCGAACGCGTCGGCGAGCGCACCGCCCCACAGCCCGAAGATCAGCAGCGGCACCAGCCCGAACGCGCCTGCCAGCCCCACGTAGCCGGAGGAACCGGTCAGGTCGTAGATCTGTTTGGGCACCGCGACGACGGTGAACTGTGACCCGACCGCGACGATGGCGGTCGATCCCCACAGGCGCCGGTACGCGGGGATGCGCAGCGGCCTCGTGTCGATGGCGACCCTGGTCCGCTTGCTCGTCGATACCCCCACGCTCAAACCTTAGGCCCGCTAACGACCCGTCCGCACGTGAGTTTCCCGACGCCCGAAAAGCACGAAAGGCGCGTTCAGGACGTCGGAACGTCGTGCACGCGCCTTTCGCGGTGGGTCGTTACGGGCCTACCCGCTCCACGGTCCAGCCGTCGCGGTTCTGCCGGAAGCGGAGGCGGTCGTGCATGCGGTCGCGGCGGCCCTGCCAGAACTCGACGACCTCCGGGCGGATGCGCCAGCCGCCCCAGTGCGGCGGGACCGGCACCTCCTCGGCGTCGGCGAAGCGGCGCTCGATGTTCGCGAGCGCGTTCTCCAGAATGCCGCGGTCGCGGACGACGATCGACTGCGGCGACGCCCACGCGCCGAGCTGGGAGCCGCGCGGCCGGGACGCCCAGTAGGTCCTGGTCTCCGCCTGGCTGACCTTCTCGACGGTGCCGCGGACGGTGGTCTGACGGTGCAGCGAGTACCAGGGGAACGTCGCCGACGCGAAGCGGGTCGCCATCAGGTCGTGACTCTTGGTGGACGTGTAGTTGGTGAAGAACACGACCCCGCGGGCGTCGAGGCCCTTCATGAGCACGGTCCGTGACGAGGGCATGCCTTCGGCGTTGGCCGTGGCGAGCACCATCGCGTTGGGCTCGGGAGCACCCGCCCGGATGGCGTCGTCCAGCCAGGCCTGGAGCTGCTCATGCCAGGTCTCGGCCAGCTCGCCCTCGCTCAGAGTGCCCTCTTCGTACGACACGCGCATCGTCGGCAGGGCGACAGCGATGTCGGGCGTGGCAATGTCGGCGTCCGCCATCCTTGAACTCCTCGACGCGTAGGGGTCACCTCACGTTTCGACGGTACGGGTTCGCGCCCCGCACCGAAACCACGCGCCGGGTGACGACGCGCACTTGAATCGATCTGGAAACTCCCTGTTCACGGCGCGTTACGCCGGACGGGTGATGGCGGCGATGAATATCTGCCTGATCTCCGTGGCGATGGCCTCGGCCGCCAGCGGCGGCTCGTGCGTCTGCCACGCGCGGACCAGCCCGGTCGCGGCGCCGACCAACGCGATGGCCGTGAGCCGGTAGTCGCGCACCGGCGCGAGGCCTGCCGACGCGGCGCGGTCACACTCCGCCGAGATGAACTCGACGTAGCGTTTGAACCACTCCTGGTGCTGACGTTCCATCGCCTGACTGATTCCGGGCGCTTCGACATAGTTCAGTCGAGGGAAACGCGGATCGGATGTGACAGCGGAGACGAATGCGTCCACCAATGTCGTGATTCGAGTGAGCGCGTCCGCGTCGGCGAGCGATTCCAGTGCGGGCAGCATGCGCTTCATGGCAACGGTGTTGATGTGCGCGTGCAGTTCCAGGAGCAGCGCTTCCTTGCTCGCGAACTTCTCGTAGAAATTCCTGGTGGAAACGCCGGCCTTGGCGCACAGATCGGCGATCTTCGTCTTGTGATAACCGCGGCTGGTGAACTCGTCGAGTGCCGCTTCGAGGAGCCGTTCCCGTCGCTCCGCGCGGCGCTGCTCGGTGTCCACTCCGCGGTACATCCGGCCGTGCGCTCCCGCGCCCTGAGCCATCGAACCTCTCCTCGGCCCTTGTCAAAACAGGTCCACAATTCTGAAATCGGTAATTACCAGTATGCTCATTCCCCCCGGAGTGGCTCTCCGAGACGAACCGTTTTACACCCACCCGGTTCAACGGTCGCGAGGGGTGCCAGTGACGCGATCCGGGACAGTTCGGTAAATGCATGCTGATCCGATTCCGGTCGGGCGACTTCCGGCAACGGCGTGAGCAGGGCCGATGACCGGAAACGCCTGGATAGCGCCGCCGGCACGCCATGAAGTTGTCCACAGGCAAGATCGACAACGCCTCGACCGGCCGCCCCGATCGGGGTGGGGACTGCCTACGTACGGTCTCCGGCGCGCACGCACCGCGACAATTCCGGAGGACCGGCTCCCATAATGTGGTCAGCCAGCCGTTCAATTGAGCCTCGGGACCTACGGCCGGGTGCCGAGCCCCGTGTGGGCGACACACTGGCGTGCCGCTGTCACCGCGTCGTCGGCCAGCGACGTGGTCAGGGTGCCGCCCTCGGCCAGCCGCGTCCTGGACCACCACGCGCCGCTGGCCGTCTCCCGGTCGTCGGCCGTCGACAGTTCGGTGACGAGGACCCGTTTGCCCAGCAGGACCTCCTGCGTGGCGGCCAGCGTCTGACGCAGAACCGGGCGACCGCCGCGGGTCACCCGCACGGTGCTGGTCAGCTCGCCGGGCCGCTCGCCGTCGCGGCCGAGCACGATCGTCTCCCTCGTGTGGAGATGCGCGTCCTCGGCGAGGTGGACGACGAGCACCGACGTATGACGGGCTCGGCGGGTGATCACCGTGGGCTCCGGCAGGTACGCCACACGGGCACCCTCCGACAGTTCCATATGGACAGTGGTGCGGCTCGGCTCGCCGTGCGGGCCGGGAAGCGCGACCGTGGCGGCGATGCCGGTGAGCGTGAGGCACGCGTGCGGGCCGACCCGGACGGTGAGCGTGAGCTCGTCGCCGCCGAGCGGGCTCGCCGCCGAGTTGACCAGGTGCACGACCGGCCGCCCCCGGACGGGGATCAGGGTGAGCGGGGACGCCGAGCGCAGCGTGCGGACCACACCGCCACGCTCGACCTCCAGCAGTGCCTCCGCTTTCACACCAGTTGTTTCCGCACCCAGTCGGCGACGTCGGGACCGTCCGGAGTGTCCACAAGGGACTGCCGGATCACCGGCAGACCACCGCGGACCCGGTGCGCGTCACCGGCCATGACCCCGAGATCGGCGCCCACGAACGGGGCCAGGTCGGTCTTGTTGATGACCAGCAGGTCGGCGGTGGTGACGCCGGGCCCGCCCTTGCGCGGCACCTTGTCGCCACCGGCGACGTCGACGACGAAGATCTGCCGGTCGACGAGCCCCCGGCTGAACACGGCGGTGAGGTTGTCGCCGCCGCTCTCGATGATGACCAGCCGCAGGCCGGGGAACCGCTCGGTGAGGGTGTCGACGGCGTCGAGGTTCGCGGTGATGTCGTCGCGGATCGCGGTGTGCGGGCAGCAGCCGGTCTGGACGGCCTCGACGCGTGCCGGGTCGAGCACTCCCGCCTTGCGCAGGAAGTCCGCGTCCTCGGTGGTGTAGATGTCGTTGGTGACGACAGCCAGCTCCAGCTCCTGACCGAGCGACCGGCACAGCGCGGCCACGAGCGCGGTCTTGCCGCTGCCGACCGGGCCGCCGATGCCGATGCGCAGCGGGCGGTCACCGCCCGGCGTCAGTTGGGGGTGCGGGTCGGGTTCCGGCATCGCAGGATCGAAGTTGACCGGATGCTCGTGATCGTGGTCAGCTCGCAAAGAGACGCACCTCTTCTCTGTGGTGGCGGTCGTGTTCCTCCGCCAGGACGTCAAGGCCCGGTGAGCCGGGCGCCGGCAGGTCGGCGGGGTCGTGGTGTGCGGTCGCGGCGGCGCGGGCCGCCACGGCGGTGATCTCGGCTGCCAGGTCGGCGACGATCGCGTTGACCCGCAACGGGTCGAGGCCAAGCAGGCGGACGCTCGCGCTCGCCGGGCCGGAGACGGACAGGTAGGCGGCGGCCAGCGCCGCGTCTCCGGGGGTGCCGACGAGCGCACCGAGGATCACCGGATGGTGCGGTCGCGGGGTGATCGCCAGCAGCCCGGTGACGAGCGGGGACATCAGCTTCGCCGCTCGTGCCGTCGCCCTCCCCTGCGCCCGCGACGCCGTGCGCTGGGCCGCCGACGGGGTGCGGGCGTCCAGTTCCGCGTCCAGCAGCAGCCAGTCCGGGTCCGGTCGTGCCGCCGCCGCAGCGAAGACCGCGGCCAGCGCGCCTGCGGTGCGCACCCGGTTGCGCAGGAACGCCGGCAGGTCGTCCTCGGTGCGGACCAGGCCTCTCGACGCGGCCTCCTCCAGCCCGCCGGAGTGGACGTGGCCACCGCCGGGGAAGCGGGAGTCGGCCAGCAACATCGCGGTGACGTTCATCAGACCAGGAAATATCGTTGTGCCATCGGCAGTTCCCCGACCGGCGCCGGTTCGATCAGCTCGCCGTCGACGTGCACCGCGAAGCTGTCCGGATCGACCGTGACGACCGGCAGCGCCGAATTGTTGACCATGTCCGCCTTCGTGACCGCGCGCGGGTTCGACAGCGCCGCGAGCGGTGTCGCCGTGCCGAGGTCGAGACCGACCGCGGCCGGGGCGACGAAGTGCAGGCTCGACGCGGCCGCCACGCGCGGTGCGGCGCCGTACATCGGGCGGGCCAGCACCGGCTGCGGCGTCGGGATCGACGCGTTCGCGTCCCCCATCGCCGCCCACGCGATGAACCCGCCCTTCAGCACCAGCGACGGCTTGACGCCGAAGAACTTCGGCTCCCACAGCACGAGGTCCGCGAGCTTGCCGACCTCGACCGAGCCGAGCTCGTGCGCCATGCCGTGCGCGATCGCCGGGTTGATCGTGTATTTGGCGACATAGCGACGCGCCCGCATGTTGTCGGCCGCGCCGTCACCTGGCAGTGCGCCGCGGCGGCGCTTCATCACGTGCGCGGTCTGCCACGTCCGGATGATCACCTCGCCGATGCGGCCCATCGCCTGCGAGTCCGAGCCGATCATCGAGATCGCCCCGAGGTCGTGCAGCACGTCCTCCGCGGCGATCGTCGTCGGGCGGATGCGGCTTTCCGCGAACGCCAGGTCCTCCGGCACCGACGGGTTCAGGTGGTGGCACACCATCAGCATGTCGAGGTGCTCGTCGATGGTGTTCACGGTGTGCGGGCGCGTCGGGTTGGTCGACGACGGCAGGATGTTCGGCAGCCCCACCACGGTGATGATGTCCGGCGCGTGACCGCCGCCCGCTCCCTCGGTGTGGTAGGCGTTGATGGACCGGCCCGCGATCGCGTCCACAGTGGACTCGACGAAGCCGCTCTCGTTCAGGGTGTCGGTGTGGATCGCGACCTGTACCCCGGTCTCGTCCGCGATCCGCAGGCACGCGTCGATCGCGGCGGGCGTGGTGCCCCAGTCCTCGTGCAGCTTGAACCCGCCCGCGCCCGCCGCGACCTGTTCGCGCAGTCCGTCGAGCGAGACGGTGTTTCCCTTGCCCAGCAACAGGACGTTGACCGGCTGGCCGTCCATGGCGGCCAGCATGCGGGCCAGGTTCCACGCGCCGGGCGTGACCGTGGTGGCCTTGCTGCCCTCGGCGGGCCCGGTGCCGCCGCCGATCAGCGTGGTCAGGCCCGAGGCCAGCGCCGTCTCCGTCAACTGTGGACAGATGAAGTGGACGTGGCAGTCGACGCCGCCCGCGGTGAGGATCTTCCCGTTGCCACCGATGATCTCCGTGGACGGGCCGATCACGAGCGCCGGATCGACACCGTCCATCGTGTCGGGGTTCCCCGCCTTGCCGATGCCGACGATCCGGCCGTCCCGCACACCGACGTCCGCCTTCACCACCCCCCAGTGGTCCAGGATCACGACACCGGTGATGACCAGGTCGGGCGCGCCGTCGGCGCGGGTGGCGAGCGACTGGCCCATGGACTCGCGGATGACCTTGCCACCGCCGAAGATCACCTCGTCGCCGGAGCCCGCCGGGCCCATGGCGCGGTCCTCGGTCACCTCGATCAGCAGGTCGGTGTCCGCCAGCCGGATGCGATCCCCGACGGTCGGGCCAAGCAGCGACGCGTACCGCGCCCGGTCGATGTGGGTCATGACGGCTCCCCCTCGCGGGCTCCGCGCAACCCCGGCACGACACGGCGCCCTGCCAGCGGCACCAGCGACACTTCCCGCTCGACACCCGGCTCGAACCGCACCGACGTGCCCGAGGGAATGTCGAGCCGGTGGCCGTCGGCCTGTGCCCGGTCGAACGAGAGCGCCGGGTTCGTCGCGGCGAAGTGATAGTGGGAACCGACCTGCACGGGCCGGTCGCCGGTGTTGCGGACGACCAGCGTCACGCGCGGCCGCCCCGGGTTCAGCTCGACCGGCTCGGCGGCCGGGATGATCTCGCCTGGAATCAAGATCCGGCTCCTCTAGACGATCGGACTGTGGACGGTCACGAGCTTCGTGCCGTCCGGGAACGTGGCCTCCACCTGAACCGAGTCGATCATCTCGGGCACGCCGGTCATGACCTGCGCTCGAGAAAGCACCGAGCGGCCGGTTTCCATCAGGTCGCTCACCGACCGCCCGTCCCGCGCGCCCTCGATCACGTGTTCGGTGATCAGCGCGACCGCCTCCGGGTGGTTCATCAGGACACCGCGCTGGAGCCTGCGGCGCGCGACGTCGGCCGCGAAGAGAACCAGCAGCTTGTCGCGTTCCTGGGGGGTCAGGTGCATGGAAAGTGTCTACCACCGACTCCTGCCGTGTTCCGTGCTGGAAACGCACGTGTTACGTGCTGGAGACGCCGCGGTTCTGAATCGTTCTCCTTAATCGTGACCGAAACCACCGGTCGGGGCAATTGCCAGGGTGGTGGAAAGAGGAGGAAGGTTGGTGAACCGCGCGGCGCTGGGGGACGCAATGTGAGCGCAAGCCGCGCGAGTTGTTCGGGGACTGGCGAGAGGCTGGATTAACGATGCACAGCGCGGTGCGGCAGGTCGAGGACACTCCCGCGAAGGCGGAGCCGGACGACGGCTTCCGTCCCGGCCTGGAGGGCGTCGTCGCCTTCCGCACGGAAATCGCGGAACCCGACCGGGACGGCGGCGCGTTGCGTTACCGGGGCGTGAACATCGAGGACCTGGCTGGCAAAGTCACCTTCGGTGACGTGTGGGCACTGCTCGTCGACGGTCGCTTCGGCCAGGGCCTCCCGCCCGCGGAACCGTTCCCCATCCCGGTGCACACCGGTGACGTGCGGGTGGACGTGCAGGCCGCGCTCGCGATGCTCGCCCCGATCTGGGACTACCAGCCGCTGCTGGACGTCAACGACGCCGAGGCCCGCGAGCAGCTCGCCCGCGCGTCCGTGATGGCACTGTCGTACGTGGCGCAGTCGGCGCGCGGCATCGGCAGGCCCGCGGTGAAGCAGGAGCGGATCGACGAGTGCTCGACCATCACCGAACGCTTCATGACCCGCTGGCGCGGCGAACCCGACCCGGCGCACGTGCGTGCCGTCGACGCGTACTGGGTGTCCGCCGCGGAACACGGCCTGAACGCGTCGACCTTCACCGCCCGCGTCATCGCGTCCACGGGCGCGGACGTCGCTGCGGCCATGTCCGGCGCCATCGGCGCGATGTCCGGCCCGCTGCACGGCGGCGCCCCGGCCCGCGTACTGCCGATGATCGAAGAGGTCGAGAAGGTCGGCGACGCCCGCAAGGTGGTGTCGTCCATCCTCGACCGGGGCGACCGGCTGATGGGCTTCGGCCACCGCGTCTACCGGGCGGAGGACCCACGCGCCCGAGTACTCCGGCGGACCTGCAAGGAGCTGGGCGCCGAGCGGTACGAGGTCGCCGCCAAGCTGGAGCAGGCCGCACTGACGGAGCTGCGCGAGCGCAGGCCGGACCGCGCGATCGAGACGAACGTCGAGTTCTGGGCGGCGGTCATCCTGGACTTCGCGCAGGTGCCACCGCACATGATGCCCGCGATGTTCACCTGTGCCAGGACCGCGGGCTGGTGCGCGCACATCCTGGAGCAGAAGCAGACCGGCCGGCTGGTGCGCCCGTCGGCGAAGTACATCGGCCCCAGCCCGCGCGGCCCGGAAGAGGTCGAGGGCTGGGACACGGTCACGCAGTACTGACCCCCTTCGCGATGCCCTTGAAGGACGCTTTCGGGACGCTCGACGCCCCCTGAAAGCGTCCTTTCGGGACATCAGCCTGCCTTTCCGGCGAGGAGACCCGCAGGACCAGCCGACAGTCGGCAGCGGCAACTGGTAACGCCCTTGCCGGCGCGCGATCGTGAGGATTATTCGGTAAGAATGCAAGCCATGCTCCAGACCACCGACTTCGCACTGCTCCGACGTGTCGCCGCCGAACAGGCGGAGAACCGGGCGCCGTCACTCGTCACCGCGGTCGTGCGGGGCGGCGACGTGCTGTGGAGCGGGGCACGCGGCGAGGTCGACGGGGCCACGCCGACCACCGACACCCAGTACCGCATCGGGTCGATCACGAAGTCGTTCATCGCGGTGCTGGTGATGCGGTTGCGCGACGAGGGCAGGGTCGACCTGAACGACTCGCTGGACAAGCACGTGGCCGGGACGTCGTTCGGGCACCTCACCATCGCGCAGCTGCTGTCGCACACGGGCGGCCTCACGTCCGAGTCGCCGGGGTCGTGGTGGGAACGCAGCGTCGGCGGCGACTGGCCGGCACTGCTCGACCACCTCGACGAGAACGTGGTCAAGCACCGTGCGGGGGAACGGTTCCACTACTCGAACGTGGGCTACGGCGTGCTCGGGCAACTGGTCGCGGAGCTGCGCGGCACGTCCTGGTTGGACGCGCTGAGGACGGAGATCCTTGCGCCGCTGGAAATGGACCGGACCACGCCCATGCCCGAGGCGCCGCACGCGCTTGGCTGGGCGGTGCACCCGCACGCGGACGTGCTGCTGCCGGAACCGACCCCGGACGCGGGCGCGATGGCGCCTGCCGGCCAGCTGTGGTCGACGGCGACGGACCTGTCCCGCTGGCTGCGCTTCATCGCGGGCGACTCGGGCACCGTGCTGCACCCGGACACCGTGGACGAGATGCGTGCCCCGGCGGCGGTCGAGGACGGCGCCGCGTGGACCACCGGCTACGGCCTCGGTTTCCAGACGTGGCGTGACGGCGGCCGCAGGCTGGCCGGCCACGGCGGCTCGATGCCGGGGTTCCTGGCGAGTGTGGTGGTGGACCCGGCGACGACGACCGGCGCGCTGGCGCTGACCAACGCGACGTCCGGCGTCGGTGCCTCGGCGCTGACGACGGACCTGCTGAAGCTCGTGGACGACTACGAGCCCGCGCTGCCCGCGGAATGGCGGCCGCTGTCCGACGTGTCGCCGGAACTGTTGTCGCTGACGGGCTCGTGGTACTGGGGCCCGATGACGTTCGTGCTGCGGCTGCTGTCCGGCGGGTGGGTCGACCTGCGTCCGGTGTCCGGCAACGGCCGCGGCTCCCGCTTCCGCCCGACGGGCGATGGCACGTGGCTCGGCCTTGACGGGTACTACGCGGGCGAGACGCTGCGGCTGCACCACCATGCCGATGGTGCGGTGAGCCATCTCGACCTGGCGACGTTCATCTTCACCCGCACCCCGTACGACCCGAAGGCCCCGATCCCCGGCGGCGTCGATGACCGCGGGTGGCGACCCGGCGACTGAGTGTCGTCCACTGAGGACAGGTCCGACCTGCGCCCAATATCGTTGACACGCCGGGGTACCGTGCGGCTGTCATTCTGTCGGGGATGAACTCATAGGAGCCTCATGCCCAACAGAATCGCCGCGGCCGTCGTCGGCGCCGCGGCCCTTCTCCTTGCCTCGGGCGCGCCCGCGACGGCGGAACCCGTCACCGGTTCCGTCGACCCGGACGCGAACGTCATCGGCTACCTGGTGAACGTCGGCGACGACTGGCTCGGCACGATCCCCACGAACCTGCTCGGCTTCGCGTTATCCGACGGTACGAAGCTCGGCATGTACTGCGTCGAGATCCACACGGACATCGACGACGAGCGCGACATGGTCGAGCAGCCCTGGGACCACTACCCCGACGAGGACTCCCCGTTCCACGAGAACCGCGCGAAGATCAACTGGGTACTGCACCACGGCTACCCCGCGCAGAGCCTCGCCGCGCTGACCGCACGGTTCCCGGCCGCACACGACGGCATCGACGTGTTCGAGGCGGTCGCCGCGACGCAGGCCGCGGTCTGGCACTTCAGCGACGGCGTCGACCTCGACCGCACCGACCCGCTCTCCGGTGACGGCTCCGACGAGCAGGACGCCGTGGACGCGCTCGCGCTCTACGACTATCTGACCGGCGCCGAGAACACCGGCATCGGCGAGCAGTCGGCCCCGGCCCTCGCGGTGAGCCCGGCCGGGCTGTCCGGCGCCGCAGGCGGGCGGATCGGTCCGTTCACCGTCACCACCTCCGGCACGATCGAGGAGCTGACCGCGAACCTGCCGGACGGCGTGAAGATCACCGATGCGGACGGCACCGAGTGGACCGCCGCCACGATCACCGATGGTGCCGAGCTGTTCCTGGACGTGCCAGAGGGTGCGGCGGACGGCGCGGGCTCGTTCGAGCTGACCGTGTCCTCGGCCGTCGACACCGGCCGCCTGTTCGTCGGGCAGGACTACGCCAGGCACCCGACGCAGTCGCTGATCGTCGCGAAGTCGGAGAAGACCACGCTCACCGCGGGTGCGGGCGCCGAGTGGACCGCCGCCCCGACCACCCCGCCGACGACCGCGACCACGACGCCACCCACCACGACGACGGCCCCGCCGGTCACCACGACGACCGAGGCCGCACCGGTCCCACAGCCGAAGAACGACGATCTGGCCGAAACCGGCGCCTCGGTGTTCGCCCCAATCCTCATCGGCCTGCTACTGGTGGGCGGTGGCATCGGCACGATGCTCGTAATCCGCCACCGCAAACCCGCCTAACAAACCCCGCGAGTCCACGTTCCAGAACCCGCGAGTCCACGGTTGGGGACCCGCGAGTCCACGGTTCAGAACCCGCGAGTCCACGGTTCAGGACCGGCGAGTCCACGGTTCGGGACTCGCGAGTTGGCGGTTGGGGACCCGCGAGTCCACGGTTCGGGACTCGCGAGTTGGCGGTTCGGGACTCGCGAGTTGGCGGTTCGTGCACGCGCCGAAGCGCCAACTCACCGGTTCTGAACGACAGACTCGCGGGTTCCGAACCGTGGACTCGCGGGTTCCGAACCGTGGACTCGCGGGTTCACTGGCACGATCCGTGTGGTTGGCGAGATGCGCTGGTGGCTGGGGGGTGTTTCCCCAGCCACCAGTGCGGGCATGGCTATGCCAAAGCCTCCGTTGGGGACAGGCGTGCGGCGCGCATCGCGGGGTAGGCGCCCGCGAGCGCACCCACCACGGCCGCTACCGCCACCCCGCCAAGCAACGCGATCGGCGGGAACACCGCGGGCCAGTCCCGGGTCAGCGCGTAACCGGCGGTCACCCCGACCCCGACCAGCACTCCCACGACCCCGCCGAGAAGTGACAACAGCACCGACTCGGCGAGGAACTGACCGCGCACCTGCCGCCGCGACGCGCCCAGCGCCCGCCGCAGCCCGATCTCGCGCCTGCGTTCCAGCACCGAGATCACCATCGTGTTCGCCACCCCGACACCGCCGACCAGCAGCGCCACCCCGCCGAGCCCCAGGAACAGCGCGCTGAACGAGGTCTCCGTGAACCGCTTGGCGGCCAACGCTTCCGACGGCCGTGACACCCGCACCTCGCCCGGCGCGCTCGGGTTGATCGTCGCGCCGAGTACGCCGCGCACGTCCTCCACCGAGGCGTCGTCGGCCCGCACGTAGATCGTCGTGGGATGGCCGTCGAAGCCGAGGTCCCGCGCGGTGGGCCAGCCGATGAGCGCGGCCCGTTCGATCTCCGGCGCGAGCGGCATCGCGTCGAGCACCCCCGCGACCGTGAACCAGTGGCCGCCGAGCCACACCTGGTCGCCAGCGCCGACACCGAGCCGGGTCGCCGCGACCGAGCCGAGCACGACCGAGGGGAAGCGCTCGGTCACCGCGTCGAGGAACCGGCCATCGTGGAGGCTGCCACGCAGCACCCGCAGCAAGTCGTTGCGGGCGGCCAGAACCGCGACGCCGGACGTCTCGGCCTCCGGCACGCGGTCGGTGCGGCGGACCGTGGCCTCGACGATCCCCGTCGCGGACACCGAGGTGACCGGACCGATCCTCGCGACCATCGGCACCGCGGTCGCCGGGAGCGACGCGGCGTCACCCATCATCGTCTGGCCAGGGGCCGCGGTGAGCAGGTTCGTGCCGAGCGTCGCGAGCTGGTCCCGCAGCGCCTGCCTGCTCGACGCCGGGATCGACACGACCGCCACCATCGCGGCGATGCCGATGCCGATCCCGAGCGCGGACAGCACGGCCCGCAGCGGCCGGGTCCGCATCCCGTGCGCGCCGAGGCGGCCGACGTCGGCGGGCCCGAGGCGCCGGGGTCTGGGCAGCAGTGTCGTCACAGCCGCACCAGCCCCGTGTCCAGGCGGACGGTGCCGTCGAGGACTTCTATCCGCCTCGGCAGTGCCGCCGCCACCTCGCGGTCGTGCGTCACGATCACGACCGTCGCGCCGCCGTCCCGCAGGTCCAGCAAGAGACGCAGGATCTCCGTTCCCGTTCGGCTGTCCAGGTTCCCGGTCGGCTCGTCCGCCAGCACCAGCGCGGGCTCGTTCACGATCGCCCG
The DNA here is from genome assembly GCF_049647105.1 of Actinophytocola sp. Classification (GTDB taxonomy): domain Bacteria; phylum Actinomycetota; class Actinomycetes; order Mycobacteriales; family Pseudonocardiaceae; genus Actinophytocola. The sequence goes on from NZ_JBARWZ010000198.1 coordinate 26,904, forward strand.
CGCGATCGCGACCCGCTGCCGCTCACCACCGGACAGCTCGGAAGGCAGGTGCCACGCGCGATGCGACAGCCCCACCTTCTCCAGCGCCGCCAGCGCCAGCCCGCGCCGCTCCCGGCCCGGAACCCCGGTGTAGGTCAGGCCCGTCGCCACGTTGTCCACGGCGGACTGACCGGGCGTCAGGAAGAACTGCTGGAACACGAACCCGATCCACTCCGACCGCAGCGCCGACAGCTTCCGGTCGGACAGCCTGCCGACGTCGTGCCCCTGGATCTCGACCACCCCCGACGACGGCCGGTCGAGGGTGCCCATCAGGTGCAGCAGCGTCGACTTCCCCGACCCGGACGGCCCCACCACCGCGACCAGCTCCCCCGAGCCGATCGACAGCGTCACCTCACGCAGCGCCCGTACCCCGCCCGGGTACGTCCGCGTCACCTTCCGCAGCTCGATCACGACGTCGTCACCACCGTCATGCCATCGGCGAGGCCGTCACCGGACACCTCGACCAGCCCGTCCGCGAACAGCCCGGTGGTGACCGCGACCAACTTCCCCGACGGCAGCTCCACCGCGTACCCGCCCTCGGCCAGTGCCAGCAGCGCCCCGACCGGCACGGCCAGCACGCCATGGCGTGCGGCCGAGGTGACCACGACGTCGACCGAGCCAGCGTCGGCGGCGCCGATGGCGGCCAGGTCGCCGATCGCGACCGTCGCGGTGAACCCGGCCTCCGCACCCGGCTCGTCGCCGGCGGGCGTGACGGTGATCGCGGTGACCGTGCCCGCCACCTGCTTGCCGTCGATCGTCAGCGCGACCTTCGCGCCGACCGGCGCGAGGTCCTGCTGCGACGCGTCCAGGTCGACGGTCACCAATCGGAGCGTGCTCGTGTAGCCGAGAATCGGGCCCGTGGCCTCGGCGCCGAGCGTGGCGGTCAGCGTCGCGACCCGGATCGGGCCCGGTGCCACCACGACATCGCCGAGCTCGATGGCGCCCGTCTTCTCGACGCCGAGCTTCTTCTGCCACTTCCCGATCGCGGCCGCGGTGTTCGCGGTGAACTCCTCGTCCGGTGTGCCGAACCCTCGGTAGCCGAGGTCGCGAAGGTTCTCCTCGACCAGCTTCACGTCCGGCCCGTCGGTCATGCCCGCGCCGACCGTCCGGTACAGCGGCAGGCCGCCGAGGAACAGGACGACCGGCCGCGCGTCCGCCTCGTAGAGCACAGCACCGCGGTGGAGCACGGCGCCCTGTGCCGGCAGCGCGGTCACGGTGCCGGGGCGGCGGCCGGTCAGCGTCTGCGCGGCGCCGTAACCCAGCTCGCCGGTGAGGGTCTCCCGCTCGGCCAGGTCCATCCTGCGGACGTCGGCCGTCGCGGGCGCGCCGGGTGCCTGCGCCGCGGCGGCCGGCCGGTTTCCCAGCCTGGTCACCGTCACCGCGGTGCCGACCCCCAGCACCGCAAGCACGGTCACGCCTGCCACCGCCCAGCGCACGCGCCGCCTGCTGCGCATCGCGTGCGGACCGGTCACTTGCCACCGCCCACGGACACCGACCCCTTGCCGTCGCCGCACTCCTCCATGGCCTTCTGGAACTTGTCGTCGTCGGGACCACTGCCCTCGATCCTGATGCCGGGGTCGTCCATGGTCGGGTCCTTGACGTCGATGCCGTGGTCACGCAGGCACTGCGCCTCCTTGCGCATCCGGTCCAGGTCCTCCGGCGACGCCTTCTCCGGCTCACCGCCGTTGGGCATCAGGTCCTTGCACTCCTTGTCCGCCTTGTCGACCTTCGCCTTGTCGCCGCCGTTGACCGACATCCCGATGCCGCCGTCCTGCGAGACCTCCGGGTCCGGCATGTCGACACCGTGCTCACGCATGCACTTCGCGTACGCCCGCATCTGGTCGACGTCGTCGCCCTCCTGCTCGGGTTTCGTCGAGCTCGGCGTGTTCCCCTCCGAGAGCGACGCGACCCCGTCGTCGCCGTCACCCCCGCCACCGCATGCGGTGACCAGTGCGAACAGGCCGGTCAGTACCGCGATCCGCCAACGTGTGCCCATCTCGATCTCCCTTCACTCGATGGCAGCAGTTCTACGAGCCGGGCGATTCGGCGGCGCTAAGCGAAATCGCTTATCCGGGCCTTATCCCCCAAGGGCGCACACTGACGCCCATGCGGGTGCTGGTCGTGGAGGACGAGCGGCTCCTCGCGGACTCCGTCGCCGAGGGTCTGCGCAGGCTGTCGATGGCCGTCGACGTCTGCTACGACGGCGACGCCGCGCTGGAGCGGGTCGGTGTGCACGCCTACGACGTGGTCGTGCTCGACCGGGACCTTCCCGGCACGCACGGCGACGACGTGTGCCGGGCGCTGGTGTCGGCCGGTGGCGAGGCGAAGGTGCTGATGCTGACGGCCGCCACCGAGATCATCGACCGGGTCGCCGGCCTCGCGCTCGGTGCCGACGACTACCTCACCAAGCCGTTCGCGTTCGCCGAGCTGGTCGCACGCGTCCAGGCGCTCGGCAGGCGCGCCATGCCGGCGCTGCCGCCCGTGCTGACAAGCGCCGGTGTGCTGCTCGACCGGCCACGCCACCAGGCGTCGCGCGACGGGCGGCACCTGCCGCTGTCCAGGAAGGAGTTCGCCGTGCTCGAGGTGCTCATGCGGGCGGGCGGCGCGGTGGTCAGCGCCGAGGACCTGCTCGAGAAGGCGTGGGACGAACACGCCGACCCGTTCACCAACGCCGTCCGCGTCGCGGTCATGACGCTGCGCCGCAAGCTGGGCGACCCGCCGGTCATCGAGACCGTGCCGGGCGCGGGCTACCGGATGTCGTCGTGAGCGGAGCGAACCATGATGCCGCGGCCGCCCGGGGCTTGCGAGGAGCGGCCGTTGTCCTGTCGGTGCGGACGCGTCTCGCGCTGACCTTCGGCGGGCTGTTCCTGCTGGCGGGCGTGATCCTGCTGCTCGTCAACTACGCGCTGGTCAGCCAGGCGCTGCCGCAGTCGTCGTCGTACGCGCAGAACGTGGTCTCCGACCACGCGGGGGGCGAGCCGACCACGACGGTAACCATCCAGGCGGTGGACGGCGCGGTCGCCGGCTACCGCGAGTCGGCGATCCAGACCGTGCTGCTGATCTCCGGCATCGCGCTCCTGCTGGTCGGCGCCATGGCCGCGCTGCTCGGCTGGCTGATGGCGGGCCGGGTGATGCGTCCTGTCGAGCGGATCACCGCGACCGCGCGGCGCCTCGAGGCCGAGCGGATGGACCGGCGGATCAATCTCGACGGCCCGCACGACGAGCTGAAGGAGCTGGCCGACACGTTCGACGGCATGCTCGACCGGCTCGCCGCGTCGTTCGACAGCCAGCGCCGGTTCGTCGCCAACGCCTCCCACGAGCTGCGCACTCCGCTCGCCGTGCAACGCACGATCGTGGAGGTCGCGATGGCCGACCCGGCCGCGAGCCCCGAACTGATGCGACTCGGCGCGCACCTACTCCACACGAACGAGCGAACCGAGCGCCTGATCGACGGACTTCTCGTGCTCGCCCGCAGTGACCGCGGGTTGACCAGCCGCCAGCCGGTCCGCCTCGACCACGTGGTGGCGGCCGTGCTCGACGGCGCCAGCACGCTGTCCGACGAGCAGGGCGTGACCGTGGCGTCCCGGCTCGGGCCGAGGTTCGTCGCGGGCGACCCCGTGCTGCTGGAACGCCTGGTCACGAACCTCGTACACAACGGCATCCACTACAACGAGCCGGGCGGCTCGGTGTTGGTCGAGGTCGGTGAGTGGCCCGCGCTCGTGGTCACGAACACCGGCCCGCACGTGCCCCCCGCGGCGGTCGCGGGCCTGTTCGAGCCGTTCCGCAGGCTCGACGCGGACCGGACCGCGCACCGGGCGGGCGCCGGGCTCGGCCTTTCGATCGCGCGGTCGGTCGTGCACGCCCACGACGGCGAGGTGTCGGCGGTACCCAATCCCGGCGGCGGCCTGCGGGTCAGCGTGAACCTGCCGTTCCAGCAGGTGGGAGTCCAGCGCCCGACAGGTGGGCCGCGAGTGGCCCTCGGGGCGCATGGAGGAGACTGAGGGCGGCAACGGCGCCCGCAGACACACCCCTCATCACGTGGAGAGAAGCCGTCCCGATGACGCAGACCTCGACCGATCTCGTGCTTCCAGCAGACCTCAAGCCCGCCGACGGCCGGTTCGGTTCCGGCCCGTCCAAGGTGCGGCCGGAGCAGCTGGCCCGGCTCGCCACCGACGGCGCGGCCATCATGGGCACCTCCCACCGGCAGAAGCCGGTGAAGTCCCTGGTCGGGCGGGTCCGTTCCGGGCTGCGGGACCTGTTCTCCCTGCCCGACGGCTACGAGGTCGTGCTCGGCAACGGCGGCACCACGGCGTTCTGGGACGCGCTCGCGTTCGGCCTGGTCCGCGAGCAGGCGCAGGCGTTCACATTCGGTGAGTTCTCCTCGAAGTTCGCCAAGGCCGTCACCACGCCGTACCTCAAGGACCCGGTGGTCACGACGGCCGAGCCGGGCACCGCACCCGAGATCGTCTACAGCGAGGGCCCCGACGTGGTCGGCTGGGCCCACAACGAGACCTCGACCGGTGTCTCCGTGCCCGTGTTCCGGCCCGACGGGTCGGACCGGGCGCTGGTCGCGATCGACGCGACCTCGGCCGCCACCGGTCTCCCGGTCAAGGCCGAGGACTACGACGTCTACTACTTCGCCCCGCAGAAGGGGTTCGCCTCCGACGGTGGCCTGTGGTTCGCGCTGATGAGCCCCGTCGCGCTGGAGCGGGTCGGGGAGATCGGCGCGAGCGGCCGGTGGGTGCCGGAGTTCCTGTCGCTGCCGACCGCGCTGGAGAACTCGCTCAAGGACCAGACCTACAACACGCCGTCCATCGCCACGCTGTATCTGATGGCCGAGCAGATCGACTGGATGCTGGCGGGTGGCGGTCTCGAGTGGACCACCGGCCGGTCGGCCGAGTCGGCGCGGCGCCTGTACGAGTGGGCGGACTCCTCGGCGGTCGCGTCGCCGTACGTCGCGGACCCGGCGCACCGGTCCAACGTCGTCGGCACGATCGACTTCGCCGAGGGCACGGACGCGGCGGCCATCGCCAAGGTGTTGCGCGCGAACGGCGTCGTCGACGTCGAGCCGTACCGCAAGCTCGGCCGCAACCAGCTGCGCGTCGCGATGTACCCGGCGATCGACCCCGACGACGTCACGGCGCTCACCCGGTGCGTCGACTGGCTGGTGGAGCGCATCTAGTGCCCCGAACCGGAAATCTGGCACATAATTCGGCGGCCCAGCTTCCTTCTGACGGCGTTGCCGATCCACCCAAGTACGACCCGGTACGAGAGAGGATCGGTGCCTTGCCGGCAGAAACCTGGATCCACCGACTCACGCACCGCATTTCCAGTTCGGGGCACTAGTGCAGCACGTCTACAGCGGGAAGATCCGGGAGATCTACTCCGACGGCGACGACCTGCTGCTGGTGGCCTCGGACCGGGTGTCGGTGTACGACGTCGTGCTGCCGACCCCGATCCCGGACAAGGGTGCGCTGCTCACACAGCTGTCCGTGTGGTGGTTCGGCCAGCTGACCGACATCGTGCCGAACCATCTCGTGTCGGCGACGGACGTGCCCGCCGAGTTCGCGGGCCGGGCCATCCGCTGCCGCCGCCTGGAGATGGTGCCGTTCGAGTGCATCGCCCGCGGCTACCTCGCGGGCTCCGGTCTGAAGGAGTACCAGGCCACCGGCGCGATCTCCGGGGTGCCGCTGCCACGCGGCCTCGTCGAGGGCTCCCGCCTGCCGGAACCGGTCTTCACGCCGACGACCAAGGTCTCCGACGGCGGTCACGACGCCCCGGCCACGTTCGACGACGTGGCCGCGGTCGTCGGCCTGTCGACGGCGACGAGGTTGCGGGACCTGACGCTCGCGGTCTACGGCCGAGGGGCCGCGCGGGCCGCCGAGAACGAGATCATCGTCGCGGACACGAAGCTGGAGTTCGGCACCGATCCCGACGGCGAGCTGACACTGGCCGACGAGGTGCTGACGCCGGACTCGTCCCGCTTCTGGCCGCTGTCCTCTTGGGAGCCCGGCCGCCAGCAGCACGCGTACGACAAGCAGTTCGTGCGCGACTGGGCGGCGGGCACCGGCTGGGACAAGAACCCGCCAGGGCCGGAGATCCCGCCGGACGTGGTGGCGGCCACCCACGCCAGGTACGTCGACGCGTACCAGAAGATCACCGGTATGACCTGGCGTGCGTGAACCTGAACGGGCAGGATCGGTGGGAACAGGGCACGTTACTCGGCGCGCCTAGCCCGTCAAGGCGACCCGCCGATCTAACGTGAGCAGCTGGCGAGGTGGAGTCTGTTCTGACGCTCGAGGAGGCCACGATGCGTGCGCTGCGGGTCGTCGGACTCGGAGAGGATGGCAAGATCGTCATCCTCGAGTCCGATCGCGGCGAGCGCTTTCAGGTCCCCGCGGACGAACGTTTGCGTGCGGCGGCCAGAGGAGACATCACCCGACTCGGCCAGATCGCCATCGAGCTGGAGAGCCAGATGCGTCCTCGTGAGATCCAGTCCCGCATCCGTGCGGGAGAGTCAGTTGAGCAGGTCGCGGCAGCGGCCGGCGTACCGCCCGAGCGGGTCGAGCGGTTCGCGTACCCGGTGCTGCTCGAGCGATCCCGCACCGCTGAGCTGGCCCAGCGGGCGCACCCCGTGCGTGAGGACGGGCCGGATGTCCAGGAGCTCGGCGAGGTCGTCGCCCAGTCGTTCACCGCCCGGGGCCAGGACTACGCCGCGGCGGTCTGGGACTCGTGGAAGGGCGAGGACGGCAAGTGGGTCGTCCAGCTCACCTGGACGGCAGGGCGGTCCAACAACCACGCCCACTGGTCGTTTCACCCCGGCGCCCACGGCGGCACGGTCACCCCGCTCGACGATCACGCCCTGGACCTGCTCGACCCGAACCCGAACCGCGGCCTCCGCACCGTTCGCCCGGTCACCGAGCTGGCGGCGCAGGCACTGCAGGTGGCGGAGCCCCGCAGACAGGCGGTCAACGGTGGCGAGCCACCCCGCCGGGTCGAGGAGCAGGACTTCGTACAGGACTTCGAACTGACCGACGACGCCTCGCCGGTCGGCCTGGTGGGGCAGCAGGAGCTGCCGGTCGAGGAGGCGTACGGCCGCGGCTACCCACGCGAGTACCGCACCGAGTCCTACCGCGAGCCGGAGCAGTACCGCCCTGCGGAGCCGACTCGCCAGGCCGAACGTGCCGCGGAGCCGGTTCGTCATGCGGAGCGCCCGGCCGAGCGCCACCCGGAACCCGCCTACCAGGAAGAACGCCCAGCCGAGCCCACCCGCCAAGCAGAGCGCCCTGCCGAGCAGGTCCGCCAGGCCGAGCGCCCCGCGGAGCCGGTCCAGGCGGAGCGCCCGGCCGAGCAGGTCCAGGCCGAACGCCCAGCCGAGCAGGTCCAGGCGGAGCGCCCGGCCGAGCCGGTCCAGGCCGAACGCCCAGCCGAGCCGGTCCAGGCCGAACGCCCGGCCGAGCCGGTCCAGGCCGAACGCCCCGCCGAGCCCGTCCACCAGGCAGAACTCCCGGCGGAGCCGGTCCGCCAGGAAGGTCCGGTAGAGGCTCCCCCGGAGCCGGTCCGCCAGGCCGAACCCGAACCGGCCGCGGCGACCGCGGCGCCGGTCACCCCCGCTGCCCTGCCGTCCCCGGCTGCGGAGGAACCGGCCACGCCCGCCACTTCCGAGGAGCAGGCCGCTTCCGCCGCGCGCCCGGCGGAAGCACCGGCTCCGGCCGCGGCGAGCCCGGTCGCACCGGAGGAAGTGGAGCCTGCGCCCTCAGCCGTGCCCGAGGTCGAGGAAGCAGCGGAGGAAACCCCGGCCGCGAAGGCCGAACCAACCCCGCCGCCCGCGCCCGCCGCACCGGCCCGCAAGAAGGGCCGCAAGGCCCGGCCGAGCGTCCCCAGCTGGGAAGACGTCCTGCTGGGCACCCGCAGCAACCGCTGACAGACACGGCGGGCGCGTCCTCCCGAGAGGCCGTGCCCGCCGCGCTGCGGTCAGACCCGGCCCTGGTGCGGGACCTCGTTCAGCAGGTGCAGTGGCCAGCCCTCGCGTTCGCACCAGTCCTCGGCTTCCTCGCGGGTGAGCCACGTCGAACCGCGGGGCCGTTCGGTGCGCAGGCGGGTCCAGCCGTCCGGGGCGAGGACGTTCAGCCCCCCGTCGCGCAGCGCGAGCAGCCGACCTGCCGGGTATGCCATCGTCGACTGGGTGCGCAGGAAGCGCACCTCTTGCGGTCGCGTCATGTCCGAATGATCCCGCAGCCTTGACCTCCACCGCACTCGAGGTCGCACTCTGGCAGCGAAAACCAGATGCCGCGCGGAGGCGTCTCGCCTACCGTCGGGAGCGGCACCGTGGGGAGATCATGAGCACAACCCAGTCACATCAACCTGCCCGCAGCTCGAACATCGCAGCTCTGCGGCGTCTCGGCGCCTATCTCCGGCCGGTCCGCGGCCGCATGATCGGCTCCGGCACGGCCATCTTCGGTTCGATGATCTGCGGGCTCACCATCCCGCTGCTCATCCAGCGGATCCTCGACGGCCCGGTCGCCGACCGAGACACGACCCAACTCACCTGGCTGATCATCATCGTCGCCGCACTGGGCACCGGTGAGGCGGTTCTGTTCTACACGCGGCGGCGCCTCATCGCCGGTCCCAGTACGAGTGTCGAGGCGAAGCTCCGCGACGACCTGTACCACCATCTACAGCACCTGCCGATCGCGTTCCATGACCGCTGGCAGTCCGGGCAACTCCTGTCCCGCGCCGTGTCGGACATGTCGACGCTGCGCCGCTTCATCGCGTTCGCGTTCATCTTCCTGATCGTCAACACGGTGACGCTGGTGGTGGGCCTGGTCCTCCTCTTCGTCCTGTCGCCGGTCCTCGGGTTCATCTCACTCGCGTGCTCGGCGCCGCTGGTACTGATCTCGACGCTGTACGAGTCGAAGTACGCCGTCCTCGCCCGCCGCGCGCAGGACCAGAACGGCGACCTCGCCACCACCGTCGAGGAGTCGGTGCTGGGGATCCGCGTGCTGAAGGCGTTCGGCCGCGGCCGCCACCTCGCCGACCGGTTCACCCGCGAGGCCAAGGCGCTCCGGACCACGGAGCTGCGCAAGGTGCACGTCGTCGGCCTGCTGTGGGCGGGGATCATCGTGCTGCCGGAGATCGCGATCGGCGGGCAGCTGCTGTTCGGCACGTTCGCGATCGTCGACGGCACGATGACCGTCGGCACCCTGGTCGCCGGCGTCGCGGTCGCCACCTACCTGCGCTGGCCGACCGACTCGATCGGCTGGCTGCTCGCCGAGACCAACCAGGCCGCGACCGCCTCCAGCCGCTACTGGGAGGTGCGCGACGCGGAGGTGACGATCACCGACCCGGCCGAACCACGCGGGCTGCCCGCGCACGCCCGAGGCCACGTGCGGTTCGAGGACGTCCGCTTCACGTATCCGGGCAGCGAAGAGGAGGTGCTCCGCGGCATCACCCTGGACCTGCGGCCCGGTGAGACGATCGCGCTGGTCGGCGCCACCGGCTCCGGCAAGACCACGTTGACCGGGCTGGTCGGCAGGCTCGCGGACGTGACCGGCGGCCGGGTCACGGTCGACGGTGTCGACGTGCGCGATCTGGCCCTCGCGGACCTGCGTTCGGTGGTGGCGACGGCGTTCGAGGAGCCGGTGCTGTTCTCCGCGAGCGTGCGGGAGAACGTGGCGCTCGGCGTGACCGGCGCGACGGAAGCCGATGTGCGCCAGGCGCTCCAGGTCGCGTCGGCGGACTTCGTCGACGACCTGCCGTGGGGCCTGGACACGCGGATCGGTGAGCAGGGCCTTTCGCTGTCCGGCGGGCAGCGGCAACGGCTGGCGCTGGCCCGCGCGGTCGTCGGCAAGCCGTCGGTGCTGGTGCTGGACGACCCGCTGTCCGCTTTGGACGTCCACACTGAGGCCGAGGTCGAGCACGCGCTGCGCAGCGTGCTGACCGACGTCACCGCGCTCGTGGTCGCGCACCGGCCGAGCACCGTGCAGCTCGCCGACCGGGTGGCGCTGCTCGCCGACGGCCGCATCGCCGCGGTGGGCAGGCACTCGGAGCTCCTTGCCAAGAACCAGGAGTACCGCGCCTTGCTGTCCACAATGGAGGAAGCACGGAACGAGGTGGTCGCGTGAGTGCGCCGACCGAGGAAGAAGAGCAGTGGCGGGGCGTCGCGGCCGAGGACAACGAGGAGCTGAACACGCTCGTCAGCGGCCGTCTGCAGGCCCGTTCGCGGCGGCTGCTGGTCTCGCTGGTGCGGCCGAGGCTGGGCATCGCGCTGCTGGCGTTCGGGCTCGTCGTGCTGGAGAACGTGTTGACGCTGGTCGGCCCGCTGGTGATCGCGGTCGCCATCGACACCGGCATCCCGGACGCGATCGGCGGCGACACGACCGTGCTCGCGTGGTGCGTCGGCGCGTACGTGTTCTCCGGGCTCGGCGCGGCGGGCACGCGGTTCGGGTTCCTGAAGGTCGCGGGCCGGTTCGGGCAGGACGTGCTGCTCGACCTGCGGCAGCGGGTCTTCTCCCACGCGCAGCGGCTGTCGCTCTCGTTCCACGAGAAGTACACCTCCGGCAAGGTCATCTCGCGCATGACCAGCGACATCGACTCCCTGCACGACCTGCTGGAGGACGGGCTCGACGGCCTGCTCACCGCGATCCTGTCGGTGGTCGGCATCGCGATCATGCTGCTGGTGCTCGACGTGCCGCTGGCGCTGATCGTGCTGGCCGGACTGGTGCCGCTGATCTGGGTGACGCGCTGGTTCTACCTCCGGTCGCGGCACGCGTACCGGAACACCCGCGGCGCCATCGCCAAGATCATCGTGCAGTTCGTGGAGACCATGAACGGCATGCGCGCGGTGCAGGCGTTCCGCCGCGAGGGCCGCAACGAGGCGATCATGGCCGAGCTCAACGACCGGTTCCGCGCGGCCAACAAGGAAGCGCTGATCGTGGTCGCGCGGTTCACGATGACCGTGCGGCTGGTCGGCAACCTGACGCTGGCGATCGTGCTGGCGATCGGCGCGGTGCGGGTCGTCGACGGCGGGCTCGCCCTTGGCGTGCTGACCGCGTTCACCCTGTACCTGCGCCGGTTCTACGACCCGCTGGACGAGCTGGCGATGTTCGCGAACTCGTACACGGCGGCGATCGCGGCGCTCGAGAAGATCTCCGGCGTGCTGGAGGAGGAGCCGAAGGTCGTGGAACCGGCGGCGCCACGGCCGCTGCCGACCCGCGACACGGGCCGGGAGATCGCCTTCGACGCGGTGGAGTTCCGCTACTCCCCCACGACCCCGGTGGTGCTGCCGACGTTCGACCTGCACATTCCCACCGGTCAGACGGTCGCGCTGGTCGGTGCGACGGGCGCGGGCAAGTCGACGCTGGCAAAGCTGGTCGGCCGGTTCTACGACCCGTCGGCGGGCGCGATCCGGCTGGACGGCGTGTCGCTGCGCGAGATCGCGGACACGGAGCTGCGCCGCGAGGTGGTCACGGTGACGCAGGAGAACTTCCTGTTCGCCGGCTCGGTGGCGGACAACATCGCGCTGGGCCGCCCGGCGGCCACCCGTGCCGAGGTGGAGTCGGCGGCGACGGCGGTCGGCGCGCACGAGTTCATCGCGGCGCTGCCGGAGCGCTACGACACCGACGTGCGCAAACGCGGTGGCCGGCTGTCGGCGGGCCAGCGGCAGATGGTGGCGTTCGCACGCGCGTTCCTGGCGGACCCGTCGGTGCTGGTGCTGGACGAGGCGACGTCGAGCCTGGACGTACCGACGGAGCGGGCCGTGCAGCGCGCGCTGGAGTCGGTGCTCGCCGACCGGACGGCGTTGATCATCGCGCACCGCCTGTCGACGGTCCTGATCGCGGACCGCGTGCTGGTGGTGGAGGACGGCCGCATCGTGGAGGACGGCTCCCCGGAGGAGCTCATCGAGGGCCGCGGCGGCCGGTTCGCGGCACTGCACCGGACGTGGCTGGAGTCGCTGGCCTGACGGGGCACTCGTGCCCCGAACCGGAAATCTGGCACGCAATTCGGCGGCCCAGCTTCCTGCTGGCGACGCTGCCGATCCACCCAAGTACAACCCGGTACGAGGGAGGATCGGCGCTTTGCCGGCAGAAACCTGGATCCACCGACTCACGCACCGAATTTCCGGGTCGGGACACTAGAAGATCACGAACGGCAGCGCCAGCCACGCGACGCCGATGCCCACCGCCACCCCGAACGCGACCCACCGCCAGATCGGCTGCCGGTGGATGAGCCACAGCGACGGCAGCAGTCCCGCGGTCACCACCACGTTGGACGCCAGCGCCAGCAGCGAGTACGTCTCCGCCAGCGTGGCCGCCAGCGTCACCACCATCACGACCACCAGCACCGCACCCGCGGCCGACACCGTCAGCCCGGTCAGCCACGGCACCGGCTCCCTCGGCCGGGGCTGGACGGGCGGCGGCGCGGGCGCCGCCACCGGCTCGACCACGGACTCCGTGCCCGACAACGGATCCACGTACCGGACGACGACGCCGAGCGACGTCGCCACGCGGCCGGCCAGTTGCAGCC
>NZ_JBARWZ010000199.1:0-4178 GCF_049647105.1 Actinophytocola sp.
GGCCAGGGCGCGTACGCCGCCGCGAACGCCGCACTCGACGCCGTCGCCGAGAACCGCGCGGCCCGGGGCCTGCCCGCGACCGCCATCGCGTGGGGCCCCTGGGCCGGTCCCGGCATGGGCGAGGGCGCCACCGGCGAGGCGCTCCGCCGTCGCGGCCTGCCGCCCATGCAGGCCGAACCCGCGCTCGCGGCCATGAAACACGCGGTGGACAGCGGTGACCCGTGCGCCACCATCGCCTGCGTCGACTGGGCCAGGTTCGCCCCCGCCTTCACCGCCCGCAGGCCAAGCCCGCTGCTGGCCGACCTGCCGGAGGCCGCCACCGGCGAACGGGAGCCAGAGGCCGACGCCGCCGCTCTGCGCGCCGAACTGGCGGCGCTGCCGGCGTGGGAGCGCGGCGACCGGCTCGCCGAGATCGTCCGCACCCAGGCGGCCGTCGTGCTCGGCCACGCGGGCGCCGCCGAGATCGAACCCGGCCGGCCGTTCCGCGACCTGGGTTTCGACTCGCTGTCGGCGGTGCGGCTGCGTGACCGCCTGCGTGCCACCACCGGCCTGCCGGTCGCCGCGACAGCCGTCTTCGACCACCCGACACCGGCCCGGCTCGCCGAGCACCTGGCCACCCACCTGGTCACGGACCGGCCGCCAGAGCCCGAGTCCGGCGCCGACGCCGAGATCAGGCGGGCGCTGGCGTCGATCCCGGTGCCCCGCCTGCGCGAGGCAGGCGTGCTCGACCTGTTGCTACGACTGGCCTCCGGTGCCGGGGAACCCGCCGAGGCCGATTCGCTCGACGACATGGACGGCGAGAGCCTGCTGCGGCTGGTCGCCTCCGGAGAGGTGCACCAGTCATGAGCGAAGCGTCGCGGCGCCGCGTAGCGAGCGAGAGGGCGTCATGAGTGCCACGGTCGATCAGTACATTGCCGCGCTGCGTACCTCGCTCAAGGAGAACGAGTCGCTCAAGGCACTCAACCGCGAGCTGGCCGACGCCGCCGCCGAACCGGTCGCGATCGTCGGCATGGCGTGCAGGCTGCCCGGCGGGATCGCCTCGCCGGAGGACTTCTGGGCGTTGCTCGACGCGGGCGCCGACGCGACCGGACCGGCACCGGTCGACCGTGGCTGGCGAGACGTCGCCGGGGCGACCGGCGGGTTCCTGCCCGACGCGGGCCTGTTCGACGCGGGCCTGTTCGGCATCTCGCCGCGCGAGGCGCTGGCCATGGACCCGCAGCAGCGGCTGCTGCTGGAGACCGCGTGGGAGACCGTCGAGCGCGCGGGCATGAACCCGTTGGCGCTGCGCGGAACGCGCACCGGCGTCTACATCGGGTCGTCCACCTCTGGCTACGGCATCGCCACCGCCGCCACCGAGGACGTCGAGGGCTACCTGGGTACCGGGTCCGCGCCGAGCGTGCTGTCCGGCCGGGTCGCCTACGTGCTCGGGCTGGAAGGCCCGGCGCTCACCATCGACACCGCCTGCTCCTCCTCGCTGGTCGCGCTGCACCTGGCCGCGCAGGCGCTGCGCCGCGGCGAGTGCACGCTGGCGCTGGCGGGCGGGGTCACCGTCATGGCCAGTCCCGGCGCGTTCGCCGAGTTCGGCAGGCAGGGCGGGCTGGCCGCCGACGGCCGCTGCAAGTCCTTCGCCGAGGCCGCCGACGGCACCGGCTGGGCCGAGGGTGTCGCCGTGCTGCTGGTCGAGCGCCTGTCCGACGCCCGCCGCAACGGGCACACCGTGCTCGCGCTGCTGCGCGGCTCCGCCGTCAACTCCGACGGCGCGTCCAACGGGCTCACCGCGCCCAACGGTCCCGCCCAGCAGCGGGTGATCGCGGACGCGCTCGCCGCCGCCGGGTGCGCACCGTCCGATGTGGACGCGGTGGAGGCGCACGGCACCGGGACGGTGCTCGGCGATCCGATCGAGGCCGGTGCCGTCCTGGCCGCCTACGGGCAGGACCGCGACCGGCCGCTGTGGCTGGGTTCGGTGAAGTCCAACCTCGGTCACGCCCAGTCCGCCGCGGGCGCGGCCGGTGTCATCAAGATGATTCTCGCGCTCCGCAACGAAATGCTGCCCCGCACCCTGCACGTCGACCGGCCGTCCCCGCACGTGGACTGGTCGTCGGGCGCGGTGTCCCTGCTGACCGAGGCCCAGCCGTGGCGCGGCGGCGACCGGGTGCGCCGGGCCGGGGTGTCCGCGTTCGGTGTCAGCGGCACCAACGCGCACGTGATCATCGAGCAGGCGCCTGCCGACGAACCCGCGGCGCGCACCACGGCGGCCGCGCGCATCCCGTGGGTCCTCTCCGGCAGGACCGGCGAAGCCGTGCGTGCCCAGGCCGACCGGCTGCGCACCGGCCTCGGCTCCGACGCCGACCCGGCGGACATCGCCTTCTCGCTGGCCACGACCCGCGCCGCCCTCGAACACCGGGCCGTCGTCCCGGCCGGCGACCGGGACGCCCTGCGTGCCGTCGCGCTCGGCGAGCCGCACCCCGGCGTGCTCACCGGAACCGCCGCCCCCGGCGGGCTCGCGGTCCTGTTCACCGGTCAGGGTGCGCAGCGTGCCGGGATGGGTGCGGGACTGCGTCGTGACTTCCCGGTCTTCGCCGGGGTCTTCGACGACATCCTCGCCCGGCTCGGCGGTGTCCCACTGGACGACGCCGAGGCGCTCGGGCAGACCCGGCACACCCAGGCGGCCCTGTTCGCGTTCGAGGTCGCGCTCTACCGGCTGCTCGAATCCTGGGGCGTGCGGCCCAAGTACCTCGTCGGCCACTCCATCGGTGAGGTCGCCGCGGCGCATGTGGCGGGCGTGTTGTCCATTGAGGACGCGTGTGTGCTGGTTTCCGCTCGGGGCAGGTTGATGCAGGGTTTGCCTGCTGGTGGGGCGATGCTGGCGGCGGAAGTGTCCGAAGAGGACGTTCCGGCTGGTGTTGATGTGGCGGCGGTGAATGGTCCTGGTTCTGTTGTGGTGTCGGGGGTTGAGGAGGAGATCGCGGCTCTCGAGGAGCGGTGGCGCTCGGAAGGCCGTCGCGTCAAGCGGCTTGCGGTGTCGCACGCGTTTCACTCGCGGCTGATGGAACCGATGCTCGCCGAGTTCGCCGAGACGGTCAGGACCCTCACCTTCCACCAGCCGCGCGTGCGGATCGTGGCGGGCGGGGACGTCACCGACCCCGGTTACTGGGTCCGGCAGGTCCGCGACACCGTCCGGTTCGCCGACGCCGTCGCCACACTCGCCGACGCCGATGTCGGTGCCTGGGTGGAAGTCGGGCCGGACGCGGTCCTGTCCGCGTTCGTCGACGGCGCCGTCCCGTTGCAGCGGTCCGGCCGGGACGAGGTCGACACCTGGTGGCGCGGCCTGGCCCGGCT
Source organism: Actinophytocola sp. (assembly GCF_049647105.1). GTDB lineage: Bacteria > Actinomycetota > Actinomycetes > Mycobacteriales > Pseudonocardiaceae > Actinophytocola. Next base: position 3,340 of record NZ_JBARWZ010000199.1, read on the forward strand.
CCACGTCGCGGGCGTGGCCGTCGACTGGTCCGTCGCGGGCGGCAACCGGGTCGACCTGCCCGCCTACGCCTTCCAGCGCGAGCACTACTGGCTGCTGCCCGCCGCCCCCGCCGCGGCGACCGCCCCCGAGGACGCCTGGCGCTACCGGGTCGGCTGGCAGCCCTTGCCCGACAGTGGCCCCGCCGCCCTGTCCGGCACCTGGCTGGTGCTCAGCCGCCCCGGCTTCGACGCCGCCCCCTACCTGGAGCTACTGGCCGAGCGCGGCGCCACCGTCCTGCCCGCCGAGTTCCCCGACCTGCCTGCCGAGTCCGTGGAGTCCGTGGAGTACGTCCTCTCCCTGCTCGCACTCGACGGCGCGGACGCCATCGCCGACACGGTCGCCATGATCAACGCCCTCGACGGCACCTCGGCCCCGCTCTGGGTCGTCACCCGGGGCGCGGTCGCCGTCGGCGGCGAGTGCCCCGACCCGGTCGCCGCAGGACTGTGGGGCCTCGGCCGGGTCGCCGCACTCGAACTCCCGGCCCGCTGGGGCGGTCTGGCCGACCTGCCCGCCGACCTCGACATCGACACCGACACCGCCGCCGCCGACCGGCTCGTCCGCGTCCTCGCCGGGACGGGGGAGGACCAGGTCGCCATCCGGTCCGGCGGCGCGTTCGGCCGCCGGCTCGAACCGGCCCCGGCCGGTGAAGCCACCCCGTGGCGGCCGCGCGGCACGACCCTGGTCACCGGTGGCACCGGCGCCCTCGGCGGCCACGTCGCCCGCTGGCTGGCCACCCGCGGTGCCGAGCGGCTGCTGCTCACCAGCAGGCGCGGCCAGGACGCCCCCGGCGCCGCCGAAC
>NZ_JBARWZ010000200.1:0-31424 GCF_049647105.1 Actinophytocola sp.
ACCCGGCCCTGAGCCGCCGGGAGTGCCGGGCCCGCTGGGACCGGCAGGTCGCCCCGGTGCGGCCGGTGCGGCCGGCCTCGCGGGCATACCCGGTCCACCAGGAGGTTGTCCGCCAGGAGGCGGCCCAACGGGAGGCTGTCCGCCAGGAGGCGTTGCCCGCCCTGGTGTGGCGCCAGGCCCGGCCGGACCACCAGGTCCCGCCGGGCGTGCGGGGGCACCTTGTCCTCCGTGCCGACCAGCGGGGGCCCCGGACCCCGGCGGTCTCGGCGGCTGGGCCGGAGGAGGCGTGCCGCCGTTCCCGCGCCGTGGAGGAGTGCTCACCGACATCCGCTCGATCTTTCCCCTCGTCCCTGTGTGCCCACCGGACCATGATTGTGCCGTTGGTCCGGAACCGCCGTACAACCGACGCCGGTAGGGCTATCCTGCGGAACCGTACCGCGATCGGGGAGCTGCAGAGGCGGAAATGCCATCTACACCGACTACCAAGTCACAGGTTCAGGCGTATCGGTTCGTGCTGCGCAGGATGCAGTCGGCCCTGGTCCGCAAGGATTCGGTGATGTTGCACGACCCGATGAGGACGCACAGCCGTGCGACCGTCGTCGGAGTGTGCCTTGCCGCACTCGGCCTGCTCGGGTTCCTCATCTGGGGAATCCTCTCGCCGAAACCGAAGGCGCCGACCGAGGACGGCATCGTCATCGGGAAGCCGTCCGGCCAGGTCTACGTGCTCATCGCGAAGCCGGACAAGAAGCTGGTGCCCGTGTTCAACATGGCGTCGGCCCGGCTGCTGCTCATGGCGCAGCAGCAGAAGTCCTCGGAGGGCGGTGACAGCACCCAGGCCGGGAACCAGCAGGGTGCGGCCGTGCCGCAGGTCGTCGCGCCGACCGTGGTCGACGACAACGAGCTGCGGGACATCCCGAGAGGCCGCAAGGCCGGCATCGCGGACGGCCCTGACCTGCTGCCCAGCGCGGACCAGCGCATCGAGTCCCGCTGGACCGTGTGCGACAGGTACATCCTCGACAAGGACCTGCCCGACCCGGCGAAGAAGAAGGACGTCGAGACCACGGTGATCGCCGGGGTCGAGGAGCTGGGGCCGAAGCTGCAACAGGACCAGTCGCTGCTGGTGCGCGCCCCGAACGGGAAGACCTATCTCGTCTACCGCACGCCGGGCACGGCGAACCTGCCGGACACGAGCGCGGTCCGCGCCGAGGTGGACATCGAGGACGAACGGGTGAGCGCCGCGCTCGAGCTGGAGGGTGTCGAGCCGCGCAAGATCACGACCGGCATGCTCAACGCCATCCCGGAGAAGGCCGCGCTGAAGAGCCCCCCCATCGCCGACCGCGAGACCGACTCCACCGTGGACCTCGAGAACGAGGACCTGCGGAAGGTCGGGTCGGTGTTCGAGGTCGAGCGTGCCGGCGACGTGACCAGGACCTACGTGTTGCTGAAGAACGGCATCGAGGAGATCAAGCGGTCGACCGCGAACCTCATCCGGTACTACCGGAACCTGGGCGGGGAGCGGATCGCCGCGGTCAGCCCGGCGGTGATCGCGGATGACCAGAAGCTCAACGAGGTCGACGACGCGACGTTCCCCGAGCGGGACACCGAGGTGCTCGACCCGCAGAACTTCCCCGTCGCCTGCCTCGCCTGGAACTACTCCGGTGAGGGCGACAACGCCAAGGAGATCACCTCGGTGCACGTCGGTAAGCAGCTGCCGGGCATCCCGCTGGACTACAAGAACCAGCCGATGACGGTGCCGATCTCCACGCCGAGCGCCGACCACGTGCGCATCGACCACTTCTACATGCCGGCGGGCCGGGCCGCGGTCGTGCGGCAGGCGACGTCGCCGGAGGACTTCGAGCGTGGGCAGATCACGCTGATCTCCGACCGTGGCGTGAAGTACGGCGTGCCGGACCCGAACACCGCGGCCGGACTGGGTCTCGCCGACCAGAAACCGGCGCCGAGAAGCATCATCCAGCTGTTGCCCGACGGCGCGTCGCTGAGCGTCAAGGACGTGGAACAGAGCTACGACTCGACACCGGTCGGGCCGGGGCAGTACCCGTCCAAGAACCCGGAGGCGCAGGGCGGCGGCTAAGAGCCGGGGGGTAGGCGGACCAGTTCTGTTCGCAAAGTCCTGTCCCCGCGTGGCGACGTCGTTGCAAAAGCAGCCATGGAACCACGCGGGGTCACCTATCGTCGGAGGCCTGACGAAGGGTGGACTTGTGACGGGGATCAAGTTCGACGCGGCGTGGGTCGGCGGGTACGCGCAGCTCACGGGCAACAGCGCGGACGCGCTCGCCGAGGGCGTCAAGACGATGGCCATCGAGCCGCTCGACGAGGAGTCATTCGGGCAGCTCGGCCGAACCGTGCACACCACCCAGGCCTACGGCAAGGCGGCCCAGCTCCTGCGTGACCAGCTCGCGCGTGCCGTCGAGACGCTCGCGTCGGCGTCCGACGGGCTGGCGAAGGTCACCGCCGGGTACGTCGACACCGACGACGAGGGTGGCGCGACGATCCAGCGGGAGGAACGGTGAGCTACGAGGTAGTCGCCGCGCCGGACGGCAAGGACGTCGAGAACCAGATCGCCACCCAGCTGGACTACCTGTCCAAGCTCGCCCGCCACCTCGGCATCGCCGACCCGGTGGAGGAGTACTTCGCGCCGGTCGTCGGCCGGTGGAGCGACCTGCACGCCGAGGCCGACCGCTGGCGGCTCGTCGGCGAGGGCGCCGAGCAGGTGACCGAGGCGCTGAACAGGCCGCTCGGCAAGCTGGACGCCGCGTGGGACGGCGAGGCGGCGCAGTCGTTCATCGCGTACATGCAGAAGGTCGGCCTCGCAGGCAACGACCTGTCGGACGCGATGGTCGCGATGGCCGACGTGCTCGACAAGACCGCGGACGGCATCCGCGAGATCGTCGTGCAGCTGGCGAGCGTCATGGCGGAGACCGCCGAGACCGCGTCGGACGCCATGACCCTGCCGGTACAGGGCGACGACCGGACCCGCGAGTACCTCGACCTGATGCGCAGGCCGACGAAGGAGCTCTTCGAGGCGGTACGGCAGATCCTCGAGTCGTTCGTGCAGCTCTGCGAGGGCGTGGAGGGTTCGGACGCCTTCAAGGCCGTGACGATGGCGCACACGTTCCCGCAGGAGAACTGGTCGATGCCCGCGCCACCGACCGCACCGCCCCCGGCCGAGCTGCCGGACACGGGCACGGAGAAGGCGGACGCCCTCGGCGGCGGCGGTGGTGGTGCGGGAGGCGGCGGCGGAGGTGGCATCGGCGCAGGCGGCGCGTCGGCCGCGCAGCTGGGTGCGGGCAGCACCGTGGCGGGGGAGCAGATACCCCGCTCGGACGCTCCGGCAGCGGCGGCGCAGGCGGCGCCCGCGTCGGGTTCACCGAAGACCGGCGGCCGTGGCGGTATGGGCATGATGCCGATGGCACCGATGATGGGCGGCCAGGGCATGGGCGGCGACGGCGACCACAAGTCCCGCAGCCGCGTCGTGGGCAACCCACACGACATCTTCGGCAAGCCGGAGAAGGCAAGCACCCCGGTAATCGGCGGCGACGACTGACCCCGGTCGGCCTCCGCCCCCCGGTGTCCAGCTTACGGGGCAGGGGCGACAGTTCCGGCCACTGAACGCGGCCGCTGTGGACAACTCGCTGGGGTTGTGGACAACCCGCACGCCCGCCACAAAGGGGCTCCCTGCCATCCCGTCGGACTGCCCCTCCGGCGAGGAACTGCCGGAGGGGAGACCAAGCGGTGGGGTCAGCGAGCGCCCGCGGTGTCGGGGGCGATGTCCGGCCCCATGGCGATCAGCACGGTGATGACGACGAGCCAGGTCAGTACGAACGACAGCATCCAGAACCGCGGGTTGGTGAGCAGCCTCGACATGGGGGAACCTCCCTCGACACATGAACGGTGAGCGCTGGTGTGGCTGGGTGCGACCCAGCTACAGCCATCGGTTCCTGCGGAAGATGCGGTAGAGGATGAAGCAGGTGGCCACGATCACGCACATGATGAGCGGGTAGCCGAACCGCCAGTGCAGCTCCGGCATGTAGTCGAAGTTCATGCCGTACACGCCGACGCCCATGGTCGGCACCGCGATGATCGCCGCCCACGCGGTGATCTTGCGCATGTCCGTGTTCTGCTGCAGCGAGATCTTCGCGAGCGTCGCGTCGACCAGCGTGGTCAGCAGCTCGTCGAAGCTCGCGACCCGCTCGGACACGGTCGTGAGGTGGTCGTCGACGTCGCGGAAGTAGGACCGGACCTGCTCCGGCACGAGCGGGGTGTAGCCCTCCGCGAGGCGCCGCAGCGGCACCGCGAGCGGCATGACGGCCCGCCGCAGCTCGAGGATCTCCCGCTTCATCAGGTACATCTGCTCGGCGCCGATGGGGCTGCGGGGCGCGAACACGCTGGCCTCGATGACGTCGATGTCGTTCTCGAACGACTCGCTGACCACGAGATAGGAGTCGACGATCCGGTCGGCGATCGCGTGCAGCACCGCGGCGGGGCCGATGTTCAGCCGGTCCGGCGCCGCCTCCAGCTCCTCCCGCAGCTGCTGCAGGCCGGAGTGCTTGCCGTGGCGCACGGTCACGATGAACTGCTTGCCGAGGAACGCCATGATCTCGCCGGTCTCGACGATCTCGTTGGCCGTCGTCGGTGACTCGTGCTCGATGTACCGGACGGTCTTGAGCACCATGAACAGCGTCTCGTCGTACCGGTCCAGCTTGGGCCGCTGGTGCGCGGTGACCGCGTCCTCCACCGCCAGCTCGTGCAGCCCGAACACCTCGGCGATGCCCTGTAGCTCGTCCTCGCCCGGCTCGTACAGCCCGATCCACACGAAACCGTCACGCCTGCGCCGGACCTCGTTGATCGCGGCCACCGGCGACCACGAGCCGGGCAGCCGCAGCCCGTCGATGTACACACCGCAGTCGACGACGTGCGCCTGCTCCTCGGCTGGCACGGGATGCTGAGGGCGCCGGTTGTTCCGGCCCCGCAGGTTTCCGAGCGAGGGGATGGCGGGCATGGGGACCTCCAGCTGGACAGACAGGACGGCACGCGCCACGAAGGCGCCGGAGCGTCCGGCCGGATCCAGCGGGAACCTGCAGCGTTAGCTGGTGACCCCTCCGGCGGGAACGCGGGTACTACTGCGACTTGTCACGCCGGAATGGTTATGCGGGTCGCTCACGCGTCCTCACCTCCTCGGGTCATGGTGGTGCGGGCTCACTCACACACCAGTTGTCGAGGGTACTCCACCTGACAGACTGCCTGCGTCCGGTCACGACAGGGAGGTTCGCCGTGCAGTTCGGTCGGTACTACGAGGAGTTCGAGGTCGGGGCCGTCTACAAGCACTGGCCCGGCAAGACCGTGACCGAGTACGACGATCACCTGTTCTGCCTGCTCACGATGAACCACCATCCGCTCCACCTGGACGCGAACTACGCCGAGAACACCACCGACTTCGGCAAGAACGTGGTGGTGGGCAACTACATCTACTCGCTGCTGCTCGGCATGTCCGTGCCAGACGTCTCCGGCAAGGCGATAGCGAACCTCGAGATCGAGTCGCTGCGGCACGTGAAGCCGACCTTCCACGGCGACACCATCTACGGCGAGACCGAGGTGCTGGACAAGACGCCGTCGAAGTCCAAGGACGACCGGGGCGTCGTCCATGTGGAGACCCGCGGGTACAAGCAGGACGGCACCGTGGTCTGCGTCTTCCGGCGCAAGGTGATGGTCCCGAAGCGCTCGTACGGCGACGCACGGGGAGGCGAACAGCCCGGCCGGCCCGAGCCTGCGGCAGACTGATGGCATGAGTGCCGCGCTGGATGAGGTCCGGGATCGGTTGCGGCGGTTCGCCGACGAAGCAGCGGAAGTCTCGCCCCTCTACAGCCAGCTGGCCGCGCACGCGGCGGATGACGACGACGTCGCGGGCCTGCTGACGAACGCGACGTCGCCCGATCCGGCGTTGTTGCTGGCCGCGGTCCAGCGCGTGCTGCAGGCGGAGCCGTTCCACGAGCTGACGAACTACTACCCGGCGCTCGGCGGTTCCTACGGACCCGACCCGAGCCTGTGGCCGATGTTCCGGACGTTCGTGCTGGACCGGGCCGACCGGATCCGCGTGCTGGTGGCGAACCGCGTGCCCCGCGGCAACGAGGTCGGCAGGGCCGCCCTGTTCTACCCGGCCGTCGCGTACGCGGCGCGGCAGGCGGGCAGCGGGCCGGTCGGGCTGCTCGAGGTGGGCGCCTGCGCCGGTCTGCTGCTGGGCATCGACCTCTACTCCTACCGGTACCAGTCGGAGCAGTCCGGCCAGATCGTGGCAGGGCCGGGGCGGGCCGCGCTCGGGCTGCACTGCGCGCTGAAGCTCGAACCGGGGGAGAAGGGCCCGACGATCCCGAAGCGGCTCCTGGTGTCGTCGAAGGTGGGGCTCGACCCCGATCCGGTGGACCTCGACGACGAGGACGAGTACGCGTGGCTGGAGGCGTGCGTCTGGCCGGACCAGCCGGACCGGCTGCGGCAACTGGGCGCCGCGGCCACCGCACGCAGGAAGAAGGCCCCGACCCTGGTCGCGGGCGACCCGATATCGGACCTCGCGGACGCGGCGGGCCGGATTCCTCTCGAATTACCAGTGATCGTGCTCACCAGCAACGCACTGCGATCATTTTCGGCCGAACGGGTGACGGAGTTCCGTGCGGCGGTCGCTGAACTGGCGGCCACGCGGTCAATGCTCTGGGTGAGCCTCGAGGCGTACGCCGTCGGCCTGTGCCCTGACCGGCCCGACCTGGACACCGGCCAGGCGGTCCTGGCGGTCACGCGGTGGGACGGCGGCGAGGAGCGGACCACGGCCCTGGCGCAGACCTCGTGGCACGGCGAACGCATGCACTGGCTGGCGTGAGCGCCTACCGGCGGGGGAGCACCTGCCAGGCGGTCAGGGTCGCCGCCAGCTCGGCGACCAGCAGGCCGTCCCGGTCAAGGCCGGTGAATGTGACGAGGTCCACCCACGCCGCATCGGATGCGTCGTCACCTGCGGAAAGTCGCCCGCCGACGACCTGTGCGACGTAGTCGAAGATCATGAAGTGACCCGTTGGGGCGGGTCGCGATACGCTCCCGACCAAGGATCCGGCCAGCACCTCCAGGCCGGTTTCCTCGCGGAGTTCGCGGGCGAGCGCGTAAGCGTCGCTCTCCCCGGGCTCCACGCGGCCACCGGGGAGCGACCACTGCCCACGGCCGGGGTCGTTGGCCCGCTGAACCAGCAGCAGACGCCCGTCCGCGTCGTGCACGACCGCGCCGACACACCGGATCATCGGATCGTCGGAGTCGTTCATGAACACTAAGCGTAGCCGCTGGGCAGCGAGTTACCCGACCCTTGCCCCAAGAGCAGTACTAGCCTCCCGCTCGGCCGCACAGTGCTGTAAAACGGTTTTCAAGAACCAAGTCAGCAACCCACCCCAAGGACACGGAGTAACACCCGGTGAAAGCCAAGAAGGTCCTGATTATCACTGGCGCGGCGTTGTTGGTGTTCTTCCTCGTCACCCAGCCAGTCCAGTCGGCGGCACTCGTGACGTCCATCCTGAACACCCTGAAGGACGCGGCAGAAGCGGTGATCACGTTCGTACGCTCGGTTTTCCAGACCTGATCCGAGTACCGTCGAACCATGTTCGCCCCACGGGATTCAGACGAGTACCTGCTTGACTCTGAACGCCGGGTCATCCGGGTGCGCCTGCACTGGGCGTGCCTCGCCTGGGACATCTTCGAGACGATCGCGTTGCTCGCGGTCGCGGTGATGCTGTCCTACCTGCTGCCGCCGTCGATGTGGCTCGTTCAGAACGTTCTGTGGTACGCGGCGCTGTTCGTACTGCTCCGCTTCGCCTACCAGGTCGTCACCTGGTGGGTGGAGCGGATCGTGGTGACCGACAAACGCATGATGATGACGACCGGCATCATCACCACCAAGGTGCTGATGATGCCGATCGGCAAGGTCACCGACCTCACCTACGAACGACCGCTCATGGGCCGGATCCTCGGCTACGGCACGATGATCGTCGAGTCGGCGGGTCAGATCCAGGCACTGAACCGCCTCGAGTACCTGCCCAAGGCCGAGCAGGTCTACGACGCGATCTCGGAACTGGTCTTCGGCGACAAGGAAGCTCAGCAGGCCCGCTTCTCGATGATCCGGGCGCAACGCCTGGCCAGGCGGAAGCCGATGGTGGGTTAGAGCGTTCAATAGGGGTGTGAGGATTGATCTGCACACCCACTCGACGGCGTCGGACGGCACCGACACCCCGGCGCAGCTGGTCGCGAACGCGGCTGCTGTCGGGTTGACGGCACTGGCCATCACCGACCACGACACCACGGCCGGGTGGGAAGAGGCGCACGGCGCACTCCCACCCGGCCTGCGTCTTGTCCGCGGCGCCGAGCTTTCCTGCGTGAGCCCGGACGGGCGGGGCGGTCACTGCACCGTGCACCTGCTCGCCTACCTCTTCGACCCGGCTGCCGAGGCGGTCGTCCGCGAGTACGCCAGGGCCCGGGCCGAGCGGCGGGAGCGGCTGGCCAGGATCGCCGACCTGATGGCGGCGGACGGGTTTCCTGTCGATGCCGCCTCGCTGATGGCGGCGGTGCCGGAGTCGGCCACCGCCGGGCGGCCGCATCTGGCGATGGCGTTGATGCGGGCCGGGGTCGTGTCGTCGGTCGACGAGGCGTTTTCCCGTTTTCTCAACGATCGGGGGCGGTACTACCTGCCCAGTTCCCGGACGCCCATCGAGGAGTCGATCGAGATGATCGAGCGGGCGGGCGGGGTGACCGTGCTGGCGCATGCCTTCGCCGCGCACCGAGGGCCGACCGTGACCGCTGAGGTGATCAAGGAGCTGGCCGGTGTCGGCCTGGGTGGGGTCGAGGTCGACCATCCCGACCATGACGACGACGCGCGCAAGCGCTTGCGTCGGCTCGCTGACGAGATGGACCTGATCGTCACCGGGTCCAGCGACTACCACGGGACCAACAAGGTGATCCGGCTCGGCCAGGAGACCACCGCGCCGGAGATGCTGGACGAGATCGGCAGGCAGGCCACCGGCGTGCCGATCGTGTCCGGGTGAGTGGTTCGGGATTCGCGGTGCTTCCCGTCGCGGCGGGGTGCGCGAACGTCCTTTGTGGGCATGGCAGGCTGGCGCGATGCTGTTCGATGCCCGTTTGTTCGCCGAGGCGACGATCACCCTTGTCGTGATCATGGATCCGCCTGGGACCGTCCCTGTCTTTCTCAGTCTGGTGGGCAGGAAGCCGCTGGCGGCGCGGGTGCGGGCGGCGCGGCAGGCGGTGCTCGTCTCGCTCGCGGTGATCAGCCTGTTCGCGGTCGGCGGGGAGGCGATCCTTTCCTATCTCGGCATCGGGATTCCCGCTGTTCAGGGTGCGGGTGGGTTGCTGCTGCTGCTGATCGCGCTCGATCTGCTTACCGGGCGGGACACGACACAGCCTCAGGAAGTCGACGATGTCAACGTCGCGCTTGTGCCGCTTGGTACTCCGCTGCTCGCCGGGCCCGGTGCGATCGCGGCGACGATCGTGTTCGTGCGGCATGCGGACGGGCAGGTCGGGTCCTATCTGGCGTTGGCGCTCGCCATTGTCGCCGTGCACCTGATTCTCTGGCTGTGCCTGCGCTTCTCCGGTCTGCTGATCCGCGTCATCAAGGACAGCGGTATCACGCTTCTCGCGAAGATCGCCGGTCTTCTTCTCGCCGCGATCGCGGTCCAGCTCATCGCGGATTCCGTGCTGGGGTTCGTGAGCGGCGCGTAATTCCGCCCGGGGGTCTGGGGGTCGCTCCCCAGAGGTTTTCTGTCGGTGGTGTCCTCTAGCGTGGCACCGTGCAACTCGGGTTCGACGCAATGCCGCGCAGGCTCATCAAGGTCACCCCGTCCAGGCTCGCCTCCTGGGTCGACTGTCCGCGCCGTTTTCGCATGGCCTACCTCGACCGGCCGACGCCGCCGAGGGGTGGGGCGTGGGCGCACAGCACCCTGGGTGCGGTGGTGCACAACGCTTTGCGCGCGTTCTTCGACCTGCCCGTCGCCAGGAGGACGCCGGAGGCCGCGGTCGCTCTCGTCGGGCAGCACTGGAGTGACGAAGGGTTCGCCGGGCCCGCGCAGGCCGCCGAGTACCGGACGCGTGCGGCCGGCTGGGTTTCCGACTATGTGGCGGAGAACGACGTCTCGATCGACCCCGTCGGGCTGGAGCGGTGGGTGTCCGCACCCGTCGGCACGATCGTCGCCGAGGGGCGGGTCGACCGGATCGACGAGCGGGACGGCGAGGTCGTCATCATCGACTACAAGACCGGGCGGTCCGCGCTGACCACCGACGACGCGCGGTCGTCGCAGGCGCTGGCGCTGTACGTGCTTGCCGCGCGGCGCACGTTGCGCAGGCCGTGCACCCGCGTCGAGCTGCACCACCTGCCGACCGGCACGGTCGCCGCGTGGGAGCACACCGAGGAGTCCCTCACCCGGCACCGCACGCGGGCCGAGGAGGCGGCGGAGGAGTTCCACCTCGCCACCGACACCCTCAAGGCGGGCGGCGACCAGGACGTGCTGTTCCCGGCGCAGGTCGGCCGTCAGTGCACGTGGTGTGACTTCCGCCGCAGCTGCCCGGAGGGCCAGGCGGCGGGGCCGCAGGCGGAGCCCTGGGCGATGCTGGCGCCGTGAGTTAGGCTCCCCCGGACTTGTGGAGGTCCTGTGGACTACTCGAACGCGACCACGGCGGAACTGCCGGTGACCCCACGGTTCGACCCGCCGCCACGGCACCGAGGTGGACCGTGGCGTGAGCTGTCCGGCGCCCTGGCGATGGGCATGTCGGTGCTCGCCGTGGTGGTCGTCGTGTTCCAGGTGCTCGCGTTCATCCGGGGCATGCCGGGGCCCGGCGCGCTGACCGTGTTCGGTCACATCGCCGCCGCCGCGCTCGCCGTGTTCGTCCAGCGGTTCGCCGACCGGCTCACCGGGTGGGCGGCCGCGTTGTCCGTACTGGGTGTGGTCGCCGTGGCAGGAACCACCCTCTGGCTGTTCTGGTGGGCTTGAGCCAGCGAGTCCGCCTCCCCGAGCCTTCTACTCCGGCCACACCAGGTCGATGAACTCCCGGACCGTCTCGTCTACCGCCTCCCGGTCTCCGGTCGCGAGCAGGTCCAGCAGCGCGCCCCGGATGAACGCCAGCGCCATCCGCGCCCTCGGCAGTGACAGGCCCGCGAACCGCGACTCGTCCGCCAGCCACGACGTGACGATGCCGTCCAGCACCGGCGCCACCGACTCCTGACCCGCCAGCGCCGCCCCGTACAGCTCGAAGAACAGTCGCTCGTACGGGGCCAGCGCCGGGTCACTCAACCGCAGCCAGAACTCCGTCGCCTGCTCGCGCGGCGACCTGTCCTGCAACGACGCCAGCGCCGCCATGGTCCGTTCCTCCACCGCGCGCACGACCTCGACGAGCAGCGCGTCCCGCGTGCCGAAGTGGTAGATCAGCATGCGGTGGCTCGTGCCCGCGCCCGCCGCGATCTGGCGCAGGCTGCGGTCGCCGACGCCCGCGTCAGCAAGGTAGGTGAGCACGCGCTCGAGAAGGTCCGCTCGCGACATGTACCAAATGGTACAGTCGCGGGCATGAGGCACGAGGTGACCACCACCATCGACGCGCCGGCCGACCTCGTCTGGCGCACGGTCAAGGACGTCGAGAAGTGGCCGGCGTGGACGCCGACGATGACCGAGATCCGCCTGGAGGGCGACGACCTGCGTGTCGGCAGTGTCGTCGGGGTCCGGCAGCCGAAGCAGCCCGCCAGGAGCTGGACCGTCACGGAGCTGACCGACGGTCGGTCGTTCACCTGGACCAGCACGGGCCGAGGGCTGCGCATGTCCGCCGACCACGTCGTGACCGAGGAGGGCGGCCGCACCACGGTGCTGCTCACGTTCAGCCTGGCCGGGCCGATGGCATCGTTCACGAGCCTGCTCGCGGGCAAGGTCATCCGTCAGGCGGTCGCCACCGAGGCCGCGTCGCTCAAGGCGTGGTGCGAACGTAGCTGAGGGTCCTCAGGCGGCGGCCAGCCAGGAACGCCAGGTCGGGAGCAGCGTGGCGAGCAGCTCCTCCGGGTTCTCGGTGTTCGGCGAGTGGCGGGCCGAGGGGACCACGGCGAAGTCCGCGTCCAGGCGGTCGGCCATGTCCCGCTGCGCCGACACCGGCCATGCGTCGTCGAGCTCGCCGCAGCACACCAGGCACGGCGTACCGGCCGTGTTGAGCACCCTGGCGAGCGAGCTGACCAGGTCCGGTTCGACGCGCAGCGCGCGGGCCTTGCCCAGCAGGGCGGCCGGGTGCGAGCGCAGGAACCGTTCGCGGAACAACGCCGTCAGCTCCGGTGTCCTGCCCGGCTGGGGCGGGGCCATCGCGTCGAGCTGCTCGCGCAGTTTGTAGGCGGCCTCGATGCCGTCCTTGCGCATGGCGGGCTCGCCGAAGTCCAGAATCTGGCGGCGCACGCCCTCCGGCAGCTCCGACGGACCGGTGTCCATCAGCGTCAGGCCCACGATCGGGGCACCCGCGAGGACGGCGGCACGCGCGACCAGGCCACCGTAGGAGTGGCCGAGCAGCACGACCGGTCCGCCGTCGGCGGCGAGTTTGCCGATCAGCTCGGCGATGACACCGCCGAGCGCGGCAGGCTGGTAGGCCGCCTCGTCATCGGGGCCATCGGACTCGAACTGGCCGGGCAGGTCGATGGCGACGGCCTCGAAGCCCGCGGCCGCGATCGGGTCGAGCATCGGCGCGAAATCTTCCTTCGACCCGGTGTAGCCGGGCAGCAGCAAGGCGGTCGGCCGGGGGTCCTTCGCGTCGACCGCGCGCCTGCGCAGCGCGGCGAGGCGGCCGTACCGGCCATGCAGATCAACTCGCTCCGCCCCGTGCGGGGTCAACTGCGACGGAATGTTCACCCTTCCGAGTGTGCCTCAAGCACCCTCGTGAACGCGTGGAGCCGGACCCGCGGTTCGCTCACATCGTCAAACTTCAGCGAAGCGCCACCAGGGTGTCACCACGCTGCTCGAACACCATCGGGCCAAGCGCCGACATGGTGATCTCGCCGTCGTAGCCGCCGCGGTCGAGCGGGGTGGTGGCCGTGACCTCGCCGGTCGCCGGGTTGAGCACCTGGATACCGTCGGTGACCGGGACCAGGATCTTGCCCGCGAACGCGGTGCCGGGCCCCATGGCGTTCTCGACGGTCCACAGCGGGCGCAGGTCGTCCATCGACAGCGCGATCGTGCGGGAGCCGGTGTACCAGTAGACCGCGCCGGTCACCCGGTTCACCGACATGGTGTGGCCCTCCGGGTCGTCGCGCAGGTCGTCGTCGGCCAGCTCGAGCGGGTACGAGCGGACCTGGCGGCCCTTCTCGTCCAGCAGGATCAGCCGGTTCGGGTCGGGCAGCGCGACCGCCGTGCACATCTGCACGTCGTCCGGGTGCTCCGCGTCGAGCCTGCACTGGTCGCTCATCGCGACGACCTTGGCGCCGTCGCCGACCACGACACTGGCCACGACCACCGGCTTCTCGGAGTCGTCCTCGCCGGTCGGCTTGTAGACGGTGAGCCGGTCGCCGGGGTCGGCCGGGCAGCGCTCGATGACCGCGATCTTGCCGGTGACCACGGCGACCGTGCCGTACTCGCAGCCGTTCCTCGGCTGCTTGTCCGGATTCTGGAGCGCCCCGATCCGGCCGTACTCCATGGTCTGCACCAGGTCGGACCGCCACGTGGTGAGCAGGGTCCTGCCGGTGGTGGTGACGTACGTGCCGTCGGACAGCAGGCGGGTGCCGAGCTGCGCGTCGGAGTTGCGGGTGCCGAGGTACGGGCTGTCCCGCTGCTCGTCGGGCCTGGCGGGGCGGCCGCGTTGCCCGGTCTCCGGCCACAGCGCCGTGACCTCGCTGCAGCCGCCCTCCTTGCGCGGGTCGTCGTCGCGCAGCAGGTTGTCCTTCTTGGCGTACACGGCGAGCGCCAGCTGCCACGCCGACGACACCGTGCACAACGGCATGTCGCGGGTGTAGCGCCAGCGGACGTCGCCGGTCAGCGGGTCATGGCCGGCGACCTCGCCGCCGTTGCCCGTCACCACGGCAGGCCCGACCGTCACCGGCTCCGGCGTCGCGGGTGACTTCGCCCGCCACACCTCGGCGAGCGACGGCGGGAACACCGTCGGCCGCGCGGGGGAGGGCATGGGGCTCGCGGCGGTCTCGGACGTGGTCGCGCGAAGGTCGCTGGACTGCCACAACAGCAGCCCACCGACCAGCGCGGCCACCACGATGACCGCGGCGACGAGGACATCCCGCTTGCGGTGGAACCGGGTGCGTTCCCAGCGCTCGACGGGTTCGTCCTGCCCGTCGAGCACGTCCTCGTCGCCAATCATGGTGATCCAGTGTTCCACGTCTGACAGATCGTCGGCTCTGGGGTGATGCTGCCTCGCGTCGGCGAGCCGAGCCTCAGGGGACCGTGACGGTACTCAGCCACGATCCACCTGCCATCCGCACTGTTCGTCGGAACGCGACCGACACTGTTGATTTCGGGGAGGCGGACTAGTCTGCCGAACCGCCTGTGTCGCCGGTGTTCGGCGTCTCGCTCGCCACCCCGCCCCGGCTGCGACGCCGACGCGTGCGGGCCGGGCGCTCCGAGCGCGGTGCCGTGGTGGCCGTCGAGGCCTCCTGCGTCTCGGCAGGCTGCTCACCTTCGCCACCACTGCGGCGACGGCGACGGCGCTGCCGAGGCTCGCCACTGGGCTCGCTGGACTCGCTCTTGCGCGGGGTCTCGGCGGCCGGACCGGTCGCACGGCGCGCACGCTTGCGGTTGCGCCCCTTCTTCTTGTCGCCGAGGTCCTCCTCCGGCTCGGCCGAGAGGCCGGCGCGGGTGCGCTTGGCCAGCGGCAGCCTGCCGGTCGAACCCTTGGGGATGTCGAGGTCGGAGAACAGGTGCTCGGAGGTCGAGTACGTCTCGACCGGCTCGGGCATGTCGAGACCCAGCGTGTCGCTGATCAGCTTCCAGCGTGGTTCGTCGTCCCAGTCGACGAGCGTGATCGCCACACCTTCGCGACCCGCGCGGCCGGTGCGGCCGATGCGGTGCACGTAGGTGCCGTCGTCCTCGGGGCATTGGAAGTTGATGACGTGCGTGACGTCGTCGATGTCGATGCCGCGCGCCGCCACGTCCGTGGAGATGAGCACGTCGACCTTGCCTGCGCGGAACGCGCGCAGTGCCTGCTCGCGGGCGCCCTGGCCCAGGTCACCGTGCACCGCGGCGACCGCGAAACCGCGCTCCTCAAGGTCGTCGGCGACCTTCTGCGCGGTCCGCTTGGTGCGGCTGAAGATCATCGTCAGGCCGCGGCCGTCCGCCTGCAGCGCACGCGCGACGACCTCGATCTTGTCCAGCGAGTGCGCCCGGTAGACGAACTGGCGGGTGCGCTCGTGGATGGCGCCCGCGTCGTTCTCCTCGGCCCGGATATGCGTCGGCTGGTGCAGGAACGTGCGGGCCAGCGTGATGATCGGGCCCGGCATGGTCGCGGAGAACAGCATGGTCTGCCGCTCGTCGGGCACCATGCGCAGGATCCGCTCGATGTCGGGCAGGAAGCCGAGGTCAAGCATGCGGTCGGCCTCGTCGAGCACCAGCGCGCGGACCTTGCCAAGCACCAGGTGGCGCTGCTCGGCGAGGTCGAGCAGTCGGCCCGGCGTGCCGACGACCACGTCGACGCCCTTGCGCAGCTGCGCGATCTGCGGCTCGTAGGGGCGGCCGCCGTAGATGGCCTCGACGCGGATGCCGAGGTGCTTGCCGGCGTCGGACAGGTCGTGCGTGACCTGCAGGCACAGCTCGCGGGTCGGCACGACGATCAGCACCTGCGGGGTGCCGTCGGCGGGCAGCTCGATGCGGTTCAGCAGCGGCACTCCGAAGCCCAGCGTCTTGCCGGTGCCGGTGCGGGCCTGACCGATGACGTCCTCGCCGGCGAGTGCCAGCGGCAGCGTCAGTTCCTGGATGGCGAAGGTCCGCTCGATGCCCGCCTCGGAGAGGGCCTTGACGATCTCCGCCTTCACGCCGAACTCGGCGAACCTTGGGGAGTCGTTGCGGACGGGCGCATCTGCCTTCAGCGGATGCGACGTGTCGGTGTCGGGGACCCCTGCCTCGCTGTGTTCCAGCGTGACCGGGTCCAGGTCCTGTGTGTTCTGTTCAGTGATGTGATCTCTCCCTTGTCCAGCGCGCTCCGCCCTGGACGGGCCGCTCAACCGCACCGTCTTCGCGGTACGGGAGGGCCGGCGAGGCGCGCACACCCTCTCTACGCAGCTCATTTGACAAGGCCGCGTCCTCACCAGTCTACCTGCGAGGGTCGGCGGATAGGCTTTGGGCGTGAGCGGAGCCTGCGGAGCGACCCATACGCACAGGGACAATGGCCGCTCGGAGCCTGCGAGGAGCGGCTGTGAGTGAGTCGCGCGACGGTGCCATTGATCCCGCGGTAGTAGACCTGCTCGGTGTGCTCGCCTACGGCGAGCTGTCGGCGTTCGACCGGCTCTCCGAGGACGCGCGCACGGCGCCGTCCATCGCGGGACGGGCGGCCCTGTCGGCGATGGCCGCGGCCGAGATGGGGCACTACGGCCGGATCGAGCGGTACCTCGCCGAGCACGACATCGACGTACAGGAGGCGATGCGGCCGTTCATCGGGCACTTCGACACCTGGCATGCCTCCACCGCGCCGCGCTCGTGGCTGGAGTCGCTGGTCAAGGCCTATGTCGGCGACGGGCTGGCGGCCGACCTCTACCGCGAGATCGCCTCGTGGCTGGACGGCGAGACCTCGTCCCTCGTGCTCGAGGTGCTGGGTGACACGGGTCACTCCGCGTTCGCCGAGCGCGAAGTGCGGGCGGCCATCGAACGCGACCGCACCGTGCGGGACCGGCTCACGCTCTGGGGGCGGCGGCTGCTGGGCGAGGCGCTGACGCAGGCCCAGTACGTGGTGGCCGAGCGGGACGGGCTCGCCGAGCTGATCGTGACCGGCACGGGGGACCTCGCAGGCATAGCCGCGCTCTTCCGGCGGTTGCAACAGCAGCATGGCAAGCGGATGTCCGCGCTCGGTCTCGGCTAGCCTTGGTTTGTCGTACATCGGTTTTGGAGGTCAGCGTGGAGGTCAAGGTCGGAGTCGCGGACACCGCGCGGGAGCTGCTGATCAACAGCGCGCAGACTCCCGAAGAGGTGGAGTCGTTGGTCGCCGACGCGTTGAAGGACTCCTCGGGGACCTTGGCGCTCGTCGACGACAAGGGGCGCCGCTACCTGGTGCCGTCCGGCCGGGTGGCGTACGTGGAGATCGGCTCTGTCGACTCCCGCAAAGTGGGTTTCGTCACCACCTGAGTGAGCTTGGCGGAAGGGCAGGGCCCGCGGGTCCTGCCCTTCTCGCTGCTCAGCCCGCGTTCGGGTGTGCCTCGGAGAGCTTGACGACCCGGTTCAGCTCCAGTGGCTTGTTCGGGTCGAGGGTGACGCCGTTCGCGCGGGTGAAGCCGTCGATGGCGGCCCAGATGATCTGGGTCAGGTACTCGACCACCGCGTCGCGGCTCATGGTGCGGCGCTCCAGCCACCACTCGCTGACGTTCTGGACCATGCCGACGATGCCGTGTGCCCACGGCTCGGCGGCGCCGGAGTCCAGGTCCATCGCGCGCAGGTAGTCGCCGAGCAGCGCGGAAAGGGCCTGCGCGATCAGTTCCTTGTCCTCGGCCACGATGTCCTGCTCGACCGGCCGGTTCGCCAGCGAGCGGCGGACCAGCAGCCGGTACAGGTGCGGGTACTCCTCGACCGTGGTGAAGAACGCGTGGAGGCTCTTGCGGATGCGCGGGACCGGGGCTTCCTCGTTGTTGAGCGCGGGGATGAGCCGGTCGAACAGGATCTCGGTGCCGCGGTGCCCCAGTGCGACGAACAGGTCGGCCTTGTCGGCGAAGTGGCGGTACAGGACGGGTTTCGTGACTCCCGCTTCGGCGGCGATGTGGTCCATACCGACGTCCGGGCCGTATTCGGCGAGCGCACGCATCGCCGCCTCCACGAACTCCGCCCGCCGCGCCGCCCGATGGGAACGCCAGCGGTCCCGTCTCGCATCGCCGGTCGTGGTGCCGGTTGCTTCTGGCATCTGGCCGAATCTACTCCTACGAGGACTGCTGCAGCGGGTAGCCGCCGCCGATGCCCTTCCAGGCCAGCGTGCTGATCAGCCCGACGGCCTCTTCCTTGTTCATCGAGCGGTTGTTCGCGAGCCACGAGCGGGCCGCCACCTGGCTGATGCCGACGAGCCCGACCGCGAGCAGCCGCGCGGGCTCCTCCTCGAGACCGGCGTCCGCGGTGATGGTCCTGGTGATGGCCTGCACGCACGCGTCGGTGCCGCGGTCGATGGCCGCCTGCACCACCGGCTCGCCGCGCAGGTCGGACTCGAACACCAGCCGGTACGCCTGGCTCTCACCGTCGACGAAGTCGAAGTACGCGCTCACCGCGTTCTGCACCCGGACCTTGTTGTCCGTGGTCGACTCCATCGCGTCGGTCACCCGCGCGATCAGCTCGTCGACGTGGATCTCGAGTAGCGCGAGGTACAGCTCCAGCTTGCCGGGGAAGTGCTGGTAGAGCACGGGCTTGGACACACCAGCGCGTTCGGCGATCTCGTCCATGGCGGCCGCGTGGTACCCGTTCGCCGCGAAGACGTCCTGTGCGGCGGCCAGCAGCTGGGCCCGCCGAGCGGTGCGCGGCAGCCGCGCGGCCCGGTTCGCCTGGCCGGCCAGTCCGTGCTGAATCGTCCCCGACATTCGCCCTCCACGTCTTTCCCGGGCCAGGGTTGCCGGCCCGCGGTCCTGACCTTACTCGCCGGTAATGCGACTTCGGGAGAGTCATGGACACTGGAGGGGTGAGCGCAAGCATCGAATCCCGCCCTCCGGTCACGTACGTCCCGCTGTCCGACGCCGTCCTCCCGGCTGTCGACATGTCGATACCGCCGTGGCCGGGCGAGGACCGCACTTCGGGTGGCGTCCGCATGCACGTCCGTGTCACACCGGGGCCGGAGGGCGGCGAGACCGCCGTCTACGTGCACGGACTCGGCGGCTCGGCAACGAACTGGACCGACCTCGCCGCCCTGCTGTCCACGCGGGTGCCCGGCATCTCGCTGGACCTGCCGGGTTTCGGCCGGACGGAACCGGAGAAGGACTTCGACTACTCGATCCCCGCGCACGCCGACGCGGTCGCGAGGTTCGTCCGCGGTCTCGGCGTCGGCCCGGTCCACCTGTTCGGCAACTCGATGGGCGGCGCGATCTCCATGTACGTCGCCGCCGACCACCCCGACCTGGTCCGCACGCTGACCCTGGTGTCGCCCGCCGTGCCCGACCTGCGGCCACTCACCTCGCGGATGTCCGACCCGCGCCTCGCCATCGCCTATCTGCCGCTGGTCGGCGCGCCCGTGCGGCGCAGGCTCGCGGCGGTGCCCGTCGAGCAGCGGGTGCTGCAGCTGCTGAAGCTGGTGTTCGCGGACGCCGACCGGGTGCCGCAGTCCCGCAAGGACGAGGCCGCGGCCGAGTTCGCGGAGCGTGCGCGGATGGTGTGGGCCAACCCGGCGCTCGCGCGCAGCACGATCGGGTTGTTCCGGTCGTGGCTGGTGCCGAGGTCGAGGTCGCTGTGGGCACTCGCGCCACGCATCAAGGCGCCGACGCTGGTCGTGTGGGGCAGCGACGACAGGATGGTGACGGTCCGCAAGGCGCCGAGGACCGCCCGGCTCATCCCGAGGGCACGGCTGCTGGTGCTGCCGAGGACCGGGCACGTCGCGCAGATGGAGCGGCCGGGGACGGTCGCGCGTGCGGTGCTGGGCATGTGGGAGCAGGTCGACACGGGCAAGTGGTGAATTTGGTTCACGTCGGTGGCAAAGCTCACTCCAACGCGCCGTTCGAATCGGCGGCGCGTCCGCCGTGTGGCACCCTGGGCGCGTGACGAAGCGGGTCCCCGACCGTTACCGCGCAGGTGAACGCCGCACGTCGGCGGAGCCTCTCGCGGCGTCGTGGCGACCCGAGGAGCGGCCGAGGAAGAAGGCGCACCGGAAGAAGCGGGGGGTGCTCGCGACCTACGGCTGGCGCGTGTACGCGGTGCCCGTGCTGGTGGCGCTCACCGCGCTCGTGGTGATCCAGACCTCGGGCGATGACGGTGCCGGCGTCGAGGCCGCGCAGGACGGCGCCGCCCAGGGCGCGGACCCCCAGAACAGCGGCGACGTGCAGGCTGGGCCCGGCGTCAGCGAGAAGCCGGCGAAGCCGCAGGACCTGAAGATCCCGACCGCCGACCTGCCAGGCGGTGCGGCGTACCCGCAGAGTGGCCAGGGTGAGTGGACCGTCCTCCCCGGCACCACGCCGAGAGTGGGCGGCGCGGGCGAGCTCTACACGTACACGATCGAGGTCGAGAACGGCATCGACCTCGCCCCCTACGGCGGCATCGACTCGTTCGGCAAGCTCGTGGACACCACGCTCGCCGACCCGCGCGGCTGGACCTCGACCGGGCAGGTGTCGGTGCAGCGCGTCGACGGCGGCACCGAGCCGGACATCCGGATCAGCCTGAGCACCCCGGACACCGTGCACAAGCCGGACTACTGCGGCTACTCCATCACCTACGAGTCGTCGTGCTGGCGGCGCAGCGAGCAGCGGGTGATGATCAACCTGGCCCGCTGGGTGCGTGGCGCGCTGGCGTTCAGCGGCGACATCGGCTCCTACCGCGAGTACGCCATCAACCACGAGATCGGCCACGCCTTCGGCAACGGCCACGTCGGCTGCGCCCAGGAGGGCGGCCTCGCGCCCGTGATGATGCAGCAGAGCTTCGGTACGAACAACAATTTCGTGGCGCGGCTGAACGACCAGGTCGGCAACTCCGACCCGGTGGAGGCCGACGGCAAGACGTGCCGCGTCAACCAGTGGCCCAACCCGCAGGCGCAGCCACCGGGCTGACAAATCCCGCGATGTGGGAGGCGCGGAAGACCGGGTGGGACGAACGCGTTGCACGTGAGGAGACTGGGAGCCATCCAGTCACGCGTCGAGGAGGAACCCATGGCAAGCGGTTTGCCGCCCCTGGTGGAACCGGCCGCCGAGCTCACCAAGGACGAGGTCGCCCGCTACAGCCGTCACCTGATCATCCCGGATGTCGGGGTCGACGGGCAGAAACGGCTGAAGAACGCGAAGGTCCTGGTCGTCGGTGCCGGTGGGCTGGGCAGCCCCGCGCTGCTGTACCTGGCCGCGGCCGGTGTCGGCACGCTCGGCGTGATCGACTTCGACGTGGTTGACGAGTCGAACCTGCAGCGCCAGGTCATCCACGGCGTCTCGGATGTCGGGAAGCCGAAGGCGGTCTCGGCCAAGGAGTCCATCGCCGAGATCAACCCGCTGGTCGACGTCATCGTGCACCAGGACCAGCTGACCAGCGACAACGCGCTCGACGTCTTCCGGGGCTACGACCTGATCGTGGACGGCACCGACAACTTCGCGACCCGCTACCTGGTCAACGACGCGGCCGTGCTGCTCGGCAAGCCCTACGTCTGGGGCTCGATCTTCCGGTTCGAGGGCCAGGTCAGCGTGTTCTGGGAGGACGCGCCCAACGGCCAGGGCCTGAACTACCGCGACCTCTACCCCGAGCCGCCGCCGCCCGGCATGGTGCCGTCGTGCGCCGAGGGCGGCGTGCTGGGCGTGCTGTGCGCGTCGATCGGCTCGGTCATGGTCACCGAGGCGATCAAGCTGCTCACCGGGATCGGTGAACCGCTGCTCGGCAGGCTGATGGTGTACGACGCGCTGGAGATGTCGTACCGGACCATCAAGATCCGCAAGGACCCGGAGTCCAAGCCGATCGAGGGTCTCATCGACTACGACGCGTTCTGCGGTGTCGTCTCCGACGACGCCCAGCAGGCCGCCGCGGGCTCCACGATCACGCCGCGTGAGCTCAAGGAGAAGTTCGACCGGGGCGACGACTTCGCGCTGATCGACGTCCGCGAGCCGCACGAGTACGAGATCGTGAAGATCTCCGGCTCCGTACTGATCCCGAAGGACGAGATCCTGTCCGGCGCCGCGCTGTCGACGCTGCCGCAGGACAAGCCGATCGTCCTGCACTGCAAGTCCGGGGCCCGGTCCGCGGAAGCTCTTGCCGCGCTTCACAAGGCCGGTTTCAAGGACGCTGTGCACGTCGGCGGCGGTGTGCTCGGCTGGGCGCGGGACATCGACCCGAGTCTGCCGACCTACTGACGCCGCTGGTCCATTCGGGTCAGTGACTCGCACAGCCGCGTGACCTGCACGACGCATTGCGGAGCGGCGGGGTAGCGTGCCTGGACGTGACAGCGTCCGCACCTGCCCCGCCGCCCCAGCACGTGCGTGCTGCCTATGGCGTGAAGGACAGCGTGCCGGAACTGGTCGGCAACGGCCCGCTGTGGCGCTGTGACGGCATCGCGCTGCGGTCCGTGTCGAACCCGGCCGAGGCGTCGTGGGTCGCGCAGATGTTGACCGAGCTGTCTGTGCCGGACCTGCGTGTCGGACGCCCCATGCGGGCGAGCGACGGCAGGTACGTCGTCGGCGGGTGGATCGCGTTCCGGCATCTCGACGGCCGCCCGGAACCGCGCTACGACGAGGTCGTGGCCGCGTCGCTGCGCCTGCACAAGGCGACCGCCGACCTGCCACCGCCGCGTTTCCTCGCGATGCGGGCCGACGTGTTCGCGATGGCCGACCGCGCCGCGTCCGGTGTGGAGGAGGCGCCGCTGTCCCCCGCGCTCGGCGGGCGGCTGTTCGAGGTGATCTCCGGCGCCCGCAAGCCGTTGGCGCTGCGCCCGCAGGTGGTGCACGGCGACCTGTTCGGCAACGTGCTCTTCGCCGGTGACGCCGCACCCGGCATCGTCGACTTCACCGCGTTCTACCGCCCGGCCGAATGGGCCGCGGCGGTCGTGGTCGTGGACGCCCTCGCGTGGGGCGGTGCGGACGATGGCCTGCCGAAGCGGTGGTCGCACCTGCCGGAGTGGCCGCAGGTGTTGTTGCACGCGTTGCTGTTCCGGCTCGCGGTGCACGCGCTGCACCCGCACTCGACGGAGCAGTCGATGCGCGGCCTCGAGCGTGCCGCGCGCCGGATCACCACTCTGTAGCGGCCGGCCAGAACAGCATCTGCAGGTAGGCGACCAGCGTCGAGATCCGGCCGTCGAGCAGCAGGACCCCGATCAGCAGCGCGATGGCGGTGACCATCGCCGCGACGGCGTTGACCAGGTGGGGTTTCGCCAGCATCGCCGCGATCAGCGCGAACGGCAGCCCGCCGCAGGTGTAGGCGAGGATCAGCTGCGCGGTCAGCGAGAACTCGGCGTGGAAGGTGACCGCGGCCGCGAACCCCCAGCCGCCGAGCCCGCCGCCGGCGACCAGGATCGTCCAGAGCAGCACGCCGCGGCCGCCGCGCGGGAGCCAGCCGGCGTCCTGTGTGCGCCAGCCGATGGCGAACGTCGCCAGCGCCAGCGCCAGGAGCAGCACGGCGAGGGTGAACAGTGCCTGACCGGAGAACAGAGCGAGCGGGCGGAACGGCAGGCCGCCGCCGTCGCTCGTGAACAGGACCGCGATGGTGCCCGTGACCGAGGAGCCCACCAGCCACGTCGCCGCGAGTTGTCTCAGCACGAGCGCTGATCGTACTGGCGAGGACTACCTCGCCGGGTTCACGGATGCCAGCGGTACTTCCGCATACTGACCTTCTCGCCGTCCGCCAGCACACCCTCCGCGCGCAGCAGTTCCAGCTGCCGCCGCGCGAGGCCCGGTGCCGGTGTGCCGTTGGCGCGGAGCACCCGGTGCCACGGCAGGTCGTGGCCGTCCTCCGACAGGATCCGGCCCACCAGCCGGGGAGTGGGTGCCGAAGCCAGTGCCGCGATGTCGCCGTAGGACGCGACCCGGCCACGCGGGATCGACTTGATGATCTCTCGCACCCGCTCGTGCAGCTCCTCGGACACCACGGGACCAAGTATGACGGCGTGCCGCCCGCCACCCCGTGCGCCCGGCGTGGTTCCATCGTCGGCGTGGTCGCCACGTTCATGCCGGCTCCTCGGCTCGTTCGCCGGCCGGTCGCACCCCGCGCGCGGACGCGGTGGGAACCGGCCGCGCGGCGCGTGCTCGACGGCGCGGGCGGTTTCGTCCGCGTTCTCGGCGGTCCCGGCACCGGCAAGACGACCCTGCTCACCGAGCTCGCGGCCGACCGCATCCTGCGTGGCGGCGTCGACCCGGAGCAGTTGCTCATCATCACCGCGGGCAGGCGGGCCGCGACCGAGGTGCGTGCCGCGGTCGCGCGGCTGATCACCGAGCACGACGAGACGAACGACGTGCCCCGCACGGTCCGGGAACCGCTCGTCCGCACCGTCCACTCCTACGCGTTCTCCGTGCTGCGCCTGCACGCACATCTGCGGGACGTGCCGGGGCCCCGTCTCCTGTCCGGACCCGAACAGGACGCCGTCGTCCGCGAGCTGCTCGCCGGTGACGTCGAGGACGATGCGCACTACTGGCCCGACCGGCTCCGGCCCGCCCTCACCGTGCCCGGGTTCGCCGAGGAACTACGGGACCTCATGCTGCGTGCCGCGGAGCGCGGGCTCGGGCCGGAGGACCTGATCAAGCTCGGGCGTGTGGCGAAGAACCCCGAGTGGACGGCCGTCGGCCGGTTCGCCCAGCAGTACGAGCAGGTCACGCTGCTCGCCGGGGCCACGGACAGTGCCGCGGCGCAGGAGTCGGCACCCGCGCTGGACGCCGCCGAGCTGGTCGCGGGCGCGGTACTCGCGTTCGAGACCGACGCCGCGCTGCTCGACAGCGAGCGTGACCGGGTGCGCTACCTCCTCGTCGACGACGCCCAGCACCTCGACCCGCTCCAGTACCGGCTGCTCGCCCGGCTCGGGCTGGCCGCCAAGGAGTTCATCCTCGCCGGGGACCCCGACCAGGCCGTGTTCTCCTTCCGCGGCGCCGATCCTCGGCTGCTCGCCGACACCGAACCGGACGGCGGCACCGTCGTCCTCCGGGAGGCGCACCGCATGGCGCCCGCGGTCCGCGAGGCCGTCGCCCGGCTCGCCGCCCGGCTGCCCGGGGCGTCGCCGCAGCGGCCCACACCGGGCGAGGAGGTCGAGAACTCCCGGCACAACGGCATCGTGGACGTCCGGCTGCACACCACGGAGGCCGCGGAGGCCGCGTGGATCGCCGACCAGTTCCGCCGCGCGCACCTCATCGACGGCGTGCCGTGGTCGGAGATGGCGGTGCTCTGCCGGTCGGTCACCCGTTCCGCGCCAGTGCTGTACCGCGCGCTCACCGCCGCCGGCGTGCCGGTCGCCACCGACGCCGACGAGCTGCCGCTTGCCCGCCAGCCCGCCATCCGGCCGTTCCTGGAGCTGCTGCGGATCGCCTCCTATCCGCGCCTGCTCGATGCCGAGCGCGCCGAGATGTTGCTGACCAGCCAGTTCGGCGGTGCCGACCCACTCGCCGTGCGGCGGCTGCGTCGCGGGCTGCGCAGGCTCGACCTCGCCGCCGGGCAGGACCGGCCCTCCGACGACCTGCTCATCGAGGTGCTGAAGTCCGGGGACCTGCTCGCCGCGCTCGACGACGCCGAGGCGACCAGCGTCCGCCGCGTCGCCGCGTTGCTCGCCACCGCACGGAAGGCCATCGCCGAGAACGCCGGCATCGAGCAGGTGCTCTGGCAGGTGTGGCAGCAGAGCGGGCTCGAGTCGCGCTGGGTCGCGCAGTCGCACCGCGGTGGCACCCTTGGCGCGCAGGCGGACCGCGACCTCGACGCGATCGTCGGCCTGTTCCACGCCGCCGCCCGCTACGCCGACCGGCTGCCAGGCGCCGGGGTCACCGGGTTCGCGGACTTCCTCGCGTCGCAACGGATCGTGGGCGACACGCTCGCCCCGTCCGCGCAGCGCGACAACGTCGTCGCCGTGCTCACCGCGCACGGCGCCGTCGGTCGCGAGTGGACGGTCGTGGCCGTGCTCGGCGTCCAGGAGGGCACCTGGCCGGACCTGCGGCTGCGTGGCACGCTGCTCGGCGTGGAGCGGCTCGTGGACCGGCTGTCCGGCATCGACGACACCACCGAGTCCAAGCTGTCCGCCACCGCGCCGCTGCTCGCCGAGGAACGCAGGCTCCTGCTGGTCGCCGC
Source organism: Actinophytocola sp. (assembly GCF_049647105.1). Lineage (GTDB taxonomy): Bacteria > Actinomycetota > Actinomycetes > Mycobacteriales > Pseudonocardiaceae > Actinophytocola. Next base: position 26,115 of record NZ_JBARWZ010000200.1, read on the forward strand.
GAGCCGCGCCCGCCGCACGCTGCTGGTGTCCGCCATCCGCGGCGAGGACGAGCAGCCCTCCCGCTTCCTCGCCGAGCTGTCCGGTGTGGACATCGAGAACCTCGAGGACGCGGGCAGGCCGACCTCGCTGGGCGGCACGCGGCGCGCGCTCGTGCTGGCCGACCTCGTCGGCGACCTGCGCCGCGCGGTCAGCGACCCGCACGCACCGGAGGAACGCAGGCGCCGCGCCGCCCGCCAGCTCGCCCGCCTAGCCGACGCGGGAGTGCCGGGCGCGAGCCCGGACAGCTGGTACGGGCTGCCGGACCTGTCCACGGCGCAACCGTTGCGCGGCAAGGAAGACGGCGTCACCGTCTCACCGTCCAACGTCGAGACGCTCGCGAAGTGCCCGCTGCGCTGGGTCGTCGAGCGGCACGGCGGCACCGACCCTGCCGAGCTGGCGTCGATCACCGGCGTGCTCGTGCACGCACTCGCGCAGGCCGCCGCGTCCGGCGCCGACGAGGTGCACCTGCGTGCCGAGCTGGACCGCGCGTGGGACGCCGTCGACGCTGGTGCGCCATGGTTCTCCCGCCGGGAACGTCAGCGCGTGCACGCCATGCTGGACACCTTCCTCTCCTGGGTCGCGGCCACCCGAGGCGAGCTGACGCAGGTCGCGGTCGAGCACGACTTCACCGTCGATCTCCCGGAGACCGAACCGCCGGTGCGGGTCAAGGGCCGCGTCGACCGGCTCGAGGCCGACAACGACGGCCACCCCGTGGTGGTCGACGTGAAGACCAGCAGGCAGGCGATCAGTCAGGACGACGCCCGCGAGCACCCGCAGCTCGCCGTCTACCAGCTGGCCGCCGCGTACGGCGCGTTCGTGGAGCTCGGTCTGGACAGCGAACCCGGTGGCGCGCGGCTGTTGTACGTCGCCAAGGCCAACCGCAAGAAGGCCGCGACCGAACGCAACCAGGACCCGGTCGGCGAGGACGGCGTGAAGCACTGGACCGGGGTGGTCGCCGACGCGGCCGCCGCCAGCACCGGGCCCGAGTACCTGGCCAGGCAGAACCCGGACTGCCCCCGGTGCCCGGTCCGCGTCAGCTGCCCGATGCACGCCAGCGGCCGACAGGTGCCCGAGTGATCTCGGCAGTGATCTCGCCAAGGGAACTCGCGAAGGAGCTCGGTCTGCCCCCGCCGACCGACGAGCAGGCCGAGGTGATCGCCGCCCCCACCGATCCCGCGCTGGTCGTGGCGGGGGCAGGCGCGGGCAAGACCGAGACCATGGCCGCCCGCGTGGTGTGGCTGGTCGCCAACGGCATCGTCACCCCGGACCGCGTGCTGGGCCTCACGTTCACCCGCAAGGCCGCGCGCCAGCTCGCCGACCGGGTCCGCTCGCGCCTGCGAAAGCTGGCCGGTTCGCGGCTGCCGTACCGGCTCGACCCCAGCGGGGGCCTGGTCGCGGACCTGTACGCGGGGGAGCCGACCGTCCTGACCTACCACGCGTACGCGGGCAGGCTGGTCGCCGAGCACGGGCTGCGGCTGCCGGTCGAGCCGGGTGCCCGCCTGCTGACCGAGACCGCGTGCTGGCAGCTCGCGCACCGCGTGGTGTCGACGTGGACCCAGGACCTGGAGACCGAGCGGGTGCCCGTCACCGTGACCCGCTACCTGCTGGAACTCGCCGGTGAGCTGGCCGAGCACCTCGTCGACGAGGACGAGCTGCGCGCCTACAGCGAGGACCTGGCGTCGACCATCGAGAACGCGCCCCGCGGCCCCCGTCAGCGCGCCGAGCTGTCGCAGGACCTGAAGGAAGTCGTCGCCGCGCAACGGTTCCGGGTCGCGATGCTGCCGCTCGTGCAGGCCTATGGCGACGCGAAACGCAAGGAGGGCGCGCTGGACTTCGCCGAGCAGATGGCGCTCGCCGCGATGCTCGCGAGCACCCAGCCAGAGGTGGCGGCGGGGGAGCGCGCCCGCTACGGCACCGCGTTGCTCGACGAGTACCAGGACACCGGCCACTCGCAACGGATCCTGCTGCGCTCGCTGTTCGGCGGGAAGAACCCGATGCCGGTCACGGCGGTGGGTGACCCGGTGCAGGCGATCTATGGCTGGCGTGGCGCGAGTGCCGCGAACCTGCCCCGGTTCGCGACCGACTTCCCCATGCTGGACAACAAGAAGCTCGTGCCGGCCACCCGTCACGGCCTGCTGACGAGCTTCCGCAACCCGCCGGAGGTGCTGGCGCTCGCGAACGCGATCTCCGGTCCGCTGCGGCGCGCGGGCATGGACGTGGACGAGTTGCGGGCGCCTGCGGGCAGAGGACCCGCGGACGTCCGTGTCGCGTTGCAGCCGGACACGACTGCCGAGGTCGAGTGGCTGGCCGACGAGATCGCGCAGCGGTGGCGGTTCATCACCGACGAACGCGACCGGCCGCCGACCGCCGCGGTGCTCGTGCGGCGCCGCGCGGACATGACCGACATCGCGAGCGCCCTGCGGGCCAGGGGTTTGCCGGTCGAGGTGGTCGGCATCGGCGGCCTGCTCGACGAGCCCGAGGTGCGGGACCTGGTGTCGGCACTGCGGGTGCTGATCGACCCGCTCGCCGGTGCGGCGGCCGCCCGGCTGCTGACCGGCGCGCGGTGGCGGCTGGGCGCGGCCGACCTCGCCGCGCTGTGGAGGCGGGCCGCCGAGCTGGGGCGGGACTACCGGCCCGAGGGTGACGGCGGGCTGGTCGACGTGGTGCCGGGGGAGGGCGCGGAGCAGGCCGGGCTGGTCGACGCCATCGACGACCCCGGTGAGGCCCGGCAGTACTCGGCCGAGGGGTATCGGCGGCTTCGGTCGCTCGGCGGCGAGCTGCGGATGCTGCGGCGGCGGCTCGACCAGCCGCTGCCCGAGCTGGTCGCGGACGTCGAACGCGCGATGCTGCTGGACGTCGAGGCGACCGCGCGGGTCGGCGGTGCGCGGCGGGCCCACCTGCACAAGTTCGCCGACGTGGTGTCCGACTACGCACAGACCAGTCCGTCGGCCAGTCTTGCCGCCCTGCTGGACTACCTGGCGGCCGCGGAGAGCGCGGAGGACGGCCTCGAACCGGGTGAGGTCGAGGTCGCCGATGACCGCGTGCAGATCCTGACCGTGCACAGCGCGAAGGGTCTCGAGTGGGAGATCGTCGCCGTGCCGCACCTGGTCAACGACGTGTTCCCCAGCAGGAAGCGGACCTCGTGCTGGCTGCGTGCCGTCACCGAACTGCCCGCCGCGCTGCGGGGTGACGCGGTGGACCTGCCCGTGCTCGACCTGTCGGGTGCGAGCAACCGCAAGGAGATCGAGGTCGAGCTGACCAACCACGCCGAGGCGTTCGCGGAGCGGGACCTCGTCGAGGAGCGGCGCCTCTGCTACGTCGCGCTGACCCGCTCCGAGCGGACGCTGCTGGTGTCCGCGCACTGGTGGGGCCGCACCGGCGCCAGACCCAAGGGCCCTTCGGACTTCTTCACCGAGGTCGCGGCCACGGTGGCCGGCATGGACGAACGGGTCGCGTCGGTCGAGTTCATGGCGCCGGAACCCGGTGAGCACGAGGAGAACCCGATCGCCACGGCGGAACGCACCGCGCTGTGGCCCGCCGACCCGCTGTCGCCCGCGCGCCCGCATGTCGAGGACGCGGCCGCGATGGTCCGTGCCGAGCTGGCGTCGGTGCGGTCGGGTGAGCAACCGGCGCTGGAGACGGACCCGGATGGCTGGGTTGCCGACACGGATGTGCTGCTGGCGGAGCGGGCCGCGGCCGCGAACCGCCGCGAGGACGTCGTGCTGCCCGACTCGATCTCCGTGAGCCAGCTGGTTGAGCTGGCCCGCGACCCGGCCGCGCTGGCGCGCAGGCTCCGCCGCCCGCTGCCGTTCCCGCCGAACCCGGTGGCCAGGCGGGGAACGGCGTTCCACTCGTGGCTGGAGAAGCGGTTCGGTTCGCGCGCGTTGCTGGACCTGGACGAGCTGCCCGGCTCGGCCGACGCGGACGCCGCGTCGGACGCCGACCTCGAGGCCCTGCAGGAGGCGTTCCTGGCGTCGGACTGGGCGGAACGGTCGCCGTCGGACGTCGAGGTGTCGTTCACCTGCGACGTCGACGGGATGACGTTGCGCGGCAGGCTGGACGCCGTGTTCGCCGACGGGGACGGTGGGTGGACCGTGGTCGACTGGAAGACCGGCTCGGTGCCGTCCGATGACGAGCTGCCAGCGCTGTCGGTGCAGCTGGCGGCGTACCGGCTGGCGTGGGCCAGCCTGACCGGGACGCCACTGTCGGAGGTGCGTGCGGCGTTCCATTACGTGCGATCCAACGTGACGTTGCGGCCGGTGGACCTGATGGACGCGCCCGCGCTGCGGACCTTGCTGCGGGGAATCCCGAGCACCTGACCGCTGCCGGGCGTGACCAGCTCGGTCATGCCCCGCCATTGGGCGGCCACCACGTACACGGTGGATTCGGTGACCACACAGTCGAAGACACCGCGGTCGAGCGCGACGCTGCCGAGGATCTCGCCCCCTTCAGCGACGTGGGTACAACACTGGTTCGGCACGTCGGCGTACCAGATGGTGCCGTCGTCGACGCTGATCCCGTCGGGGGCCGCGTCCTCGCCGAGCGCCGCCCATGTGCGTTTGCCGGCCAGCCCGTCATCGGTGACGTCGAACGCGGTGAGCCGGTGCGCGTACGACTCGGCGACGATCAGCGTGCCGTCGACGATCGCCATGCCGTTGGGAAACGCGAGGTCACCGGCCACCTGGGTGGCCACGCCGCCGCGGACCCGGTGGATGGTGCCTTGGTCGCCCAGCCGCGGGGCGCCGTTGACGTAGACGTCCCCGTTCGGCGCGACGGCGATGTCGTTCCAGACGCCGTCGCCGAGGATCGCGGCGGTGGTGAGGGTGCCGTCGCGTTCACGGCGGAGCAGTTTCCCGTCCGCCGAGGAGACGATCACCAGTTGACCGTCGGGGAGCCAGTCGAAGCAGAGCGGCAGCGACGGCACCGTGGCGAGAACCTCGCCCGCGGCCACGTCGAGGATCTCGCCCGCCGACCAGTCGGACACGTACAGACGGCCATCGTGCCAGCGAGCCGACTCGAGGAGGCCTCTTCCGGAGAGCAGCAGTTCGTTCATGCCATCCATACGACCAGCCACCCCCGACATCGACCACTTCGCGAAGGGCAGTTGTCCACAACCGACCGAGTTGTCCACAACCAAGATCGACAACCCCCTGTTGCCTCACGTCAAGATGCCCGCGTAGGCGGATTCGTTGCCTCATGAAAAGTGTCCGTCTGGGTGAGGCCGGTGTAGGGCTTGGTCGGGAAGTAGCGGGTGGTGACTTCGGTGGCGA
>NZ_JBARWZ010000201.1:0-17324 GCF_049647105.1 Actinophytocola sp.
ACCCACTCGATAGGTGTCCTCTCCCGGGCGTGATTGTGTCTTCGCAACCACCATCATCCCAGGCCAGAGCGGCACCTATCACCATCTCAGCAGCGTGTCACCGCCTTACTCGCGGATACGGGTCTGACAGGCAACGGAGACGGCCACCGCCGCGATCCACGTTACTTTCTCCGACTGGGTGTCGCGGCCCGTTCTGTTCGCGAAGTATTCGCTATGGGCTCGACCGAGAGCAGCGAGGTCTACTTTTCCTTCCACAAATTCCCTCGCGGCCGCGATATAGCCCAGCGCGTGCGAGAGGTGAACGGGCGATACGACGCCGTCGCCAGCTAGCAAAGCGTGTTCGGCGAATGCGAGCGAAAGCAGCTTTGCATGTAGCCCGTCGGCGTCGCGGAGTACGCTGGTCAGGAGACGCGGCACAACGATCACTTCCAGGACCTCCTGCTTACGCTGAGCGCGTTCAGCATCTCATCCGGCGTTCCGGCAACCACACTGAAGTGCGAGAGACCGTACTTCTCCGCAGGTCAGTATCATCGCTGACCTGCGGTCTTTGTTGTTCAAGCTCGGTTCCGTCGGCTGGCGGACATGTTGGGAGCGTTGGAACATGGCATCTGAGGTCACGTTGTTCGACTGGCGGCCCAAGGCCGTGGTGTTCGACTGCGACGGGCTGCTGATGGACACCGAGTCCTGCTGGACGGTCGCCGAGACCGAGCTGTTCGCCCGGCGTGGACTGCCATTCGGGGCCGAGCAGAAGGCGCTCGTGATCGGCAGGTCGGTCGCGGACGCCGCGGACTCGCTGGCCGGGCTGTTCGGCGAGCCGGGCGGCGCCGGGAGCATCGCCGAGGAGTTGCTCGTCCTGGTGGCCGAGGTGGTCGGCGCGAAGGCCGAGGCGATGGCAGGCGCGCACGCCGTCGTCGAGCGGGTCCTCGCGTGTGCCATGCCGATCGCGGTGGCGAGCAACTCACCGCGCGCGCTGCTCGACGCGGCCCTCGCCAGAGGGGGCTTCACGAACACGTTCCCGGTGAGCATCGCCGCCGACGAGGTCGAGCACCCCAAACCGGCGCCGGACATGTACCAGCGTGCGTGCGCGATGCTCGGCGTCCCGACCGGCGACACCCTGGCGTTCGAGGACTCCATGACCGGATTGACGTCCGCGCGGTCCGCGGGCGTACGCGTCGTCGGCGTGCCGACGTTGCGGCACGACGACTTCCCGGCCGACCACGTCGTGGGCTCGCTGCTGGACACAGACCTACTGGCCTGGATATCGCGATGGTCGAGATGACCTGCTCCCGGCGACCTCGTCGTGGACGGGGCGGACGAGGTCGGAGCGCGGCCGTCAAGCCCAGTAGCGAGACCTTTGAGCCGCCACCGCGGGCATCACGAACCGGATAATTCCGGGACCCCTCCCGACCTGACGGCGGGACAATACTTCCGCCGCCGTCAGTTCTCGGGAAGGAACCCCACCGATGGATCGCCCGCCGCATCCCGAGCCGGACCACGAGCCCTCCACACCGCCCGAGGGTCCCGGGGTGCCGGACGAGCGGCAGGCGGCCGAAGCCCAAGCCACGCAAGAGAACCAGCCTGACGAGCCCGCAGTGCCGGAAGACGATCGGCCCACGGTCGCCGGGGCCGGGCAGTACGGCGGTTCCGCTCCCTACGGGCAACACGTCACCGAGTCGCGGCCGACGTTCTACGACCCCGACGCGACACCCAGCTACGGCACCCGGGTGCCTCGGCCGCCGAAGCCGGCCGATCCGCTGGCCGTCGCGGTCGGGAACGCTTCGCTGCTCGGCGTCGGGTACGTCCTGCTCGGCCGGAAAGGGCTCGCCGTCGCCACTGTTCTGGTGACGGTTCTGTTTCTCTTCCTCCTCCTGTCCGTCACCCCCACGCTGTGGTTCGAGTTCGTCATCGTCGCCTGGTGGGTGGCGGTCATCGTGCACGGCTGGGTGCTCGCCCGGCGGCGGCCGCGGCCCGATCCGGTGCGCGGGCAACGGTTTGTCGCTCTCGGCGCGGCGGTCCCCGTGCTGCTCGTGTTCGGGTTGCTGCGGTTCGACGCCGCCGGGCTCGAGCAGGACACCGCCGACGCGCGGGCCGATGGGGACTGCGCCGCCGCTCTCGACGCCACCGGCGCGCTCTGGTTCGGGCACCGGGTGGCCGACGCGCCGCTGACGGAGCGAGCCGGCACCACCACCCGGGCCTGTGACCAGTTACGCACCGCGGGCAGGAAACTCGACGAGGCACTCGACGGCGGGGACGCCGACTCACTCGCCGCCGGGTTCAGGGACCTCAGGAAGGTGCTCGCCGGGCTGCCAGGACACGAGGAGATGGTTCGCTCCACTGTGGACCGGTTCGTCGAAGGGCTGCCCGTCGAGGATGCCTGTGACACCAAGGCCCTCACCGACCGGCTGGCGAAAGAGAAGCCGCGCGGTGTGCTCAGTGGCGCCGCCGAGGTCGTGCCGCGGCTCGCGCCGGCCGCGATCGTCGAATGCGCTGACTTCTTCGCGGACAAGAGCGACTGGCAGTCCGCCCGCCGCGACTACCAGCAGTTCCTCGACCAGTATCCCGACCACGACCTGGCGCCCAAGGCCCAGACCGGCCTCACGGTGGCCACCCAGGCCATCGAGCTCGCCAACGTGCGCACCCTGCTGACCCCGGCCGCCGGCTCGGTGCCCGCCTACTGCGACAAGCCCGCGCCCTACAGCGGCGCCAAGCCCTACGTCCCCAACGCGCCCAACCGTGCGCTGGTCTACGGCAACGACGCCCACACCGGCAAGATCCCGCCGGGCTGGCGGGCCACGGACGCGGCCGACGCCGTCATCGTCGTCTGTGCCGGGGAGACCGCGTACGGCACGCCTGTCCAGACCTGCCCGTACGAGTCCAAGTCCGGCCTGTCCCCGTTCGGGTACACCGACGTGACGTTCCACCGGATCGCGATCCCGCTGCGGGTGTTCGAGGTGCGGACCGGGAAGCTCGTCGCCCAGTTCAACCTGGAGATCGGCGGGGCGAGTTGTCCGGCCGTCCTCGAGTACACGTCGTACGGCTATACCGATCTCGGGCCGCCGTCGCAGGTGTACGTCGCCGCGTCGGTCACCGACGTGCAGGGGGCGTTCCGGCCGCTGCTCGTGCCCTGAGCCACCCCGCGACCGGGCACCTAAGCCGCGAAGACCTGGGAGTCGTCGGCGAAGGCCTTGAACTCCAGGGCGTTGCCCGCCGGGTCCATGAGGAACATCGTCCACTGCTCGCCCGTTTCGCCCTTGAAGCGGACGTACGGCTCGATGACGAACTCGGTGCCCGCCGCGCGGAGGCGGTCCGCCAGGTCCCGGAAGCCGGGGACGGTCAGGATCAGGCCGAAGTGCGGCACCGGGACGTCGTGACCGTCGACCGGGTTGTGGACGCGCTGCGCCCGGGCGGGCGCGAGGTGTGTCACGAACTGGTGCCCGTGCAGGTTCCAGTCCACCCACGTGTCCGAGCTGCGGCCCTGTTCGAGGCCCAGCACCTCGCCGTAGAACTGCCGTGCGGCGGTCAGGTCGTCGACCGGCATGGCCAGGTGGAAGCGCGGGATGGGCAGGTCAGTGGTCATGTCGTAATGTTAACATTGCGACATGACTGCACGGGTGGCTCCGGCACGGCGCCGGGGCCTGGCCGACGAGGTCGCGGACAGCATCCGGGACGCGATCTTCAGTGGTGCCTACGAGCTGGGCGCGCAGCTGCGCGAGGTCGAGCTGGCCGCCGCGCTCGAGGTCAGCCGGGGGCCCGTCCGCGAGGCGCTGTTGCGCCTGGAGCGCGAGGGTCTGGTGCGCAGCGCGTGGCATCGGGGCGCCACCGTCATGACGCTGTCGCCGACCGACATCGCCGAGCTGGACAGCCTGCGTGGCGCGCTGGAGCGGCTGGCCGTCGAACAGGTCGTCGCGCACGCCTGCGACGACGACCTCGCCACGATCGAGCTGGCCGCCACCCGCATGGCGCGTGCCGAGGACGAGCACGCCATGGTGCGCTGCGACATCGAGTTCCACGACGCCGTGTACGCGGCCGCCGGGCACCGGCGGCTGGCGGAGGCGTGGGGGGCGATCCGCTCGCAGGTCCACCTGTTCCTGCTGACGCGGATCGGGGTCAGCGCCGAGGGCTACCTGTCACACATCCCGGACGAGCACCGCGAGCTGGTCGCCGCGCTCCGCTCCCGGGACGCGACGGCCGCGCTCGACCTGTTCGCCACGCACCGGCGGCACGCCTTCGAGTTGCTCACGCCGCAGGCACGGCGGTGACCATCGCCACCGCGGCGGGTGACCACGGGAACAACGCGGCCACCCGCCGCGTTCAAGTCAGTTGGAGAGGTTCTCCAGCTCGGCCAGTGCGGCAGCCAGCCGGAAGTACTTGCTGGTGCCGAGGTCGCGCACGGTCTTGATGTTGAACGCGGCGGCCAGCTTCTCGGCGTCGCCCTCGCTCACGCCCGAGATGGCGGCCACCGGCGCGTCCAGGATCTCCGTGACGCTCAGGTCCTCGTATGCCTTGTCGAGCTGCTTCGCGAGATCAGCGGAAACGGCCACTTGTGTCTTCTCCTTCGACGGTGGGGACTGACGGTGGAACCTTAGACGGTTGCGCATCGCGCGGCCGGGGAGGTAACCTCGGCGCACCGCTCGTGGTTGCGGACCTCTTCCCCCACTGAGCCTCTCATCTTTCAGTCCTCAAGCGACTGTTCTTACCTTCTTTGGAGATTTCCCATGTCTGTCAACGGAATACTTGACATCGTCGGTGATCGCGCGTTCGTGCGTGCCGACGGCTACCTGCCCGATCCCGGGGACACCTCAGTCCCCATGGGATTGGTGCGTGCCAACGACTTGCGGCGCGGCGACACCGTCACCGGGGACACCCGGTCCGGCAGGCTCGCGACCGTCGAAAGTGTGAACGGGCAGCGGCCACGGTACCCGCGTCCCGCGTTCGCCGACCTGACCTCCCTGTACCCCAACGAAAGACTGCGGCTCGAAACCGAACCGCACGCACTCACCGCACGGGTGATCGACCTCGTCATGCCGGTCGGCAAGGGGCAGCGCGCGCTGATCGTCGCGCCACCCAAGGCAGGCAAGACGACCGTGCTGCAGGCGATCGCGCACGGCATCGCCAAGAACCACCCCGAGTGTCACCTCATGATGGTGCTCGTCGGCGAGCGGCCGGAGGAGGTCACCGACCTCGCCAGGGGCGTGCCGGCCGAGGTGGTCGCGGCGACGTTCGACCAGCCGCCACGTGAGCACATCGCGCTCGCGGAGCTGGCGATCGAACGGGCGAAGCGCCTCGTCGAACAGGGCCGCGACGTGGTCGTGCTGCTCGACTCGCTCACCCGGCTCGGCCGCGCGTACAACCTTGGCGCCCCCGGGAACGGCCGCACGCTGAGCGGCGGTGTCGACTCCAGTGCCCTGATCCCGCCGAAGCGCTTCCTCGGCGCGGCCCGCAACATCGAGGGTGGCGGCTCACTGACCATCTTCGCGACGGCTCTCATCGAGACCGGCTCTGCGGGCGACTCGTTGATCTTCGAGGAGTTCAAGGGCACGAGCAACGCGGAACTGCGCCTCGACCGGCGGACCGCCGAGCGCCGCGTGTTCCCGGCGGTGGACGTGCGCCAGTCGGGCACGCGCAAGGAGGAGCTGCTGCTCTCGCCCCGTGAGCTGGCGGCCACCAGGGCCCTCCGCAACGCCCTGAGCACCCGCGACAACCAGCAGGCCATCGACATCCTGCTCGACGGCCTGCGCAAAACCCAGACCAACACCACGTTCCTGACTGGTCTGCCCCGGAACTAAGCGTTCGTCAGGCCCGGCCCCCAACTCGCGAGTCCAACCCGCATGACCCGCGAGTTCAACCCGCATGACCCGCGAGTTCAACCCGCATGACCTGCGAGTTCAACGCTCAGGACTCGCGAGTCGCACCTTCGGGCACACGCGGGTCACCCCGGTTGGACGCGCGTGGGTGAACCGGAGTGGGGGGAATTTCGTGTATGTGGGTATGGCGCGGTTGCGGGTCGGGATTCTTGTTGCCCTCTTCTCAGTGCTGGCCGGGTGCGGGCAGGAGGCGCCGCCACCACCCGCCGACCGGGCCTACACCGTCGAGGAGCTGGCCGAGAAGGTCGGGTGTACGCCGGAGTTCCAGGGCAGGACCAGCGACTTCCGCCAGGCCGCCTGTGCCACCGACGCCACCCGATACATGCTGCTCGACTTCACCACCGACGAGAAGAAGCGCACCTGGCTCGACACGGCGCTGATCTACGGCGCCACGTACCTCGTCGGGGAGCGGTGGGCGCTCACCAGCATCGAGGTCGCCGACATGGAACGACTCCGAGGGGAGATCGGCGGCTCTCTCGAGGGTGACCCCACCATGCAGCACTGACCCGCTACTGGGTCACGACGAGCACGGCAGCGGGGCGGCCCATGCTGTCGTCGTCGCCGTCGTCATCGTCCTCCTCGCTGTCGTTGCACGCCGCGAGGAGCGGCAGCGCGGCCAGCGCGCCGATGACGGCGAGCATGCGGAGCGAGCGGCGGGTGGGGTCGTGCGCCACGGGGTACGTCCCTTCGGTCGACGATATGTCCGGTTCAGTGGTACCCCGGGTGCCGCATCCTCAACCACCCGGGCCACTTCCTTCGTCGCGGCCCCGGCGACGGGACAGCGGCCACCGGGCAACGCGCGACGCGGACGCCATTTGCGCCAGTCGACAGAATTCACCCTGTCTGCACCCGTTCGGGTGCTGTCGAAGACCACTTCCGGACGCTTATCGTAATCCGTCTCGCGAGGCGAGGAGTTACGGATGTCGGTTCCGGAGGCACCTGGACGCCTGTCGGCGCTCGGGCCCAACCCCGCGCTGGTGAAGCACGGACTTGGCCACACAGAAGGCCTTCACGCGGATGGCGACATCGCGCACGCGTACTTCGTGGTCGCCGACTCGGCGAGTTTCGAAAATGGACGCACGTTCGACAAGCTTCGAACAATCGGATTGGCACAACCTGCGTTCCATCATGAACGTATCACGCATTATGCCGAGAAGACGAAAATCGCCGATCGGATGATCCATTCATGACCAAGCCCTTGCCGAACGAACCGCACGCGCCGAGATCGCAGGCTGACCGGGAGAAGGCGCGGGTCAGGGTCGCACGCAAGTGGGCGTACCTGATCAGCATGACGACGTACGTGCCGTCGGAGCACACCGCTCTCGAGAAGCCGCTGCTGGAGATGGTCGACGACCTGTTCGCGGCACTCGCCGCCGAGCCGCTCGGACTGGAGACGGCGGAGCGGGTCGGCGCCGAGCTGGTGGCGCTGAACTGCGCGGACAAGTCGAGTCTGCAGTGCACGGTGGACGTCCTGGCCGGGCCGCTGCTGACCGACCACGACGTGCGGAAGCCGCCGCCGGAGCGGGTGGTCCGGCTGTTCGGCGCGCTGGCGGGCGGCTTCACGGAGGCTGTCCGGCGCCGTACCACCGACCAGCAGGAGACCATGTGCCGTGCGCTCATAGAGGTCGCCAAGAGGGCGATGTACGCGGCCGAGAACAGACAGACGGACTTCGGTGACACCTCGACCGAGCTGACACTGCTGCGGCGCCAGCTGAGCCACCAGCTCCTGCACGATCCGCTCACCGGCCTGCCGAACCGGCAGTTCTTCGGCACCCGCCTGGAGGAGGTGCTCAACTCCGGCAGCCCGACCGCGCTGTTCCGGATCGAGCTGAACGGGTTCGAGGTGTTCAACGAGGGTCTCGGCGGCCCGCACGCGGACGCGCTGATGACCGCGATCGCGGTGCGGCTGCGGTCCGCGATGCCCGGCGAGGGCATGATGGTGGCGCGGTTCGACCGGGCCGGTTTCACCGTCCTGCAGGAGCGCGACGCGAACGGCACCTCCCCGGCCGAGGTGGTCACCGCCATCAACACGGCCGTCACGACCACCACGCATGTCGCGGACCTCGGCCTCACGCCGACCGCCAGCATCGGTGTGGTGCAGAGTCCACCGCACCGCGCGGACCCGGTCGAGTTCCTGCAGGCGGCCGACATCGCGCTCCGGTACGCCAAGGAAGAAGGCCCCGGCCGGTGGCGCATGCTCATGCCGGACGAGGACGCACACGACCGCAGACTGCTGCGGCTCGCCGCGACCATGCCGAGCGCACTGGAGGACGAGCGGCTCACGATCGGCTACCGCCTGCGGGTCGGCCTCGTCGATGCGCAACCGGCCGGCGTCGACGGGTTCGTGCGGTGGCAGGAGCCCGGGCTGGCCGACGTGGTGGAGCAGATCGGGCTGAGCCCGAGGCTTGGGCAGTGGCTGCTGCGGAACGCGTGCTGGCGGATGCCGGACGGGAACCTGCCGCTGTCCGTGCGCCTGACGCCGAACCAGTCGGCAGCACCGGACCTCGTCGACACCGTGCTGACCGCGCTGGACGAGGCCGAACTGCCCGCGGGCCGGTTGGAGCTCGCGATGCCCGCGGCCGAGGTGTTCGATGGCCGGGCCCGGTCGGTGGACAACCTGGCGTCTCTCGCGGCGGCCGGGGTCGGCACGGCCATGCATGGTTTCGGCGGTGACCCGTCGGAGGTGGTGCGGCTGGGCGGGTTGCCGGTGCGGGCCGTGGCCCTGACCGCGCGGCTGGTGTCGCAGGCACGTGGCGCGTCGCGGAAGTCGCTGCTGGGTCTGGCGTTGACGGGTCTCTCCGCGATGGTGCACGACTCGGGTGCCGTGGTCGCGGTCGATGACGTGCGCAGCAGGCGGGAGGCGGAGTGGTGGCGGCACGTCGGCGCCGACACGGCCTCCGGGCCGCTGTTCTCGGCGGGTGGGGACCGGGAGGATCCCGAGGAGTTGTTCGCGGAGTGAACCATGGCGAACCGCGGCACCGTCATCGGAGCGCGATGCTGTGGCCGCCGTTCACCCGGATGCACTGCCCGGTGAGGAAAGCGGCGTCGTCCGACGCGAGGAACGCCACCGTGCCCGCCACGTCACCCGGCGCACCCAGCCTGCGCAGCGGGACATCGGCGGTGTACTCGGCCAGCTCGGCCGGGGTCGCGTCCGCGTGCCGCTCGACCGGCACCCAGCCGGGTGCCACCACGTTCACGGTGATGCCGAACGGACCCAGCTCCCGCGCCCACACCCTGGTGAGCGCGGCCAGCCCGGCCTTCGCCGCCGCGTACGCGGACCAGCCGGGCAGCGCCCGGTCGGCCATGTCGGAGCCGATGTGCACGATCCGGCCGCCGCCAAGGTCCTTCATGCCCGGCACCACGGCCTGCGCGAGCAGTGTGGGGCTCTTGACGAAGAACTCGAGCTGGTCGAGGTGCGTGCGCCAGGACAGGTCCGCGAACTCGACCACCGGCTGTGGCCCGGTCGCGTTCGGCACCAGGCACCCGATCGGCCCGAGCCGTCCGGTCACCGCCGCGACGAGCCGGGTGACGTCGTCGGTGTCGGTGACGTCACCCGGTGCCGCGACCGCTGTGCCGCCATCGGCCAGGATGCCCGCTACCACGTCGTCCGCCGACCGCAGGTCGTTCACCGCCACCGCCCAGCCGCGCGCGGCCAGGGTGCGGGCGATTGCCGCACCCAGGCCGCGCCCGGCTCCGGTGACCAGGGCGACCCCGGTCGTCACTCGACCGGCGCCGCGAACTGCGCGGAGTACAGGCGGTGGTAGGCACCGCGCTGTTCCAGCAGCTGTTCGTGGTTGCCCTGCTCGACGATGCGGCCGCCCTCCATCACGAGGATGAGGTCCGCGTCGCGGATCGTGGACAGGCGGTGGGCGATCACGAAGCTGGTCCGCGACGTGCGCAGTGCGGCCATCGCGTGCTGCACCAACGACTCCGTGCGCGTGTCGACCGAGCTGGTCGCCTCGTCCAGGATCAGCAGCGACGGGCTCGCCAGGAACGCCCGCGCGATCGTCAGCAGCTGCTTCTCACCCGCGGAGACGTTGGACGCCTCCTCGTCGATCACCGTGTCGTAGCCGTCCGGCAGGGTGCGCACGAAGCGGTCAACGTACGTGGCCTGCGCCGCGGCGATGATCTCCTCCTCGGTCGCACCCGGCTTCCCGTAGGCGATGTTATCGCGGATCGTCCCGCCGAACAGCCAGGTGTCCTGCAGGACCATGCCGACCTGCGACCGCAGGTCCTCCCGCTTCAACGCCGTGATGTCCGCCCCGTCCAGGGTGATCCGCCCGGCGTCCAGCTCGTAGAACCGCAGGATCAGGTTCACCAGCGTGGTCTTGCCCGCACCGGTCGGCCCCACGATCGCGACCGTCTGACCGGGTTCGGCCACCAGCGACAGGTTCTCGATCAGCGGCTGCTCCGGCCGGTAGGAGAACGACACGTCCTCGAACTCGACCCGGCCACGCCGCTGCGCGGGCAGTGTCGCTTCGGCCGGGTCCGGCTCCTGCTCGTGGGCGTCCAGCACCTCGAACACCCGCTCCGCCGACGCGACCCCGGACTGCATGAGGTTCGCCATCGACGCGACCTGGGTCAGCGGCTGCGTGAACTGCCGCGAGTACTGGATGAACGCGGTGACCTCGCCGAGCGTCATGGTCCCGGACGTGATCCGCAACCCGCCGACCACCGCGATGACCACGTAGCTGAGGTTCGACAGGAACATCATCGACGGCATGATCAGGCCGGACACGAACTGCGCGCCGGACGACGCGGTGTACAGCTCCTCGTTGCGGCCGCGGAACTCCTCCTCCGACTCCTTCTGCCTGCCGAACACCTTCACCAGCTGGTGGCCGGTGAACGACTCCTCGATGTGCGCGTTGAGCGCGCCGGTGTGCTTCCACTGCGCGACGAACAGCTTCTGCGACCGCTTGCCGATCTGGCCGGTGAGCACCACCGACACCGGGATGACCGCGAGCGCGATCAGCGCCAGCAGCGGCGAGATGGTGAACATCATGGCCAGCACGCCGACCACGGTCAGCAGGGACGTGAGCAGCTGGCTCAGCGTCTGCTGCAGCGTCATCGAGATGTTGTCGATGTCGTTGGTGACACGGGAAAGCAGCTCACCGCGCGGCTGGCCGTCGAAGTACCGCAGTGGCAGCCGGTGCAGCTTCGCCTCGACGTCCTCGCGCAGGTCGACCACGACGCGCTGCACGACCGAGTTGAGCAGCCTGCCCTGGAGCCACCCGAAGATCGACGAAACGAGGTACAGCCCGAGCACCCACTGGAGCACGGTCGCGAGCGCGGGGAAGTCGATGCCCGCGCCCGGCACGCCGCGATACCGCGCGATGATGCCGTCGAAGATGATGTCCGTCGCGTGGCCGAGGATCTTCGGTCCCGCCACCGAGAACCCGACGCTGATCACGCCGAGCGCGACGACCATCAGGACGTGCGCGCGCTCCGGCCGCATGCGCCGGACGAGCCGTTTGGCGGAGGTCTTGAAGTCGTCGGCCTTGCTGACCGGGCCCTGCATGCCGGGGAAACCCCCGCCACCGGGACGCCCCATCATGGGCCTGCGGGTTGCGGTCGGGGTACTCATGCGGCCTGCTCCGGGGTCAGCTGGGACTCGACGATTTCCAGGTAGGTCGGGCAGTCCGCCATCAGCTCGCGGTGCGTGCCGATGCCGACGACCTCCCCGTTCTCGAGCACGATGATCTGGTCGGCGTCGAGGATCGTGGACACGCGCTGCGCGACCACGAGTACCGCGGACTGCCTGGTGTGCGGCCGCAGCGCGGCACGCAACGCGGCGTCGGTGGACAGGTCGAGCGCGGAGAACGCGTCGTCGAACAGGTAGATCTCGGGCCGCCGCACCAGTGCGCGGGCGATCGACAGCCGCTGCCGCTGCCCGCCGGACACGTTGGTGCCGCCCTGCGCGATCGCGGACTCGAGGCCACCCATCTCCTCGACGAAGTCACGCGCCTGCGCGATCTCCAGTGCCTTCCACAGCTGTTCGTCCGTGGCGTCCGGGTTGCCGTAGCGCAGGTTGGACGCGATGGTGCCGGTGAACAGATATGCCTGTTGCGGCACCAGCCCGATCCGGCCGCGCAGCACGTCCGGCTCCAGCGCGCGGACGTCGGTGCCGTTGACGCGCAGTTCGCCGCCGGTGACGTCGATCAGCCGCGGGATGAGCGAGAGCAGCGAGGTCTTGCCCGCACCGGTGCTGCCGATGATCGCGGTGGTCTTGCCTGCCTCGGCGCGGAAGCTGATGTCGCGCAACACGGGGTCGACCGCGCCGGGGTACCGGAACTCGACGCCGGAGAACTCGACCTCCGCGCGCGAAGGCAACTCGGTGACCGGCGCCTCCGGTGACCGCACCGACGACTCGGTGTCGAGCACCTCCTGGATGCGCTCGGCGCAGACCGCCGCACGCGGGATCATCATGGAGATGAAGGTCGCCATCATGACCGACATCAGGATCTGCATCAGGTAGGTCAGGAACGCGGTCAGCGCGCCGACCTGCATCTCACCGGTGTCCACGCGGTGCGCGCCGAACCACAGCACCGCCACGCTGGACACGTTGAGGATCAACATGACCGTCGGGAAGATCATTGCCTGCAGCCGCCCGACGCGCAGCGCGGTGTCGGCCAGGCTGCGGTTGGCTTCGCCGAACCGGGCGCTCTCCGCCTTCTCGCGGACGAACGCGCGGACCACGCGGATGCCGGACAGCTGCTCGCGCAGGACCCGGTTCACCTGGTCGATCCGGTCCTGCATCAACCGGAACTGCGGCACCATGCGGATGACGATCAGGCCGATGGAGATCGCGAGCACCGGCACGCACACGAGCAACAGCCAGGACAGGCCGACATCCTCCCGCAACGCCATGATCACCCCGGCGACGCACATGATCGGCGCCGCGACGAAGATCGTGCAGAACATGACCACGAGCAGCTGCACCTGCTGCACGTCGTTGGTGGTGCGGGTGATCAGCGACGGCGCGCCGAACGTGGCGACCTCGCGTGCGGAGAACGTGCCGACCTGGTGGAAGATCCCGGACCGCACGTCACGGCCGAAGGCCATCGCGACCCGTGCGCCGTACCAGACGGCGCCGATCGAGCACACGATCTGCACCAGCGTCACGGCGAGCATCCAGCCGCCGGTCTCGACGATGTAACCGGTGTCCCCGCGCGCGACGCCGAAGTCGATGATGTCGGCGTTGAGGCTGGGGAGGTAGAGCGAGGCGACCGTGCCCACCATCTGCAGTGCGAGCACCACGGTGAGGTCGCGGCGGTATGGCCGCAGGTAGGTCACCAACAATCGGTTCAGCAAGGCTTCCCCCCGGGAAGGAACGGAGCGTGTCTAATATGGCGGAAGGTAGACCAGTTCGTTAGGAAACGCAAAGTATCTTAAGGGGTCGGGTGGCCGAGGCCAAGACACGCAGGCGAGGCGAACACCTCGAACAGGCCATCCTGGACGCGGCGTGGGCCGAACTGAGCGAGGTCGGCTACACAGCTCTCACCATAGAGGCGGTGGCAAAACGGGCGGGGACAAGCAAACCCGTCATTTATCGCAGATGGCAGAGCCGCGCGCACCTCGTTATCGCCGCATGGGCCCGGCAACGGCCCAGTGAGTCGGCTACGCCTGATCTGGGTTCGCTACGGGCTGATCTCGTGTGGCTCTTCACCCGGATCTCCGACCGCACCGCCGGGATGATCAGCGAGACCATCGCCGGCGTGATGGCCGAGGCCTTCAATCACCCCGAGGTGCAGTCGTTGCTGCGGGAACGGATGGACTCCGCGCCGCTGATCGGGGAGATCCAGCGAATCGTCGACAACGCCGCCGCCCGAGGGGAGTTGCGGCCGGTCGTCGTGCCGAGGAGAGCGGCCCGGTTTCCACTGGACCTGATACGTGCCGAGACGTTCTTCTGCGGGGCGGCGGTACCCGACGAGGTGATCGAATCCCTGGTGGACGAGGTTTATCTGCCCCTGCTGAGGGGGCTTGCTCTCGGCTGACCCCGTACCCAAAGACGCGCCCGGGGGCCGTGAGCCTCCCGAACGCGCCTTTTGGGGCACCGGACACTGGGCGCGCAGTTCCGGGCCCGCGAAGCGGGTCTTTCGACCAAGTTCCTAGCGATCCTCCAAGGCCAGCATCAGCAGTGCGAGCCCGAACGGCCCGCCCGTCCCGGTACAGGTGTCCCCCGTGACCGTCAGGCCCGCGTCGCTCAACATGGCGGCCAGGCCCTCCGGGGAGTACTTCCTGGACAGGGCCAGCCGGATCGTGTCGTCCGGGGCGAAACGGACATCCGCGCTGTTGGGCAGCGTGACCCGCACGTCGGCGCCGGTCCGGTTGCGGTAGGCCGTCTTCACCATCAGGGCGCGGTCGCCCTCCACGGCACCCAGCTGCTCCACCGCGTCCTGGTCGACCAGCAGATCCGTGTTCGCCTGGAGGGTGGCCGCCACGAACTCGCCGAACGCGGTGCTGTTCTCGTACTCGGCCACGGCGTCGACGACCAGCCGGTCGTCCAGGGCCATCGTCACCTCCACCTCCAGCAGCAGGCGGTCACCAGGGCGGAGGAGCACGTCCGCCAGTCTCTTGAGGAGTGCCGCGTCGTCGTCGAAGTGGGCGAGGGTGTTGCCGAGCAGCGAGAACAGCACCGGCGTCGGGCCGAACAACTCGTCGAGCAGGCGGCGCAGGGCGCCCGCGTTCTCCCCCACCGAGAAGTCCCACGGCAGCGACAGCACCCGGTCGGCAGGCAGGTCCAGCCTGCGCATGAGTCCACACACCGCCAGGTGCAGCAGCTCCTCGCTGGTGTCCACCGGCAGGTAGCACAGGTCGGGGTTGGCTCGGGACAGGTCCGCCAGCAGGACCCCGTCCTTGCGCCCGTCACCGGGCCCCAGGCTCACGTAGTGGCAGGGCTGTGCCGGCATGCCGGCACCGAGGCCCGCCCAGCGACGTGGGAACGACTCGACGCTCTGCCTCGGCGCGCCGGGGCGAGGATCCCGGCAGACCGACGTCCACGCCACCGCCGGTTCGACGCCGTTGTACGCGTGGCCACAGGTGATGCGTTTGCCATCGCCCGCGTTGTCGTAGCCTCGATTCAGATCGTTCATCAGGCGCATGAACCTGGCCGCGCGGTCGTCCGGGCCGAGTTCCAGCCAGGCGGGCCGGTCCGGTTCGGCTCTCGCGCGTGTCGCGGTTCCAGCGATCTCCCCTACTGCCATCGCAGGTCTCCCCTTCCGCGGATGGCTACTTCAGAAGGGTTCTGATTCTGCATGTGCATGTGCATTTGCACAAGTCGGGTTGGATTGCGAGAACAACACGAAAACAGAAAGGCGCTTTCTAAACAGAGCTCTGTTTAGAAAGCGCCTTTCCAACCAAATGTGATCAGTGTACGGCGATCGGCCTGAGGTTCTCGTCGTGCTCGTCCACGTGGTAGTCCTCACCCGTGGTGTCGTCGTCGCCGTTGGAGACGTTCTTCATCCTGCGGATGACGAACGTGACGACGACCGCGACGAGCAGGTTCGCGATCAGCGCGACGAACCCGACGTAAATCTGAACAGTCGACCCCTCGAAGGGCTGCCAGCCGAGAATGTTCAGCTTGTCCAGCGCCAGTGCGGAACCACCGAAGTGCGCGCGGCCACTGGCCGGGTTCGGGATCTGGTACAGCAGCACCATTCCCCACAGCATGCCCGCCGCCCAGCCGGCGATGAGCGCCCAGCGGTGCAACCACTTGGTGTACAAGGCGATCGCGACCGCGGGCAGTGTCTGCAGGATGATCACGCCGCCGATCAGCTGGAGGTCGATCGCGTACTGCGGGTCGATCACCACGATGAACAGCACGGCGCCGAACTTGACCACCAGCGACGCGAGCTTCGCCTGCTTGGCCTCGTCCTTCGGGGTGGCGTTGCGGCGGATGTACTCCTTGTAGATGTTGCGGGTCCACAGGTTCGCCGCGGCGATCGACATGATCGCGGCTGGCACGAGCGCGCCGATGCCGATCGCGGCGAACGCGATGCCTGCGAACCACGACGGGAACTGCGAGTTGAACAGCTCCGGGATGATCGTGTTGGTGTCGGGACGACCGGTCGCGTTGTTGGTGATCGGTGTGACGCCCGCGGCGATCGCGACGAAGCCCAGCAGCGCGAGCAGACCGAGCAGCAGCGAGTACGCGGGCAGCGCGGACATGTTGCGCTTCAGCACATCCCGGCCACGAGAGGCGAGGACGCCGGTCACCGAGTGCGGGTACAGGAACAGTGCCATCGCCGAACCCAGCGCCAGCGTCGCGTACTGCAGCTGGTTGTTGGAGTTCAGCAGGATGTCACCGAACGGGGCACCCGTCTTCGGGTTCTCCGCGGTCAGCTTGTCCGACGCGGCACCGAAGATCGACTCCCAGCCGCCGAGCTTGGCCGGCAGGTAGATCACCGCGACCAGGATGACCACGTAGATCAGGATGTCCTTGACGAACGCGATCAACGCGGGCGCGCGCAGCCCGGACTGGTAGGTGTAGAGCGCCAGGATGATGAACGCGATCAGCAGCGGCAGGTGGCCGAGTAAACCCGACGCGTTGAAGCCCATCGACCGCAGCACGGCCTCGAGCCCGACGAGTTGCAGCGCGATGTAGGGCATGGTGGCGACGATGCCGGTGATCGCGACCAGCAGCGCCAGCAGCGGGGAGCCGTAGCGGCCGCGCACGAAGTCCGCGGGGGTCACGTAGCCGCGGGCCCGCGACACCGACCACAGGCGCAGCACCGGCAGGAACACCAGCGGGTAGGCGATGATCGTGTATGGCAGGGCGAAGAAGCCCATCGCACCGGCGCCGAACAGCAGTGCGGGCACGGCGACGAACGTGTACGCCGTGTAGAGGTCACCGCCGACGAGGAACCAGGTGATCCACGACCCGAACTTGCGGCCGCCGAGGCCCCACTCGTCGAGGTGGTCGAGCGACTCGGCCGCGCGCCAGCGGGCGGCGATGAAGCCCATGACGGTGACGAGCCCGAACAACAGGACGAAAATGATCAGTTCTGTCCACTGCATTACTCGGCGCTCCCCTCGTCAAGCCGGTCGACGTCCGTGGCCTCACCAGCGGCCGGTCGGACGGGTGTCTTCCTCGTCATCCGGTACACGGTGATCGTGGCCAGCACGCCGACGAAGATCACCGCGAACTGGAACCAGTAGAAGAACGGCATCCCGAAGAGCTGGGGTGTCTCGCGGTTGTAGAGCGGGGTGAACAGGACGATGAAGGGGATGAGGAGCAGCAGGTTCCACGGGCTGAACACCAGCCCGGTGGTCCGTTCTCCTGGCTTGTCGGACGACATGGGGGCCCTACCTCGTTGTTTGGCGTGACCGACGACAGTGCGGCATACCATAGATCCGATGATCACAATGGGCCAACATGCGTTTCCGCAGTGTTATACAAGGTGTTCCGGCCAGGTGCGGCGAAGGTGACGACGTCCTGCCCGCCCCCAAGCCGGGCAGGAC
>NZ_JBARWZ010000202.1:0-20372 GCF_049647105.1 Actinophytocola sp.
CCCGTCGGACAGGTGCCTGTCCGACGGGCGCACGTCACTCGTCAAGCTAGGACGGGTCGGGCACGATGGCCCGTGCCCCGAACTCGGCTTCGCCGAGGCTGGTGACCCCGGTCAGGCCGGGCACCACCCTCGGCGTGGTCGTGTACCCGTAGGGGTCGGCGGCCGGGTCGCCGAACTCGCCGCTGGTGTTGCTGCCCCACACCCAGACCCGTCCGTCGGCGGTGAGTGCGGAGCCCGCGTTGTACATGGCGGCCACGGCGACCGCGTCGGTCAGGTTCGACACCTGCACCGGCAGCTTCGACCGGCACTCGGGGGCTTCCTCCCAGTCGCAGGCGACGCCGTTGCCGAGGCCGCCGAACCGGTTGCTGCCCCACGCCCAGACCGTGCCGTCATCGCGGACGGCGTACCCGTGCTGGTAGTCCAGCGACACGTCCATGACGCCGGTCAGCCCGCTCACCTGGACCGGGACACGTACGAACGGCTCCTCGGTACCGCTGCCGAGCTGGAGATCCTGGTTGTCGCCCCAGGTCCACACGGTGCCGTCGGAGCGGATCGCGGCGGCGGTGTCGTCGCCGGCGTTGATCGCGGTGACTCCGGTGAGGCCGCTGACGGGCGCTGGTTCCCAGGTGTTGTACTCGGTGCTGCCGGTGCCGAGCTGGCCCCGGTCGTTACGGCCCCACGCGAGGACGGTGCCGTCGGCGCGCAGTGCGTACGCGGCCGTGGTGTTGGCCGCGATGGCGGTGATGCCGGACAGCCGGGTCAGGCGGACGGGCACGTTCGTGTCGGACTGCCCGGGGTCACCGAGTACCCAGCCCCAGTTGGCGCCCCAGCCCCACACGGTGCCGTCGGCGCGGAGCGCGAGGCCGTTGACCCTCGTCTCGGCGACCGCGACCACGTCGGTGAGCCCCACCACGCGCGCCGGCACCGGGGACTCGCCGCCGGTCCAGCCGTTGCCGAGCTGGCTGAAGTTGTTCTCGCCCCAGGCCCAGACGGTGCCGTCGGCGCGGACGGCGTACCGCCCGGACGACGCGACCACGTCGGTCAGCCCGTGGACCGGGGTGGGTGTGCGGACGTCAAGCCGCGTCGTGCCGGTGCCCGTCTCGCCCTGGCTGGCACCCCAGGCGTAGAGGCAGTCGTTCGCACAGGGCTTGGGCGGCACGACGAAGTAGCCGGCGAGGTCGGCGGCGACGTGCGTGTCGCCCGCCTTGTTGTACAGCCAGAACCGGCTGTTGGGGTCCTCGGCGCGGGTCGGCAGGACGGTGAGGTTCGCCGCGATCTGGCCGGCCGCGAGGTTGAGGTTCGACGTCTGCGGTTCGGAGTCCCACATCCGGTGCCACGCGGTGACGAAGGTCGAGGCGGTAGGCGCGATCCCGGTGAGGTTGACGGCGACGGCGACCGCGTCGGCGGGCACCTCCGGGCCGGGGTAGACGTCCGCGTCGGCGCGGGGCCCGAGCGGCGCGGCCGCGTTCTGCCAGGTGCCGGTGCCGGTGCGGGTGTCGAGCACGCGGGTGGGGGTGACGGGCACGAAGGAGGCGCCGAACTCGGGGCTGTAGAAGCCCGCGAGGTCGACCATGACGTCGATGGTGCCCGCGTGGTTGTAGACGCTGATCCGCCTGCCGGTGCCGAGTGCGACGGTCGCGAGGTTCGGGTTGGCCTGTCCCTGTGCGATGTTCGCGTTGGACGCGACCGGCCGCGTGGTCCCGGCAGGCCAGGCGGTGAGGAAGGTGGACGAGGTGCCGCGGGCGCCGGTTAGGTTCACGGCCACGGCCGTGGCCGAGGCGGGCACGTACCCGGACAGGTCGACGGTCGTGGTGGCGCGCGTGCCGAGCCGTGTGGCAGCGACCCGTTGGGCCTGCCGCGCGGAGAACAGCGAGCCGCTTCCGGTGGTGTAGTAGCCGGCGAGGTCGGCGACGATGTGCGTGCTGCCGAGGTGGTTGTACAGGCTGACGGCCCGCGCACCACCCACGGCCACGGTGACGAGGTTGGCGCGGGTCTCTCCCAACGCCAGGTTGAGGCTGGACACGGTGGGCCGCTCGGCGCCCGCCGGGTAGGCGGTCACGTAGGTGCCGATGGTGGGCTCGACCCCGGTCACGTTCAGGACGACGACGGTGGCGTTCGCGGGCAGCCGCCCGGCGAGGTCCAGCGTGGTCGTCTGTCCGCCCGCGAGGGCGGGCCCGCCGCGGGTGTCGAGCACCCGCACGGGCGAGACGGGGGTGAAGGTGGACGCCTCGGCCGCCGACTCCGGGCCAGCCTCCCGGGCAGGTTCCCGCGCACTGGCCGGACCAGCTCCAGACACGACCAATCCGGCGGCGGCTATGGCCACCGCGAGTACGACGGACGACAAGGACCGCACCACAACGCCCCCCACATTTTCACGACCGGTCCCCCGACCGCAAGAAAGGTATCCGTGGGGCCGGGCCCGCGTCCACACAGTCCGGCACGCAACTTCCACCCAACTTCTGCGGGGCGGCCAAACACGTGGTCCACGGCACGATTGCCGTGATGGGGAATTGACTCGATCATCACATAAACCGGCGACCGTGAGGCCGCGCTGGCCGTCGCCCACGACGACCCCTTCGACCAGGCCCGCTTGTTAACGAGGCTGGTCGCGCGATTCGAGAGGGTCTGGCCGACAAGGCACACGCGTACCCGCGCCAGCTCTCCGGCGGGCAGCAGCAGCGGGTCGCGATCTCACGGGCACTCGCCATGAACCCGGCCGTGATGCTGTTCGACGAACCGACCTCCGCGCTCGACCCGGAGCTGGTCGGCGAGGTCCTCGACGTCATGCGCGGGCTGGCCGCCGAGGGGATGACCATGCTCGTGGTCACCCACGAGATCGTGTTCGCGCGGGAGGTCGCCGACCGGGTGATCTTCCTCGACGACGGCGTCATCGTCGAGCAGGGCCCACCGGACGAGGTCATCGGCAATCCCCGCCCAACGCCCGGCGTGGGTGCGTGGTGTCGGCCGGCGAACCAGGCCGCCCCGGACCCGCTGCCCGCGTCCGCGACGGACATGTCGGCTGGCCCGGCCGCGATCAACCAGCAGATGGCCGACGCGGCCGTCACCGAGCCGCAGCTGATGAAGTCCAACGAACCGACCTTCTCGAAGGCGGTCAAGGACAAGAAGACGATGGAGGCCCACTCGGCGACGGCTCCCGATCAGCTGCGTGCCGACGAGACGAAGGAGACCAAGCAGGTCAAGGCCGTGGCGGCGACCCGGAGTGCTGTCGCGATGGCCGCTATGCACGCCACCAGGATCACGACGGGCAAGAACGTCGGCGCGGGCAAGGTCAACACCAAGACCTCCGACGAGGAGAAGCGCACCCAGGTCACCGCGGTCCTGCAGGACGTCTTCGACAAGACCAAGTGCGATGTCGAGAAGATCCTGACGGACCTGGACAAGACGGTGGATGACCAGTTCACCAAGCAGGAGAAGGATGCGCGGGACAAGTTCACCGCCGAGCACGAGAATGGCATGGAGGAGTACAAGGACCGCCGCTACTCCGGCCTGAAGGGCAAGGCCCGCTGGCTCAAGGACCTGTTCGCTGACCTCCCGGAAGAGGCCAACCGGATCTACGAGACGGCCAAGGATCACTACCTGGCGGCGATGCGCCTGGTGATCGGCAACATCGCAGACATCATCGAGCACGAGCTCAAGCGCGCGAAGCACCGTATAGCCACCGGCCGCAAGGACCTCAAGGCAGCGGTGGACAAGCTGCCCAAGGATCTGCAGGCGCTCGGCCGCGAGGCCGCCACGGACTTCGAGGGCAAGTTCGACGACCTCCGGGACACGGTCGACGACAAGGGCACCGAGCTCGTCGACACCCTGGCCACCAAGTACAAGGACGCCGTCAAGGCGGTGGACGACGAGATCGCGGCGGAGAAGGAGAAGAACAAGGGCCTCGTGTCCAAGGCGGCCGACGCGATCGGCGGCGTCATCCGCACGATCAAGGAGCTCGGCTCCCTGTTCATGGGCGTGCTGTGCAAGGCAGCCTCGGCGGTCAAGGCCATTCTCAAGGACCCCATCGGCTTCCTCGGCAACCTCATCACCGGCGTCGGCGGCGGTCTCAAGCTGTTCGCCAAGAACGCCGGCAGACACCTCGAACAGGGCGTGCTTGCCTGGCTGCTGGGCACTGGGGCCACGGCCGGCCTGCAGCTGCCGACCAGCTTCGCCGTCCTCGGCATCCTGATGCTGCTCGCGGCGCTGCTCGGCCTGTCGTGGGCGAACATTCGGTCGAGGCTCGTCCGCAAGGTCCCCGAACCGGCCGTCACCGCGGCGGAAACCAGCATCCCGATCGTGTCGGAGACCAAGAAACGCGGCGTCGTCGGCATGTGGTCGGACCTGAAGGGTCGCGTGGGCAATCTGAAGAAGGACCTGATCAGCAACCTGGTCTCCTACCTGCTGCCGACCATCATCATCGCCGGTGTCACGTGGATCGTGTCGCTGTTCAACCCGGCATCGGCGTTCATCCGCGCCTGCAAGATGATCATCGACATCATCCGTTTCATCGTCACCAACGGCCGCCAGATCATCGAGTTCGTCAACGCGGTCCTCGACGCGGTGATAGCCATCGCCCGCGGCGGCACCGGCGGCGTGCCCGCATTGGTGGAACGCGCGCTGGCCAGGTCGATCCCGGTCCTGATCGGCGCGCTGGCGGCCTTGCTGGGCGTCGGTGGCATCGCCGGTAAGGTCAAGCAGATCTTCCAGAAGATGGCCCGCCCGGTGAACCGCGCCATCGACTGGGTGGTGGACAAGATGGTCGGCCTGGTCAAGAAGCTCTGGGCGAAGCTCAAGGCGGCGCTGGCCAGGAAGCAGCGCCCGAAGAAACCGGACAGGAAGCCGGACGAGAAACCGGTCAGGCCACCGAGAAGGCCGGTCAGGGACCGCACCCGCCCGCGCCGCCGCCCCGACCGGCGCCGCCCCAAGAGACGGCCCGACCGTCGCAAGGACCGCAAGCCCGACAAGCGGTCCGACAAGGCCAAGAAACGCGCACTGGACGCGGCCGTCCGCGACGCCCTGCAACTGCTGCGTGCGGAGGACGCGACCCCGGAATCCGTTCGTAAGGGGCTCCCCGGCATCAAGCGGCGGCACCGGCTCACGTCGATCCAGCTGAAGAAGTACGGCGAGGACGACTACGCGGTCCGGGTGGCCATCAACCCGGCCGAGGAGACCTCGCGGGTCGAGCTCACGGAGGACGAGTTCCCCTACGAGATCGACAAGGCCGAGAAAGGCATGAAGCTCAAGAAGCGCCCGGGTGCGGTGAACCAGCTGACGGCGACCGTGATCCCGATGGAGGGCGACGACCGGCGCATCGGGTTCGTCGTCACCATCGCCACTATCCCGTCAGAGGTGAAGTCCGACATGGCCGTGCGGTACATCACCAAGGCATGGGAGGGCGGCACCGAGGACCTCGCGGCAGCACGGACCGCAGTCGTGATCGGCATCAACGCGATGGAGCACCTGGATCCCGACAAGGGGAAGGCGGACATCGACACGGCCATAGGGAAGGTCGACACGCCATCCGAGCTCAACATGGCCGTCTTCGGCTTCGTGTGGACCCCGAACTGGGTCCGCGTCAAGAAGGGCAAGCGGACCCGGGTCGGCATCTCCGAGGTACGCAGGAAGTTCCGCAAGCTGGGCGACAAGAAGCCGCTCGCCGAGGAGCGGGAGAAGAACCTGCGCGCCAAGGAGGCGTTGCCGTTCGGGCTCTTCCGCGAGGAGGTGCTCGGCTCGTCCTACGTGCGGACGGCAAAACGCGTGCTCGCGAAGATGAATGACGTGGTGTACGGCGTCGGCCAGGACGCGGACACGTCCGTCACGGCGAAGAACACGATGGGTGTGCTCGCCGCGTACGTGAAGGTCCTCGAGGAACTCGGCCAGCACCCACTGATCGTCATCGGCGGCTACCGCTTCGGCGGGTTCAAGTGGCGGCGGCGCGACGCCAGGCGCAGCAGGCAGCTCACGCTGTGGTCCAACGAGGTCGACCACGCGATCCGGGCGGCGATCAACAAGGTGCACCCGCAGATGCTCTACCCCACCGAGCCCAACATGCTGATCAAGCTGCTCGACCTGAGGAAGGGCGCCGTCAAGGGCATCTTCCAGAACATCAGGACGAGGGCGCTGCTGCATGTCCAGGGCGGACTCTACGGCGTCGGCGAGGCCGAGGGCCGGTTCCTGCGCAACAAGCTGATGCGTGTTTTCGGCGTCCAGTTCACCCTGCACTTCGCCCCGGAAGTGAGCACGGTGACGAGTTCGGCGCCGGGGAACATACGGCGTGGGCTCGAGGTGACCTCTGCCCACGCCATCGCGGCCCGGGAGGGCATGACCCTCGCGGACGAGCGCATCAGAGTCGCACACGAGGCCTACGCGCTGATCCTGCAGTCACAGACCACCGCGAGCGCCCAGAACCTGGCCAGAGAGCTCGTCAAGGCGGACGCCGACCTGATGCGGCTGCCGGAGCAGGTCAGGAAGGACTTCCAGGCCCAGCTCCAGGACGCGTTCTTCCGACATGTCGAGGACATCGTCCTGATCATGGTGGACAACCCACGGCTGGCCGCCGACAGCCGCGAGATCACCAAACGCATCACGGCACTGCACAAGACAGCGAATAAGATCGCACGGAAGGCGGTCAGGGACAGCAAGCCCAAGGCGATGGTGGACGCCATCCGCACTGCCGAGAAGGTGGCCGACCAGATCATCAGCTCGATGACGGCTGACGACCTCCGTGCCACCTGGAGCCGGTTGCACCGGCTGCTCGACACCATCATGAGCGAACAAGACCAGGGCGGAGGCGAAGGTTCGTGACCGAGGACCCACTCGACCGCCTCCGCGCGGAGGCGGTTCGCGACGACTACCCGTCGATGCTCCGCCTGGCGCGGGCCCTGTACGAGACCGGGCTTGGGCCGGCCGAGGTCATGCGCGAGTGCTACGGCGTCGCCTTCCCCGACGAGTTCTTCGTGCTCGCCACGAAGCCGGTGCTCATGTTCGAATACACGTACCAGCCATGGGATCTCGCCGTCCCGCCGGCTCGCGGCGGCCCGCCGGAGGACGACGAGACTGACGAGTTGGAGGCCGACATCCTCGCGCGGGACGCCGACCTCGTGCCGCTCGGTGTGTGCCGCAACATGTACGCCGGGTTCGGCGGGTTGTACCTCTGCTACCGCCTGACCGAGCTTACGGCGGGGCGGGCGACGGTGTTCAGCATCGAGTACGACGTCACGCCGGACAGCCCCATCACACGCCGCGCGGACTCGCTCCTTGCCGCCCTGCACGAGCACCTGACCGCGAACGCCGCCTGGGTGGAAAGCGAGCGGCGCAGGACGATCGCGCACAGCGGCGGGCACGTGGACGACAGCGACGTGCGGGTGGCACACAAGTTCGTCGCCGACATCGAGGCGCTGCGGCGGCGGATCGGCTCGTCACACTGACGATCTCACAGACCGCTCGAGTGGACCTCCTGGCTCTGCCCTGGCCTACGGCGAACGTCGGCGCCAAGTGTGACGTCACGGTTTCCCCTGCTCGGTTCGCGCTCCCGGAACTGCCAAACATCGGGCAATTCCGGCGAACACCCTCATGCCGCAAGTCGGACGGCTGCGAACGCGCGCTCATGCCGACGAGCGAGCATTCGTCTCTTGACACTGGCCCGGCACCCAATCACGTGATGGGACGTCGGCCTGGGCTGACACCGGCGGTTGGCGCTGGGTGGAGCCCGGATCGAGGGTGCCGCGACCAGGAGACGCGAGCGCACCGCTCCGTCATCCTCCTTCCTTGAGCGATACAACGTCTCGTACGGCAGCCTCAGCCGTCAGGTGATCACAACAGGGAGCTATCTGGATATGTCTGCCACGAACGAGCAAGAAGTTACCTGGAACCCCCTGGCCGATCTGCGTCGCAAGCATCCACGCTTCTTCCCGCGGTTCGATGTGGATGCCGTATATTCCTGCATAAGGGAGATTGATCCACTGCAAGACACGCTATCTTACGAGGACTGCCAGCATCGACTCAGCGGCCACCTGTTCCACATGGGATTGCCAAGCATGATCATGTGGCGAATATTTCCACGACTGCTCGGCGCGATATTACTGCTCAGTGGCATGTTTGCACTGCCCTTCATTTTGACCTCTGTCATGCTGAGCGCGACACTCGGAACCAGTGAGCTATTTCCGACTATCTTGGCTGCCGGTCAGATTGTGCTAGCCATTGCAGGATCCTTCTGGTTATGGACAGAGGGCGGCTGGGAGGCGCGATTCTTTCGAGAGATCGCGCGCATTCTAAAGATTGCCCGGGAAACCACAGACGAGCAGTACAAGGCGGTACATTGCGTCAATTTTGCAGGCAAGGCCGCCAGAAGTCTGTTCTGCCTGGTGCAGCAGCGACGACGAACATGGGCGTCTCCACCCGCGGTAGCCGACCTTGCGCTTGCTCAGTCGTATCCACTCATAGATGTACAACTGTCGCTACAGCGAGATGCAAACTCACTCCAACGGAAACTCCACCTTTACGTCAGTTTCCTTTATTACGCAGGCGCGCTGGTGGCCGTAAGACGCCACGACCTGGTTCCCGTCCTTCGGCAACATTACGCCGACAGGTACTCACTGGCGCGACGTGAATCGACCGTCTCCCGGGATGAGATCCCGGAACGAGACGCGTTGTATCTCGATCCGATGAGAAACCAGAACCGCTGGACGGTGATGAAGGACTACTTCTACCCATTAGCAGCCTGGTTCAGCCTGTTGGTGTCAATCGCAGCGCTCATTGTGAGCCTGGTCGGCTGATTCGCCGTGGCCGACAACCTCTCCTAGTGCCTGTTTGAAAAGTGGATCTTCGTTGACGGTTTGTGCGTGTCGGTCGGTGGAGATGGGTGAGGTCTCCGGTAGATGGGTCAACGACCAAGAAGACCATCACCACCGGAGACCTCGTGGGAACGGTACCTGCGGGTGCTCGTCATGACCTCACCGACGCGCAGTGGCGGCTGTTGGAACCGCTGTTGCCTGCGGTGAGTGGGCGTGGGCGGCCCCGAACCTGGAGCAGGCGGCAGTTGATCGATGGGGTCCGATGGCGGACCCGGACTGGGGCTCCGTGGCGGGATGTGCCTGATCGGTATGGGTCATGGCAGTCGGTGTATGGGCTGTTTCGGGCGTGGCAGCGTGCGGACGTGTGGGCCCGGATCGTGGAAAGCTTGCGGCAGCTGGGTGATGAGGCGGGCCTGATCTGCTGGGATGTGTCAGTGGACTCCACGATCGTGCGGGCGCACCAGCACGCGGCGGGCGCCCGCCGGGCTCCGGCCGCTCAGGTGGAGCCTCCCGGTGCTGAGCCTGCCGACCACGCGCTGGGCCGGTCGCGGGGCGGGTGGACCACGAAGCTGCATCTCGCTTGTGAGCAGGGACGTAAGCCGCTGTCGACGGTGCTTCCGCCGGGCAGCGAGGAGACAGCCCGCAGTTCGTGCCGGTACTGCAGCGCATTCGGGTCCGCGGGACCGGTCGGGGCAGGCCCCGGAGCCGCCCGGACCGGGTGTTGGCGGATAAGGCGTACTCGTCTCAGGCCAACCGTGCCTACCTGCGTCGCCGCGGTATCCGGGCGACCATCCCGATCAAGCGTGACCAGCGAGCCCACCGCCGCAACCGTGGATCACGCGGAGGACAACCACCAGCGTTCGACACCGAGGCATACAAGCAGCGACATGCCGTCGAGTGCAGCATCAACCTGCACAAACAACACCGCGGGTTCGCCACCCGCTACGACAAACTCGCCCTGCGCTTCGAGGCCACCACCCACATCGCAGGGATCAACATCTGGCTCCGCCGATTAGTAAACACGCGCTAGCACCGCCACCCCAAGGTCCGTCCCTGACCCAACCTCGACCTCGGTTTACTTGAGCTTGTCCACCAGCGTCTTCTTGCGTGCCCGAGAGGCATCTCAGGCACGCTCGTCGCTCAGCTCCGCCCAGAAGTCGTGCATGAGTGACGAGTGCACGCTCATGCATCGAGTCGGGCGGCGGGGAATGGGCGCTCATGCCGAAGCTGACGAAAGCGCGGCACCGTTCGGCGCGTTGAGAAGTCGCCACACCTGTAACCCGCTGGGTGGTTGCGGTGATACCCAGACAGCAACAGTGACAGCGGAAGGCATCACATGGGCGACATCGAGTTCACCACGGACCACGTCGACAGAGCGATCGACCACGTGGTCGACAACGGCGCTTGCAACAACGGATCAACCATCCATTACAGCCTGGTGTTCGCCGCCGCTGGCCTGGCTGCGCCGCAGGAACTACACAACGGAGGCGACTCCTACCTGGTCAGCAAGTTCATGGAAGCGTTCCACCACCGGTGCGCCGAGCGCGAGCTGCCCCCGTTGGACGCGCTGGTCGTACATGTCGCCGGGACCAGGAAGGGTCAGCCCGGCGGCGGCTATTTCCGGATCAACAACCTGCCCGCCCCCCTTCGCCCAGCGCACCCCACCTGAGCAGGTCGTCAGACCCGTATCCGCGAGTAAGGCGGTGACACGCTGCTGAGATGGCGATAGGTGCCGCTCTGGCCTGGGATGATGACGTTTGCGACGACGTAATCAGTCCCGGGAGAGGACACCTATCGAGTGGATAGTTTACGTGGCGGACGGTCGAGGGTGCGGGTCGGCTCGCCGGACCCGTCGTTGACGTCGGTGTCGGGGATGGCGGCGGTCACGGAGTTGGTGGAGCGGCTGGGCGTGGTCTCGGCGTTGGACGCGGCGGTGGGTCCGATCAAGCAGCGTGATCGTGGGTTTGGCGCTGGTGAGGTGTTGGTCGGGTTGGCCGCGGCGCAGATGGCTGGGGAGGACTTCCTGGTCGGGTTGGACCGTCAGCGTGGTGATGTGGCGGGGCAGGTGATCACGCCGGTGCCGGGGTGTCTTCGACCACGGCCGCTGGGCTGGCGCGCAGATTCACCGATCCACAATGGATAGCGGTGGAGACCGGGATCGCGCGGGTAACCCGGCGGATGCTGGAGGGGTGCCCGCGGCGCGACGGAACCGGTTGTGCGCCGCGGTGACGATCGATCTCGACGCCAGCGATGTGGAGACCTATGGGCGCAAGAAACGCGGTGTCGCCTACAACCATGAGGGGCAGCGGGTGGGGCGTGTGCACGTCGCGTCCTGGGCCGAGGTGGAGACCGTGCTGGCCGGGGAGTTGTTGTCCGGTAACGATGATCCTCGCGCACACGCCGCGAACTTGTTGCGGCGTGCGCTCGCGGCTTGCCGGAGCAGGCCAGAGCGGGCCAGGTGCGATTACGGGCCGACGCTGGCTACTTCGCCGGAGAGTTGGCCCGGGTCGCGTTCTTCGCCAAGGTCCAGTTCGCGATCGGTGCCAAACGCATCGCCCCGCTCTGGCGACTGCTTTCCGGCCTCACCGAGGACGACTGGACCGACGCGATCGACATGGACGGCGCCCAGGTCGCCGTCGCGGACTACCGGCCGGTCTGGTGGCCCGCGAAGACCTTCCTGCTCATTCGCCGAGTCAGACTGGATGTCTCCCAGGTCTCGGCCGATCCCCGTTCCCGGCGGCGCCGCACCCTGCACCCCGACCAACGCGTCCTCCCCCTGGAAGAACTCGCTGACGCTGACGCGATCTACGGCTACAGTTTCGTCCTCACGAACCTGGATGTGTCCACACCGGCCAGAACCGCGGCTGTCGAGCATTGGTACCGCCACCGAACCAGCATCGAGAACATCTTCCGCGACAGCAAACACGGCGCCGCGCTCCGCCATCTGCCCTCCGGCTATCCCGGAGTGAACACCGCCTGGATGTGGGGCGCGCTGCTGGCCGCCACCATGGCCGCCTGGCTCCACCAACTCACCGCCACCCCAGGACCCGACGGCCGACTCGCCGGCTGGGGCACACGCGACGGCAAAGCCATGATCACCACCCTCCGCCACCGGCTGATCCGCGTCCCCGCCCGCCTCGGTTTCCAAGCGGGAAAAGTGATCCTGCACCCACCACCCGATCACCACCTGCTCGCCGAAATCCTCGCCCGCCTCCGGAAACTCCCCACACTGCCCTAACCATCCGGCCACCCCAGCCTCGACCCAGGAACCCCCAACCCGCGAGCCCGGCACCGGGCTCATCAGCATGCCCACACCCGAAACCCACCCCACCACACGATTTCACGAAACCCCGAAGATCAACTCAGCCGACTACTCGCGGAATCGGGTCAGAGCCGGAGGTTTCCGAAACCTTTCCTGATCATTGGCGAATGCGAATCGTGACGTTGCGTGCTCTATATCAGAGTGAGCACTGGGCCAAGAGGGTTGCCGGAGTGGTCGAGCATGCCGGTCAGCAAAGCGTCTAGTGCGACTTCGTTACACCAATTGGTCGGTCGACGGAGCGGTTTATCTCATTTGTGTCACTCGCGGTCGCCTGTGGTGTTTGTTGAGTATTATCCAGAGTGGTTGACACCACTCGGAGACCGCCACCCGGGTGATCTGGCGACCAGCTTTCCGGGGGTGAGGCTGGTGGAGACGATGTTCGGGATACTGGGCCGAACGGCGTTGTTGCTCGACGGCGCACTGCAGGATAACTGGGGCAAACCAAGAGAACGCGCGGTTCTGGGGGCCCTGCTGGTGCACGCAGGACGCTGGGTTCCCGTGGACACCTTGATCGAGTGGGCGTGGCCGGAGGAGAAAGCTCAACCGCAGAACATTGGACCCACTTTTCACACCTATGCAACACGTGTTCGAAAATGGCTGCGACAATTGCCGACATCACCGTCATTGGACGGCGGAGGCGGAAGCTACCGACTCGACATCGACAAGTCTCTCATCGATTACTACAGATTCACAGCGTTGCTCCGCGAGGCCCGGACACACGCCAAGCAGCAGGATTCCCGGCAGGCCGCGGAGTCGGCACGGCATGCGCTCGACCTCTGGCGTGGCCGCCCCCTTGACGATCTCGCGGGTGAGCCCGCGCGGGCGTGGCGGCTACGGGTCGAGCAGGACGACTGGCTAGGTGCGAACCGGACGTTGCTCGCCGCGCTGCTGGACCTCAACTTGTTCGACGAGGTGCTGACCCGAATCGGCGAACTGCAGACCGATCACCCCGGCGACGTCGCCTTTGCCACGCAACGGATGTCCGCCCTGCACGGTCTGAGGCGCTACGAAGACGAGACCGCGTACTACTTCACCGTGCGGCGCAGGCTGCAGCACGACGGTGATGAGCCGGCGATGGAGCACGTGCGGCAACACCACGAAGGCCTGCGCACCCCTGACGGCGGCGGCTCGAACCTGGCGCCACGTAGTCCTGACCCGGTGATCGTTCCTCGCCAACTCCGGCACGACGTGGCCGACTTCGTCGGCCGCGACGATCTGCTCGCGGAGTTGGACGGGGCAGTGACGGACCGGGAAGGACGGGTGACCAGCGGCGTAGTGGTCATCGACGGGATGGCCGGTGTCGGGAAGACCGCACTGGTTACGCACTGGGGACATCGCACCAGGCGGCGCTTCCCGGACGGCGACCTGTACGTGAACCTCAACGGCTTCGCCGAGGACGCCTCGGCAAGCCAGGCCACGGTGGTCGACGACCTTCTCATCGCGGTGGGGTATCCACCAGACGCGGATCTCACCGGTCGGGCACGTGAGCTGTTGCTGACCCGTCTGCTGTCCGGTCGCCGGATGCTGGTCGTGTTGGACAACGCCCGTGACGCCAAGCATGTCGAGCACTTGGTGACGTTGCTCCCAGACGCGCTGGTACTGGTGACCAGCCGCCAGCAGCTGGTCTCGCTGAGCGCCACCACCAGCGCCCGCCGGGTGCAGGTCGACCCCATGACACCAGCCGAGGCAACCGCACTGCTCTCCATGCGCCTCGGCACCCGCCGCGAGATGACGCGCGGCGAACTGGCCCGCTTGGCAGCACTGTGCGGCGGACTGCCGTTGATGATCAGTCTGCTGGCCGCGCACATCGCCACCCGGCCCGCCGGCCAGATGCTGGCATTCGCTGAACAACTCGACGGACGCCAGCTCATCGTCGACGTAGGAGAAGATGGCGACGCAGTCACCGCGCAGACCTTCTTCACCTGGTCCTACCGCGCCCTCGACCCGCCAGAACAACGACTGTTCCGCCTGCTGGGCCTGCATCCGGCAACGCACTTCAACATCCACGCCGCAGGCGCGCTCGATGGCCGCAGCCGCGCCGAGACCACACGCAGCATCCGCGCGCTGGTCGGCGCCCACCTGGTTGAGCGAGCGGCGACCGCGCTGGACCGCTACCAGCTTCACGACCTCGTGCGCGAGTTCGCCGCACATCGTGCGGAATCGGATGAGCCAGTGCCCGAGCGGCAGGCAGCGACGCGCCGACTGGCGAGCTTCTACCTGGCATCAGCCGTCCACGCGAGCCACACGCTGTATCCCAGCCGCCTTGCCGCGTCCGAACTCGCCGTCGAACGCGGCGTCGAGCCGGTCGTGCCCACCGACTCCGCCCAGGCGAAAGAGTGGTTCGACCTGGAGCGCGCCAACCTGCTCGCCATGATCCGCAACGCCGCGGCCACCGGACACCACGACCATGCCTGGCGCCTCACCGACGCGGCCGTCATCTTCTTCGACCGGCACGGCTACTACGAAGACAGCCTGGCCGCGCAGAAAATCGCGACATCCTCGGCCCAGGAAGCCAGTGACCGGGTCGGCGAAGCGTCATCGTTGGTGGGGCTTGGCCGGGTATATCTGACCATCGGCGAGCACCGCGAAGCACGACGCCACCTCGACACCGCGCTGCGCATCGTGGACGACATCGGACACGAAGCCGGGCAAGCGGCCGTACTCGGCCTGCTCGGCAAGCTGGAGACCCAGCGGGGCGACCTGACCGCAGCCCTCGCGCTGTACCGCCGCGGCTTGAAGATCGCGCAGAAGAACGACGACGCACAGGGCCTGTGCTGGACTTCGTGCCGCATCGGCGAGGTTCTGCGCGCCATTGAACAACACGACGAGGCGCTCGTTCACCTCACTCGCGCGCAGATCCTCGCGGAACGCAGCGGCGACCAGTCGGCACATGCGAGCACGCTGATCGAGATCGGCCGTGTGCATCACGACCGAGGAGACCACTCAACTGCGGCGGCCCACTGCGAACAAGCTCTCCGCGCCGCCGAGGCGATTCCCGACCTTGCCGTCTCCCAGGACGCGTGCATCGCGCTCGCGGAGATCAACAAGGCTCGTGGACACATCCGCGGCGCCATCGAGTTCACCCGCCGAGCCATCCGCATGTCCGGCTACAGCACGGCCGCCCATGCCCACGACGTTCTCGGCGACGTGCACTACGCGAACGCCGACATGACCGCGGCGACAGCCGCATGGCAGGAAGCGGTAGAACACTACAACCGGCTCGGGAACCTGCCACAGGCCACAGTCGTGCACGCCAAGCTGGCGCGGATCCCCCGCACCGACGTGCTGTTGCCACGGGCTCGTTCAGCCTCTTCGCCGCCCATCAGCACGACCGCCGATCATCATGATCAAAAGTCGACGTAGCACCTTCCCTCGTCGAGGGAAATATCTCCGGCACGTGCATCGACTCAGCCGAGCAAGCCGTCCGGAGCGATGCGGATATCGCTCACAAGGTTGACCAGACCACTTCCTACTCGGCAGTATCACCGAGCTTGCTCGGGGCCAACGGGGTGCTTGGCACGGATGCCAGAACCACAGACCGACCACGACCACCGTCATGGTCGGTGCTGGCGCTTGTCTCCCTCATGGTCCCCACCCGGTCGCCCGCAGTCGGTTCAACGAGGAGGGACATCTGATGGATGTCGTCCACGATGACGTGATTGACCGCGTGATCACACATGCGCTTGGTGAGGTGCTGAAACGAACTCGAGAGGACCTCGGCCTTTCCCAGGCGCAGCTGGTGGCTCGGATGCCGTCGAACGTCCGCGTCAAGACCCTCGCCTCCTACGAGCAGGGGGCGCGCGCCTGCACTGTGGTACGGCTATGCGAGATCGCCAGGGCCCTCGGCGCCAGCCCGGTCGACATCCTCGCCAGGGCCCTGCACCGCGCAGAGTTCGACGCGCAAACGGTCCGTCTGCACGTCGACCTCCGAGCCCTTACCGACGACACGCGCCCAGAGCTCAAGCAGCTACGCCGGTGGGCCCGCGCCAGACTCGCCACCTACCCGAAAACCACCCTCGCACGCCTGGACGGCAGCGCCATCCAAGAGATGGCCGTACTCCTCGAAACCACACTGACCGACCTGGTCAGTCAGCTGGCGATGTTCACACCGAACACCGCCAGCTGACATTAGCTACCCACGGTTCAGTGGTGATCGAACAGCAGCCACCGGACCGGTCGCTCGTCGTCCGCGACGCTGTGATGATCAAACAACGCTGGCGACGTGTGCACTTCACCGACTCCGCCGGTCCTGATCTCGCCCAGCCCGGCCGTTCTGTGGACCGACGCCGTTACTTGATCGTCGCGAGACGACTCGGGAGCCTGGGTCGCGAACGAAGCGGCAACCTGAGAGCCCGCCACAATGACACCGGCGAAGACGACGCCGACAAGAACACTGGCGACCTTGCTGTGCACGGCCACATTTTCCCTTCGGGGACAAGGAAAGCAGAGCAGCCAGACAACTCCCGACCGCTGTCGCCGGACGTCAGGCAACGACGGAATCCTGCCGCACTCCCAGCTCGCTAGTCAACAGAAACGACCGAAAGTCGCACTCTCAGTGGATACCTCAGTGGGGTGACCAGTCAGGGCCCGAGTGCGCGCAGGCGGCTTTTGACCTCGGTGGGGCCGAGTGTGGCGGCGACGGCATGCAGGTCGGGGCTGCGGGTGGAGCCGGTGAGTGCAAGGCGTACAGCTGGCATCAGGCCGCAGTGAGCTCAGTCCGGATTCGATGGGCGAGGTCGGCTACACCCGGTTCGGGTTTCCACGGCCACAGGCGATGAAGGAGATCGTTGGCGTAGTCGGTGGCTCGGGTTGAGGCTACGTGCGCCAGGACGTCGACGGCTTGGTTGCCTTGGGTCAGGGCGGCATGGAGATCGGGGTGTTGGCCGAGGAGGCGGGTGCTGGCGAGCACGACGAGCCGTAGTCCGTACGAGCGGGCGAAGGTGTCGGTCGGCATCGCGGCTTCGGTGTTCCACTGCAGAGCGGGCGTGGGGAGGCCGAGGTCGCGGTGGATTTCCACGGCGTCGGCGGCGAGGCGGGCATGGGTGTAGAAGTCGATCCAGGTGGGGTCGTCACCGTGGTGGTTGGCTGCCTGGTTCAGCAGGGTGTCGGAGGCGGCGAGGGCGCGTCCGGCTGCTGGGGCATCGCCGGCGCGGGCATGGACGCGGGCTTCGATCAGCCGGTAGAAGGCGAGCACGCGTGGGGTGGCGGTGTGCCTGGCGCGTTCGTAGGCGCCGTGGCACATGTCGATGGCGTCGTCATGGAAGCCGCGGAGGGAGGCTTGGAGCGCGGCGCAGACGAGGACGTAACCGCCGAAGGGCACGTCGCCAGCCGCGCGGGCGAGGCGCAGGGCCTGGCTGTAGTGGCGTTGGGCGGCGGCGTGCTGGCCGGCGTCGAAGGCGGTCCAGCCGGCGAGGCGGGAGAGTTGGGCGGTCGCGGCGAATAGTTGCCGTCCAGTGTGGTCGTTGTAGCGGCCGTGCAGCAGTGGTGTGGCTCGTTCGCGCAGGCAGGCCAGCACCCCGGAGGAGCGCCAGTTCCCACCGCCGTACTGCGAGTCCCATCGACGGGCGTCCTCGGCGGCGGTGAGCAGTTCGGCCACGTCCGCAGCGCCCACGTGGCGCCGACTGCCGACATGGGCGGCGTGGGGGTCTGCGGAGGTGGTCAGCCAGCGTCGGACGGGTGTGGTCCAGCCGGTCATGGCCAGGCTCGCGGTGGTGAGGAAGTCTCGACGGTCCACCAGGCTCCAGTAGTCAGTCGCGGCGAGGATCGCGTTCGGCAGTGCCCGGGGGAAGTCGAGGCCCGCTGTAGCTGGGTCCCGATCCTCCATCTGCTCCCGATCTGGGCCAGTGTCACGGGTCGGCCGAGTCGTTCGGCGAGTGCGAGCGCGATCAGGGGTCTGATCTCTCGGTCGGGCA
This sequence comes from Actinophytocola sp., assembly GCF_049647105.1. GTDB lineage: Bacteria > Actinomycetota > Actinomycetes > Mycobacteriales > Pseudonocardiaceae > Actinophytocola. The sequence goes on from NZ_JBARWZ010000202.1 coordinate 18,027, forward strand.
TCATGCCACGGCGGGTCCAGTTGGCCAGGCTGGTGTGGGTGTAGGCGGTGTGTTTACCGTCGGTGGCGGCGAGTTCGTTGATGCGCAGGCGTGAGGTTCACCCCGAATGGTGGACAGGGGCTTACACAGTTCAGGCAGTCAGTGTCAGTGACCGCTCGTAGGCGTCGGGACTGAGCATCCCGATCGTGGAGTGCCGCCGCACACTGTTGTAGAGATGGATCCACTTGTCAATCGCGGCAACGAGTTCTGTCTTCGTGGTGTACGCGTGTCGGTAGTAGTGCTCGTGTTTGAACGTCGACCAGAACGACTCCGCTGGGCTGTTGTCCCAGCAGATCCCGGTAGCGCCCATCGACCGGCGCAGGCCGTGGCGGGAGCACGCTGTCGCTGTCAGGTGCGCCGTGTACTCCCCGCCGCGATCGGAATGCAGGATCGTGCCGCGACATCTGCCGCCCCGGGCGGCCACAGCGGCATCGATCGCGTCAGTGACCATTCCGGCACCGATGTGGTCGGATACGCTGTAACCCAACACTTTCCGGGAGTGTCCGTCCCGGATCGCGCACAGGAACATCTCGCCCTCACCACAGCCCAGATACGTGATATCGGTCAACCAGACCGCGTCGGACAGGCCGCGGTCGAAGTGCCTGTCGACCAGATCGGGTGGGAACGACGCGGTCGGATCGACCACCGTCGTGCGGACTGTGAACGTGCGCGGGCTGATGCCCTCCAGCCCGATCGAGGCCATGATCTTGGCGACGGTTTTCGCGGTGACCATCTCGCCCTGATCACGTAGTTCGGCGGTGATCCGCGGCGACCCGTAGGTCCCACGCGACTCTGTGTGCGCCTGGGTGATCTTCACCTCAAGGTCGGCTCGGCGTTGCTGCCGCGGCGTCAACACCGCTGCCGCAACACGCTTGACGTGGGCGTAGTAGCCCGAGGTCGACACACCCAGCAGCCGCGCCATACGGCGCACCGAGAACCGCGAGCGCTCTGCCGGAGTGGTGGTGTCGGTGAACTCGTCGGGGCCGGCGTACTTGGCCATCAGAGCGAACCGGGCCGGTTCTTCTGCATCGCGGCAAAGTACGCCGAAGCTTTTACCAGGAACGCGTTGTCTTTCTCTAACTCGGCCACCTGCCCACGCAGGCGCAGCAACTCGGCCCGCTCTGCCGCCTCCAGAGGCTTGTCCCCGTTGACCTCGGCCGCGGTGATCCGGCGGCGTTCGTCTTTCACCCAGACACTCAACATGCCCGGGTCGAGACCCAGCTCGCCGGCGACCTCGGAGATCGTACGGCCGGAATCGATCACGCGGTGAGCAGCCTCGACCTTGAACTCAGCCGTGTACGAACGGCGCTTGCGAGGAGGCATGAGGACATCCTTTCAACAGGACCGCAGGTCCTGCTAACTCGGTGTCCACTACCCGGGGTGAACCTCAGGCGAGGGCGGTGATGTCTTCGGTTGGGCCGCAGGCGTGACAGTGCCAGATGCGGGCGGTGCCGTCGTCGTGGGTGGTGAGGAGTTGTTGTTCGTTGGGGCTGGGGGTAACGGTTTCGACTGAGGCGGCGAAGCCGGTGTAGGTGACTGGTTCTGTTGCTGTGATGGTGGGCCAGATGCGGACTGTGCCGTCTTGTCCTGTGGCGATGATGGAGTTGTTGGGGCCGAAAGTGGTGTGCCAGACGAAGCCTTGATGGCCTCGGCGTACCTTGGGTGGGTCGGGTTGGGTGAGATCCCAGAGACGTACGGTGCCGTCGCTGCCGCCACTGATCAAGTGGGTGCCGTCGGGGTTATACGCGACGGACCACACGAGGCCGCGGTGGCCACGCAGGAGGCGGGGTGTGGAGCTGTCAGTGAGGTTTGCGGTGTCCCACAGTTACTTGAGTGACGCTCAACACACCGATGTGATCGGGTTGACGGCTCGGTACACAGAGCGGCGACCTACACCTACGTGAGGTTGACCTAGACGGGGACAAACTGCGACCTGCGGTGACTCAAGAGCGCTACCGCTCGCCGGCCCCGGCAAGATACTGCGCGAGCCCTGCCTCACTCGCCTGACGAAAACCACGAACAGCTACTGGAGCGCAACCGGCTCTTCTGCCGGCTCAGGCCAGCCCTCTATCGACGAAGATCTCGCCGCCGCCGAGACGGCGAGGTATCCCGTGTCGGCGACGAGGCCGCCGGGCTCGAGCTGAACTGGAGGTCCGTCGGCGATCGCTCACCGATACGGTGCTTAGAGGCTCCGGCAATAGGGGTTACTTGAGGCGGCGGACGGTGGGGCGGGTGTCCCAGCGGTGGGTGTGGCGGGCGGCTTGGATGAGGCAGCGGACGGTGACGAAGGCTGCGGCGAGGTGGAGG
>NZ_JBARWZ010000203.1:0-5084 GCF_049647105.1 Actinophytocola sp.
GCGCTGCTCGACGTCGTGCGCACCCACGCGGGCGCGGTGCTCGGGCTCGGCGGCCAGGACGCGGTCGCCGAGGGGCGCGCGTTCCGCGAGCTGGGCTTCGACTCGCTCACCGCGGTCGAGCTACGCAACCGGCTGCGCGCCGCGACCGGGCTGAAGCTGCCCGCCACGCTGGTGTTCGACCACCCGACACCCTCGGCACTCGCGGCGCACCTCGACGCGGAGCTGGTGCCAGAGGAGACCGCTCCGTCCACGGCGGACACCGTCCGCGGCTCGCTCGACCTGCTCGGCAAGCTCGAGCAGTCGCTGGTCGGTGTCGGCGGGCTCGCGGACGACCCCGGTGGCCGCGACGCGCTCGCCGCCCGCATGCGGCAGCTGCTCGCGTTGCTCGCGGACAACGACGCCGGCGACACCGGGGACGAGTCGGCGCACGACCTCGAGGCGGCGTCGGACGACGAGCTCTTCCAGATGATCAGCACCGAGTTCGGGAAGTCCTGAGAGGGCCGGGAATGGCGAACGAGGCGAACGAGGCCAAGCTCCGGGAGAACCTGCTCTGGGTCACCGGTGAGCTGCGCAGGACGCGGCGGCAGCTGGCGGAGGTGGAGGACCGCGGTCGTGAGCCGATCGCGATCGTCGGCATGGCCTGCAGGCTGCCCGGCGGTGTCCGGTCGGCCGCCGACCTGTGGCGGGTGGTCGCCGACGAGGTGGACGCCACGTCCGGCTTCCCGGCCGACCGGGGCTGGGACGAGGCCGCCGTCTACCACCCGGACCCCGGACACCCCGGCACCAGCTACACCCGCCGAGGTGGTTTCGTCGAGGGCGCGGCGGAGTTCGACGCCGCGTTCTTCGGCATCAGCCCGCGTGAGGCGGCCGCGATGGACCCGCAGCAGCGCCTGCTGCTGGAGACCACGTGGGAGGCGTTCGAGCACGCCGGGATCGACCAGGACGCCGTGCGGGGCAGCCGCACGGGCGTCTTCGTCGGCTCACCCGTGTCCGGGTACGGGCCACCGCTGGACCGGGTGCCGGAGGAGGCCGCGGGCCACCTGCTCACCGGGACCACCGGGAGCGTCGCCTCCGGCAGGCTGTCCTACGTGTTCGGGCTGGAGGGCCCGGCCGTCACCATCGACACGGCGTGCTCCTCGTCGCTGGTCGCGTTGCACCTCGCGGTGGCGGCGCTGCGCCGCGACGAGTGCTCGCTGGCGCTCGCGGGTGGCGCGACCGTCATGCCGCACCCCGGCCTGTTCGTCGAGATGAGCCGCCAGGGCGCGCTCGCGCCCGACGGCCGCTGCAAGGCGTTCGCCGACGGCGCCGACGGCTTCGGGTTCGGCGAGGGCGTTGGCATGCTCCTGGTGGAGCGGCTGTCCGACGCGCGCCGCAACGGGCACCGGGTGCTCGCGGTGGTGCGGGGGAGCGCGGTCAACCAGGACGGTGCCTCCAACGGGCTCACCGCCCCGAACGGGCCGTCGCAGGTGCGGGTGATCGAGCAGGCGCTGCTCAACGCCGGGCTGTCCGGCGACGAGATCGACGCGATCGAGGCGCACGGCACGGGCACGGCGCTCGGCGACCCGATCGAGGTGCAGGCGCTGATCGAGGCGTACGGCCCCGAGCGGTCGCGGCCGCTGTGGCTGGGTTCTGTGAAGTCCAACATCGCGCACACCCAGGCCGCCGCTGGTGTGGCCGGGGTGATGAAGGTGGTGATGGCGCTGCGAGCGGGGGTGCTGCCGAGGACGCTGCACGCAGGCGAGCGATCGTCCCATGTGGACTGGTCGGCCGGTGTGGTTGGCGTGCTGCGCGAGGCCCGCCCGTGGGTCAGCGAGGGTCGTCCGCGGCGCGCGGCCGTGTCCTCGTTCGGCATCAGCGGCACCAACGCGCACGTGATCCTGGAGGAGGCGGCCGAGTTCCCGGCCACCGAGCGGCCAGAGGAGCCGGTCGCCGTCTCGGACGTGGTGGCATGGGTGCTGTCCGCGCGGACGCCGGAGGCGCTGCGCGCCAGGGCCGCCCAGCTCGCGGAGCTCGACGCGGCACCGGCCGACGTGGCGTTCTCGCTCGCGACCACCCGTGCGCACCTGCCGCACCGGGCCGTCATCGTCGGGCCCGCCCCGGCCCGTCTGTCCACACTGGACGGATCGGGGGTGGCGCTCGGGTCAGCCGCCGCCACGGGCCGGACCGTGTTCGTGTTCCCCGGGCAGGGCGCCCAGTGGCCTGGCATGGGTCGCGACCTCCTCGATGCCTCCCCGGTGTTCGCGACGCGCATGGCCGAGTGCGACGCCGCGTTGCGTCCGTTCGTGGACTGGTCGCTGATCGAGGTGATCCGCTCCGGCGACGGGTTCGACCGCGTTGACGTGGTGCAGCCAGCGTCCTGGGCGGTGATGGTGTCGCTGGCGGCACTCTGGCGCGCCTGCGGGGTGGAGCCGGACGCCGTGGTCGGGCACTCGCAGGGTGAGATCGCGGCGGCGTGCGTGGCGGGGGCGTTGAGCCTGCCGGCCGCGGCGCGGGTGGTTGCCTTGCGCAGCAAGGCGATCGCCGCGGTGGCCGGTGGTGGCGGGATGGTGTCGGTTTCGCTGCCCGCGAACGAGGTGCCGTTGCCGGGCGGCGCCGGGATCGCCGCCGTGAACGGTCCGAACTCGACGGTGGTGTCGGGTGACGACGCGGACCTGGACGTGCTGCTGGCGCGGTGCGAGTCGGCGGGTGTGCGGGCGCGGCGGGTGCCGGTGGACTACGCGTCGCACTCGGTGCGCATGGAGGAGTTGCGCGACGAACTTCTGTCCACATTGGACGATGTGGCTCCTCGGTCGGCCGGGGTCGCGTTCTATTCGACGCTGGAGGGCGGGCGGGTCGACACCGCTTCGCTCGATGCCGGGTACTGGTATCGCAACCTGCGGCAGACCGTGTTGTTCGAACCGGTCGTGCGGCTGCTGGCGGAGGCCAAGCACGGCACGTTTCTGGAGATGAGCCCGCATCCGGTGCTCACGATGGCCGTGCAGGAGGCGGTGGACCCGGTCTTCGCGGGCGGCACGCTTCGCCGCGACGAGGGTGGCTGGGACCGCTTCCTGCTGTCGGTCGGCGAGGCCCACGCGCACGGCGTCGCGGTGGACTGGCGCCGTGTCCTGGCAGGCGGGCGACGCGTCGAACTGCCGACGTACCCGTTCCAGCGCACGCGTTTCTGGCTCGACGGCGGCACCGGGGACGCCACCCGGCTCGGCGCGGCGGCGGCGGGTCACCCGCTGCTCGGTCTCGCGATCGAAACCCCGGAACAGACCGTCTACACCGCCCGCTGGTCCCTCGCCACGCACGGCTGGCTGCGCGACCACACCGTGTCCGGTCGCGTGCTCGTGCCCGGCGCCGCGTTCGTCGAGCTGGCGTTGCAGACCGGGCGCCACGTGGCGGACCTGACGCTGCTCACCCCGCTGGTCCTCGACGAGCGCGGCGTGGACGTCAGGGTGGTGCTCGACGGCGACACCCTCGGCGTGCACAGCCGCGCCGACGGCGACTGGACCACGCACGCGACCGCCACCCTCACCACGGTGGCACCCGACGGCGAGACGTTCGCGTGGCCGCCCGCCGACGCGGAGGAGCTCGCGCCCGCCTACGACCAGCTCGCCGCGCGGGGATTCGGCTACGGCCCCGCGTTCCAGGGCCTGCGGCGGGCCTGGCGCACCGCTGGTGCGCTCTACGCCGAGGTCGCGCTGGGCGAGGCCGAACGCGCCGACGCCACCCGCCACGGTCTGCATCCCGCGCTGCTCGACGCCGCGTGCCATGCCGCGCTCGCCGCCGAGGTCCACGACGGCACCTTCCACGCCCGGCTGCCGTTCGCGTGGGAGGGCGTCACCCTGCACGCAACGGGCGCGACCGCGTTGCGTGTCCGGCTCCGGCGGCTCGACGGCGACCGGATCCGCGTGGACGCGGTGGACGAGACCGGGCAACCGGTCGTCTCCGTCGCGGCCATCGCCTCCCGCCCCATGCCGGCCGCCTCGGCACCGCACAGCGACACCCTGTTCGAGCTCGCGTGGCGGCCACTGACCGGCGATCGCGTGGCGGACACCGAGCCGGTCGTGGTGGAGCCCGCCGGGACGTCACCGCGTGCGGCCACCGCCACCGCGCTGGCACACCTGCACGAATGGCTCCGCGACGACCGGCGGGAGCCCCTGCTGTTCGTGACCCGCCACGCGGTCGTCACCGGCGGGGAGACCGAGGTCGACCTCGACCTCGCGCCGGTATGGGGGCTCGTGCGCTCCGCACAGGCCGAGCACCCCGGCCGGTTCCGGCTGCTGGACGTCGACGGCGCCATCACCGAGCAGGCACTCGCCTCGGCCGCGCCACAGCTGGTCCAGCGCGACGGAGTCCTCCTCACCCCCGAACTCGTGCGTGCCCGCCCCGCACCGGTGCGGCGGCCCGCGTTCGACCCCGGGCGGACGGTCCTGATCACCGGCGGCGGCACGCTCGGCAGGGTCGTCGCCCGCCACCTCGCGGCACGGCACGGGGTGGCGCACCTGCTCGTCGCCTGCCGCCGCGGCGAGGCCGCCCCCGGCATGGCCGGGCTGCGGACCGATCTCGCAGAGCACGGCGCCACCCTCACCGTCGCCGCGGGCGACGTCGCCGACCACGCCGCCGTCGCCGCCGTGCTCGCGACCATCCCCGCCGAACACCCGCTCGGCGCCGTCGTGCACACCGCGGGCGCCCTCGACGACGGCATGGTCGAAGCGCTGGAGCCGGCCAGGATCGACACCGTGTTCCGGCCCAAGGTGGACGCCGCCCGCGTGCTGGACGAGGCGACCCGCGACCTCGACCTGTCGGCGTTCGTGCTGTTCTCCTCGGCGGCGGCCACGTTCGGCGCCGCCGGTCAGGGCAACTACGCCGCCGCCAACGCGTTCCTCGACGCCTTTGCCCGCGCCCGCCGCGTGCGGGGCCTGCCAGCGACCACGCTGGCGTGGGGGTTCTGGGACGAGCGCAGCGACCTCACCGGCGGCCTCGACGCCGCCGACCTTGCCCGCATGGCCCGCTCGGGTGTCGCGCCGATGTCCTCGGCGGACGGGCTCGCCGCGTTCGACGCCGCGCTCGCCGCCGACCTCACCCACGCGGTGCCCGTG
>NZ_JBARWZ010000204.1:0-52109 GCF_049647105.1 Actinophytocola sp.
GGATCAGGGATGATGACACAGCAGGCACGGCCCTCTCACAAGATCATGCGACTTCGACAATCACATGATCAACCAGAGGATCGTGCCTGCTCCACGCAGGTGATCGACTTTGACGGAACCCTGCCCGTTCCCGGGGGCGTCCCGCCTTGCCAGTCTACCGGGGGGTACCGACAGGTCAGGGGGTTGCGGGGCAACCTGTGGACAACCGGAGCGGCTGTGGACAACTCCGTGGTTCTGTCGGTCCTCGCGCCTACGCCGAAACTCGGGGGGCGGCGGCCGGCATCGAGAACATCGAGCCCGGGTTGAAGACGTTGTCCGGGTCCAGGGCGGCCTTGATCGCGCGGTGGGTGCGCATCGCGATCGGGCCGACCTCCTTCTCCAGCCAGTCGCGTTTGATCTTGCCGATGCCGTGTTCGCCGGTGACCGTGCCGCCCAGCGCCAGGCCCGCGGCCAGGATGTCGTTGAACGCCACGGTGGCCCGCGCGAACTCGTCCTCCGAAGCCGGGTCGTAGACGATCGTCGGGTGCATGTTGCCGTCGCCGGCGTGGCCGACGACCGCGACCCGCAGCCCGACCTCCGCCGAGATCCGTTCGCACGCCGCGATCAGCTCCGCGATCCTGGTGCGGGGCACGCACACGTCGTCGGTCATCCACGCGCCGTACACCTCCAGCGCGGTCAGCACCGCCCGGCGCGCGGTCAGCAGCATCGAACCCTCGGCCGGGTCGAACGTCGAGTGCACCAGCTCGGCGCCGACGTCCTCACACACCTGCTCGATCGCGCGCAGCTCCTGCCGCGCCGCCTCGCCGCCGGAGTCCGACTGGCAGATCAGCAGTGCCGCACAGCCCGCCCCCGCACCCAGCTCCGTCTTCAGGTACGCCTCGACCGCCGCGATCGACGTCGCGTCCATGATCTCCATCAGTGACGGCACGATGCCCTCGCGCACGATCCGGCTCACCGCGGCGCCCGCGGTCTCCACCGCCGAGAACGCCGCCACCATCGTGCCCGGGGCCTGCGGCAGTGGTCGCAGTGCGAGCGTCGCCTGCGTGATCACGCCGAGCGTGCCCTCGCTGCCGACGAACAGCTTCGTCAGGTCGTAGCCCGCCACGCCCTTGACCGTCCGCCTGCCGGTGCGCAGCAGTTCGCCGTCCGCGAGCACGATTTCCAGTCCCAGCACGGAATCCGTGGTCACGCCGTACTTGACGCAGCAGAGCCCGCCCGCGTTCGTGGACAGGTTGCCGCCGATCGTGCACCAGTCGTAGCTCGACGGGTCCGGTGGGTAGAACAGCCCGTGCTTCTCCACCGCCCCGCGCAGGTCGAGGTTGACCACACCGGGCTGCACCACGGCGAGCCGGTTGTCCGGGTCGATCTCGACGATCTCGTTCATCCTGGTCATCGCGAGCACGACGCAGCCGTCGATCGCGTTCGCCGCGCCGGACAGGCCGCTGCCCGCGCCTCTCGGCACGATCGGCACACCCGCGGCGGCGCACGCGCGGACGACGGCCTGCACCTCCGTGGCGCCCTTCGGCAGCACCACCGCGAGCGGGGCGCCGTGCGGCGCCAGCGGCATCATGTCGCGCCGATAACTCTCGGTGACGTCCGTGTCCACGAGCACCGCGCCGTCGCCTACAGCGGCACGCAGCTCGTCCAGGAGAGTGGTCACGAGTCAACCGTAACCGTTCTCCAGCGGAATGCGAGGCGCTCGAGCGACACCGAACCGAGATCAAGGTGTACGACTTTCGCGGGGTCGATCTACTCCGTCAGTCATTTACAGTGGGTTGTACGTCACAGGTGACGTGCGAGCAGGAGAGCGGGGTGCGATGACGCGGCCGGCGGTGCCCACGAGCCCGAGCGTGCAAAGCCGGGCGCTGGCACAACTCCTCATGAACGGGCTTCGGCCACTCGGTGACCGGCTGCGGATCACCGCCTGGCCGCACCTGCGGGTGGCACGCGACATGTTCGACACCGTCGGGCTCACCCCCATGCCCCGCGGGGCCCAGGTCAAGCCGATCGCGGACGGTGACGTCCACGGCCTGTGGATCACCGGCCGCGACGCCGATCCGGCGAACGGCGTGGTGCTGTACCTGCACGGCGGTGGCTTCGTGTTCGGGTCGCGACGCACCCACAAACACCTGGTGGCGGCGCTGTCAGCGGCGACCGGCAGGCCCGCCTTCCTGGTCGACTACCGACGCGCGCCGGAGCACCCCTTCCCCGCGGCGGCCGACGACGCGCTTGCCGGTTACCGATGGCTGCTGCGCAACGGCCACGCACCCGAGTCGATCACCGTCATGGGCGACTCGGCAGGCGGCCACCTGGTCGCGGGCCTGCTCGCCGACCTGTCCCGGCGCAGGCTGCCGATGCCGGCCGCGGCCGTCATGTTCTCCCCGTTCCTCGACCTGACCTGCGCGGAGCTCGCCGATCGGGACCGGGTGCGGCGTGACCCGTTCGTGCCGCCGCAGCGGGCGCTGGAGTGCGGGCGGACCTACGCGGGCGAGTACGCGCTCACGCACAGCAGGCTGAACGTGCTGCGGGCGAACAAGCGCCGCTGGCCGCCGGTGCTGATCCAGGTCGGCGATACCGAGTGCCTGCTCGGCGACTCGGAGCGGATGGCGGAGAGCATCCGCGCCGCGGGCGTCCACTGTGAACTGCAGGTGTGGCCGGGACAGGTGCACGTCTTCCCGGCGTTCTACCCGGTGCTGCCCGAGGGCAGGGCGGCGATCTCCTACGTCGGCGGGTTCGTCCGCGACCTCGCAGGCGACCGGAACGCGATCGCGGCCGCCAGTTGACCCGACCGTGGATATCCGGCGAATTCAGACACGTTGACGAGATGAGCCTGCCCGAGGGCACGTACGCTATTTGTCGTGAGTGTGGCCACCGGCGTACTTGAGTCCGCCGGACCCGTCATGGTGTGGATCATCGTGCTCGGGTTCGTGTTCACCGAGTGCGCGTTCATCGTCGGACTGTTCCTGCCCGGTGACTCGCTGCTGTTCGCGGCGGGCGTGGTGCTGGCCGAGCACGACGGCGAGTTCCACGCGTGGGCGCTGTCGGCGGCCGCGATGGTGACCGCGGTGGTCGGCAACATGGTGGGCTACTACATCGGGAGCAAGGCGGGCCACACGATCATCGCGCGGCGCGGCGGCCGGGTGCTGAACCTCGAGAACCTCGACAAGGCGAGGGACTTCCTGGACCGGCGCGGATTCTGGGCGATCGTGCTGGCGCGCTGGATCCCGTGGATCCGCACGTTCGCGCCGCTGATCGCGGGCGCGGCCAAGATGGACACCCGCCGGTTCCTGCTGGCCACCACGATCGGCGGCCTGGCCTGGGTGCCGACGCTGGTGCTGCTCGGCTACTACGGCGCCGGACTGCTGGAGCACATGCCGTGGCTGAAGGCCGTCGCACTGTGGGGCAGCATCGCGTTCTTCATCATCGGCACGGTGTACGGCGTGGTCCGCTACCGCCAGGAGATGCACAAACCTCCGGTGGAAGCCACGGTGACCGCGGGCACCGCACAGGACTGACCCGCACAACCCGGGCACAGATCCAAGTTCCCCCTGGCCAGACCCCCACTCAAGATCAACATCCCCGAAACCGGCCGGATGCCAACCCCCACCCGTTCCCGGGGGCGTCCCGCCATGCCAGTTTACCGGCTGGGACTGACATTGCGGCGTTGTCGATCTTGGTTGTGGATAACCGGTGCGGTTGTGGACAACTCCGGAGCTGGTCAGTCTTCGCGGGCCCACAGGACGAGCTGGATGCCGTCCGGGTCGCGGAGTGAGATGACCTCGGTGCCCGGGGACGTGTGCTCCTCGGTGATGGGCGAGAACGTCACGCCGTGCTCGGTGAGGCGGTCGGTCCATTCGCGAAGGCAGGTGCGGTCCGGCACGGAGAACGTCAGGTGGTCGAGGCCCGGCCTGCGCTCGTCGAACAGCGAGTACTCCGACACCGGGTGCTGCACGAGCGTGAGGGTGATCCCGAAACCCGGGCCGCGCAGGAACGCCTTCCGCATCCCGGTCGGTTGGTCGTCGCAGCCGACCGACTCGAACCCCAGTACCCGCTCGTACCACGGGACGCTGCGATCCACATCGGTGACGGTCAGGGCAACGTGGTGAACACCGGTCAGCGTGGGCATCAGAGTCCTTCCCGACCCAGCCGGAGGCGGGCCGACTCAGCCATAGTGCCGCAGCGATTCGACAAAACCAGCGCCGTTATCGGATCTTCTGCAGGCCGATACCCGGTCAGTAGCCCCCGCTGATGGGCAGTGTGGCGCCGGTCACGAACGACGCGGCCGGGGACAGCAGCCACACGACCCCCTCGGCGATCTCCTCCGGTTCGCCCGCCCGTCTCATGGGAATCATCGGCGCGCGGTCGGCGGGCCGGTTCGGCATACCCGCCGCGGCGTGCAGGTCTGTGTGGACAAGGCCGGGCGCGACCGCGTTCACCCGCATGCCCTCGGCGGCGACCTCCTGGGCGAGCCCGTACGTCAGCGACTCGACGGCCGCCTTGCTCGCCGCGTAGTGCACCCACTCGCCGGGTGAGCCACGGCCTGCCGCGGTCGACGACACGTTCACGACGGCGCCGCCACGTCCGCCGTGCCGGGTCGACAGCCGCCGCACCGCCTCGCGGTTGCACAGGAACACCCCCATCACGTTCACGTCCAGGACGCGGCGCACGGTGGCCGCGTCCTGTTCGTCCAGTCGCCCCGGGGTGTTACCCGTGATGCCCGCGTTGCACACCACGCCGGTGAGGTCGCCGAGCGACGCCGCCTTGTCGAACAGCCGCCGCACGTCCGTCTCGTCGGCGATGTCACCGGGCACCGCAAGCGCTTGCGCGCCCGCCGCCTCGACGTCCGCGACCACGGCTCGCGCCGCGTCGTGGTCGTTCGCGTAGCCGATGGCCACGTCGTGCCCACTCCGTGCGAGCAGCCGTGCCACAGCCGCTCCGATGCCCCGGCTCCCGCCGGTCACGATGACCACGCTCACGCACGAAACCTAACCGGAAGACCGCTCCAGCAGTGCCGCGGCTTCCAGCACCATCCATCCGGAGACCTGCACGGACATGTCCCGCTCGACCCTGTGGTGCCCGGCGGACCTCGGCACCCGCGCCGGCTGCGACCACTCCGGCCCGAACAGCGGACCGGCCCGTGCGAGCGCCCGGTTCCGCCACGCCGCGTGCGCCGAGGCGACGACCAGTTCACGCGCGGTGTCGGCGGCCGGGGACGGGGGCAGTCGCAGCGCCGCCTGTGCGAGGTACCTGGCGAGGATGCCCGCGAACAGGCCGCCGTCGCCGCCGCCCCTGCCCCGGAGGACCTTGTCGTCGGTGAGGTGCGTGGCGACGGCGTCGATGGTCCGCCCGGCTCGGTCCACCCACACGCCCGACGTGCCGCCGTCGGCCAGTTCGACGCACGCGCCGATGTACACGCCCTGGCAGTAGGTGTAGATGACCTTGACGATGTCCTTGATCATCCCGTCCGGCTCGACGTGCACGCCGTCCCACAGGAGCCCGGTGGCCGGATCGACCAGGACCTTGGACATCCACTCGGTCATGGACCGGGCGCGTTGGCGGTCGGCGCGCTCGCCGCCGAGGGCCGCCCAGCGGGCGAACAGGATCGCGGCCGGGCCGTTGGCGGGGACGTTCTTGAAACTGTCCTTGCGCCGCCACCAGATTCCGCCGCCAACGTGGTCGGTCCACCCGGCCCGCAGCTGCGCGGCGATGGCGGTCATCGCCTTGGCGATCGGCACGTCCTCGCAGTCGTCGGCGCGCATGAGGGCGAGGCCGAGCCAGGCGATGTCGTCGTAGTAGTCGTTGGTCCAGCCGCCGAGGTTGCGCAGGTGCACGCCGCGCACGACCCTTCTGATGGTGCCAGCGCGGGCCGCGTTCGGCTGTCGTTCCTGCGCGTCGACGAGGCAGTCCAGCAGGTGCGCCTGCCACCAGTAGTTCCAGTGGCCGTGCAGGCGGTGGCCGAGCGACTGCGGCCAGCCCGCGGCGCCGAGCCTGGTGCCGGGCAGCCCCCACACCCGCCGCAGGTGGCGGGCCAGGACCGCACGCTCCGCGACCGCGGCCCGCGCACACCAGAGGGACGGCGATCCCTCCCTTGTGCTGTCCGCATAACCGGCCCGTTGCGCCACCCATACATCGTGCGCGCTGAATCGGTTCCGATGTGTCCGCCGGAAGAGTGATGTCACCGTCCTGTGTCAAGGTGAGGACATGACCACCACGCCGGTGACGTGTCCCTTGTGTGAAGCGACCTGCGGGCTGGCGGTGACGATCGACGACAGCCGCGTCACGGGTGTGCGTGGTGACGACGCCGACGTGTTCTCCCGGGGGTTCATCTGCCCGAAGGGCGCGTCGCTCGGCGCGCTGCACCACGACCCGGACCGGCTGCGCAGGCCACTGGTGCGTCGCGGCGGCGAGTTGGTGGAGACCACCTGGGACGAGGCGTTCGCGGAGATAGAGCGCAGGCTGCCGCCGCTCATGGCGGAGCACGGGCGTGACGCGGTCGCGGTGTACGCGGGCAACCCGTCGGTGCACAACACGCCGACCTCGTTGTACGGCCCGGCGTTCTACAAGGCGCTCGGCACCAGGAACTTCTACACGGCCGGCACGGTCGACCAGGTGCCGAAGCACTTCGCGGTGGGGAACCTGTTCGGCGGCGGGTTCACGATCCCGGTGCCGGACCTGGACCGGACCCAGCACCTGCTGATGCTGGGCGCGAACCCGCTCGTGTCCAACGGCAGCCTGATGACCGCGCCGGACGTGCGCGGCAAGCTGCGTGCGCTCCGCGAGCGCGGCGGCAAGCTCGTGGTGGTCGACCCCAAGCGCTCCAGGACCGCGGAGCTGGCCGACGAGCACCACCCGATCCGGCCCGGCACCGACGCGCTCCTGTTGTTCGCGCTGGTCAACGAGCTGTTCGCGGCCTCGCTGGTGAACACGCGAGACCTGCCGGTCAACGGTGTGGACGAGGTGCGCACGCTGGCCGCGCCGTTCACGCCGGAGTCGGTGGCGGCCCACACCGACATCGCCGCCGACGACATCCGCCGCATGGCCCACGAGCTGGCGGCCGCCGACCGGGCCGTCGTGTACGGCCGGATCGGCACCACGACGCAGGCGTTCGGCACGCTCGCGAGCTGGCTGATCGACGTGCTGAACGTGCTGACCGGCAACCTGGACCGCGAGGGCGGCGCGATGTTCCCGCTCGCGGCGGCGGGCCAGGCCAACGCCCGCCCGTCGAAGCGGCGCGGCTTCACGACGGGCCGGTGGCACAGCCGGGTGCGTGGCCTGCCGGAGGTGGTCGGCGAGCTGCCGGTGGCGACGCTGGCGGACGAGATCCTGACCCCGGGCGATGGCCAGGTGCGTGCGCTGATCACGGTGTGCGGCAACCCGTGCCTGTCCACCCCGAACGCGGACCGGCTCGCGGATGCGCTGGGGCGCCTTGACTTCATGGTCTCGATCGACGTGTACCTGAACGAGACGAGCAAGCACGCCGACGTGGTCCTGCCAGGCCCGACCCCGCTCGAGCGCCCGCACTACGACCTGGCGCTGTACCAGCTGTCGGTCCGCAACGTGGCGAACTGGACCCCGGCGACGCTGCCGACGGACGTGCCGCAGGAGTGGGAGACCCTGCTGCGACTCACCGGCATCGTCACGGGCCAGGGCGCGTCGGTCGACCTGGCCGCGCTGGACGACTTCGTCGCGGGTGAGCTGGCGAAGCGCCACGACGTGCCGCTCGGCGACCGGCGCGGCCCTGAGCGGCTGGTCGACATCATGCTGCGCGGCGGCCCGTACGACCTGACGCTCGCGGACCTCGAGGCCGCGCCGCACGGCGTGGACCTCGGCCCGCTGATGCCACGGGTCCCCGACGTGCTGGGCACCCCGTCGGGACGGGTCGAGCTGGCACCGGAGGCGATCACCAGGGACGTGCCGCGGCTCGCGGCGGCGCTGGCGACCCCGGTGAACGGTGAGCTGCTGCTGATCGGGCGCAGGCAGCTGTCCTCCAACAACTCGTGGATGCACAACCTGGAATCGTTGGTGCGCGGGAAGAACCGGTGCACCGTGCAGCTCAATCCGGCGGACGCGAGCAGGCTTGGTCTCGTCGACGGCGGCACGGCGGTGGTCCGCTCCCGCGCGGGCAAGATCGAGATTCCGGTGGAGGTCACGGACACGATCCGGCCGGGCGTGGTGAGCATCCCGCACGGCTGGGGCCACGACGTGGACGGCACCCGCACCACGGTCGCGAGGGCCCACGCCGGCGTGAACACGAACGTGCTCGCGGACGACCAGCTGCTCGACGCGCTGTCTGGCACCGCGGCGCTGAACGGCATCCCGGTGGAGATCGAACCCGCCGGCGCCTGACACGGAGACGACTCGAAGTGAGTCGTGCAGTTGACAATGCACGTGCACGTTTGGTGTGATTCGCATCAGTACGAATCACCTTGGATCATCCCGCTGGATGGATGACGGGAAGGTTCACCGCTTCATGGGCACGTCGGGTGGGTCGGTTCCGGCGCCGGCTGGTAGGGAGCAGTTGGCGGCGGAACTGAGGCGGTTGCGCGATCTTGCCGGGATGTCCGGCCGGGATCTGGCGCAGCGCATTGGTATCAGCCAGTCGAAGGTGTCCAGGATCGAGTCGGGCGCGGTCGTCCCCTCCCTTCCGGAGGTGACGGCCTGGGGAGAGGAGCTGGGTGTGTCCGTCGAGTTACGGGAGCGACTGACAGCCTTGACCGAGGCCGCGTACGACGAGATGCATCCATGGCGCGCGGCCCTGCAGCGGCGCGGGAACCTGCAGGACACCGTCCAGGACCTGGAGTCGACCGCGACCAGGACCTACACGTTCCAGCCCGCGCTCGTACCCGGCCTTCTGCAGACCGCCGAGTACGCGCGCCGCGTGATCGCCATGTTCCACCGGCAGTACGGCGGCTCGGACCCCGCGGCCGAGGTCGCGGGCAGGCTGCACCGGCAGCTCGCGCTCTACGAGCCGAACCGGCACTTCGACTTCCTGATCACGGAGGCGGCACTGCGCTGGCGTCCCGGCCCGCCGAGCCTGCAGGTGGCACAGCTCGACCGCATCGCGTCGGTCAGCACGCTGGACAACGTCACCATCGGGCTGCTCCCGCTGGACGCCGAGGCCACCGCACTCACGACCCACAACTTCGTGGTCTACGAAGGCGACGACGGCGCGACGGACGTCACGGTGACCGCCGAGACGATCCACGCCGACATGACGATCGACCGCGAGGAACACGTCGCGCTGTACCGGTCCCGCTGGCAACAACTCAGCCGGGCGGCGCTCTTCGGTGACGAGGCTCAGGAATTTCTGCGTGACGTCGTCGCCGACCTCCGCACTCGTTCAACCAAATAGGACAATGGAGTCCACCATGGCGCGAATCCGGGAATTAACCGAGAACACGGCGCTGTAAAGGCAGCATTCCGCTGGCGAACGCGTCCCACTCGCGTCGCGCGAACAACAGCACGGGCCCGTCGGGATCCTTGGAGTTCCGCACTCCGACGACCTCCACGGTGGCCAGCTCCACACAGTTGCCACCCTCACTGAAGGTGCTCTTCGCAAAGGTCGCGTGCGCCCGGATCCAGTTCTCCATGTGGTCGTTCATGACTGGGTGCATGAGTCCATGGAAACCCGAAGGCAGAAGATGACGAAAGTATCCGACATTTTTTCGCCCCAAACTGTCATGTTTCGTCTGTACGGCACGGCGGCGGCGACCGCGGGCGGTGTGCCCGTCGAACTCGGTCCGGAACTGGAGCGGTGCATGGTCGTGCCGCTCCTGCTGGCCAGGGGAAAGGCGGTGTCCCGCCTCGCGCTGACCGAGTGGATGTGGGACGACGACCCGCCCGCGAGCGCATCCGCCGACCTCGATGAGCACATGTCCAGTCTCCGCCGGGGGCTCGCGGCCCTGGGACTCCGGCACATGCTGGTCATCCGCGACCCGGTGTGCCGCCTCATCGTCGATGAGGACCAGGTCGACGCGCACCGGCTCAGCGCGGCCGTGGCCGAGGCCGCCGGCCTCGACGACCGGACCGCAGCCGTTCGGCTGCGTGCCGCACTCGACCTCTGCGCGGGCAAACCACTGGCCGGGCTGACCGGCCGCCGGATCCACCGCTGCCGCCAGACCCTCCTCGAAGACCGCAGGAAGGCGGAGATCGCGCTCATCCGCACCGAGTTCCGCCTCGGCCGCGTGGAGCACCACGTCCCAGACCTCGTGCGGCTGTCCAACGAGCGGCTGGCGGACACCGAGGTCGTCAGGCTCGCCGTGTCCGCCCTGCACGGCACCGGAAGACACGCCGAGGCGCTGCAGCTGTACGACCGCTACCGGGAGCACCTGATCGAGCTGGGCATGTCGATGCCGGAGCGGATGCTGGAACTACGACCCCGGATCAGTCAGGTGGAAAGCCACTAGCCCCGCCGGCTACCAGGCCCTGTCGAGGTCCGCGTGCTCGCGGATCCATGCGTGCATGACGATGCCGGCCGCCACGCCCGCGTTGATCGAGCGGGTCGAGCCGAACTGGGCGATCGACACGACCTGGGTGGCCTGCTTGCGGGCGTCCTCGGTGAGGCCGGGGCCCTCCTGCCCGAACACGAGGACGCACCGCTTCGGCAGCGACACCGTCTCCAGCCGGGCCGCGCCCGGCGTGTTGTCGATCGCCACGATCGCGAGGCCATCGGCGGTGGCGTAGTCCAGCAGCGACGCCATGTCCGGGTGGTGGTGCACGTGCTGGTACCGGTCGGTGACCATGGCGCCCCTGCGGTTCCAGCGGCGGCGGCCGACGATGTGGACCGCGCTGGCCGCGAACGCGTTGGCGGTGCGGACGACCGTGCCGATGTTGTGGTCGTGCTGGAAGTTCTCGATGGCCACGTGGAAGTCGTGGCGGCGGGTGTCGAGGTCGGCGACGACGGCGTCGCGGCGCCAGTAGCGGTAGTGGTCGACCACGTTGCGGCGGTCGCCGTCGGCCAGCAGCGCCGGGTCGTAGCGGTCGTCGGCAGGCCAGTCACCCGGCCACGGGCCTACGCCGACGGGCTCGCCGAACTCCCACTCTGTTGGACCGGACTCCTCCGCCACCGCACCCACACTCCCACGTACGACACGATCAGCAGCACGACCGCACCCACCGCGACGGCCGGGAGAAGCGAGCGGGGAATGATCTCGTCGTAGATGTAGTACTCGTTGAAACCGCCCGGCAGCGGGCCGAGGCCCTGCATGCCGCGGAACCAGTCTTCCAGGGCGGTCAGCGGGCACGGCACCGGCAGCACGTTGACGATGACGCCCCAAGCGGCGAAGAACACATGCACGTAGATCGATCTTCGCCAGCGCCAGGCCAGGAACCCCCCTAACCCGATGTACAGCAGCGCCGCGAAGTGCACCACCATCGTGACATCGGCGAGGAACCCGGCCATGGCGCCACGCTACCCAATATCAATCGCGAGGCGGTGGGTTCTGCGCAGGTGGTGGGCCTGCGGGCGGCTGCTGAGTGCCGAGCGCGGGCTGGCCGAGCGGCGGGGTCGGCACCGAGGGCCCGGTGAGCGAGTCGAACGCCCCCTTGAGTGACGGCGCGGCCCGCACGTTCGGGTCGTCGACCTCGTAGTACTCCTTCTTCTGGAACTTGCCGAGGTTCGCGACCATGCTCGACGGGAACGTGTCGAACCGCGTGTTGTAGGCACGCACGTTGCCGTTGTAGAACCGGCGGCCCGCAGCGACCCGGTCCTCGGTCTCGACCATCTGCTGCTGTAGCTGGACGAAGTTCTGGTTGGCCTTCAGGTCCGGGTACTGCTCCGCGACCGCGAAGAAGTTCGACAGCGCGCCGTTCAGCGCCTGCTCCGCCTGCCCCTGCGCGGCCGGGCCCGCGCCGTGCGCGGCCACCGCCTGTGTCCGGGCCTGGACGACCTGCGTCAGCGTCTGCTGCTCGAACCGGGCCGACGCCTTGGTGACCTCGACGAGGTTGCCGATCAGGTCATGCCTGCGCTGCAGCTCCACGTCGATCTGGCGCCACGACTCCTCGATGGTGTTCCGCTGCCGCGCGAACTTGTTGTACATCGAGATGACGGCGACGACGGCGATCACGATGAGCGCCACCACTACCAGAATGATGATCAGCACAGCAGTCACGCTGGTGAGGCTATACCGCGATGGCCCACTTCGCGGCCCGGCTCACAAACCCAGATCCGAGAGATCCAGCAGGTAGCGGTACGGGAGACCGCGTGCCTCGACCGCCTCGCGCGCCCCGGTGTCCCGGTCGACGACGGTCGCGACGCCGACGACCCGCGCCCCCGCCTCCTCCAGCGCGTCGACCGCGGTGAGCACGCTGCCGCCGGTGGTCGAGGTGTCCTCGACGGCCAGCACCGGCTGCCCGGCGACCTCGATGCCCTCGATGCGCCGCTGCATGCCGTGCGACTTGGACTCCTTGCGGACCACGAACACGTCCAGCACCTCACCGGCGGCCGCGGCGGCGTGCATCATCGCGCCCGCGACCGGGTCGGCGCCGAGCGTGAGCCCGCCGGCGGCGACGTAGTCCCAGTCGGCGGTGAGCTGGCGCAGCAACCGCCCGATGAGCGGGGCCGCCGCGTGGTGCAGCGTCGCGCGGCGGAGGTCGACGTAGTAGTCGACCTCCTTGCCGGAGGCGAGCGTCACGCGCCCGTGCACCACGGAGAGCTCGGTGACAAGACGGGCGAGCTCGCCCTTAGCTGTGAGGTCAACGGTTCGCACGGGTCCACACTGTGCCACGGACCTGGGGCGACGGCGTACCGGCACGCCAGAAGTCACACGCGGTGTCCCGGGATCAGCCGAACCCGCGGTCATCCTGTTTGAGCGCGGTGTCGACGGTCAGCGCGGAGGCGACGACCATGCTGGCGAGCGGGTCCTGCAGCGGGCGGTGGATCTGCACCACGTAGTTGTCGGCGGTGGTGAACATCGTCTTGGCGAAGCCCTCGAACGTCTTCGTGATGCGGGCGATCTCGGCGCCGGTGTGGTCGGTGACGGAGAAGTTCCACGCCCGCCAGTTCTCGGCCTGGATCCCGCCGACCTGCTGCTCGTTGATCATGAACGAGAACCGGATCTTGCCGAACACGTTGTTCTGCAGGATCTGCCCGACCTCGGCCCCGTCCGGCCGCTGCACGATGATCCGCGACTTGAGCACCTTCGCGGGCCGCGTCAACAGCAGCACCGGCCGGTGGTTGACGTCCCGCACCTCGAGGCGGTGCGTGAGGAACTGGTCGTAGCTGGTGAAGAACCGGACCGCCTTCTTGAACGCGTTCTGCCCCACCTGCGCGACCGACCCGATCTGCCGCCCATGCTGATCGAAGACGGCGTACTCGTTCGCCATCTCGATGAGCTTGACCTTCTGGTTGACCACGAGGACCGGCTCCGTGAACAACGTGCCGCCGCCCTGCCCGACCTGCCCCACCCCGGCTGCGCGGGTCTGCTCCCGGAGCTTGTTCGGGTCGGGCCCCCGGCCGACCTGCACCTCCCAGGGGCTGGCGTCACTCCTCGGTGCCTGCTGCTGCGTGTGCTGCGTCCACTGCGTGCCGTCCCACCAGCGGAGAACGGTGGAGCCATGCTGCTCCGGATACCAACCAGGCGGCTGTGTCATGGGGGCAGCTTCTCATCGAGGGCGGCCGACCCGCAGGCGTTGTCCGAATACTCCGGTCCGTCGTGGCACAGGGCGGTGCGCTCGCTACGCAGCGTTCAGCATCCAGTCCACTTTGGACACATCGATCCTGCCTGAGGCCGAGCCGGATCAGCGAAAGTCAGGTGCGGTCCCTGTCACCCATCGCCTTGGTCTCCAGGCGGCGCAGGACGGCGCGGGGCAGCAGGCGGGGCACGGCCATCAGCGCCTTGTACAACGCGCCTGGCACCGACCGTGGCCGTCCTCGGCGGAGGTCGCGCAGGCAGTCCGCCACCACGCGGTCCGCGTCGAGCCACATCGCGTCGGGCATGGTGGTCTTGTCGTCGCCCGCCCTGGCGTGGAACTCCGTCTTCGTCAGACCCGGGCACAGCGCGATGACACGCACGCCCGTACCAGCCAGGTTGGCCGCCATGCCTTCCGAGAACGTGGTCACCCACGCCTTCGACGCGGAGTAGGTCGGGCCGATGGCCGGGAAGAAACCCGCCACGCTCGACACGTTCACCACCGCGCCGCGCCCGCGGTCGAGCATGCCCGGCAACGCGGCGCGGGTCAGGCGCAGCACGCTGACGACGTTCACGTCCAGTTGGGACTGCAGGAGGTCGAGATCCGTGGTGGCGAACGCGCCCCGGGTGCCGAAGCCGGCGTTGTTGACCAGCAGGTCGATCGGGTCACCCGTCAGAAGCCGCTCCTCGACGCGCTTGCGGGCACGCGCGACCGAAAGGTCCGCGGTCATCGGCGTGACCGTGACGCCGTAGCGTTCCGTCAGCGACGCGGCGACTTCCCTGAGGCGTTCCTTGGTGCGGGCGATGATCACCAGGTCGTACCCCTCCTCGGCGAGCTTCCTCGCGAAGGCGGCGCCGATTCCGGCCGTGGCCCCGGTGACGAGCGCTGTTGGCATGCGCCCAACGTTAGTCGGCGTGCTCCCCGTGGCGCCCGGTCGGCTGCTCGTGCTCGCCGACCGGATCGACTTCGGCGTCGAAGGGGTCGATGACGTCCGCGATCTCGCCGACGCCGCGCAGCAGCCGCTCCAGCCTGGACGGTGAGGCGTGCGGTGCGACGCTCGCCAGCACCCAGCCCTCCTCGATCCACGCCACCGGGATGTCCGCGCCGATCTCCTCCGTCGCGTCGACGAGGTCGGGGGTGATCAGGCCGCGGGCGGCGGTGATGTCGGAGACGAACGCGTAGCGCTGGCCGACCGGCCCGAGCAGCTCTGGCATCGTGTCGCGCTGGAACGGTGCGCTCGGCAGCCACAGCTCGACCACCGCGGGCAGCACGCGCCTGCACTGCACGGCCGCGATCACCGCGACGACCCGCCCGCCCGTCTCCAGGTCGAACACGTACACCTTGCGCCTGCCGTCGGCGGTGAACGTCGACCCGGCGACCACGTCGTGCGCGACGCCGCCACCGTGGAACGCGATCGAACCGCCGGTCCACTGGGTCGGCAGCAGGTGGTCGGTTTCCGCGAACTGCCATCCGCGCAGCGCGGCCCAGCGGCGACGCTCCCGGTTTCGCGAGGTCAGGCGGGCGCGGTCACGCATCAACAGCGCGGCACCGGCCAGCCCGGCGACCAGCGCCACGACGAACCACACCCATGCCGGTATGCCCACGCGGCAAAGAGTAGCCGTCCTGGGGCCATCACCACGATCACAGGCCCCTTGTCACTCGTTGTGGCGCGACACCCGCCTATTTAGCTATAGTGCTAGCTAGCTAGATAAATGGAGGTAGTGGTGATCGAGTTTCACCTGGACGGCAGGTCCGGCCTGTCGCCCTACCAACAGGTGGTCCAGCAGGTGCGCCACGCGCTCCGGCTGGGCCTGCTCCGCGAGGGCGACCAGCTGCCGAAGGTCAAGGACGTGGCGGCCACCCTCGCCATCAACCCGAACACGGTGCTCAAGGCGTACCGGGAGCTGGAGCACGACGGGCTCGTCGCGGCACGTCCCGGCGTCGGCACGTTCGCGACCGCGACGCTGACCGACAACACGCTCGCCGCACACGGACCGCTGCGCCAGGACCTGAGGCGATGGCTCGCCAAGGCCCGCAAGGCCGGTCTCGACGACGAGAGCATCGAGGCGTTGTTCATGTCCACGTTTCGCAACGCCGCAAGAGAGGACATAGCGTGACCGTCTTGCGGGCCAAGGGACTGGGCAAGAAGTACAAGAGCCGGTGGGCACTCACCGGCTGCACACTCGACATCGAGGCAGGTCACGTGACCGGTCTCGTCGGCCCGAACGGCGCGGGCAAGTCGACGCTGCTCAACCTCGCCGCCGGCATGCTCGAACCGACGGCGGGCTCGATCGAGGTGTGCGGCGGCGTGCCGGGCAGCGGTCCTGACCAGCTCGCGAAGGTCGGCTACGTCGCGCAGAGCACCCCGGTCTACGCGGGCCTGCGCGTCGAGGACCACCTGCGCCTCGGCGCGCGGCTCAACCCGACGTGGGACGAGAAGCTGGCGCAGCGGCGCGTCGAACGGATCGGGCTGGACCCGAAACAGCAGGCCGGCAAGCTTTCCGGTGGTCAACGCGCGCAGCTCGCGCTCACGATCGGCATCGCGAAGCGCCCGGAACTGCTGCTGCTCGACGAGCCGGTCGCCTCCCTCGACCCGCTCGCCCGCCGCGAGTTCCTGTCCGACCTGATGGAGTCGGTCGCGGAGCACGGCGTGTCCGTCGTGCTGTCCTCGCACCTGGTCGCGGACCTGGAGCGGGTGTGCGACCAGATGATCGTGCTCGTCGACGCGCAGCTGCGGATCACCGGTGAGGTCGAGGATCTGCTCGCAACGCACCACCGGCTGACCGGCCCGCGCCGTGACCTCGACACGCTGCCCGCCGACCAGCACGTGATCTCCGCGAGCCACACCGACCGGCAGACCTCGGTCGTCGTCCGCACCGAGGCGCCGATCCTCGACCCGTCGTGGACGGTCGGCCAGCTCACCCTGGAGGACCTGGTCCTCGAGTACATGAGCAACCCGGTCACCGCCCGCCCCGCACTGGAGGTACTCCGATGACCTGGTTGACCTGGCGCCAGTTCCGCATCCCGGCGGGCTCGGTGTACGCGGCACTCGTGGCGATCGGGGTGATCCTCGCGATCACCGGACCCGAGCTGGTGGGCCGCACGGACTTCTCCGACATGGACGTCCTGTTCGGCGGCACGATCCTCGTGATGTACGTGCTGCCCGCGGTCGTCGGCGTGTTCTGGGGCGTGCCGCTGGTGACGCGGGAGCTGGAGACCGGCACACACAACCTGGTGTGGAACCAGAGCATCACCCGCAAGCGCTGGCTCGCGACCAAGCTGGGTGTCGGCGTGCTGACCACCGTGGTCGCGGCGGCGCTGCTGGCCACCGCGGTCACCTGGTGGGCCAGCCCGATCGACACGCTGGCAAGCGCGGACGACAACGGCTTCGAACAGACCCGCATGTCACCGGTCGTGTTCGCCGCACGCGGAATCGCGCCGATCGGTTACGCCGCGTTCGCGTTCGTGCTCGGGGTCGCGGTGGGGCTCGTGCTGCGCCGCACCGTCGCCGCCATGGCCGTCACCCTCGCCGTGTTCGCCGCCGTGATGGTCGCGATCCCGTTCCTGGTGCGCCCGTACGTGCTTCCCCCGGCCGAGGACACGGTCACGATCACGGCGTCGAACATCCGGCAGATCGTCGGGAACGAGTCCGGCGTCATCGAGGAGATGACCGTGTCCACCCCGGCGGGAGCGTGGATGCTGACCAACGAGACCGTCGACTCGTCCGGCACCGCGATCAGCCCACTGCCAGACGCGGTGCAGGACTGCGTGCCACGCCCGGACGACGCGATCGCGCGGGCGCCGAGCCGCATGTCGATCACCGAGTGCATCGCGCAGCTGTCCGACCTCGGCTACACGCAACGCGTGACCTACCAGCCAGGCAGCCGTTTCTGGCCCCTGCAGTGGATCGAGACGGGCCTGTTCCTCGCACTGTCTGCGCTGCTGACGTGGTTCTGCTTCCGGCGAATCCGCCACGTGTCCTGAGAAACAACCACAAGGGGAATTCCATGCGTGGCACAGCCATGCTCATCGCACTCGCGCTCGTCCTGTCCGCGACACCCGCGGCCGCCGAGCAGGCACCACCCGCTCTGCCCGCCCCGACCGGCACCCACCCGGTCGGCACGACCTCGCTGTATCTGAAGGACATCTCCCGTCCGGACCCCTGGGTGCCGTCGGTGCCCTACCGAGAACTCATGGTTTCCGTGTTCTACCCGGCGTCCAGAAGCCACGGGCCGAGGACTCAGTACGTGACCCCGGCTGAGTCGGCGGCGCTGCTGGCGGACGGTGGCCTCACCGACGTGCCGCCGGACCTGCTGAGCAGGACGCGGACCAACTCCGTCCAGAACGCGCACCCGGCCGGGCGTCCGCACAGCCTGCCGCTGGTCGTGCTGTCCCCGGGTTACACCAAGCCCCGCGCGACGCTCACCGCGCTGGCCGAGGATCTCGCGAGCCACGGCTATGTCGTGGCGATCGTCGGGCACACCTACGAGAACTACGGCACGAGCTTCCCCGGTGGCCGCTTCCTCGGGTGCGCGTCGTGCGAGGTCGACCACCTGCCGGGGTTCTGGGAGAAGCTGGCGCGGGGCCGGGCAGCGGACGTGTCGTTCGTGCTCGACGAGCTGACCGGGCGGCACCCGAAATGGCGCGGTGCCAGGCTGATCGACCCGTCGCGGATAGCGATGGGCGGCCACTCCGCGGGTGGCTGCAGCGCCACGACCGCCCTGGTCGCCGACGACCGGATCAGGGCCGGGTTCGACATCGACGGCCGGGCCTACCTCCTGCTCGCCGCGGACCTGGACCGGCCGTTCCTGTACCTGGTCAAGTACCCGCCGGGCGCGCCGTTCCCTTCGTGCTCTGAGCCGTTCGTCCAGGACGACTGGCAGCACCTGACCGGGTGGAAGCGCTGGCTCACGCTGCACGGCGCACAGCACGCGTCGTTCACCGACGTCGGGCTGATGGCGGACCACTTCGGCGTCGACATCGGCGCGACCGTCGACGGGGCGCGGGTCCAGGCGATCACCCGTGCCTACCTCGGCGCGTTCCTGGACCAGAACCTGCGCGGCAGGCAGCGCCCGCTGCTGACGGCGCCGTCGCAGGCGTACCCGGAGATCGAGTTCTGCGCCTGAACACGCGAAAGCGGCGCCTTCCAGGGGGAGGCGCCGCTTTCGGGTCGTCCTACTGCGCGCGGCCGACGATCAGGCCCGAGCTGTCCGGCGTGATGTCAACGCGGACCGTGTCGCCGTCCCGGATCTCCCCGGCCAGCAACGACTTCGCCAGCTGGTCGCCGATCGCGGAGGCCACCAGGCGCCGCAGCGGCCGCGCACCGTACACCGGGTCGAACCCGTTGAGCGCCAGCCATTCGCGTGCCGCCGGGCGCACGTCCAGCGTCAGCCTGCGTGCCGCGAGGCGACGGCCGAGCGCCGCGATCTGAATGTCCACAATGGACGTCAGTTCCTCGGTGGCGAGCGATCCGAACACCACCACGTCGTCGAGCCGGTTCAGGAACTCCGGCTTGAAGTGCCGCTGCACCACCGAAAGCACCGCGTCCTTGCGCTCCTGCTCGTTCAGGTTCACGTCCGCGATGGCCTGCGAGCCCAGGTTCGACGTGAGCACCAGGATCGTGTTGCGGAAGTCGACCGTGCGGCCCTGACCGTCGGTCAGGCGACCGTCGTCGAGTACCTGCAGCAGCACGTCGAACACGTCCGGGTGCGCCTTCTCGACCTCGTCCAGCAGCACCACGCTGTACGGCCGCCGCCGCACGGACTCGGTGAGCTGGCCGCCCTGGTCGTAGCCGACGTACCCTGGCGGGGCACCGACCAGCCGCGCGACCGAGTGCTTCTCCGAGTACTCGGACATGTCGATCCGGATCATCGCGCGCTCGTCGTCGAACAGGAACTCCGCGAGTGCCTTCGCCAGCTCGGTCTTGCCGACACCGGTTGGGCCGAGGAACAGGAACGAGCCGGTCGGCCGGTCCGGGTCGGACACACCTGCCCTGGCCCGCCGCACCGCGTCGGACACCACCCGCACGGCCTTCTCCTGGCCGACGACCCGCCTGCCGATGGCATCCTCCATGCGCAGCAGCTTCGCGGTCTCGCCTTCGAGCAGCCTGCCCGCCGGGATGCCGGTCCACGCCGACACGACGTCGGCGACGTCGTCCGGGCCGACCTCCTCCTTCAGCATGACCTGCTCCTCGGTCCGCTCAGCGGTCCGCGTCGCGGCCTCGAGGTCCTTCTCCAGCTTGGGAATCCGGCCGTACCGCAGTTCGGAGGCCACCGCGAGCTCGGCGTCCCGCTCGGCCCGCTCCGCCTCGCCACGCAGCTGCTCCAGCTGCTCCTTGAGGTCGCGGACCTTTTCGATGGCGCCCTTCTCGTTCTGCCAGCGGGCGGTCAGCCCGGTCAGCGCCTCCCGCTTCTCGGCCAGCTCGGCTCGCAGCACGGCCAGTCGCTGCTTCGACGCCGGGTCGTCCTCCTTCGCGAGCGCCATCTCCTCGATCTCGAGGCGCCGCACGGCCCGCTCGACCTCGTCGATCTCGACGGGCCGGGAGTCGATCTCCATCCGCAGCCGGGACGCGGCCTCGTCGACCAGGTCGATCGCCTTGTCCGGCAGGAAGCGTGCGGTGATGTACCGGTCGGACAGGGTCGCCGCGGCGACCAGCGCGCCGTCGGTGATGCGCACGCCGTGGTGCACCTCGTAGCGCTCCTTGAGGCCACGCAGGATGCCGACCGTGTCCTCGACGGACGGCTCGCCGACCAGCACCTGCTGGAAGCGGCGCTCCAGCGCGGCGTCCTTCTCGATGTGCTGGCGGTACTCGTCGAGCGTGGTCGCGCCGACCATCCGCAGCTCACCCCGGGCGAGCATCGGCTTGATCATGTTGCCCGCGTCCATCGCGCTCTCGCCGGTCGCGCCCGCGCCGACGATCGTGTGCAGCTCGTCGATGAACGTGATGACCTGGCCCGCCGACTCGGTGATCTCCTTGAGGACCGCCTTCAGCCGCTCCTCGAACTCACCTCGGAACTTCGCGCCGGCGACCATGGACCCGAGGTCCAGGGCCATGACCCGCTTGCCGAGCAGCGACTGCGGCACGTCACCGGCCACGATCCGCTGGGCGAGGCCCTCGACGATCGCGGTCTTGCCGACGCCGGGCTCACCGATCAGCACCGGGTTGTTCTTGGTCCGCCGGGACAGCACCTGCACGACCCGGCGGATCTCGGAGTCGCGGCCGATGACCGGGTCCAGCTCGCCCTTGCGGGCCCGCTCGGTCAGATCGAGGCTGTACTTCTCCAGCGCCTTGTAGGTCGACTCCGGGTCGGGGCTCGTGACCCGCGCGGAGCCGCGCACGTTGGCGAACGCCTCACGCAGCGCCTCCGGCGTCGCGCCGTGCCGGTTCAGCAGGCTCGCCACCGCGCCGCCCTGCGCGGCGAGGCCGACGAGCAGGTGCTCGGTGGAGACGTACTCGTCGCCCATCTCGGTCGCGAGCTTCTGCGCGTGCGTCACCGAACGCAGCGCCTCGCTGTCCAGCTGCGGCGCGGACACCGTCGAGCCGCTCGCGGACGGTAGCGAGTTCGCCAGCTGGTCCAGCTCCTTGCGCACCACGTTCGGGTCGGCCCCGACCGCCGACAGCAAGGGCGCGGTCAGGCCGTCGCCCTGCGCGAGCAGCGCGCCGAGCAGGTGCGCGGGCTTCACGTCCGGGTTGCCTGCCACGGTCGCGGCCTGGGCGGCCGCCGAGATGGCCTGCTGGGTCTTGGTCGTCGGGTTGAAAGCGTCCATGGGTCCCCTCACCTGCAACGTTCGTACACACTGTGTATAACGTCAGCAAAGTTGAGTGTGTTCCGCTCAACTCCGACTTGGCGCAAGGTCACGATCGCCTGGTTCCGCCTCACCCACATGTCGTAGCCGCGTTGTCCACAGTGGGTTCCCACTTGTCCACAATCGCCAGGTGTCTATCCACAGGACGGTGTGCAGAGGCACTTCGGGACGTCAGGTCCATGGTCGGTGGCTCAGAGCGACACCGCCACCCGAGTGAATGCGGGCCGACGAGGGATCGGCTCAGCGACGCCCGGCAACGGGGGCGTTCTGGCGCGCACGGACGTTGAAGTAGTCGCCACCCTTGCGCCGGGTGTCGTCGGTGCCCCAGTCCCGCTCGCGCGGCACGGGCCGCAACCGGGGGATGTGCTTGCGGCAGTGGACGTAGGCCTCCTCCACATGCACGACGATCCAGCGCTCTGGCGTGCGCCCGCGTTCGTCGGCGGCGGGGAGGGCGGGATGGTCACGGCGCAGCACGACGTCGTCGATGATCGCGGCGCGGCCGTTGACGTGCAGCCCGATCAGGTCCCGCACGAAGTCGATCATCAGCACCGCGACGTGCGGGTTCTCGCTGATGTTGCCGAGGCGCGCGAGCACGCCGTTGCCCCGGTACTCCGGGTAGGCGACGCGGCGCGGGTCGAGGACGTGCAGGAAGCCGGGCGGTCCCGCGCGGAAGCTGGAGTCGCACTCGCCACTCGCGCCCGCCGTGCCGACGAACGCCATCTCCATCCGGCCCACGAACTCGATCATCTCGGGGTTGAGGTGGTCGAGCACCTGGTCGCGGTAGAAGCGTTCGGCCCGTTCCGTAGTGCCGTAGGCGTTTTGGAGCAGGCGCTCCCCCGGGCAATCGGGTGAATCGGACGCGCTGATCGGGTGTAATCGCACGGTCGGCGGATCTACGGACGGTGGCGGCGGCGTGACAGCGGGTTCCGCGATTTCCAAGGCCAGCAGAGTCGTGTCCGCGACACCCGTGGGAGTCACCACATCAGGAGGCACAGCGGACACGTTTTCATAACGGGACGGTGACCGCGCAGGCACCCCCCGTGATGTCGCCGGAACGTCCCAACACGACAACCGTAAGTAGTGGTACCTCACACGAAAGTGTCAGGAGGGCGGACAACGAGTGAGTTTCCGTCTAGTGTCTCGAAGTCGGGGACGGACGACGACCAGGTGATGCGGCGTGGAACCCCGGACGCCGAGAGGTGGACTGTGTCCCGACCATGACAGCCAACGCCGTTGTGAGCCCCTTACCGAACCAGGACAACCAGCAGCAGGGCGACGAGCCCCTCGCGACCATGGCGCGCCTGGTCCGCGAGAGTTTCGCGGTCGTGGAGCCGCACCACGACCGAGTGGCGCAGCACTTCTACTCGACGCTGTTCGCGATCGCACCCGCCACCCGCGAAATGTTCCCGGTGAACATGCAGGTACAGCGCTCGCGGCTGCTGCGTGCCCTGGTCCACGTCGTCCAGATGGTCGACCGCCCAGACGACCTGCTGCCGTTCCTGAGGCAGCTGGGCCGCGACCACCGCAAGTTCGGCGTGATCGCCGGCCACTACGAAGCCGTCGGCATGGCACTGCTGTCGGCGGTCAAGCAGTACGCGGGGGCCGCGTGGACCGAAGAGGTCGAACGAGCCTGGGCCGAGGCGTACACGATCATGGCCAGGGCGATGCTGGAGGCCGCGAGCGCCGACCAGAGCCCGGCCTGGTGGAACGGCACGGTCGTCGAACACCACCGCCTGGCGAGGGACCTGGCCGTGGTGCGGGTCCAGCCCGACTACGCGGTGCCCTATCAGCCGGGGCAGTACCTGAGCGTCGAGGTGCCGCAGCGCCCCAGGATGTGGCGGTACTTCACCCCGGCCACCGCACCACGCGACGACGGCCTGCTGGAGTTCCACATCCGCGCGGTCCAGACCGGCTGGGTCTCCCGGTCGATCGTCACCCACGGTGAACCCGGCGACGTGTGGCGCATCGGCCCCCCGATGGGCAGGCTTGCGGTCAACCGCGACTCCGGCAGGGACGTGCTGATGATCGCGGGCGGCACCGGCATCGCCCCGATGCGCGCCATCATCGACCACCTCGCCAACTGGGGCGAGAACCCGAGGGTGCAGGTCTTCTACGGCGGCCGCATCCGGGCGGACCTGTACGACCTGGAGAACCTGCAAGCCACCGCGGCGTCCAACCCGTGGCTGAAGGTGGTGCCGGTACTGGAATCGGACTCCACGATGGCAGCGGTGGAAAACGGCACCCTGGCCGACGTGGTGACCCGCTACGGCGCCTGGCAGGACCACGACGTACTGGTGTCGGGCTCCCCAGCCATGGTCCGCTCCACGGTGTCGAGAATGCTGGTGGCGGGCACCGCCCTTGACCGAATCACGTACGACCCGTTCACGGTGGACTGACAAAAGGGGCCGCGCCACAAAGGCACGGCCCCTTCGACGTGAAACCCCTACTTCTTACGCGGTTTCCACACCACTAACGCGGTCTGCCGGGAAACGGGTACCAGCTCGTTCCGGTAGGACCGGTGAATGGCGGCAGCGGCCTGCTCTGCGGCCGCGTGCACAGCCGCCAGTTCCTCGGTCAGCTCGGCGAGCCGGGACCGCAGGTCATCGACCTCATGCTCCAGCTCGATGATCCGCTTGACGCCTGCCAGGTTCACCCCTTGCTCCTGGGACAACCGCTGCACCTCACGAAGCAGCGCGATGTCCCGCATGGAGTACCGCCGTCCACCCCCGGACGTGCGCCCGGGAGACACCAGCCCCATCCGGTCGTACCCGCGCA
Organism: Actinophytocola sp.; assembly: GCF_049647105.1. GTDB lineage: Bacteria > Actinomycetota > Actinomycetes > Mycobacteriales > Pseudonocardiaceae > Actinophytocola. The sequence continues at coordinate 24,211 of NZ_JBARWZ010000204.1, forward strand.
GTGTCTGCGCGTGCAGCCCGGACAGTTCGGCGGCCACGGAGATCACGAAGACAGGAGTGTCCTCGTCAGCCCCGGGTGGGAACGGAAAACCCGTCATCACCGACTCCGTTCAGCCAGCATCGCGGTCAGCTCCGGCCGGGGGTCGTAGCCGGAGGTAGCCGCGGCGTACTCCTCCAGCGCGGCCTTGGCTTTGTCGTCCATGTTCGACGGCACCGCCACCTGCAGGGTCACCAGCAGGTCACCCGCCTGCCCGTCGCGCCGGGTGATGCCCTTGCCGCGCACGCGCAGGACCCGGCCGCTGGCCGTGCCGGGGGCCACTCGCAGGGCGACCTTGCCCTCGAGTGTCGGCACTTCCAGTGTCGTGCCCAGCGTGAGCTCGGTGAAGGTCACCGGCGCCTTCAACGTCAGATCGTTGCCGGAGCGGCCGAACACCGGGTGCGACGTGACGTGCACGCGGACGTAGAGGTCGCCCGCGTGCCCGCCCGCGTTGCCCGGTTCGCCCTGGCCTGCCAGGCGGATCCGCTGGTCGTCGTTCACACCGGGAGGGATCCGCACGGTCAGCGTCCGTGACTTGGTGCTGACACCGTCGCCGTTGCACTCCGGGCACGGGTCGTCGACGATCCGGCCGGTGCCCCGGCAGTCGCGGCACGGCTCGCTGAACGCGAACGCGCCCTGCGAACGGCTCACCAGGCCGGCACCCGCGCACGTGGGACACGTGCGCGGCGTCGTGCCCGGCTTGGCGCCGGACCCGTGGCACGTGTCGCACGTGGACGGGCTCGACAGGCGCAACGGCACGGTCGCGCCCTTCACCGCCTCCACGAAGTCGATCCGCACCTCGGTCTCCACGTCGGCACCGCGGCGCGGCCGGTTGCCCGACGTCGTGCCGCCGCCCCGGCGGCCGAACAGGTTGCCGAGCAGGTCGCTGATGCCACCGGCACCCGCGGCCCCACCCGCGCCGGCCTGCTGGCCCGCGAAGATGTCGCTGAAGTCGAACGTCGACGACCCGCCGCCTCCGCCGCCGCCGAAACCACCGAAGCCGCCAGGACGGAACCCGCCGGATCCGAAGAGCCGGCGGGCCTCGTCGTACTGCTTGCGTTTCTCCCCGTCGCCGAGGACCCCGTAGGCCTCGGACACCGCCTTGAACCGCGCCTCCGCCTGGGCGTTGCCCGGGTTGGCGTCGGGGTGCAGCTCACGGGCGAGCTTTCGGTACGCCTTCTTGATCTCGGCGTCGGTGGCGTCGGACGAGACGCCCAACTCGCGGTAGAAGTCCTTGTCGATCCAATCCCGCGCACTCACGGACGTCCCCTCCTCTCGGTCAGATCTTGTCGTTCGACTTGTCGTTCGGGTCGAACCACTCGCTCGGCGGCTCGTCGGGCACTGGCGAGACTCCCGGGTCGTGGTCGGTGACCGCGACCAGCGCGGCCCGCACGATCCGGTCACCGAACCGGTAGCCGCGGCGCAGTACCGCGGTCACCGTCGGCCCCGCCACGTCCGGTGACGTGTCGTGCTGGACGGCCTCGTGCACGGACGGGTCGAACGGCTCTCCGTCGTGCCCGAAGGACTCCAGCCCCGTGCGTTCCAGGGTCGCGACCAGCTTGTCCGCGACCGCCTTGAACGCACCGGTGAGGTCACCGTGCTGGGCGGCACGCTCGATGTCATCGAGCACGGACAGCAACTCGCCCGCCACGGACGCCTTCGCGGTGTTGACCACGACCTCCCGGTCACGGTCGATCCGCTTGCGGTAGTTGGCGTACTCGGCCTGCAGCCGCTGCAGGTCAGCGGTCCGCTCGTCGAGCTGGGCCTTCAGCTCGGCCTCCTGGCTTCCCACCAGCTCCGCCTCCTCGGCGGTCTCCGGTACGACACCGGCCTCGGGGTCCGGCACACCCGCCTCCTCTTCTGGGGTGGGTGGCCGGACCTCGCCGGTGTCCGGATCTATGCGACGCCGGTCACGCACCACTACTCGTGGCTCCTCTCCGTGGTCGTCGGATGATCGCGGCGAAGTCACTTCTTGCCGTCCTCGTCGACGATCTCGGCATCCACGACGTCATCGGCGCCCGGGGTCTGCTGGCCGCCTGCCTGCTCGCCGCCCTCGGCACCCGCACCCGCTCCCGCGTCCTGCGTGGCGCCGGACTGCGCGTAGATCGCGGATCCCATGGCCTGGGACTCGGTCGCGAGCTTCTCCATCGCTGCCTTGATGGCGGCGATGTCGGTGCCCTTGAGCGACTCCTCGGCCTCCTTGACCGCGATGTTGACCTTGTCCTTGATCTCGGACGGGATCTTCTCGTCGTTGTCCTTGACGAACTTCTCCGTCTGGTAGACGAGCGTCTCGGCCTGGTTGCGGACCTCGGCCTCCTCGCGGCGCTGCTTGTCCTCCTCTGCGTGCGCCTCGGCGTCCTTGACCATGCGGTCGATGTCGTCCTTCGGCAGCGCGGAGCCGCCGGTGATCGTCATCGACTGCTCCTTGCCGGTGCCGAGGTCCTTCGCGTTGACGTGGACGATGCCGTTCGCGTCGATGTCGAAGGTGACCTCGATCTGCGGCACGCCGCGGGGTGCCGGCGGGATGCCGGTGAGGTCGAAGGTGCCCAGCTTCTTGTTGTGCACCGCGATCTCGCGCTCACCCTGGAAGACCTGGATGCCGACCGTGGTCTGGCCGTCGTCCGCGGTGGAGAAGATCTCCGACCGCTTGGTCGGGATGGTCGTGTTCCGCTCGATGAGCTTGGTGAACACGCCGCCCTTGGTCTCGATGCCCAGCGACAGCGGGGTGACGTCCAGCAGCAGCACGTCCTTGACGTCGCCGCGCAGGACACCGGCCTGCAGGGTCGCGCCGAGGGCGACGACCTCGTCCGGGTTCACGCCCTTGTTCGGCTCGCCACCCGTCAGCTCCTTGACCAGCTCGGCCACGGCGGGCATGCGGGTCGAGCCACCGACGAGCACCACGTGGTCGATGTCGCCGACCTTGATGCCGGCGTCCTTGATCACGTTGTTGAACGGGGAGCGGGTGCGGTCCAGCAGGTCGCTGGTGATCCGCTGGAACTCGGCGCGCGTCAGCGTCTCGTCGAGGAACAGCGGGTTCTTGTCCGCGTCCACCGTGATGTACGGCAGGTTGATGCCTGCGCTGTTCGAGCTGGACAGCTCGATCTTCGCCTTCTCGGCGGCCTCACGGATGCGCTGGAGCGCCATCTTGTCCTTGGTGAGGTCGATGCCAGCCGACTGCTTGAACTTGTCGACCAGCCAGTCGACGATCCGCTGGTCCCAGTCGTCGCCACCGAGGTGGTTGTCACCGGACGTCGCACGGACCTCGACCACGCCCTCGCCGATCTCCAGCAGGGACACGTCGAACGTGCCACCACCGAGGTCGAACACGAGGATGGTCTGTTCCTTCTCGCCCTTGTCCAGGCCGTACGCCAGCGCGGCCGCGGTCGGCTCGTTCACGATCCGCAGCACGTTCAGGCCGGCGATCTGCCCGGCCTCCTTGGTGGCCTGCCGCTGGGCGTCCTCGAAGTACGCCGGGACGGTGATCACCGCGTCGGTGATCGGCTCACCGAGGTAGGCCTCCGCGTCCCGCTTCAGCTTCATGAGGACACGCGCGCTGATCTCCTGCGCGCTGTAGGACTTGCCGTCGATCTCCGTCTTCCAGTCCGTGCCCATGTGCCGCTTGACCGAACGGACCGTGCGGTCGACGTTCGTGACAGCCTGGTTCTTCGCCGGCTGGCCGACGAGCACCTCGCCGTTCTTGGCGAAGGCGACGATGGACGGTGTCGTCCGCGAACCCTCGGAGTTGGCGATCACCGTCGGCTCACCGCCCTCGAGGACAGCGACGACGGAGTTGGTCGTCCCCAGGTCGATACCGACCGCTCGCGCCATTTGGTTCCCTCCTGCTTTCTGCTCCTGTGCGTGGGTTGAGTGACTGCCGCTCAAGTTTGCCTTCGGAGCTGATCACTCGTCAAACCAGACTTGAGCCCCTCGCGCTCAATCTTTCTGATCCTCCCAACGAGCGGACCGCCCGTGGTGTTCCCTAGGCGGCGCGAATGGTCACGTCACCGCTCTGGGCGCTCGCCTCGATCGGCAGCCCGGAGGGGTCGTTGTCCAGGTCGTTCTCCATCGAGCCGCTCTCGGTCGACGCCGTGACGTGGTACTTCCCACTCGGCACGGTCACCTCGATGTTGCCGCTCTCCGTCTCGACGGAGACGCTCCCGGCTGTGGCGAGCCCCACCTTCACGTCCCCGGACTCCGCACCCGCGACGACCGCGCCGCCGATGTCACCGAGGTCGATCGAACCCGACTGGACCGACGCGTTCACCTCGCCCGCGACGTCCCGGACCGTGATGTCGCCGGACTCGGCTGCCACGTTCGCCGTGGCCACCCCGGCGACCTCGATGCTCCCCGAGTCGACGTGCCCGCTGACCTTGGTGCCCGCCGGGACGGTCAGCTCGTAGTCGATCGTGCACTCGCGGACCGGGCACGCGTCGACGAGGAGCGCGCCGTCCTCGACGCGGTAGGTCTTGCCCGGCTTGTCGTCGCCATGCCTGACGGTCCGCCGCACCTCGACCGTGTCGCCGACATCGACACTGACGTTGCCCGAGTCGTTGGAGAAACGCACCTCGGTGATCTTCTGGCCGAGCGTCTCGTGGTCGTCGAACGTGGAGGTGCCGACCCAGCCGCACCCGGCCAGGAACAGACCGGCCACCCCGACCGCGATCCCCGCCACCACGCGCTTGCTCACCATTGCCACGCCTCCACTCACTTTTCCTGTGTCACCAGGAAGTTATGGCTTGTGGGGGGTGCGGGACATCCGGGACGCCCCCGATCCGACCCTGGGGGCACCCCCACCAAGTCGTCTCGGATAGCGAGAAATCCATCCCAATATTCAGGAGCACCGCGTTACGGTGACGAGCATGCGACGCTGGTTCATCCTCGCCACCGGACTGATCGCGCAGGCCACCACGTCGAGCTTCCTCTATGGTCTCCCGTTCCTCATCCCCGCGCTGCAGACCGGCCACGGCCTGTCCCTGACCTCGGCGAGCGTCCTGATCTCGGCGCCACTGCTCGGTCTGCTGCTCGCACTGATCGCGTGGGGCGCGGCCGCCGACCGGTTCGGCGAGCGGAGCGTGATGGCCGCCGGGCTCGCACTCACCGGCGTGCTGCTGCTGGTGAGCCTCACCCTGCCGGGGTTCGTGCTGTTCGGTCTCGGGTTGCTGCTGGCGGGTGCGTGCTCGGCGTCGGTCAACGCGGCGAGCGGGCGCGTCGTGCTCGGCTGGTTCAGCGCCAGGGAACGCGGCCTCGCGATGGGCATCCGGCAGACCGCCCAGCCGGTCGGGGTGGGCATCGCGGCGGCGACCCTGCCCGCGCTGGCGGACCACCACGGCTTCGCGACCGCGCTGGTGCTGCCCGCCGTCCTGTGCCTGGCGTCGGCCGTGCTCGTGTGGTTCGTGGTCGTGGACCCGCCACGGCCGGAACCCACCGTGTCGTCGGCGGCGTCCCCGTACACCGGCCCGACGGCCACCACCCTCATTCGCCTGCACACGGCCAGTTCGATGCTCGTCGTGCCCCAGTTCGTGTCGGCGACCTTCGCCGTGACCTACCTCGTGTCGGCCCGCGGCTGGCACCCGGTGGCGGCGGGTCAGCTCGTCGCGGTCGTGCAGGTGGGGGGCGCGGCGGGCCGGATCCTGGCCGGCGTGTGGTCCGACCGCGCGGGCAGCAGGACGGGCCCGATGCGGCTCATCGCACTCGGCGCGCTGGCGACGATCGTCCTGTGGGGCGTCGGGGACGCGCTGGATCTGCCGTGGCTGGCCATCGGCGCGCTGGTGGCGGCCATGGTCGTGTCGGTGACGGACAACGGGCTCGGCTTCACCGCCACCGCCGAGCTGGCGGGCCCGTTCTGGGCGGGACGCGCGCTCGGCGTGCAGAACACCGGCCAGAACATCACGGCCATGGCCGCCGCGCCACTGTTCAGCGCCCTGATCACCGCGTTCGGCTACCCGCTGGCGCTGGGGGTCGCCGCACTCTTCCCGGCGGCGGGCGCCGCCCTCACCCCGGTCGCGGGCGAGTCAGCGGCGCGTGTCGGTGCGGTGGAAGTTGAGGTACGCCCGTGACGGCGTCGGACCGCGCTGCCCCTGGTAGCGCGACCCCGCGACCGAGGAGCCGTACGGGTTCTCGGCCGGGCTGGAGAGCCGGAAGATACAGAGCTGCCCGATCTTCATGCCCGGCCACAGCGTGATCGGCAGGTTCGCCACGTTGCTCAGCTCGAGCGTGATGTGCCCGGTGAACCCGGGATCGATGAACCCGGCCGTCGAATGCGTCAGCAACCCGAGCCGCCCCAGCGACGACTTGCCCTCCAGCCGGCCTGCGAGGTCGTCCGGCAGGTTCACCGACTCGAACGTCGACCCGAGCACGAACTCGCCGGGGTGCAACACGAACGGCTCGTCGTCGGCCGCCTCGACCAGCGAGGTGAGGTCGTCCTGCTGCTGCCGCGGATCGATGTGCGTGTACTTCGTGTTGTTGAAGACACGGAAGAACCGGTCGAGCCGCACGTCAATACTCGACGGCTGGACCATCGCCTCGTCGAGAGGCTCGAGGCCCAACCTGCCGGCGGCGAGTTCTTTGCGGAGGTCACCATCGCTCAACAACACCCGATCACCCTAGCGAGGACCAGGCATTGTAAGCTCGTCAGCACTCTGCGGATGTAGTTCAATGGTAGAACATCAGCTTCCCAAGCTGAGAACGCGGGTTCGATTCCCGTCATCCGCTCCACGTCAGAAGCCCCAGGTCAGAGGTTATCTACTCCGGACCCGGGGCTTCTGACGTTGTGCCCAAACTGCCTCCACGTGCTGTCCACGTGCTGTTCGGGCCTCTTTGAGAGAGTCCTCCGAGCGCGAGATCGTGTCCGCGATACGATCTCGCCACGCACACCTCCCCGGCCTCGCTTCTCAACTCGCGAGAACCGGAAAACCTGCGGTTCTCGCGAGGCGTCCACCCGTGGACGTCCCAGCTAGAACACCAGCGGGGGGAGGAGGTGATGCAGATGAAGACGACCTTTGGCCGCCGCCTGTTGAAGATGTTAAGGCGGCGATACCGGAGGGCGAGGAGGAGCATGCTCCTCCTCGCCCTGGTGGTCCTGCTGGCTTGGCTTGTGCTCGCCCATGGCCAGCAGACCATTTCCATCGTGGTTTTCTTCTGAGAGTTGGGACTCCCGTCAGGCGTTACCTGCCGGGCGGGGGTCCCGCTTCTCCTCCACGACGCCTTTGTGAGCCCCGCGACTCCTGTGGTGGTAATCCGCGTGGTCCAGGCATGTCATACCAGCCAAGCCATGGTCCAACACGTCGCACCACGCAACCCATGGTGAGCATGTCGTACCACGCAGTTCAGCATGTCGTACCACGCAACCCCATGGTCGCAACATGTCGTACCAGGCACTGGCCCAACATGTCGTACCAGCTCCACGCGTCGCGTAGCGCTTGCCACACGCAGCGTCTCACTTGGCCACGAATCATATTGCTGCTACCAGCACAGATGCCGCTCTATGGGATCAAGGCAGACTATACCCATCACTCGATCGAGTGATGCATTTGCGGGGTACAAATCCACGGTTGAGGTGACCACTGTGCGTACACATCCGTCGCCACAGTGTTGAACAGATAGTCGTCACCGCTGGGCTTCACGGTAGCTGTCAACACACGCCGAGAGTCGCTCAGCGATGGCCTGGTCCGCCTCCTTGCTGGCATGTTGGTAGATGAGCGCGGCCCGCATGTCGTCGTGGCCCATGCGTGTCATCAGATCCCGCGTCGACGTGCCCGCCTGCGCCGCCCAGGTGTTGCCCGCGTGCCGCAGGTCGTGGAAGTGCAGCCCCTGAGCCCCATCTTCGTGACCGTGGCTGTCCACTTCACCCGCTGGTTGAAGTTCGGCCGCCGTAGCGCCCCGCCGTTCTCGCCGGTGAACACGATCGCGTCCCGCGAGCCCTCGGTGTAGGTCTCCAGGTGCCCGAGGATGTCCGGCCGGACAGCGGTCGGCAGCGTGAGCGTCCGCGCACCCGCCCTCGACTTCGGCGGACCTACAATCAGCCCCTTCTCTGTCGACTCGACGAACGCGCGAGAGATGCGCACCCAGCTCCCGTCCTCCGCGATGTCACACCGACGCAGCGCCGACACCTCACCCCAGCGGAGTGAGGCGAATGCGGCCAGTAGCACCATGGCACGGAACCGCGCGGGCATCCGGCCCGCCAGGTCGAAGACTTGCGCGACAGTAAGCACCGGCCTTTCGGCCGGTTCCTCTTTGTCGGCACCGCGCACGCGGCACGGGTTCTTCGGCAGGATGTTGTCTTCCTGGACAGCGGTATTGAGCACGGCGCGCATGAGCCGGTAGCACTTGGCCGCAACCGACTCGCTAACGCCAGCTTTGAGCCGTTCCGCGCGCCATTGCCGAATCGCACCGGTGGTCAGCTTGCCCAACTCGGTTTCACCGAGGTAGGGGTTGATGTGCTTCCTGAGCAGCCACTGATACAGCTCGATTGTGCGCGTCCGCAGACCCGGACGTTCGACAATCCACACAGCGGCGTAGTCGCCGAACTTGATCCGCGCCCGGATTGGGTCCGTCCACTCGCCACGGATCATCAGACTTTCCACGTTCACAAGGAACTGATCAGCGTCGGTCTTGGACTTGAACGTGTTGGGCGCGTTCCGCCGCTGTCCGTCCGGTCCGAGATAACTGGCCTGCCACCGGCCGGAGGGAAGGTCACGTACCCAACCGAATCGCCTGCGCTTGCTCACCATTTACGCGACCCCCTTCATGCTGAGCCAAACGTCGCTGACGGAAACCGGCTCCACACGTCCCGCCGCGACGTAGCTGTCCAGGTCACTGACCGCGAACCGGATGTGCTTTCCGAGCTTGTGGAAAGCGACTCGCCGTTCCGCAATGAGTCGGCGGATAAACCGCACCGATGTGTTCAAGTAATCGGCGGCTTCTGGCACCGAGAGGAAGCGCGTCGTCATGTCCCTATCCCTGGTGTCGGAGTGACGGGTCCTTGTGGGTGTCACTGGCGGTGTCACAGCGGTTCTCCCTGGTCAGAGGTTGTGGAGTGACGGTGTGACAGGTGTGACAGGTGCGGCATGGTCGCTGTCACTGACCTGCTCGGGCGGGTAGTACAGGCCGCCGGGCGCAACCCGGACCTGGCCTTTCTCGGCCATCCGGGACAGCGTTTTGCGGGCAGTCGCGGGTGCGATCCCGAGCGCTTCGGCGAGCTGGGCGGGCTTGCTGCCGGGGTACTCACGCACGAGCCGGAGCAGGTCTGCGCGGGTCTCGCTCACCTCGTAGTCCGACGCGGGTCCGTCCAATTTGGTCCAGAACGTGCCGTCGAACGTCATGGCGTAGTCGTTCTCCACGACGTCGCGGCCGGTGACGTGCAGGACGCCGTCTGCCTGCCCGCGTGAGCGCTCCAGCACGAGCGTGGCGTCCATGGCTCCGGTGAGTCCGTTGGTGCCGGACACGAGGTCTTGCCAGTCCTCGGCGGCCTGCTTGCGGACGTGATGGATGAGCAGGATCGGCACGCCGTGGCGGTCGGCGATGGTCTTGAACCGGCCCGCGGCGGCGTAGTCGGCGCTATAGGCGGACACGCCGTGGGGGTTGCGGCCGCGCATCTTCTCGAAGGTGTCGATGATGATCAGCCGCGCACCGGGGTTCTGCTCGATCCACTCCACGATCACGTCTTCCCCGCCACTGGGCATGGTCGGGCACGCGGTTTCCAGAGTGAGCAGCGGAGCGGCCCGGCCACCTGCGGCGAGCATCTGCTGTCGACGGCGTTGCAGGCGCCGACCGGTGTCCTCCAGCGCGCAGTACAGGACCGGCCCGCGCTCGACCTCGACCCCACCCAGTGCCGGGTCACCGTTGGCGATGGCCGCAGCAATCCCGAGCGACAGCCAGGACTTGCCCAGCTTCGGCGCTCCCGCGAGCAGGTTGAGCCCTTCGCAGAGCAGGCCGGGCACGGCCCACTTGGGCGGAGGAAACTCCTCCCGCAACAGGACATCGTCGGTCCACCGCGTCCGCCGCACCGGCGCGGCCGGGACGGCGTGCAGCGCGCGTGCTGTGGTGGCGTCCATCAGGCCACCTGCCGGGGACGGGTCGCGCCGTGCCGCAGGCCAGCTTACGTCACCTGACGTCACGTGACGTATCTTACCGTTTTCGCAGGTGAGGGGATGTCTACTGTGGCCGCATGTCGTGGGATAACCGTGCTGACCGAATCGACCACGACGGGCCCGAGCTTGTGTGGGAGCAGGTGCACACGGACCTTCTCGCAGATCTCGACAGCGGCGAGCTGCCACCCGGCACTCGTCTCCCGTCGGAACAGGGCCTGGCCGATGACGTGTACGGCGTGAGTCGGCCGACCGTGCGCCGTGCCATCGCCGCACTGGTCGAACAGGGTCGACTCAAGGTTGTGCACGGTCGCGGTACCTACGTAGCGCCAAAGGCCACCACCGACTAGAACAGCGACAGAGTGGCAGGTGTCCACCACAGGCGTCACACCTGCCACTGTCACTGCACGTGGGATGACCTCGAAACAGGAGCGACACCTACAGTCATTCTGACCTACCACATCCTCTATATGTCACAGGTGTCATCCAAGCGCGCACTACTACCCGTTTCGAAGCATCTCATCAACAGCTCTCTGGGTATTTTCGATAAAACTCGCGGATATCTCCTCGTCAACGGTTAGCTTTACGATGAGTGTGAGTTCCAGTGGCCCATCGTCCTCCGAATGACTCTCCGCGAGCTCAGGCAAGGAATTCATTGATTCGACGCATTCTGTGACGAAATCGCGAATTTCTTGCACCGCATTAGACCCGAACGCAGCGGCAGCTCGTTGCGCCTCCTGAAAAGGGTCCGAAAGTGCCGCGCCTCGAATACGAGCAGCCTCATCCAACAAGCTCTCGTACACGTCCAGAAAGCGCCGAGCCAAATGGATTATGCGATCAGCGTCACCTGGTTGGCCAGGTTCACCAAAGGCTCTAGACTGCGCTCCCGAGTGAAAAATGGCATTGAAGTTGTTGATCAAACTACTCGCACGCGTCGGGACTGCGTGCAAGAATTCGAACGCATCACGCCCAAAATATGTCTCACCAGTCTGCGGAGCAAATCCTATTTCGTAATCGCGATATTTGCTTTCCAGGGCACCGAGGCCGACCCTCAGGACTCCTGCGTACAGCCAGAATTCCCACCATTGAGGTCGAATGGCAAGCAACAGGTCGAGGTCTGCCTGCGTCTCGGGAACTCTGCCTGAGTAGGTCGCGGAGACGCGTTCATTGCCCAACTTCTCCCGCAGAACGCTGATTACGCCGCCCAGTCCTTCGAACCGCGCATCAAGATATCCTACGGTATGCAGAAGGCCAGGAAGCTCCGTGTCATCCATACGAATTGGAAGGATGTATGCCGCCCGTTGCCGAATGGCCCGCGCCATTGCACTTTGACGCTCCACCTTCGTCCACATCTTCTCGGCGTACGCCTGGGAGACGAACATGGCGACGTATCGCGTCTTGTTCTGGTAGACGTCCGTCAACAAGTCGACGAGGTTCTCGCCGAGCAATCTCGCCTTCTCATCCTCGTCATAGAACACCCGAACGTCGTCACCAAGACCACGGACGACTCCCCGCACATAATCTCGCTGCTCGCCTGCGAAAGACACGGCAAGGTCGTACTCGTACTGAGGCTCGTCGGGCATGGCGTTCAGGGTGTCACACGACGCCAACAACCGACTGTTCCCACACTCCGGCGAGTCGGGGTATGCGAGGCGTCCTCGCACGACTGACAGCTAGCCAAGGTGACAGTGCTCGCTGCATGTGCGTTGCTCGCTGCATGTGCGTTGCACGTCACCAGGCTGCTAGCGCGCCATGTCTACCAGGGGGTCCAGCCCAGCAACTGCAGCACGCCGACCACTGCGGCGAGGATAGTCGCTATCCCAACGTACATACCGCGCTTGCGGAACCGCTTGAAGAACCCATCTTTGCTGGTGACAGGCTCAGCTTGGGTCGAATCGCGGCCAGTGGCGCGGCTGCCGTCGCCGCTAGCGACCTGACTGCCGACAACACTGGCCCCCTCACTGCTGGCAGTCTGGCTGCCGATCGCGGTTCCACCCGTTCCTGCGGCAGTCACGGGAGACTCGCCGCCCTGGGTAGCGACCGCAGTTCCACCAGTCACATCCTGTCGAAGATTGGTGATCACGTTGCGATCACCGGAGAGGATGAACACTGTCACTGCGTCGGCGGCCTCTTTGGTCGGCTGGCGATCGTCTGGCGTAAGCGCGAGAAGTTCACCAACTAGCTCGGCGAGGTTCGTGCGAATCTGAACCAGCAGTCCTTTGAGTGTGCTGTTGGACAGAGCCCAGTACACATCTTGGACCCGGGTGTACTCCTGGTCGACGTAGTGCTCGTTGAGAACAGGAAGCAGCATGTCAGACCACCATGGGAGGAGATGGTGCTCGCCTTTGCCGCTGTCAGCCATAGCGTCCAGCTCACCAACGCCCATGTTCATCGGGATGCTTTCGAGCACGGTGCCCTTCTCTTTAAGGAACGTGCTCAGTTGGTCAGGCAGCTGCGCGGTGGAGAACGAGGTGGTCTTGGGCTGATATCCCCACGGGTTGGTCAAGGTGAGCTTGACCTGTGCATGCAACATGCGGTACGGAGGAAGACCTCCGATGCCTGGATAACCATTGAGTTCTTGGCGGGCCCAATCTCGCATTTTCTCCGACCCAGCCCGACCTCCGAGCACGAGGCACTTCTGCAACAGGCTCGGCAGCGGCTCACCTTCGAGCACGCCAGCCTCGATCTGCGCAAGCAATCCCGCTGACATGCCGCTCAGTGTCCCAGCTTCCCTCGGTATGGGATCGGGGAACACGCCGTGGCCCGCACGGAGACGCATTGCTCTTAGACCAGGGATCGGGCTGCGCTGAGTGACAAGGACCCGCCGTAGGTGTCACACCTGTCACCTTGTCACTGCACCTGATGCGACCTGGGGAACCGGGAGTGACACTTGAGTGACACTCAGAGAGGTTGTCCTGGCTTCCCACACTCTCTCTGTGTCACAGGTGCCATCTCAACCAAGCTGGACCATCCTCAGCGGCTGGCCCCAGACGGTCCCTGACGACCCCCAACGCGCCAGGAGCGTGAGTCAGTCGACGCACATCGATCAGAGCGGAGAACGCGCGCCAGGATCGCCGTAGACGACCGATCCACAACGGGCCGGGGTGATTCACATCGGCAGGCGCACAGGGCAACTCAGCGCCTCTCTCACCTGCGTGAAGATGGTCCAGCCTCGTGCTGTCCGCATGCTGTAGAGGGTGGTCCGCAACGGTCAACAACGGCTAGCCCCGTCCTGATCGAACCGCAGGTCAGACAGCCTCTCTGGGCGGATTAGGCTGGTTCCCAAGCTGAGAACGCGGGTTCGATTCCCGTCATCCGCTCAACACACGAACCCCCAGGTCACAGCATGTCTACTGTGGACCTGGGGGTTCGTCGTTTCTAGATCAAACAGCACTGGCGTCATCGTCGAACGAGTCGCTGCGGGTCAGGAGAGATTCCAGCGGCCCCACGAGTTTTCGGTGTAGGCGAGTTGGTTGGCGGGCAGTGAGCCGACGTAACTGGCCCCCAGGCAGGTGCCGCCTGAGTAGAGGTCGATAGAGGACCCGGTGCGGTTCCACGCGGTCTTGGCTGCGATGCCGCCGGTGTCCTGGCAGAAGTTGCCCCACGGCTTCGCTTTCAGCGTGCCGGTGAAGTTGGAGTTCGTCCAGAAGCAGATTCTGCCCTCGACGCAGTCGGCACCCAGGATCCGAAACGAGCGGACGTCGTCCTCGAAGTTCCAGCTGCCCTTCGGGGCCGTCTTGCCGCCGGTGGGGAATCCGGAACAATTACCCGAGGTGAACACCAGCGCGTCGACGGTCAGGTTGTTCTCGAACGACTTGGCGTCCGAGGTGAGGCCGTCGCTCCACGCGTTGGACCGTGAGATACAGGTGCCGTCGGCCGAACTCTCGTAGCGGAACGTCTCTCCGATGCCGTCCCGCTCCCGGGACATGCAGAACTGGGTCTCTCCGCATGCCTCGGCGGCCACCGAGGCAGCGGGGGCAGCGAGCGCGGGGGTGGTGAACCCCGAGGACAGTCCTGCAACCGCCACGGCCAGCACTGCCTTGCGCCGCAAACCATTCATGAATGTCATGGCACCTCTTCCTTTCGGACGGCTCGTTCTTCTTCCGGTATCGCGAGGACCACAAGAAGACGCACCGTACGTGATTGATTGATCACGCGCAGTGTCACATGGGAGGCGTTCGTTCGCCGGCCAACACGCCGTCGAACGGAGGTGGATAAGTCCGCTCAATATGCAAATCCCCAGCTCACAGTGTGTCCACTGTAGAGCTGGGGATTGTTTCCTGGTCGGCAGGACCTTCTCGTGCTGTTACTGGCCCCGTCGGGCGCTACGTGTGCGGATCAGGTGGTCGAGCCCGAACCGGCCGGAGCCGACCACGGCGAGGACGAGGCTGAGCAGCCCGATCGTGATGACCAGTTCGGGGCCGTTGTGCTCCATGGAGAACAGGGAACCCGGGTGCATGAAGATCCACGCACCCACCATGTTCACCGCCATCAGGGCGCCGACGATGGGTACCGCGAGGCCGAGGAGCAGCGCGATGCCGCCGACGAACTCGAAGAGGACGTTGGCGGGCCCGGCGATGCCCGGCAGCGGGACGCCGGACTGCGCGAACATCTGCCCGACACCGCCAAGGCCGCCGAGGTCGTAGAAGAACTTGGCGTGCGCCAGCATGATCACCGCGAGGCCGACCCTGGCCACCAGGAGTACGAGGTCCCGAGCCACCTGGACCGCTGGGGTGTCCAGGTGGACACCGATCGCATGTTCGGTCGTCAAGGTGTAGTCCCTTCTCCGTAATCGGATGAACACTGATTGTAATCAGGTCGGACCGTACGGATTTACGCGATCGTGCTCAGTTGCTGGACTACCCGGCGAGCCGCGGTCAGACTCAGGCCTTCATGCGCTCATGCATGGCCGGCAGGCCGTACTCGCGGACCGTGGTCAGCACTTCCCTTGCCAGCGACTGGAACGGGCGGCCGACCTCCAGCTCCCACCACAGTTCGCCGATGGGAAAACCTCCGACCTCGACGACCGAGCCGATCGGCGCCTGCCAGCCCATCCACTGCGCCTTCGCCACTTCGCTCGCCGGGTAGTACGGGCGGACCCGCAGCTGCTCGGCCCACTCGTCGCGGGACATGACGCCGATGTGCAGGGTGAAGCGGACTGCGCGCGCGCTGTAGGAACGTGCTTGCTCCACGGCGACTTCGCCCCAGTGGCTGGGGCCCTCGATGCGGAAGCGCCTGCCGACCCCGAAGAAGCCGAGGGCACGCAGCCCCGGGGCCAGGTTCGTGTCGACCATGAACCTGAACCAGTCTTGGGCGTTGCGCTCGATCTCGGACTCCACAGTGCCACTAACAGTAGCGTCGCAAACCCGTGGAGTGCTAAGCGTTCGCTATCCAGAGTGGATCGTGAGAACAAAGTCACCGAACGCGTCACGTCGCCCCGACTGGTTCGTCTCTGTCCCGGAGTAGTGCAAGCGGGAGGACGCCGAGATGCAACCGAACACCAACCAGCCGACGCGCCAGGCGAACGGCGCCGTCGGCGTCGCGCTCATCGACCACATCCCGCTCGTCCGAGAAGGATTGTCCGCGCTCGTGCACCGGACGCCGGGGCTCCGCTGGGTCGGCGCGGCCGAGAACCCGGCGGTCGGTGTGCGGTTGTGTGAACGGATGCGGCCCGACATCGTCGTCATCGACGCCGCGCTCGACCCGCGCGGGCAGCTGAGCCATCTCCTCGCGGGCAACCCGGCCCTCGGGGTCATCCTGCTGGTCGACGAGGGACGCAGGACCGCGGAGTATGTCGCCAGTGCCGTCACCGGCGGGGTGCGCGGGGTCGTCCTCCGGTCCGTGCAGCCGCCACTACTCGTGAAGGCCATCCAGGCGGTGCACTCCGAGGGGCGCTACCTCGACGCCGCGATGACCGCCGCGATGGCGGCGCCCGTCCTCGGTCCTCGCCGGCCGAACGGTCCGCGCCAGCCGCTGTCGCGGCGTGAGCACCAGGTGCTGCAGCTGATCGCGGACGGCCTCGAGAACCAGGCGATCGCGAACGTGCTCTTCGTGTCCGTCGAGACCATCAGGACGCACGTGAAGAGCATCCTGCGCAAGCTCGCGTCGAGGGACCGCACCCACGCCGTGGCCGTCGCGTTCCGTTCCGGCGTGCTGACGCTCGACGGCGCCGTGCCCTGCGCCCGAGGAGGCAACGACGTCGGCGTGAGGTGACTTACACCCACTCCCACCTGCGGAGACACACCTTGTTGGCCGCTCTCCTTGCCGTGCTCTACTCGCTAGTAATATCCTGATGTTACCGACGGGTAGCACATGTTCGCGGAACCGCGAAAACGAGGGAGCCAGGAGATGGGCCACTACAAGAGCAACGTCCGCGACCTCGAGTTCAACCTGTTCGAGGTGTTCAAGGTCCAGGACCGGCTGGGCAAGGGCGTCCTCGCCGAATCCGACGAGGAGACCGCGCGCGGCGTGCTGGCCGAGCTGAACCGGCTGGCCACGGGCCCGCTGGCGGAGTCGTTCGCGGACGCGGACCGCAACCCGCCGACCTACGACCCGAAGACCTTCTCGGCGAAGCTGCCCGAGTCCTTCAAGAAGGCCTACCAGCTGATGTGGGACGGCGACTGGTGGCGCCTCGGGCTCGCCGACGACCTCGGCGGCCTCGGCCTCCCCCCGACCGTCCAGTGGGCGGCCGCGGAGCTGATGCTGGGCGCGAACCCGCCGCTGTTCATGTACATGTCCGGCCCGAACATGGCGCAGGTGCTGCACCGCAACGGCACGGACGAGCAGCAGCGCTGGGCGCAGTTCATGATCGACCGCGGCTGGGGCGCCACGATGGTGCTGACCGAGCCGGACGCGGGCTCCGACGTGGGTGCGGGCCGCACGAAGGCCGTCCTGCAGGAGGACGGCTCCTGGCACCTCGACGGCGTGAAGCGGTTCATCACGTCCGGTGAGCACGACCTGACCGAGAACATCATCCACCTGGTGCTGGCGCGCCCCGAGGGCGGCGGCCCCGGCACCAAGGGCCTGTCGATGTTCGTGGTCCCCAAGTTCCACTTCGACTCCGAGACCGGCGAGCTCGGCGAGCGCAACGGCGCCTTCGTGACGAACGTCGAGCACAAGATGGGCATCAAGGCGTCCACCACCTGTGAGCTCTCGTTCGGCCAGCACGACACGCCCGCGAAGGGCTGGCTGGTCGGCGAGGTGCACAACGGCATCGCGCAGATGTTCCAGGTCATCGAGTACGCCAGGATGATGGTGGGCACGAAGGCCATCGCGACGCTGTCCACCGGCTACCTGAACGCGCTGGAGTACGCGAAGGAGCGCGTCCAGGGCGCCGACCTGACGCAGATGCTGGACAAGACCGCACCCCGGGTCGCGATCACCGCGCACCCGGACGTGCGCCGCAGCCTGATGCTGCAGAAGTCCTATGCGGAGGGCCTGCGCGCGGTGTACCTGTACACGGCGACGTTCCAGGACCAGGCGTGGACGGGCGAGGGCGACGAGGAGTCCCGCAAGCTCGCCGAGCGCGTCAACGACCTCCTGCTGCCGATCGTCAAGGGCGTCGGGTCCGAGCGGGCGTACGAGCAGCTGGCCCAGTCGCTGCAGACCCTCGGTGGTTCCGGCTTCCTGCAGGACTACCCGATCGAGCAGTACATCCGCGACTCGAAGATCGACTCGCTGTACGAGGGCACGACCGCCATCCAGTCCATGGACTTCTTCTTCCGCAAGATCGTCCGCGACAAGGGTGCCGCGCTGACCCACGTGGCGGGCGAGATCACGGCGTTCATCGAGTCCGAGGGCGGCAACGGCAGGCTCAAGGAGTGCCGCCTGCTGCTGAAGCAGGCCCTGGAGGACGTGCAGGGCATGCTCGGCTCGCTGATCGGCTTCCTGACGGCGTCGCAGAACGAGCCCGCCAGTGTCTACAAGGTCGGCCAGCACAGCGTGCGCCTGCTGATGGCGGTGGGCGACCTGGTGATCGGCTGGCTGCTGCAGCGCCAGGCGGAGATCGCGATCGCCCGCCTCGACGAAGGCGCGGCGGACAAGGACAAGGCGTTCTACGAGGGCAAGATCGCGGTGGCGACCTTCTTCGCGCGGAACGTCCTGCCGGAGCTGTCCTCGGGTCGCAAGATCGTCGAGGCCGCGGACAACTCGCTGATGGAGCTCGACGAGTCCGCCTTCTGACCGAGACTCATCGTCACACCAGCCGCGGGTCGCTGACCCGCGGCTGGTGCCGTCTCAGGCGTGGAAACAGTCGGATCACGCTCGAGGTGTGACCACTGACGATCGGTGGTACTGCTGAGCCACCATTCGTTTGGTGGAGGAGCATTTATGTGGTCACTTGGCGCAATCATCGGCCTCATCATCGCGGGCATCGTCCTGGGCATCCTGGGGCGGCTCTTCGCCCCGGGTGATCAGAAGATCCCGTTCTGGTTGACGATCGTGGCAGGAATCGTCGGCGCCCTGGTGGGCAACCTGATCGCCGGATGGGTCGGCGTGAAGGACACCCCGGGCATCGACTGGTGGCGGCACATTTTCCAGATCATCGCCGCGGTGGTCGCGGTAATCCTGGCTGCGGCCCTCTACCCGAAGTCACGCACGCGCGCCTGACGACGAACACCCCAAAGCCGAGAGGCCTCCGGAGTCCTGGACTCCGGAGGCCTCTCGGCGTCAAAGAAGGGCGATCACCCAGCAGGCGGGGGTGGCGCGCACACGATCTTCGGCTGCGGGTTGTACTTCACCGACCGGGTGTGCCGGGAAACCTCGCGCCCACTGCCGACCTCCCGGATGATCCGGGTGTCGCTGGTGGTGAACCCCGGCGCGCCGTTGCTGGCGTGGCAGTTCTCCGCGGGCCCCGGCTTCTCCTGAGGCGGGGTCTCCTTGGACCGCCCACCGGTGATCGACTCGACCTCGTACTTCTTCGTCCCCCACAGCTTCACGGTGATCGAGTTCGACGTCCAGATCGTCTGGATGGCCACCCCGGTGTCCGAGTCGTTGGTGAACTTCAGGTCGATGACGCTGCTGCCGTCGTGGTTCTGGAACACGGTCGCCTCGCGCGCGGCCGGGTAGCGGCTGATGTAGTAGCTGTGCTCCTTGTGGCCAGCGTCCTTCATGGCCGCGAAGTACGACGCGTTGTACAGGGTCGTCGCGAACTGGGAGATGCCGCCGCCGACCTCCCGGCCGGGTGCGCCTTCCTTGATCACGCCTGCCTCGACGTAGCCCTGCGCCTTGGTCCTCGGCCCGGTGAAACCGTTGAGGCTGAAGGTCTCGCCCGGCTTCACGATCGCGCCGTCGACCTCCGCCGCGACCGTGCGGATGTTGACGCCGGAGTCCGAGGCGAACCCCCGGGTGGTGAACTCGCCGATGACCTCTTTGATGCCGAGCTTGTTCGCGGCGTCGGTGGTCACCTTCGCGGGCTTGGGCACGTACTCGGCCTTCAGCTCACGACCGTCGGTCTTCTTCAGCACGTCCATCACCGGCGTCAGCGTCTTGGCCCAGTCGACGCCCTTGCCGTCGACGGACGGCTCGACGGTCGGCGCGCCGGACGAGAAGACGATCTGTGCGTCCTTGCCCTCGACCTCGGTGGACGCGAGCTGCGGGCCGACGGCGCCTGCCAGCTTGGCCTGGTCGATGCTCGCCGACAGCCCGCCGTTGTCGGCAGGCTTGAACACCAGCGTGCTCGCGATCACCGCGGGCTCGATCGTCGCGTCCCTGCCCTCGCCGTGGACGATCACGGGAGCGGCGACCGCGGGCTTCGCGATCTCGTCGACCGCCTTCCGCACACCATCGGCGGTCGTCTTGACCTTGGTGATGGCCACCGGCAGCGCGACCTGCTCGCCCGTGGCCCACTCGTCGACGAGCGCCTGCCGCGCGCCAGCTGCGTCGAGCTTCTGGCCCGGCTTCGGGTCGACCGCGACCGGGTCGACGCCCTCGAACTTGACTGTGCCCTCGGCGGGCTCGCGGTCGATCTTCGGCCGGAGCGCCTCGAGTGCCGCGTCCAGCTTCTCGTCGTCCGTGATCGTGACGACGCCCTTTTCCTCGCTGCTGCCGAATAAGGACATCAGGCGCGTGATCGGGTTCAGTGGCTGCTCACCGGTGTGGTCGAGGGTCGCCACCCAGTCGATGGTCAGACCGGCGTCGGCCGACTTGACCTCGGCGTCGACGTCGCCACCGCGCAGCTTGACCGGCTCGTCGAGGCGCGGCTCGATGGTCTCGCGCAGAGCCTGCTCCGCGTCCTCGTGCGACTGACCGCCGACGTCGACACCGGCCACGGTGACCCCGCGCGGCACCTCGCCGCTGCTCATCAACAGGTCGACGCCGTACAGGACGACGAGCGCGCCGAACACCGCCCCCGCGATGATGCCCGCCTTGCGCAGGCGCTTGCCCTTTGTGCCCTGCTCCCCGGCGGGAGGCTGCCCAGGCGCCTGGATCCTGACCGTCGGCTCGTCACCAATGGTGCGCGTGAGCGGGGTGAACACGTCCGTCTGCTCGGCGTGCGAGTCCGGCCATTGGTGCTCCACGACTTGCCTTCCCTAGAGATACAAACCCGTGCCGTGCTCGATCCGCTCGCTGGCGATGGCGTGCAGATCGCGCTCACGTATCACGAGGTAGGTCTGCCCTTGGACCTCGACCTCGAACTGGTCCTCGGGGTTGAACAGGACCCGGTCGCCGACCTTGACGTTCCGCACGTTCGTGCCGACCCCCAACACGTCACCCCAGGCAAGGCGCCGTGCCATCTGCGCGGTCGCCGGGATGACGATGCCACCGGTACTGCGCCGTTCCCCTTCCTCGGGAGAGAGCTGCACCAGCACCCTGTCGTGCAGCATCTGGATCTCGAGTTTGAGTTCTGGCACCAAGGAATGGTAACCGCCGCCCTCGGGCTAACCGCTTGCCGCCTCCGCTGCCGCCTTCAGCCGCACCAGGGTGCGCTCCATGTTGCGGCGGTTGTGATCCGCGCGGTCCCGCACACCCGTGACGAGGTTGGCGAACGGCCGGAACCACGACGGCCGCCGGTCCCACGTCTGCTCCACGACACGGCACCCGTTCACGGTCGCCTCGATGTCGTACTGCCAGCGGGAGACGGGAATGCCTGCGACCGAGGAGACCTCGAACGCGAAGCGCCGCCCCGGGTCCGCGTCGGTGACCGTCGACGTGGTGCTCCAGCGCCGCCACGCGATCTTGTTGTGCCCTCGGAACCGGACGCCGACGGCGGCCTCGCCGACCCCGTCCAGCCAGCTGCCGCGCGCCAGTTCGTCGGTCAGTGCCGACATCCCCGGCAGGTCGCTGACCAGCGTATACACCACGTCCGGCGACGCGTGCACCTCGGTGTGCGCGGACGCGCTCGGCTCGTTCATCGATCCTCCATGCGGGTGCCAGACAGCGGCAGGTTACTAAGTCGACGACCTGCGCAACATCCGCGTGATGCCTGCCGCGACGGTCGTCGCGAGAATCCAGCCCGCCGCGACGAGTCCGGCCGTGATCCACTGTGACGCACCGTCGAAGTGCCATCTGTTCTTGTGACCGAAGTCGACGATCGGGACCAGCTGGTCGATCGTGTACAGCACCGGGTTCCACACGAGCTTGTCGTCGGTGTTGGACTCCACCGGCGTTGGCTGTAACGAGAACCACACCGAGCCGATGACCAGCAGCGCGAGCAACCACAGCAGGGCACGCATCGGCCGGTAGCCGTAGCCGACCATCCATCTCTGCAGCCAGCTCCACAACATCACCGGGAACCCGAGCAGGCGGTAGCCCTCGGCGAGGGCCGCGTACCGCCAGCGCTGCTTGTCGATGAGCACGGTCGAGGCGTGCTCCTCGTTGCCGCTGGCACGCAGCATCGTGGCGAACTGGTCGTACGGGCCAGGCCGGTAGATGTCACCCATGGCGTTGCGCAGCAGCTTGAGCCGGTGCTTGACCTGCGCGTCGTCGTCCAGCTCGATCGGCTCGGCCAGCGCGTCGTAGCGGAAGTCGTGCAGCGAGATGTGCCCGCTGGCGTCCCAGAACTTGTCGTTGTCGGCGAGGGTCGCGCAGCGCGCGTGCCGCAGGTTCACGTGCCCGCGCGGCGCGGCCGCCACGTCGACCCGCAGCTCCTGGGTGATGAGCCCGTAGGCGTTGATGGCGGTGTCACTCAGCTTGGAGCCGAGCTCCGCGCCCTGGAAGTTGGTCTGCCTGCCGATCTCCGCCCGCCGGATCCGGATCTCACCGTGTGCGGAGAACGACTGTCCGTCGCCGCGGGCACAGACGAGGTCCCGGCCGATCTGGGCGACACGCAGGTCGACCGACGGCTTCTGGGACTGGTCGCGCCGGTACCGGCCGGGGCTCACGAACCGGGAGGCACGCAGGTCGAAGTTGGCGCCGATACCGGCCTCCGGCAGGAGGACCGACCCGAACACCACGACGCCACGGGCGTCCAGGTTGCCGCCGGTGGTGAACCGGCGGCCCTCGACCACGTCGCCGTGGCGGTTGCTCAGGATCGAACCGTCCAGCACGACGCTGCCGCGTGCGTTCACGTCGACGAGGCGCACCTGCCCGGCGATCCGCGTGTTCCTGGCATCGATCCCGCCGTCGATCTCGGTGCCGTCGAGGTGCAAGGCGCGATAGCGGTACGGCCCGGGGGCCGCCGCCTTGGCGGTCTGCTCCTCGAACGGCTCGGTGTCGTCGGACAGGTCGACAGTGGCGCCGGACAGGCGCAGCGACCCGCCGATGCGCGCGTTGACGATCCGCAGCGTGCCGGTGCTGGTGAAGTCCCGGTCGAGGTCCATGTTGCCGGACACCTGGATCCGGTCGGCGATCAACGTGGCGCGCTGGTCGAAGAACCGCTGGTTGCCGCCGTCGGCGTAGTCCTCACCGGTGGGCTTGAGCAACGCGCCGCGCATCGAGAAGTCGCTGTCGATGCGTGCGCTCGGCAGGTACAGCCGCCCGATCGAGGTGAACCGCCCCTTTTTGGTCGCCACGCACTGCAGGTTTCCACCGATCTGCAGGCCGTTCCCGTCCAGCGCATAGCCCTTCGGGCTGTCGAGCAGTGCGCCGGACAGGTTGACGTTGCCGCCGGTGCGCATGCCGGGAAGCCGCAGCTGGCCGTGCACCTCGATGTTCGCGGCCAGGAGCGCGCCAGCGAGCTGCAGCCGGTCGGCGTGCAACGCGTACCCGTCGACGTTGCGCAGCTTCGCGCCGGTCAGGTCGAGCGAGCCGCTGATCTCGGCGTCGGTGAGGTCGATCCGGCCGTCCACCCTGGTGCCACCGACGAACCGCAGGTCGTTGTCGCTGTAGAGGTTGCGCCCCTCGAGCCCCGGCAGGCGGCAGGTGGCGAACTCGCAGCCCGCGAGATTGGTCTGCCGGAGGTCGGGTGGCTCCTCGAACCGGCAGCGGACGAACTCGAGCAGGTGCGGGAACTCCACCGCACGCAGGTCGAGGATGCCGACGATGTGCTTGTCCGAGAACCGGAGAACCGGTGGCGTGGTGGCCCTTCTGCGCCCCCAGCCACCCGAGGGGCCCCATCCGCCCGACCCTGGCTCGAAGGCGAAGATCTGACGCACGATCTCCTCTCCCCGCACCTTCGCCCACTCCGGCGGCTGCGGGTCGAACGGCTCCAGCCGGCGGCCAGGCGGCTCCTCGGTCATCAAACGCCCCTCGTACGGTCCCCATTCGGCAGCACCCTGCTGATCAAAGATTCCACACCGGGCAAGGGAGGGGTCCCGGTCGGGGGCGTTTTCGTGACCGGCGTCGACTCGCTGAACATCGCGCAGGACGTGACCCGCAAGGAGCAATCGGCGACATCGAATACGAAGACTGACCCGAGCGAGCGGTTCCACGGCGAAGAGACCACACCGGGCGACGGCATGTCGTATCCTCGGCTACCGAGCGCATCCGCCGGATCACAGGCGGCACTGGGGAGAGGCCGAGAGGAATGAGCGGGAGACTCGAGCAGACCGAGAGCTACCGGCGCCTGGAGAAGATGGGGAGCCCGACCCCGCACGAAGGCACCGGCGGCGGCTTCGCGTACGACGAGGCGACACTGCGGTCCCTGGTCACGAAGTGGACCGAGCTTGCCGACCGCTACCTCGCATCGAGCAAACGCGTCAGCACGGACGCGATCATCCCGCCAGGACTCGACTTCGCCAGCAAAGGGCAGGCCGAGGCCTCTACGAACGCGAACAAGGCGTATTACCAGTACGTCGTGACGAACTACTGGTACTGCGTCAAGCAGGCCCAGCTGCTGCAGGACACCCTCGACGACTACCTGGACCAGGAGCACCAGTCGGTGATCGAGATCAACAAGTCCGGCCCCGGACCACAAGCGGGAATCTGATCGTGAACAACCGGTTACTGCGAATCGCCATCATCGCCGTGAGCGCCATCGGGCTCGCTGCGTGCACCACCACAGCGGCAGGCAATCCGATCCCCGATCAGGTGAAATCTGGCCACGCCCCGACGAGCGAGCCACCGTCGACCGACGAGAACCCGCCAGGCGACGAGTTGCCTTCCGACGGCGCACCCAAGGTCGAGAACCCCCTCGACGTGAGCCACTTCGAGCAGAACCCGTGCGACGCCCTGACTCCTCAGCAGGCGAACACGCTCAATGTCGAGGCCACCGGCACCCGGGCGGACACGAACTTCGGCAATGGCTGCATGTGGCGCAACCCGGAGACCGGCGGTTCCGCCATCATCTCGTTCCTGTCGAAAGCGAAACGCGGCCTGAGCGACACGTACCGGTCGAACAAGAACGGCGAGTTCAAATACTTCGAGCCGATCGACGACATCGAGGGATTCCCGGCGGTCGCGTGGGACACCGACTCGGAAAGCCCGACGAACCAGTGTTCGGTGACCGTCGGGATCACCGATCAACTGTCGATGCAGACCCTGACCGAACTCTCTAGCGACAACATCGGCCAGAAAGATCCGTGCGAAGTCGGCGTAACGGTGACCGGCGAGTTCCTGACGACGATAAGTCTCATGCAGAAGGAGAATCTGGGAGACCGCAGCCGACAGCGGTCGGACCGTGGATCACCGTCCTGGGCCAGGAGTACCAGTCGGTGATCGAGATCAACAAGTCCGGACCGCAGACGGGAATCTGATCGTGAGCAACCGGTTAGCGCGAATCACCATCCTCGCGATCATCGGGGCAAGCCTTGCGTCGTGCACGACAACGGCAGCGGGCAACCCAGTCCCCGATCAGGTGAATTCCGCCGAGGCCCCGACAAGCGAAACCTCCCCGTCAGGCGACGAGCCACCGGCTGACGACGAACTGCCGTCGGACGGTGCCCCGAAGGTCCGGAATCCGCTCGACGCGAGCCACTTCGAAAAGAATCCGTGCGACGCGCTGACCGCGGAACAGGCGAACGCGCTCAACGTCGATCCGGCTGGGACGCGCTCGGACACGGACTTCGGCCCAGGGTGCGCGTGGCGCAATCCGGACACGGGTGGCAACTTCCACTTCGGCGTCCTCACGAAGGTGAAACGTGGACTCAGTGACGCCTACAGGTCCAACGAAAATGGCACCTACGCGTATTTCAAACCGATAGCCGACCTCGAAGGTTTTCCAGCGGTCGCGTTCGACACTGACAAGAATCCCACCGTCCAGTGTTCGGTCGTCGTCGGCCTGACCGATCAACGGGTGATTCAGACACTGACACAACTGTCCAGTGACAACATCGGACAACGGGATTCGTGCGAGGTCGCGATCATGGCGACCGGCGAGACGATGAAGACGATCAAGGCGGGATCATGACCGACTCGGAAGATCGATTCTTCCCTTCCACGTTCCTGACGCCCGCCGAGATCTATCACCAGGTCACGCAGGGGCCAGGTCTGTTCGATCTGCAAAGGATCCAAGCGCAGGTACAACACGAGGTGCCCGAGGAGGAAGACCGGGCGAACTTGATCGCGTCGCTTGGGGATCTGATCGCAGTCGGATGGCAGGGTGCGGCCAGCGCGGCGGCCCGGGGTGCGGCACTGCCGCTCAAGGAGCAGGTGCTCGCGAACGCGGACAAGCTCGACCAGGCACAGGACCTCGTCTCCCGACAGGCCGGCTCGTTCGAGCGGGCCCACAACAGCGTGCGGCCGGTTTCGGAGCCGCCAGAGCAGTCGCTTGATGACGCGTTCCCGTTTGACGTGGACCACGAGAAGGAAGTCACGGCATACCAGGCTGACGCCCAGCACAATATCGCTGTCTTCCAGCAGTATGACGGGGCCAGTGAGTACAACGAGACGAACATGCCTCAGGAGTTCCACGCCGGTGGGCGGGACGGGGGCGATATCTCGGTGAAGTCTGCCGACACCATCGGGGTTGGGGAGCCTCGACCTGGCCCCGGAGATGGTCCGCCTGGTGGGCCTGGTGACGAGCCGGGGAACCCCGACGGTGGGTATCGCGCGGGGCCTTCGGGTTATCCGGGTGAGGCCGCAGGGCATCCGGGCGCCTCCGCTGGGGTCACCGGGGCTTCGTCATCCGGTGATGGGCAGACCGCGGCCAATGACTACCGGTCTTCTTCGGGATCTTTGTATCCAACGACCGGGTACTCTCCTCCTTTGTCTGGGGCGCCGGTTTCCGCAGCTCCCGGTGGGTTTGTCGGTGGGGGTTCGGTGGGTGGGTACTCCGGTGGCGGTGCACCTCGTGCGGGTGGGGGCGTCGCCGGCGGTGGTGGTGGGTCCGCTGTGCGTGGGCCTGGGGGTGCGGTCGGGGCTGGGGCCCTTGCCGCTGAGGAGAACGCTGTTCGGCGCGGGATGCAGGGAGCTGCCGCCCGTGGTGGGGCTGGGCCCATGGGGGCACCTTTGGGGGCTGGGCGGGGGAAGGACGACGAGAATGCCGAGCATGAGCGGAAGGTGCTCATCGAGGCTGACGCCGAGCAGATCTTCGGCAGTGACGTGCTGACCGCGCCTCAGGTCATCGGCGACGACGAATACGAGGATTGATGCAGACCGGGCGCAAGGTCGAGCTTTCCGTCTTCCCTCTGCTCAGTCTCATGCAGAAGGAGAATCTGGGGGAGCCGCACGCTGTTTTCGCCGGGGGCGAACGGTATGTCTCCCCTCGGTTCTCGGCCGAGGCGGAGCGGGTTGTCCGGCAGGAGCTGGACGCCGCGGGGCTTGGGGGTCGCAGGGAGTTCGACGAGTTCGTCGATCTCGTCAACGTTGTTCAGCGGGCCACCGTCGAGTACTACGGGTGGGTCACCACCACTGATGAGGCCTACTCCGTTCTTGTTGCCTCCTATGGGCGGTCCGCGGTCCTCGTTGTGCGCTCCGGGGAGCGGGTGCGGTTCGAGCGGTGCGATCTGGACCGGATGATCGAGACCCTGGTGTGGCGGTTGCCGGACACCGGCGTCGCGCACGGTGAGCCGTTTTCCGTGCGGCACACCGACTTCCACGCTCCGCGCGGGCGAGCGGAGGGCAGCGTCATGCGGCGGTCCTCCGCTGCCCGGCCCGAGGCGGCTCGGCGGCTCGACGCCCTTCTCAAGGCTCAGCGCTTCGCGGTGGCGAAGCTCTACGCCGCCAAGCGGGACGTCAACGGGGTTCGGCATCGGTCGGACCGGTGGCTCACCGTCCTGGACCAGGCTGACGGGCGGTGGGCGCTTTCCGTGTCACAGATGACGCGTGGGGAGCGGTGGATCAGCGCGGCACCCGGGACGCACCAGTACATCGCCGGCAAGATGCTCGAGCTAGTGCCAAGGCCGTGAAGTTAAGGGGTGGGTGCGGCTGTCCAGCCGGCTGAAACTAGCAACGGAGTTCCTGCTAGAACGGTGTCGACCAAGATCACCAGATAGCAGAAACTCCGTTGGTTACCCAGTCTGT
>NZ_JBARWZ010000205.1:0-4508 GCF_049647105.1 Actinophytocola sp.
TGGATCCAGGTTTCTGCCGGCAAGGCGCCGATCCTCTCTCGTACCGGGTTGTACTTGGGTGGATCGGCAACGCCGCCAGAAGGAAGCTGGGCCGCCGAATCAGGTGCCAGATTTCCGGTTCGGGACACTAGGCTCCAAAATGTTCGGACTGCGAACAGCGGTTCAGACAACGAACGCTATTGCGCACCGGGACACACCGTCAACGGGCACCGTTCCGGTCAGTGAAACGCCAGCCTTGTCGCAAGATCCTCGCCGCCAACAGCATTTGTGCATGGTCAGGCGAGGTTGACGCGGGCGGGCATGAACCCGCTCACCGACAACCTGGCTGGGGGAGCTGAGATGAACCCGATGGACGCGATGCTCGAGGTCCTGCGGACCGAGGGCGTCGAGAAGATCTTCGGCAATCCCGGCACGACCGAGCTGCCGCTGATCGACGCGCTCGCGAGGGCGACCGACTTCGAGTACGTGCTCGCCGTCCAGGAACACTCCGCCGTCGCCATGGCCGACGGGTACGCACGCGCGTCCCGCCGCACCGCGTTCGTCAGCCTGCACGTTGCCGCCGGCCTCGCCAACGGGCTGATCGGCATGCTCAACGCCAAGCGCTCCCACACTCCCCTTGTCATCACCGCCGGCCAGCAGGACCGCACGCACCTCGTCGAGGACCCGATGCTCACCGGCGATCTGACCGGGCTCGCGGCCGCGGCGGCCAAGAGCGCGATCGAGGTGCAGCACGCCCGCGACCTGCCGATCGTGCTGCGGCGGGCGTTCGCGCTCGCCGCGCAGCCACCCGAGGGGCCGGTGTTCGTGTCGATCCCGATGGACCTGCTCGTCGAGCACGTCGACGTGCCCGTCCCCGCCCGCTCCCCGCTCGCGCCGCTCGGCCCGGCCAACGGGCTGGACCAGGCGGCGTGGATCCTCGCCGGGGCCGACAACCCGGCGATCGTCGCCGGGGACGGCGTCGGCCGCGACGGGGCGGTCGCCCAGCTGGTGAACCTCGCCGAACGCCTCAACGCCACGGTCTTCCACCAACCGATGCACGATCGGGTGAACTTTCCCTTCACCCATTCGTTGCACGCTGGGATGCTGCCCCCACGCAACGCGGCGGTCCGGGAGGCACTGACCGGCCACGATGTCGTGCTGGTCGTCGGCTGCCACGCCTTCTCCCCGCACCACTACACCCCCGGCTCCGCCATCCCCGAGCACACCCGCGTCGTGCAGCTCGACGACGACCCGGCCGAGCTGGGCCGCAACTTCGCCGTCGAACTGGGGCTGACCGGCGCCATCCGCGCGTCGCTGACCGAGCTGGTCGCGCAGGTCGGGCGGCGCGCCAACCCCGTGCGCGCCACGAATCCGGCCCCGGACCCGGTGGCCGGCACGAACCCGATGGCGCCACTGGACCCGGCCGTCGCGGCGAAGGCGATCGCCGACGGG
This sequence comes from Actinophytocola sp., assembly GCF_049647105.1. Lineage (GTDB taxonomy): Bacteria > Actinomycetota > Actinomycetes > Mycobacteriales > Pseudonocardiaceae > Actinophytocola. Next base: position 1,432 of record NZ_JBARWZ010000205.1, read on the forward strand.
CTGCCAGCCGACGCGGTCGTCGTCGACGAGGCCATCACCGTGGGCGTCCTGTTGCGCCCCCTGCTGCGGCTGACCCGCCCGAACTCCTTCGTGCACGCCGCCGGCGGCGGCCTCGGCTGGGGCATCGGCGCGGCCGTCGGCACCCGCATGGCCCGGCCCGACCGCCCGGTCGTCGCCGTGCTCGGCGACGGCTGCGCGTTGTTCGGGCTGCAGGGCCTGTGGAGCGCGGCGCGATATCACGTGCCGGTGCTGTTCTGCGTGATGAACAACGGCGAGTACCGGACGCTCAAGGACACGCTCGCCAAGTCCTACGGGCACGGCCCGTACCCCGGGCTCGACCTCGGGCGCATGGACTGGTCGAAGGCGGCCCAGTTCTTCGGCGTCGCGAGCCGCCGCGTGGACAGCGCCGACGAGCTGCGCGAGTTGGTCACGTCGGCGGCCTCGCTCACGGAGCCACTGCTGGTGGACGTGCCCCTGCTGTAGGCGCCCTTGCCCCGGCCACGCCGAAGGCACCAGGATCGATCACATGGGTGCGCCGCCGAAGTCGGTCCTGGCTCGTGGTCTGCTGCTGCTCGACGCGTTCGGCGCGGCCGACTCGGACCTGGCCCTCGCGCAGCTGACCGCCCGCACCGGCCTGCCGAAACCGACCGCGTACCGCATGATCGCCGAGCTGGTCGCGCACGGCTGGCTGGAGCGCACCGACCGCGGCTACCGCCTTGGCATGAAGATCTTCGTGCTCGGGCAGCACGTGCCGAGGCAGCGCGGGCTGCGGGAGGCGGCGCTGCCGTACCTGGAGGACCTGTACGAGGCCACGCACGAGAACGTCCATCTGACGGTCTTCGACTCGCCGGACACGCTGTTCCTGGAGAAGGTCACCGGCCGCCGCTCGATGCCGATCGTGTCCCGCGTCGGCGGCACGCTTCCCGCGCACTGCACCGCGAGCGGCAAGGTGTTCCTCGCGCTCGGCCCGCCCTCCCGCGTGCGGCAGGTGGTCGACGGCGGGCTGGCCAGGCTGACCCCGAAGACCATCACCATGCCCGGCCTGCTGCGCCAGGACCTCGACCGCACGCTGGCGTGCGGCTATGGCATCAATAGAGAGGAATCGGAGACCGGCGTGGTCGCGGTGGCGGCCCCGGTGCACGACCACACGCGCCGCGTGATCGCCGCCGTGTCCATCGCGGGCCGTTCGCACCGCCTCGACCTGGAACGACTCGCGTCCGCCGTGAAAACCGCCGCGTTTTCGCTGTCCCGGGAAGTCGCACACTTCCGGTAATCGAATTCAATCCAAAGCATCTATCGGCCCAGAGTTACCGATCACTGACTGTGAACGCGCTCACGAGTGCCCGTAAACGGACAAGCGGTGACTGTATGCTGTAGGCAGTCGACTAGAGCCATCGAATCGACTGGATGCTGAACATACCCACACTTGTTGGAGACCACCATGCAGCCGACCGAGTTGCCAAAGGAACTGGCGGCTCGCCGGATTGATCGGCCGGTGCCCCTGCGTGAACACGTCTACCAGGCGATGCAGGAGCTGATCATCTCGCGGCGACTGGCCCCCGGCCAGCACCTCGTGGAGAGCGAACTGGCCCAGATGCTGGGGGTCTCCCGTCAGCCCGTGCGTGAGGCACTGCAATGGCTGAACAACGAGGGCTGGGTCGACCTGCGGCCCGGCTACGGCGCCTTCGTGCACCAGCCGACCCCGGACGAGGCGGACCAGCTGCTCGCCGTCCGAACGCTGCTCGAGAGCGAGTCGGCACGTCTGGCGGCGACACAGGCCGACGAGGACGGCATCGCGCACCTCCGGGACCTGAACAAACAGGGTTTCGAGGCACTGGCCGCGGACGACGTGGACACCGCGGTAGCACTGAACGCCGCCATACACCGGTATGTGACCGAGTTGTCGGGCAACAAGGTGCTGCTGGACTTCGCGACCCAGGTGGATCGCAGGGTCCGCTGGTACTACACGCCGATCGCCCGCCAGCGCGGCAAGCAGTCCTGGCAGGAGCACGCGAAGCTGATCGACGCCATCGAGAACAGGGACGCCGACGCCGCCGCCCGCATCATGGCCGAACACACCGAGCGGACACGGAAGTCCTACCTCGAACAGCGCGACGCGGACGGTGAGCAGGAGCAGCAGGTGCTCGAGCTGCCGACCCGCCGCCGTCGCAGGTCACCCGCCAAGGGCTGACCAATCCCCTGATTCCCCGGCAGGCGCCACGTGTGCCCGCCGACCCCACCCTGGCCGCATCGTCGCGACCCCGGGTTCATCGACGCTGCCCGCAAGGAGGTGAAGTAGATGCGTAACTGGCTGCAGACACTGCGCGGCTTCAACGCCGACGGCCGTGCACTCGGCCTCGGCCTGGCCGTGGCAATGGAGAAGCAGCGCCAGGAGGCCGCCCGCGAGGTGGAGACCTTCCTGCGCGACCAGCCGGTCGCCGACCACCCGGCCCGGGTGTGACGACGACGACGTGTACGCCCCAGCGGTATGGGGAACCCGGCAGATGTGGTTGAGAGAAGTGGGATCGGGACGTGGTCCGTACGCCTCGGTGCCACACCAGGAGGTGAGAAGAATGCGTAAGTGGCTGACGTCACTCACGAAGTCTCCGCGCGGTTTCAACGCCGACGCCCGTCGCCTGGGCCTGGGCCTCGCGACCGCCATGGAGAAGCAGCGGCAGGACACCGCCGACAAGGCGGAGGAGTACCTGCGCGAGCAGCCGGTGACTCGGCGAGTCACCGTTTAGGGACGTTGGTACTGGGCCGCGGTCCGTGCGGCCCAGTACCACGAAAGCTCGGGTCGCGGTCCGCACGGCCCGAGCTTTTTGCTGCCTTGATCTGACTCCAGTCTGGATCCACCGGTTGCGTTTGTCTCACTGGTTTGCCGTCGGCGGCCCCTTTGCCTCCGGCGGCTCCTCGCCGGAGGGGCAGGTCTCCAGGATGGCCTGGGATTTCGAGGGTTTCTTGCGTTGGGTTCGGGTCTGCCTGCCATCCCGTCGACCTCCCAGGGGCTATCACGCCGCGTCAAGGGGGCCAGGGCTTGGCATTGCTGTGTTCCTTGCATTTGGCCCCCTTGACAC